>CAWUSQ010000007.1:0-120845 GCA_963925275.1 uncultured Rhodoferax sp.
CGGCGTTCGTCGCTTGGTCTATGGCATGGCGCTCAAACGTGCGCGGTGGCGCACAATCTGACGGCGCACCTGGACCGGTGCGGTGCCACCCAAGATGTCGCGTGCATGAAGCGATCCGCGTAGGGACAACACATCAAACACGTCTTTCTCGATGGCTGGGTTAAACCCTTGCAGCACGGACAGGGGCAATTCTGACAAATCCACTTGGTGCGACACAGCAGCCTTAACCGCATGGGCAACGGTTTCGTGGGCATCACGAAAAGGCAAACCTTTTTTCACCAAGTAATCAGCAAGGTCGGTGGCGGTTGCATAACCTTTAAGCGCAGCTTGTTCCATGGCTTTGGCATTGACCGTTATGGCGCCTTCTTTTTGGCCCGTAGCTAGGTTGAGCTGGCCGCCCACCATTTCAGAGAAGATGCGAAGCGTGTCTTTCAGTGTGTCCACCGTGTCAAACAGCGGTTCTTTATCTTCTTGATTGTCTTTGTTATAGGCCAGAGGTTGGCCCTTCATCAAGGTGATCAGACTCATCAAATGACCGACCACGCGCCCAGTCTTACCCCTTGCAAGCTCTGGTACGTCGGGATTTTTCTTTTGCGGCATGATGGAGCTGCCCGTGGTGAAACGGTCAGCGATACGGATAAAGCCAAAGTTTTGACTCATCCACAAAATCAATTCTTCGCTCATGCGACTGATGTGCACCATGCACAGGCTGGCAGCGGCGGTGAACTCAATGGCAAAGTCACGGTCGCTTACGGCATCCAGACTGTTTTGACAAACAGCTGCTTGGCCTGTTGCGTCAACCATGCCTAAGCTTTTGGCTACGCGATCGCGGTCCAATGGGTAGCTTGTCCCCGCCAGTGCCGCAGCGCCTAAGGGCAGGTAGTTGACCCGCCGGCGAACCTCGATCATGCGTTCATGATCGCGCGCGAACATCTCGACATACGCCAGCAGGTGGTGACCGAAGCTCACCGGCTGGGCCACTTGAAGGTGGGTAAAGCCTGGCAGGATCACTTCGACGTTGGGTTCAGCCAGGTCAACGAGAGAGCGCTGCAGGTCGACCAGAAGTCCGGCGATCAGGTCGATTTCGCCGCGCAGCCACAGACGCACATCTGTGGCGACCTGGTCGTTACGGCTACGACCAGTATGAAGACGTTTGCCGGCGTCGCCGACCAACTGGGTTAGGCGCGCTTCGATGTTCAGGTGTACATCTTCCAAATCAAGCTTCCAGTCGAAGGCGCCAGATTCGATTTCATGGGTGATCTGCGCCATGCCGCGCTGGATATCGGCATGGTCAGATTCAGAGATGATGCCTTGCGCAGCCAGCATTTCCGCATGGGCCAGGCTGCCGCTAACATCGGCTTGCCATAGGCGCTTGTCAAAAAACACGCTGGCCGTGTAGCGTTTCACAAGATCGCTCATGGGCTCTGAGAACAACGCTGACCAGGCTTGGGCTTTTTTGTCGAATTGGTTTTGGCTCATGGGCTGTAGACGTCGAACGCCTTCTCCGGTGTTGGTTGGCAGGGCTAGAGGCCCGCGGGTATCATGAACCGGCTCGGCTGTGGTCAAGACCAACGCGCAATCTAGGACATGAAAGATACCCAAATTTTATCGGCCTTCGCTGATACCACTGTGCGCTTGCCAAGCGATGGCCAGAACACGCCCTTGAAACAGGTCTCAGTGTTTGACGCTTGCCATGTAGGCGTGGTGCTTCGCACGGTTTTGTTGGTGCAAGCCGTGCTTGGTGTTGTCGCCTTGTTTGGAGCGGCCACCTTGCTGGACTGGCTTAACCAGCTTGCGCTGATGACGGGTGCTGTGCTGCCGGCCACCCTGTTATGGCTGGTGGTTGCTTGTGGTTTAAAGCGTCCGTTGGGCCGCCTGCTAGGCTGGGCTCAGGTGTTGGTGGGCACTTTGCTGGGCACGCTGTGCGGTATCTATGCCTGTTGGGTTCTGACGATGCTGGACCTGCCTGGGCAAACGCCTTGGCTAGCCAGTGCAGCGGCCGGTAGTCTAATGGCCGCCATCTTGGTGGTCGCCTTGCAATGGCGAGCTCGAGCGCAGGTGCCCGCTGCGCAAGCTGCGCGCTTGGCGCTGCTGCAAGCGCGCATTCGACCGCATTTTTTGTTCAATACCTTGAACAGCGCCATTGCGCTGGTGCGCGATGAGCCGGCCAAGGCGGAGCAGGTTCTGGAAGATCTTAGCGACTTGTTTCGCCGCGCTTTGGCTGAACCCGGAAGCAGCGTTACTTTGAAGCAGGAGCTTGAGCTGGCGGCGCAGTATCTGGCTATTGAATCACTGCGTTTTGGTGAGCGTCTGCGCGTGCAGTGGCGTCTAGACCCTGCTGCCCAGGAAGCCCAACTCCCGCCGCTTCTGTTGCAACCGCTTTTGGAAAACGCGGTCAAACACGGGGTTGAACCGAGTCTGTTAGGCGCTGACATTCAGGTGTCCACGCGTCGCAAAGGCAGTCGTGTGGTGATAAGGGTCTGCAACACACTTGACGCGCATGCAGTGCACAGCGCAGGCTTGGGTTTGGCATTGGCCAATGTGCGCGAGCGTTTGATGCTCCTGCACGATGTGCAGGCCATGTTTGATGCGCGTATCAAAGAAGGCCAATTTCAAGTCCGCATAGAGGTTCCGCTGTGAGTCAATCCCTTGCCGCTCAGAGCCCTCTGCGCGTGTTAGTTCTCGATGATGAAGCGCTGGCCCGATCACGTTTAAAAACTTTGCTGGCCGATTGCCAGGATCCGCCTGTGACCTGGGTGGGCGAAGCGGGCAGTGCCATGCACGCGATGGATTTTTTATCTCACCATGCGGTGGATTTGATTCTGGTCGATATCCATATGCCCGGTACCGATGGCATGGCTCTGGCCAAGGATCTGCAGCGCTTACAGGCGACGGTGTCAGTGGTGTTCGTGACGGCTCACGCTGAGCACGCCTTGCAAGCATTTGATCTGAACGCGCTTGACTACCTGACCAAACCTGTGCGCTTGGCTCGTTTGCAAACCGCCTTGCAAAAGGTGGCCCGCTTGCGTTTGCCACCAGAGGTTAAATCAGTGCTCAGCGCGGGTTTGGATGAGGTGGTGATCGTGCATGAGCGTGGTGGCTTGGAACGGGTGCCGTTGCACAGTGTCATTTACTTGAAGGCCGAGTTGAAGTACATCACCGTGCGCACGGCGCAACGCAATTACGTGATGGAGGGTTCGCTCAGCGAGTTTGAAGCGCGTTTTGGTCAACACTTTGTGCGCGTTCATCGCAATGCGCTGGTGGCCAGAAAGTCTGTGTTGGCACTTGAACGACGCCCTACCCGAGACGCACAGAGCGGCTGGGTGGTGCGCTTGGCGGACCTGGTGGAGACGATGCCCATATCAAGACGCCAACTCCCTATTGTTAAAGCCATGTTGGCGGCTTAAGCCGTGGCCCTCAATACCCACCGTGCATGCTAGCATTCCCAAGCGTTTCCAATTTTGAAAAGGTGAGGGCTTGAGTGCCGACATGTATGAGCAGTGTGCGAAAACTGACGATTGCAACCCGAGAGAGCCGCCTTGCCCTTTGGCAGGCGGAGCATGTACAAGCCGAGTTGCGTCGGCTTGGCTATGCGGCCGAGCTGATGGGGATGACGACGCTTGGCGACCAGATTCTGGACCGATCTTTGAGCAAAGTCGGCGGCAAAGGCTTGTTTGTGAAAGAGCTGGAAGTGGCCCTTGCCGAGGGCCGGGCTGATTTGGCAGTGCACTCGCTCAAGGACGTGCCCATGGCATTGCCAGAGGGTTTTCACTTGGCATGTGTGATGGCGCGAGAAGACCCGCGCGATGCATTTGTGTCGAACCGTTATGCCAGTTTGCAGGATCTACCGCTTGGCGCGGTTGTGGGAACTTCGAGCCTGCGCCGTACGGTTTTATTGCGTGCGTTGCGCCCTGATTTGCGCATCGAACCTTTGCGCGGCAACCTGGACACGCGCTTACGAAAACTCGATGGTGGTGGCTTTGATGGCATCGTTTTGGCTGCCGCTGGCTTGATGCGCCTGGGCTTGTCTGAGCGGATCCGTTGTCGCTTTGAGCCCACCGACATGTTGCCCGCCGCGGGTCAGGGTGCATTGGGTATTGAGGTGCGAGCAGACCGCTTGGATTTGACGCAGGCCTTGGCGCCGCTGGCCGACATGACGACTTGGCTGCGTGTGGCGGCTGAACGCTCGGTCAGTCGCATGATGGGTGGCAGCTGCTCCATGCCCTTGGCCGCTTACGCAACACTGTCCCAAGACAACATGATGCTGCAGTCAGCCTGGGGCGACACAGAAGGCATTTTGCCGCTGGTCAAGGTGGCTCAAGAAGCGCGGGTGATGGACTTTGCCGCGGCCAATGCCCTGGGCGAAAGCGTTGCGCGTGCGCTGCGTGCTGCTGTTCTGGCGCAAGGTGGCCGTTTGGACCATTTGCACAGTCAGTCGGAACACTGAGGTGGTCCAGCGTGTCATCGTGACCCGGGTTCAGCCGCATGCTGAGCGCTGGATCCAGGCTTTGATTCAGGCCGGCTATGACGCTCAGGCACTGCCATTGATCGAGTTTGCTGAGGTGCACGATAGGGGCGTCTTGCGCACGGTGTGGCAGGCTGCACAGACCTGGCAAGCAGTGATGTTTGTCAGCAGTCAAGCGGTAGATGCGCTGGTCGCAAAGATCGGGAAACAAGGTGTGTCTGATCATCTCAGTCTTGGCCGTCAAGCCCCGCGCCTGTGGTGCACGGGACCTGGAACCAGAGCCTGTTTGTTGGGTCACGGTTTTCACGCAGACCTCATCGATGCGCCCCCTGAGCAAGGCGAACAGTTCGATTCGGAAGCTTTGTGGTCGCAGGTGAGCCAGCAGGTTGGTCTGGGTGCGCGTGTGCTGGTGGTGCGCGGCGACAGTCCAGTCAAGCTTCCTGGCAGTCTGGAGCCTGCCTTGTCGGCGAGCGATCCTGGTGCCGGTGTCGGGCGTGACTGGTTGGCACGGCAACTTGAAGCTGCCCAAGCCCAAGTGGAGTTTGTTGTGGCATACGCGCGCTGCTTGCCAGATTGGTCGCCCCTGCAAAGTCGACTGGCCCGCTCAGCAGCATGTGACGGCTCGATATGGCTGTTCAGCAGTGCGCAGGGTGTGCGAAATTTAATCGCTTTGCTGCCCAAACAAGACTGGTCAGCAGCCCACGCCCTGTGCACCCACCCGCGTATTGAGCAAGCCGCCAAGGAAATGGGTTTTTCACGCATCGTGGCTTGCCTGCCGACGCTTGCGAACGTGTTGGTCTCGCTAAAATCCGCATCATGACCGAATACGCTGACGAGACCCCGCTTTCAGCCGAGCAATCCCGTGGTGCACCTATGGTGGCTGCGTCAGAGCGCGTCTTGCCTAGTCCGCCTGTGCGCTCCAAGCAAACGCCTTGGTTGTGGGCGCTTGCCGGTCTTGCTGGCCTGGCTCTGTTGGTTAATGCGATGTTGTGGCAAAGAATTTCTGGTATGCAAGAGAAGTTAGCGGCACAAAGCGCGCAGAGCTTGGCCTTGGCCAGCGAAGCGCGTGGCTTGGCCAAGCAAGCACAAACGATGGCGCAGGAATCTGCGGCACGCACGACCTTGCAGGAAGCCAGATTGGCTGACTTATCCCTGCAGCGCAGTCAGCTCGAGGATTTGATGCGCAGTTTGTCGCGCTCGCGGGATGAAAATTTGGTGGTTGACATCGAAGCTACCTTGCGTCTGGCGCAGCAGCAAGCGCAGCTAACCGGAAGTGTGGCGCCCTTACTGAGTGCGCTTAAAAACTCGGATCAACGCATTGTTCGTGCCGCGCAGCCCAATCTCGCTCCCTTGCAGCGCGCCATCGCGCGCGATATTGAGCACATTAAAACCATTGCGCTGAGTGATACGCCAGCGATTTTGGTCAAGCTTGAAGACTTGGCGAAACGCGTTGATCAGCTGGAATTGGCCAATGCTGTTGGTGCGACTGCGGTTCGCCTCAATCGAAGCAAGGCCCTTGTGCCATCCTCAGACAACTGGTGGACGGCGCTTATGCACACGGCGTTGCAGCAGCTCCAGAGTTTGGTTCGGGTAAGCCGTATTGAAATGCCAGAGGCCGTTCTACTCTCGCCTGAACAAGGTTTTTTTCTACAGGAAAACCTCAAGCTTAAATTGCTCAATGTGCGGATGGCCTTGCTCTCGCGCCAAGTCGACCAAGCGCGCGACGAGTTGGATGAGGCCCAGCTATTTCTAAAGAAATATTTTGATATGACTACGTCCAAAGCCAAGTCGACAATGGCTTTGTTGAAGTTGATCCAGACGCAGTTGCGTCAACTCGATGTTCCGCGCATCGACCAGACCTTGTCGGTTCTGGCCAGTGCCACCGCTGGGCGCTGAGTATGCGCGCAGCACTTTGGTTCATTGGCCTGTTTGGGGTCGCCTGTGCATTGGCGCTGTTTGCCAGTAGCAACGACGGTACGGTCACGATTTTTTGGCCGCCTCACCGCGTTGATATTTCCTTGAACTTGGTAGTGCTGCTGCTGCTTGGCGCATTTGTGTTGTTTTATGCAGCGCTCAGAGCCATTTATGCCTTGCTGGCGTTGCCTAAACAGGCCCACCATTGGCGGGTCGCCTACCACGAGCGAGCGGTGCAACTTGGTTTACTCGATACCCTGATCCATTTGATGTCTGGGCGCTTCAGTCGGGCTAGGAAATCCGCTGAGCTCACGCTGATACGCGAGTCCAGCATGCGGCAGCTGAGTGCACCCAAGGAAGCTTCAACGCGCATGCGTGTCGTGGCCCATTTATTGGCAGCGCAAAGCGCGAACGCTTTGCGTGATCATGCAGCGCGCGACAGCCACCTTGCGCAAGCTTTGGACTTGGCAGAGGAAGATGATTCGTATGGCGTCAAGGAAGCGGTGATGCTGCGCGCCGCACACTGGGCCTTGAGCGAACGCGATATTCACACGGCCAGACGTTGGTTGGATCGTCTGCCTGGTGGTGTTGCTCGTCGTACCGTGGCCTTGCGTTTGCGCTTGAAAATGGCCCGGATGGACTCCAACGCCCCTTTGGCTCTGGAGACCACGCGCCTGTTAGCTAAACACAAAGCTTTTTCTGCCTTGCAGGCGCATAGTTTGCTGCGGGCTTTGGTGTTGGAGTGTGTTGCAAGCTGCCAAGATGTGCAGGCGTTGCAAACGCTCTGGGATTCGCTGGACGCGGCCGAGACCGAGATGTCTGAGGTTGCCTGTCAGGCGGCCTCGCAGTACCTGCACTTGGGCGGCGATGCCGCCACTGCTTTGAGTTGGCTCTTGCCAATTTGGGAGCGCATGGTGGGGCACGCTCAGGCGCTGGCGAACGAACAAAAATTGCAGCTGATACATGCCCTGGAAATCAGTTTTTCCCTTGCCGGTTGTGACACCGAATGGCTCGCTCGCATTGAACAGGCCCAAAAGCGCTGGCCGGCAGAGGTGTCTTTGCAATACCTCGCTGGAGTTGCCTGCCTGCACACGCGTCTCTGGGGTAAGGCGCAGCAGTTGATTCAACAAGCATTACCGCGTTTGCAGGATACCGATCTGCAGATTCGCGCCTGGCAAGCCATGGCCGAGTTGGCCCAAGCGCTTGGTGATCAAGATCAGGCTGCGCAAGCCACGCAAAACGCATCCAAGCTGAGCTTGCAGCGCAGACAACCAGCGCCCCCTGGCTCGTACGCCGAAGGGGTTTGATAGCGCGCTTCAAGCTGCGCGCAGACACCGTTGGGCGGCCCCGACAATGGCTTTGACGGAGACCCAAAGCGCTTGGCGAGTGAACCGCTACCCTTAAGCATCCGCTGGTCTATAAGCTGACAGCTAAAAAAATGGGTGCCGAAGCACCCATTTTTTACCCTTAGTTCCGTGAATCAGGCGGCTGTGCTTTCTTCGAACGGCAGGCGTACATCACTTAAGTCAAGGCGCGTTTCGACCAACACCAAAGGGCGCTCGTCAACTGTTGGTGGAGCAGGGCGCTCCCGAGGTACCCTGGCCACTTGTGGCTCAGCCAATATGGCGGCTTGGACAGTAGCCACTTTGGCAGCATCTGAGTTGACCCAAACCAAACCCGCGTCTTGGGCAATTTGCGCCAATTCGTCTAGCGGTAAGCGGAAATCTGCCACGATGGGCATCGCTGTAGCAGGCGCGGGACTGTGTGCCCCCGCCTCAGGTGCTGTGGCAACCTTAGGCACGGCAGTGGCTGCAACCGATGCGGGTGGCGGTGTGGTCGTTGCCTTGGCTTGTGGTTCGGCTGCTGGCACAGGCTGAGCCACTACTTCGCTTGACGGGTCAGCGGTTGGCACTTCGGATTGTGTGGTCTGGGCTTGGTCGAAATACGACTTGCGCACACCGTTTTCCTGCTCAGCAAATGGTGCACCTTGAGGCTGTGGGTCAGCTGCGTTTTCAGACGATTCAGCAGCGTTGTCGCGTTCGGTACGTGGGCGACGCTCGCGTCCGTAACGGTCGCGAGGCCGACGCTCGCGTGTAGCGCCTTCTGTCGCTGGCGCTGCGCCATCGAAACCAATGGCGCTTTCCCGGTCGGCTTCAGTTTCGGATTGAGCGACTTCCGCGCTGCGGGGCTCGTTGTTCGCACGAGGTGCACGAGGCTGACGAGTGCCTCGGTTACCGCGTTCCCCGTTGCGAGCGCCGCGTTCACTACGTTGTTCGCTGGCGTTGCCCTCTGGCGTATTGCTGTCTGTACCCGCTTGCATTTTGATGCCTGAAGGGTTCTGGCTCAGGTCACCGTCGTTGGCGTTGGTTTGGCTGTCGTTGCGCTCACGGGCAGGGCGGTCACCGCGGCCGCCACGCGTTCCACGACCTTCTGTACGACCTTCTGTACCGCGACCGCGACCCTCAGGGCGACCTCCGCGTCCTTCATTTCGCTCGTTGCGCCCTTCGTTGCGACCGCGTCCATTGCGGCTGTTGCGTCCGGTTCGCTTGTCGCTTTCGCTGGTGTCACTACTGGCTGCCGTCTTGGGTGCAGCCACAGGCGTGGGCGCAGCAAACAACTTTTTCAACCATCCAAAAAAGCCCAATTCGGATTGGTTCGCTGGTGTTGCCGCGCTCGGCACCACTGGAGCGGGCTTGGGTGGCGCCAATGGCGCCGGTGCATCGGGTAACACACCTTTGATGACGGGCGTTTGACGGTTGGTAGGCTCTTGCGAACGGCGCGTAACTGAGGTGGTTTCCTCCGCTTCTTGTGCCATTTTGTGGCTGGCCGTGATGTGGTCCAGTCGGACGTCATCGTGTTTGAGTCGCTCGAGCTTGTAGTTCGGAGTTTCCAGAGATTTCAGGGGAACGATCAGCACATTGATACGCTGTTTGAGTTCGATTTTGGCGATCTCAGTGCGTTTCTCGTTGAGCAGGAAAGATGCTACCTCGACGGGTACCTGGCACAGCACCGAGGCGGTGTTGTCCTTGAGTGACTCTTCTTGAATCATGCGCAGAATCTGCAGCGCACTGGACTCGGTGTCACGCACGTGGCCGGAGCCTCCGCAACGTGGGCAGGGAATGGACGCGCCTTCAGACAGCGACGGCTTCAAACGTTGACGGCTCATTTCCATCAAACCGAATTTGCTGATGCTGCCGAATTGCACGCGTGCGCGGTCTTGGCGCAGCGCGTCGCGCAGGCGGTTCTCGACCTCACGCCGGTTGCGGCTTTCTTCCATGTCAATGAAGTCGATCACGATCAAGCCGCCAAGGTCTCGCAAACGCATTTGGCGAGCGACTTCGTCAGCTGCTTCCAAATTGGTTCGTGTGGCCGTTTCTTCAATGTCGCCGCCTTTGATAGCGCGCGCCGAGTTCACGTCCACAGACACCAAAGCCTCGGTGTGGTCGATGACGATGGCGCCTCCGCTGGGAAGGGTGACCGTACGGGCGTAAGCTGTTTCAATTTGGTGCTCAATTTGAAAGCGTGAGAACAAGGGGGCATCATCGCGGTAACGTTTGACGCGAGCAGCATGCTCAGGCATCACGTGGGCCATGAACTGCTGGGCTTGTTCGTACACGTCGTCGGTATCGATCAGGATGTCGCCGATGTCGTGGTTAAAGTAATCGCGGATAGCGCGAATCACCAGGCTCGATTCTTGATAAATCAGGAAGGCGCCTTTGCCACCTTTGGAAGCGCCGTCAATTGCGTCCCAAAGTTTGAGCAGGTAGTTCAGATCCCACTGCAGTTCGGGTGCACTGCGACCAATACCTGCGGTGCGGGCAATGATGCTCATGCCATTGGGGTATTCCAACTGGTCCAAGGCTTCTTTGAGTTCTGCGCGGTCATCACCCTCGATGCGGCGCGACACGCCGCCGCCTCGTGGATTGTTGGGCATCAGGACCACATAGCGACCGGCTAAAGAAACAAAAGTAGTCAGTGCAGCACCTTTGTTGCCCCGCTCCTCTTTTTCAACCTGAATCATCAGTTCCTGACCTTCTCTGATGACGTCTTGGATGCGGGCTTGGCCTACAGCAACGCCAGCTTGGAAATACTGTTTAGAGATCTCCTTGAAGGGCAAAAATCCATGGCGCTCTTCGCCGTAATCGACAAAACAAGCTTCTAGCGACGGCTCCACGCGTGTGACGACAGCCTTGTAAATATTGCCTTTGCGCTGCTCGCGCCCTTCAATCTCGATTTCATAGTCGAGCAGTTTTTGCCCGTCGACGACGGCCAGGCGTCGCTCTTCAGCCTGGGTCGCGTTGATTAACATCCGTTTCATGGGTGTATTCCTTCATTTCGTTCAATTACCAACAAACGCTCGAAAAGAGCGATGGATACACCAACGAGCGCTATGAAATGAGGGGAATTGCCGGAGAAGTCAAACTCAGCGGGTGAGTTTGACTATTGGCGCGTGGAGGGTAGCGTTGGGGTTTGGGTGGAAACAAGTGGCCGCTGCGGTCGCCAGCTGCGAAGTTTCAACGAACAGTCGCGTCTGACGCTCGCCAACACACAGCACGCTGAGGTGCTGCTGGCAAAAACAAATCAGGCTCATCCACACAAACATTACTGCTTCAATCCATTCACAGACCTTGTCTGTGAATTTTGGGTATTCCGTATCAGGGTTTCATTGCGTCGTCTTAACCAGTCAGATCCAGCACCATCGCAGGCAGTGGGCCTGGGATTTGCGCTTGATTTGACCGGCGGTACCGACTTTTCCAACGACCGGGGTGGTACGTGAATTAAACTTGTGCAGCAATAATGCTGCAAATCACGTCAAATCAACCACTTAGACCGCGCCGCTGGTGAATAACATTATAGAGGGCATTCCTGCGGCCAAGCGTCCCCAGGTCCAAACAATTTGCGTTGATGAAGACGAGGCGCAGCAGCGCGTCGACAACTTTTTGATGCGCCACCTCAAGGGCGTTCCCAAGACGCATATTTACCGTCTGATTCGCGCTGGTGAGGTTCGGGTCAATAAAGGGCGGGTGAAGGCCGACACCAGGCTGCTTGCCGGTGATTTGGTGCGTTTGCCCCCCGTTCGCATTTCTGAGCGGGTAGCGGAAAAGGCGCAATCCATGCGCCAGGCATCGCAAAGGGCGCCAGCCTGCGAGTTCAAGGTGTTGATGGAAGACGAGAGCTTGTTGGTCATCGACAAGCCCGCTGGTGTATCTGTGCACGGTGGCTCTGGGGTCAGTTTTGGTGTGATCGAGCAGCTGCGCATGGCCAGGCCACAAGCCAAGTTTTTGGAGCTGGTGCACCGTTTGGACCGAGACACCAGTGGCTTGCTGATGGTGGCCAAAAAGCGCAGCGCCTTGAAAAACTTGCAAAATCAGTTTCGTGCCCGTCAGACGGGTAAAACTTATCTGGCCGTGGTTAAAGGGGTTTGGCCAGAAAAACTCAAAGTGTTGGATAAGCCTTTGTTTAAGTACCTGCTGGGCGCCAGTGATGCTCAGGCGGGCGAGCGCCGTGTGCGGGTGGTCTCGCGCGACGATCCCCAGGGCATGCCCTCCGTCAGTTTGGTGAAGGTTCAAGCGCGCAGTGCGCAGTTTTCATTGCTTGAAGTGACGATCAAGACGGGGCGTACGCATCAGATCCGGGTCCACTTGGCCAGCGAGGGACATCCGATTCTTGGCGATGACAAATACGGTGACTTTGAGCTCAACAAGCTACTGGCCCGCAGCGGCGCACAGCCTGGTCTGCGGCGCATGTTTCTTCACGCTTGGCGTTTGCAGTTCGATCACCCGGTAAGCGCTGAGCGCCTGCAGCTGGTGTCAGAGTTGTCTGCTGAGTTGGTCCAATTTTCTTCAGCAGCTTTTCTGCCCAAAACATCATGAGAAATAGACAGTTTGACTTGATTGCCTTTGACTGGGATGGCACCTTATTTGACTCCACGGCGATCATTGCGCGCAGCATCCAGGCCGCAGTGCGGGATGTTGGGGGGGCTGAGCCCTCACTGGCCCAGGCCTCCTATGTGATCGGCTTGGGTTTGATGCAGGCCTTGGCCCACGCTGCGCCGGATGTGCCCGAAAAGCTTTATCCGGAACTCGGGGACCGCTATCGTCACCATTATTTTGCCGCTCAACATGACATCAACATGTTCGAGGGTGCCTTGGAGTTGCTGGCTGATCTGAAGTCGCTGGGTTTTATTTTGACGGTGGCGACTGGCAAAAGTCGGCGGGGTCTGGACGCCGCTTTGGCGACAGCTCCATTGTCTGGTGTGTTCGATGCATCAAGGACCGCCGACGAAACTGCGGGCAAACCTGATCCACTCATGCTGCATCAGTTAATGGCGCAATTTAAAGTGCCGCCTGAGCGAACTTTGATGGTGGGCGATACCACCCATGATTTGTTAATGGCGTTGAACGCGGGATGTCCCAGCGTGGCTGTGAGCTACGGCGCTCATGAGCCGCACGCCTTTGAACCACTGTCGCCTCGGTTTGTGGCGCACAGTGTGGCTCAGTTGCACACTTGGATGCGCGAGCATGCCTGAAGGGCAAGCGCACCTGGCCCCGTTTCAGGTTTTTTTAAGCGCAAGCGCTGCTCTGCAAGAGCGTGGTGCCGCTGTGCCGTTTCAGGTGCTCTACCGCGGGTTTGTCCAGTCTGCGTTTGCGATCCGCTTTGATGGCCTAGTCTATGCCTACCTTAACCGCTGTGCGCATATGCCCATGGAAATGGATTTTCAGCCCAATCAATTCTTTGACAGCACCGCTGCGTGGTTGATTTGTGCCACGCATGGAGCCCTGTATGCGCCTCAAACGGGTCGTTGCCAAAGTGGGCCTTGCCGCTCTGGCTTGGTAAAGATTGAACTCAGCGAGGCCGACGGCGCCCTGTACTGGCATACTTCAGCGCTTGTGCAACCTGCTCCTCTGTAAGTAATGACTGATGTCCCCAATACCTTGCCTGATGATGCCAGCGCCCTAGAAAAAACAGTGGCGTCAACATGGGAGCGTGAAATCCTTGAGAAATTGGCTTTTGCCGCCCTGAAGGAGCAGCGCCAAGCCAGGCGTTGGCGGACTTTTGTTCGTCTGGCCTGGCTCCTGTTTTTCGTGACCTTGGCGTGGTTGGCGTTCAAACGCTCTGGTGTTGAGCAGGCCATGAGTAAGCCGCATACCGCCGTGGTGGAGATCAGAGGCGAGATCGCGAACGGGGGTGATGCTGGGTCCGATTTGATCGTGGCTGCCGTGCGCGAAGCCTTTGAAGACGAGGGCGCCAAAGCGTTGGTTTTATTGATCAACTCACCAGGCGGAAGCCCAGTGCAAGCTGGCATCATTAATGATGAAATCCGTCGTTTAAAAGCCTTGCATAAAAAACCGGTTTACGCGGTGGTTGAAGAGTCCTGCGCCTCTGCGGCCTATTACATTGCAGTGTCGGCGGACAAGATTTATGTCGATAAAGCCAGCATTGTTGGCAGCATCGGCGTGTTGATGGATGGATTTGGCTTTACAGGCTTGATGGATAAATTGGGTGTTGAGCGTCGCCTCATGACTGCCGGCGAAAACAAAGGTTTTTTAGACCCCTTCAGTCCGCAGACCGCTGTGCAGCGCGAATACGCCCAGTCCATGCTCAACCAGATACACCAGCAATTCATTGATGTGGTCAAGCAAGGGCGTGGTGAGCGCTTGAAAGAAAATGCACAAACGTTCAGTGGTTTGTTTTGGACAGGTGCACAAGCGATTGAGCTGGGTCTGGCTGACCAACTGGGTAGTCTTGATTTTGTGGCCCGCGAAGTGGTGGGTGCCACCGACATCGTGGACTACACCCGTCGCGACAACGTGGCTGAGCGATTGGTAAAGCGTTTTGGGGCGGCGATGGGCGAGGGCGCTGTTCGGGCAGTGCGCGCCAGCCCAGTGCTACGCTGAAATTTGCAGCCTGCGTGGCCCGCGCACCTCAGCGTCCGATGGCGAAGATGGCGGGTGTACTGTTATCAAGCGCGGCTAAGGTCTGCTTCCACTGTGTAACGGTAAAGGCTTGGTTGGCCGAACGCCTCAGCGTCAAGCCGCTGCTCACCGCCAGTCGGGTGCCGCTCTGAAGGGTCTGCAGCAACGCTTGCAGCATGGCCAGATTACGGTAAGGCGTTTCGATGAACAGCTGGGTTTGACCGCTTTTGAGCGCCAGTGACTCCAGGTCCCGGATGCGCTGTACTCGCTGAGCCGCGTCATGGGGCAGGTAGCCGACAAAAGCAAAATTTTGGCCGTTGAGACCACTGGCGGCCAAGGCCAGCAAGATGGATACGGGTCCCACCAAAGGCACCACTGTGAGATTCAGTTCATGGGCTGCGCGCACAACCGATGAGCCGGGGTCGGCCACAGCCGGCATGCCCGCTTCGCTGATCAAGCCGATGTCATGACCTTGAAGCGCGGCGCCCAAAAGCGGCTTGGCATTGAACTGGCCGTTGTGGTCGCCGTGTTTGTGCACTTCACGCGGCAACTCTGTCAATGTTTGCGCCTGAATCGCTAGTGCCAAGGGTGTGATGGCATCGATGCGTTTGAGGTAGGCGCGCGTGGATTTGGCGTTCTCGCACACCCAATGGTTGATGCCAGCTGCGGTGCGAACCGTGTGCATCGGCATCGACTCGTCAAGCGGTAGCGTCTCATCACAGCCAAAATCAAGGGGCGCTGGAACCAAAAAAAGACGCCCACGTTGGATGGCGTTCATAGCAACGTCAAGCCAGCGGCTTCGATCATGCGGCGGGTCCTTATCAAAGGCAGGCCAATGAGGGCAGTGGGATCATCGCTGTCAATACGCTCCAGCAAGGCGATGCCCAAGCCTTCGCTTTTGGCGCTTGCGGCGCAGTCATAGGGCTGCTCCGCGTTCAAATACGCTTCAATTTGGCTGCGGCTCAATGTGCGAAATTGGACCTGCACTTGAGCCAATTCGGTTTGACTGAAACCAATGTCGTGGCAAACCACGGACACCGCGGTTTGAAACAGCACCAGCTGACCACTCATGGCCTTAAGTTGGGCGCAGGCGCGCGCATGGGTGCCAGGCTTGCCCAATGCCAGTCCGCCAAGGTCAGCGACCTGGTCAGAGCCGATGACGATGGCATGCGGATGCGCTTGGGCTACTGATTGGGCTTTGGCTAAGGCCAGCCGGCAGGCAATGGCGGCTGTCTTTTCGTTTGGCAGCGGGGTTTCGTCAACTTGGGAGGCAATAACCGTGAAAGGCAGGTTCAAGCGGGCCAACAGATCGCGCCTGTAAACAGAGGTTGAGGCCAGAATCAATGAGCGTTGGTTGTTGGTGGTCATGGCGTGATTCTCTTACACTGCAGCGCATGAATGCACACAAGTACCCACCTACCCTAGATGTTAGACGCGCGGCAGAGGCCGGCATGGACTTGCATGGCGGCACTGCTGTGTCCCTTTTTGCGCGCCTGACAGCGCAAACAGAGGCTTTTGCTGTTGATCCCGAAGTTCTGTGGCAAGCGCAATTCAGCATGCGCGATGCGGCGTCGGGTCAGACGCAACTATGGCTGCAGTTGAATTTTGAGCTTAGCCTGCCCATGACTTGCCAGCGCTGCCTGGAGACGGTCGACGAGTTGATCAGCGCTGATCGTCGTTTCCGGTTTGTCGAAAGCGAAGAAGTGGCAGAGCGTGAAGACGATGAGTCAGAGGAAGATCTTCTGGTCGTGGCGCGTGAATTTGACCTGGCCGCGTTGCTGGAGGATGAGATTCTGATGAGTTTGCCCTTGTTGCCGCGCCATGAGGTCTGCCCGGTGCCGCCACGTAGTTCGGTGGTTGATGCTGATTTTGTTGATGAGCCCACCAAACCAAATCCCTTTGCAGCACTGGCAGACCTCAAAGCGTCTAAGCCGCACTGACACCGAATGCGCATCAGCGGCGAAAGTAGCTTTGTCTTAGGGTTATAATCTTATGCTTCATCGCTGTAAAGCAGCGTGTTTTTAACAATCTCGAGCTACCGTATCCAAGGTGGCTTAACGTCCCAAGGAGCGGAATATGGCCGTCCAACAAAACAAAAAATCACCTTCAAAGCGCGGTATGCACCGCTCGCACAATGCTTTGGATGTTCCAGGCATTGCAGTGGAACCCACAACAGGTGAAATCCACCTGCGCCACCATATCAGTCCAACAGGCTTTTACCGTGGTCGTAAAGTGATCAAGACCAAGTCTGAAGCCTGATTCGCTACAGCCTATGACGGGCCCGGAGCTACAAGTCGTGTAGCGTCGGGCCTTTTTTCTGTTGATGCACGGTTCTGTGTGTCGCACCTGTTGTATGCGAGCCAATCATGACCACTGTTGCTGTTGACTGCATGGGCGGGGACCATGGTCCGTCGATCACTTTTCCTGCCTGCAAGCTGTTCCTTGATCAGCATCCTGACGCCTTCCTGATTCTGGTTGGACTGCCCGACAGCCTCACAGGTTTCTCTCATGCGCGTGCCCGGTTGGTTTTTGCCAGCGAAGTGGTTGGCATGGATGACTCTTTAGAAGTGGCCTTGCGTCGTAAAAAAGACTCTTCCATGAGAGTGGCCATTGAGCAGGTTAAGTCTGGCGCGGCGCAAGCTGTGGTCTCTGCGGGCAATACCGCTGCTTATATGGCCATCGCACGCTACGTGCTCAAAACGCTTGATGGTATCGACCGTCCGGCCATTGCGGCACAGATTCCCAACGCCAAAGGCGGTGGAACAACCTTGCTAGACATGGGTGCCAACGTTGATTGCTCGGCTGAAAACCTGCTGCAATTTGCGGTGATGGGTTCGGCTTTGGTGTCGGCGCTCAGTGGTGTTGCAAGGCCTAGCGTTGGACTGCTCAACATTGGTGAGGAAGCCATTAAGGGTAATGAGGTGATCAAGCGCACGGGCGATTTGCTGCGCGCAGCCGGGGCCGCTGGCACTCTGAATTTTCACGGTAATGTTGAAGGTAATGACATTTTCAAAGGGACAACTGACCTTGTGGTGTGCGACGGTTTTGTTGGCAATGTCGCGCTCAAAGCCAGCGAGGGCTTGGCGCGCATGATTGTCGACTTCTTGAGAAAAGAGTTTTCTCGCAATGTGTTTACCAAACTGGCGGCTGTGGTTGCGTATCCGGTCATCGCCGCTTTGAAAAAGCGCATGGATCACCGCAGTTATAACGGTGGTGCCTTGTTGGGTTTACGCGGCTTAGCCTTTAAGAGCCACGGCTCGGCGGATGCGGTGGGATTCAGTTTCGCTTTGTCGCGCGCGTATGATGCAGCCCAAAATAACTTGTTGGACAAGGTTCGGGCGCAATTGGCGCAGGCTGCACCTTTAATTTCTGTGCAAACTGCGACAACCGGTCCCGATGGGATTTCGATGGACTGATTTATGACGAAGTATTCACGTATTGCCGGCACTGGAAGTTACTTACCAGGTCGGCGCCTTAGCAATGCAGACATGGTTGCCGATTTGGGTCTCAAGGGCGTCATTACCAGCGACGAGTGGATTGTTGAGCGCACGGGTATCAAAGCGCGGCATTTCGCTGATGATGGTGTCTACAGCAGTGACCTGGCCTTGCAAGCATCGAAAAACGCATTGCAGGCCGCGGGACTGCAAGCCAGTGATTTGGATTTGATCATTGTGGCCACCTCCACGCCTGACATGGTGTTTCCCTCAACAGCCTGTATTTTGCAGGGTAAGTTGGGTGCCCTGGGCTGTGCTGCATTTGACGTGCAGGCTGTTTGCAGTGGCTTCATTTACGCATTGACCGTGGCCGATGCCATGATCCGCGCGGGTGCTGCACGCAAAGCTTTGGTGGTGGGTGCTGAGATTTTTTCCCGTTTGCTCGACTTTCAGGACCGCACAACCTGTGTGCTGTTTGGCGACGGCGCTGGAGCCGTGGTCTTGCAGGCCAGCGATACGCCCGGCATCCTGGCCTGTGATCTGCATGCCGACGGTAGCCACGTCGAAATTCTGTGTGTACCGGGTCACCTCAATGGTGGCGCGGTATTGGGCGACCCCTTGCTGAGAATGGATGGCCAGGCGGTCTTCAAGTTGGCAGTTGGTGTGCTCGATGAGGCCGCACGGGCGGTGCTTGAAAAAGCCGGCAAAACCATTGATGACGTTGACTGGTTGATCCCGCATCAAGCCAATATACGCATCATGCAAAGCGCAGCGCGCAAACTTAAATTACCCATGGAAAAGGTTGTGGTCACGGTAGACCAGCACGGCAATACCTCGGCGGCTTCCGTGCCGCTGGCTTTGGATGCTGCTGTTCGCGCGGGCCAGGTAAAAAAAGGGCAAACGCTGATGCTTGAAGCCGTGGGTGGCGGTTTTACCTGGGGTGCGGTGCTTCTGACCTTCTAAATACCCTGAGGCCCGCTCGCTTTGAATAAAGCTGAGAGGTTATTTGATTGGAGACCCTCGTATGAAACCATTTGCAATTGTTTTTCCTGGACAAGGTTCGCAGGCCGTGGGCATGCTCGATGCCTGGTCAGACCACCCAGAGGTTCGTTCGGTTGTACGTGAGGCTTCTGATGCTCTGGCGCAGGATGTAGGCGCTTTGATCGCCCAAGGCCCTAAGGAAGCGTTAGCCCTTACCACCAACACTCAACCGGTGATGTTGGTGGCCGGTGTGGCGGCTTACCGGGTGTGGATGGCTGAGACCGGCGTGGCGCCAACTTTGCTTGCTGGCCACTCCCTGGGCGAGTATGCGGCCTTGGTTGCCGCTGGTGTGTTGACTTTGTCGCAGGCCGCGCCCTTGGTGCGTTTCCGGGCCCAGGCCATGCAAGAAGCGGTTCCAGTTGGGCATGGCGCTATGGCTGCAGTGTTGGGGATGGATGCCGGTTTGGTGAAAAGCATTTGTGCCGAGCTTAGCGCCTCGCTGGGCGGCCAGGAGGTGGTTGAAGCTGTCAATTTCAACGACCCGCTGCAAACCGTGATTGCAGGCTCAAAAGCCGCGGTTGAACAAGCCTGCTTGGCAGTTAAGGCGCAAGGGGCCAAACGGGCACTGCCTTTGCCTGTGTCAGCACCGTTTCATTCCACCTTGATGCGTCCGGCTGCCTTGAAGCTCAGAGAGCGCTTGGCACAGGTTCAATTTGCTGCGCCAAAGATTGCGGTACTCAACAATGTGGATGTTGCCATCGAGTCTGATGCCGAACGCATCCGTGATGCATTGTTTCGGCAAGCGTTTGGCCCAGTGCGTTGGGTCGAATGTGTGCAAGCCATGGCTGCGCGCGGCATCTCAGCCGTGGTTGAATGTGGCCCTGGGAAGGTTCTGGCAGGCATGACCAAGCGTATCGCGCCTGAGGTTCAGGGCCTGCCATTGTTTGACCTGGCCAGCCTGGCTGAGGTAAAAGCGGCTATTTTGGGAGACCGAGCAACATGACATACCCTGTGTTTGAAGGACAAGTGGCGCTGGTCACCGGCGCATCTCGGGGCATTGGTGCCGCTATTGCCTTGGAGCTGGCTCAACGTGGTCTGAAAGTGATTGGCACAGCGACCACGCAAGCTGGCGCCGCTGGCATCGCCAGCGCTTTGGCTGGGTTTCCTGGCTGCCAGGGTGTGGTTTTGGATGTCAATGACGCGCCTGCTGTTGACGACTTGATTGATCAAGCAGTCAAGGAACATGGTGGTTTACAGGTCTTGGTCAATAACGCTGGTATCACCCGCGACAATTTGGCCATGCGCATGAAAGACGACGAATGGGATGCGGTGGTCGATACGAATTTGAAAGCGGTGTTTCGCATGAGTCGTGCCGTCATGCGCACCATGATGAAGCAACGCTATGGCCGTATCGTCAACATCACCTCCGTCGTAGGTGCATCGGGCAACCCCGGGCAAGTCAATTATGCCGCGGCCAAAGCCGGTGTGGCGGGTATGACGCGTGCACTGGCTCGTGAATTGGGCTCGCGCAACATCACGGTGAACTGTGTTGCGCCTGGTTTCATCGCCACAGACATGACGGCCAATTTGGCCCCAGAGCAGCAAAAAGCATTGGCGGCGCAAATACCCCTAGGTCAGTTGGGTCAGCCCTCTGACATTGCCCATGCGGTGGCGTATTTGGCCTCTCCCCAGGCAGCTTATGTGACGGGCCAGGAGCTCCATGTCAATGGTGGCATGTTCATGGCCTGATGGTTATATGTACTGCAAAATGGGCGCTGATGGCAACATTGCCTCGTCGCCTTGGCATGTGTTACAAACCGGTCTAAAACCATCGAATGACATCAGACAGCGGGTTTGGCCATAAGCGTGGCTAAAATCACACTTCTTTTTACAACAACCCTTTGAGGGAACCTATGAGCGATATCGAAGAACGCGTTAAGAAAATCATTGCCGAACAACTCGGTGTGGAAGAGTCTCAAGTGACCAATGAGAAAGCCTTTGTGGCTGACTTGGGTGCTGATTCTTTGGATACTGTGGAGCTGGTGATGGCGCTCGAAGACGAGTTTGGCATTGAGATACCAGACGAAGATGCCGAAAAAATCACGACGGTGCAAAACGCTATCGATTACGCCAATACGCACAAAAAGGCCTAAGGGTTTTTTTGTTTTCCAGTGCCCTTGGTTGGCAGCTTGCACGCAAGGTAAGAGCTTTGCCTAAAGTCTGTTGATTGAGAGGGTTCTGGCTGCAAGCCTGTCCTTGAAAGGCAGGCTTTGTTCATTCACACACTGATTATTTACATCTATGTCTCGTCGTCGCGTCGTAGTTACAGGGTTAGGTTGCATCAGTCCAGTTGGCAATACGGTTGAGGCAACTTGGGCTGCTTTGCTGGCTGGTCAATCAGGTGTCGGTCGTATCACCAAGTTTGATGCGTCCACCTTCAGTTGCCAGATAGCGGCTGAAGTCAAAGGCTTTAATGTCGAGTCGTACATGAGCGCCAAAGAGGCGCGTACCATGGACACGTTCATCCATTACGGTATCGCAGCATCGGCGCAGGCTGTTGCCGATGCTGGTCTGCCAACGGGTGAGGCTCTGAGTGAAGAGTTGGCACATCGAATTGGCTGCGTGATTGGATCGGGTATTGGTGGTCTGCCGATGATTGAAGATGTCCATTCTGAATATCTGAGTCGTGGCGCACGTCGGATTTCCCCATTTTTTGTCCCCTCCACCATCATCAACATGATCTCGGGCCATGTATCGATCCGCTACGGCTTTAAAGGCCCAAACATTGCCATCGTGACTGCTTGCACAACCGGTCTGCACTGTATTGGCCAGGCCGGGCGCATGATTGAGTACGGCGATGCTGATGTGGTCATCGCGGGAGGGGCTGAGGCATCCGTATCGCCATTGGGCATGGGTGGGTTTGCCTCAATGCGAGCCTTGAGTACCCGCAATGATGACCCCGCAAGTGCTTCGCGCCCTTGGGACAGAGACCGCGATGGCTTTGTGCTGGGTGAGGGCGCAGGGGTGATGGTGCTCGAAGAGTACGAACACGCCAAGGCCCGTGGCGCAAAAATTTATGCAGAGTTGGCGGGTTTTGGTATGAGCGCGGACGCAGGTCACATGACCGCGCCAAACATGGATGGTCCGCGCCGCGCCATCGTCTCGGCCCTGAACAATGCGGGCATCAACGCTGACCAAGTCGATTACGTGAACGCGCATGGCACCTCAACGCCTTTGGGCGATGTCAACGAAAGCAATGCGATCAAAGCCGCTTTGGGTGAGCATGCGCGTAAAACCGTGGTTAATTCAACCAAGTCCATGACGGGCCACTTGTTGGGTGGCGCAGGCGGGCTGGAATCTGTTGTGACGGTGTTAGCCCTGCATCATCAAGTGTCTCCGCCCACGATCAACCTGGTTAACCAGGATCCCGACTGCGACCTGGATTACTGTGCCAACACTGCACGCAATATGCGCATCGATGTGGCACTGAAAAACAACTTTGGATTTGGTGGCACCAACGGCTCCCTGGTATTCAAGAAGGCCAGCTGAGCGCCTTGGCAAGCGCGCCTGCTGCCTGACTGCCTACCATGCATCATCACGCACCAGCGCTGAGCTACCCGGTTGGGGCCTCTGTTTTGTATTCGGTCCTGGTGCTGAGCATGGCCGGCCTTGGTATCCTGGCTTGGATTCTCTGGGTCTACTTGGCTGACACCTTGGTGTGGGCGCATCACCTGGCCATGGTGCTGAATTTGCTGCTTTGGCTATGGGCTTTTCGAGCTTGGCGGCGGGGGACTGCCGCGCAGCTCAGTTGGGATGGGCAGAACTGGTCATTGGTAGGCCACAGTGGCGCTGTTAGCGTGCGACCTCAAGTGGTGTTAGATTTTCAGCGTTATCTATTGTTATTTTTACGTGTGGAAGCCCCTAATCGAAATTCATATTGGGTCTGGCCGGCGGCCTCCAGTCAGCCTGCACGCTGGCCGGCCTTACGCTGGGCTTTGTTTGCACGTGTTAATGGAAAAACAGACCCCGATGCCGTTCCGGCACAGGATGCACTGACCCACCTGAACCGGTAAAAATCACTGAAGGCTGACGCATGAAGACCTGCACCAATTCCTTACGGCAACCGGGTAGATTGTGATCAGCTACTTGATTGTGAATCCTAAGGTCTTATATTCAGGTCTGTTTTTGAAATGAGGCGATGATGATGCGAATCAAATGGAGTGACTTCAATACGTTTGTTTTCACGGGTGTCCTGCTGGCCGCCAGCGCAGGCGCGGTGCTCGCACCTGGGCCGGCCCATGCGCAGCAGCGCGCATTACCCGACTTTACTGACCTGGTTGAGCAGGTCGGGCCCTCGGTAGTCAATATTCGGACGCTCGAAAAAGTGGCGGCAAAGCGTGGCGGCAGCGGTGGCGGTGGCGGCGGCATCGATCCTGACATGCTGGAGTTTTTCCGCCGGTTTGGATTGCCGATTCCAAACATGCCTAATGGGCCGCGTCAAACACCCCCTGAGCAGAACGAAGAAGAGCAACCGCGCGGTGTGGGCTCTGGTTTTATTTTGAGTTCTGACGGCATGATCATGACCAACGCCCATGTAGTCGAAGGCGCCGATGAAGTTTTGGTGACCTTGACCGATAAGCGTGAATTTAAAGCAAAGATCATTGGCGCAGACAAGCGCAGCGACGTTGCAGTGGTCAAAATTGAAGCGACTGGCCTGCCAGCAGTGAAAGTTGGTGATGTGGGCCGCCTCAAAGTCGGCGAGTGGGTCATGGCCATTGGCTCGCCGTTTGGACTGGAAAATACTGTGACGGCTGGTATTGTGAGCGCGAAACAGCGAGACACCGGCGACTACCTGCCTTTTATCCAGACCGATGTGGCCATCAATCCGGGTAATTCGGGTGGACCCTTGATCAATATGCGCGGTGAGGTGGTGGGTATCAATAGCCAGATTTATTCGCGCTCGGGCGGCTCCATGGGCATCTCGTTTGCCATCCCGATGGATGAGGCGGTCAGGGTGAGTGAGCAACTGCGCGCAACTGGCCGTGTCAGCCGCGGCCGCATTGGGGTTCAGATAGACCAAGTGAGTAAAGAAGTGGCCGAGTCCATCGGTTTGGGCAAAGCCCGTGGTGCTTTGGTGCGTGCGGTTGAGTCTGGCGCACCTGCCGACAAAGCTGGGATTGAGGCTGGCGACATCATCATTCGGTTTGATGGCAAGCCCGTGGAAAAGGTGAGTGATTTGCCACGCATGGTGGGCAGTACCAAGCCGGGCGTTAAAACCTCGATCACGGTATTCAGGCGAGGGGTAAGCAAAGATTTGAGCGTGACCATCACAGAGGTCGAGCCTGATAAGCCGGCAAAAAAAGTTGCCCAGGAACGTGAAAAACCAAAACCATCTCAGGCGGGTCAGGTGATTGGTCTGACCGTGACCGAGTTGAGTGCAGCTCAGAAAAAAGAATTGAATCAGCGCGGTGGCGTCTTGGTCACGACCGCTGCTGACGCGGCTGCTCGCGCAGGCATCCGAGATGGCGATGTCATCTTGCAACTTGGCAATTTGCCCGTCCCCGATGTCAAGGCCTTCGAGGCTGCCTTGTCTAAGGTTGACAAGTCCAAGCCGATTGGTTTGGTGGTGCGTCGCGGGGACTTGGTTCAAATTTTGGTGGTTCACGCGGGAAAATAGGCTGAGTTGACGATCGACTGGTTGATGGCCGCTGCGCCTTCAACCAGTTTTCATTGAATTTCCTCGTCTCAATGAGGTTTTCTCAGCGGGGCTGTACGCCCTTGTTATTGCCTACAATACGGGGCTATCTCTGACTGACCCTGCAGGACACGGTGCCAGTTTGAGTCTAGACGTGATGCGCCATGTTCCAGTCCCATGCAACACTGCTTTGTGCTTACTAAGGGCGCTAAACGGTTTGCCAGCCCACTTTTTTTCGGTTTCCCCTCGATGAATCACATCAGAAATTTCTCGATCATTGCGCACATTGATCATGGTAAGTCAACCTTGGCCGATCGCTTGATACAGCGCTGTGGTGGCTTGCAGGCGCGCGACATGGAAGCCCAAGTGTTGGATTCGATGGATATCGAAAAAGAGCGTGGTATCACCATCAAAGCGCAGACTGCAGCCTTGCGCTATCAGGCGCTTGATGGCAAGGTCTACAACCTTAACCTGATTGACACCCCCGGGCATGTGGATTTCTCATACGAGGTCAGTCGATCCTTGTCCGCCTGTGAGGGAGCCCTGCTGGTTGTGGATGCCAGTCAAGGTGTGGAAGCGCAGACAGTGGCCAACTGCTACACGGCTTTGGATCTAGGGGTTGAAGTCTTGCCTGTGCTCAACAAGATGGACTTGCCCAATGCGGATCCGGACAACGCCAGGTCTGAGATTGAAGATGTGATTGGGATTGATGCATCGGCTGCAATTGCCTGCTCGGCTAAAACCGGGATGGGTGTTGACGATATTTTGGAAGCTGTGATCGCGCGCATACCGCCACCCAAAGGCGATCCGAATGGTCCGCTGCGCGCCATGATCATTGATAGCTGGTTTGATAGTTACGTGGGTGTGGTGATGCTGGTTCGCGTAGTTGATGGGCGACTTGCCAAAGGCGAGCGTATCAAGATGATGGCCACCGACGCCATGTACAACGCGGATAATCTGGGTGTCTTTACGCCCTCCAATGAGCCTCGGGCTTCACTGGAAGCAGGCGAGGTAGGCTACATCATTGCCGGTATTCGTGAGCTCAAAGCGGCCAAGGTGGGCGATACCATCACGGTCATGCGGCCAGGTAGCGGAGGGGCGGCTTTCACCGCGACTGCAGCATTGCCCGGGTTTAAAGAAATCCAGCCTCAGGTTTTCGCTGGTCTGTATCCGACAGAAGCCAATCAATACGAAAACCTGCGCGACAGTCTTGAAAAGCTAAAGCTCAATGATGCCTCTTTGCATTATGAGCCCGAGGTGTCGCAAGCCCTGGGCTTCGGATTTCGATGCGGTTTTTTGGGCTTGTTGCACATGGAGATTGTGCAGGAGCGGCTTGAGCGTGAATTTGATCAGGATCTGATCACCACGGCTCCGAGCGTGGTCTACCAGGTGGTGCAGTCAGACGGTGAAGTCCGTATGGTTGAAAACCCATCCAAGATGCCCGACCAAGGTCGTCTCGATGAAGTTCGCGAGCCTATCGTCACTGTGCACTTGTACATGCCCCAAGAGTATGTGGGCGCGGTGATGACGCTGGCGAACCAAAAGCGTGGTGCGCAAATCAACATGGCATACCACGGGCGCCAGGTGATGCTGACCTATGAGCTGCCATTGGCTGAGATTGTGTTGGACTTTTTTGACAAACTCAAAAGCGTCTCGCGTGGCTATGCGTCGATGGATTACGCGTTCAAAGAGTACCGCGCTGCCGACGTGGTGAAAGTTGATATCTTGCTCAATGGCGAGAAGGTTGACGCCTTATCCATCATCGTGCACCGGGCGCAGTCGCAGTACCGTGGCAGGGCCGTGGTGGCCAAAATGCGTGAGGTGATATCGCGACAAATGTATGACGTGGCGATTCAGGCCGCCATCGGTGCAAACATCATCGCGCGTGAGACAATAAAGGCGCTACGTAAGAACGTGATTGCAAAGTGTTACGGAGGTGATATCAGCCGTAAACGCAAGCTTCTGGAGAAGCAGAAAGAGGGCAAAAAGCGCATGAAGCAAATTGGTTCTGTCGAGGTGCCACAAGAGGCGTTCCTGGCTATTTTGAGAGTGGACTCCTGATGCAGGCCCTGACGTCGTTGGTTTTGGGCGCTTTTGTTGCTTACATTGGCGCATGGTATTTCGGGGCTATTGAGGGCAACTTTGCACTGCTGCTGTTTTTAGCCAGTGTGGTTACGGGTGTGTACTGGTTGGCAGAACATTTTTATTTTTTACCAGCCCGTAGGCAGGCTGCCATCCACCTCGAAGCGCAAGCCGCCAAGCGTTTGCAAGAGCTCGATAAGATGGGCATCAGCAAAGTTGATGGCGATGTCACCCAAGCCAAGCGCCGTGTACTGGCCCAACCATGGTGGCTCGATTGGACAGCTGGGCTATTTCCCGTCATCGTGGGCGTCTTCATTCTGCGTTCGTTTCTTTTTGAACCGTTCAAGATTCCATCGGGCTCAATGGTGCCCACCTTGTTGATTGGTGACCTGATTTTGGTCAACAAGTTTCATTACGGCATTCGCTTGCCCGTCATCAACACCAAAATCACAAACGGGACAGCCCCTGCGCGAGGCGATGTGATGGTTTTTCGTTATCCGCCGAGGCCAAGTTTGGACTACATCAAGCGAGTGGTTGGGTTGCCTGGCGATCAAGTAGCCTACATCAACAAGCGCTTGAGCATCAATGGAAAAATCATTGAGACCAATGCCATGCCAGACTTTTTTGATGAAGACACCATGCGGTACTTCAAGCAGTTTGAAGAAGCGTTAGGTGAAAAAAAACACGGTCTGCTCAATGATGACTCTCGTCCAGCCTTTGTGCCAGGCGTCGATGAGTTTGAATTCAAAAAGAATTGCCAGTACAGTATTGAAGGTGTGACGTGTCAGGTGCCTGAGGGGCATTACTTCATGATGGGCGACAACCGCGACAACTCGCTGGATTCGCGCTATTGGGGCTTTGTGCCTGATAAAAATATTGTCGGAAAAGCATTCTTTGTTTGGATGAATTTCGGCAGCCTGAAGCGCATTGGCGCGCTCAACTGAACCGGAGAAAGCGATGACGATCCAGTACCCATCCCGTCAAGGCGGTCTATCATTTGTTGGCTTGTTGTTCGTTGCCATCGTGCTGGCGGCGAGTGGTTTGGTCGTGGTGCAGGTGATTCCAACGTTGACGGAGTTCAAGTCAATTGAAACAGCTGCAAACAGGGCGTCAGCCGGCAACACGGTGCCCGAGGTGCGTGCTATGTTTGATAAAGCAGCCAGCATTGACGACTTTCAAGCCGTTTCAGGTAAGGATCTAATCATCACCAAAGAGGGCGATAAAGTGGTGGTCAGTTTTGCCTATGAGCGTGAAATTCATTTGGGTGGTCCTGCATACCTGACACTGAAATACAGTGGCCGCTCACGTTGAGCGATGGTCTTGCCAGCTTGCAGCTTAGTCTGCAGCATACCTTTGCTGACGAAGCCCTGTTGATCAGGGCTTTGACGCACCGTAGTTTTTCTGCAGACCATAACGAACGCCTGGAATTTTTAGGTGACTCTGTTTTGGGCGTTTGTGTGGCCGATTTGCTGTACGAGCGACTGAACACCCTACCCGAGGGGGATTTATCCAGGGTGCGGGCCAATTTGGTCAAACAAGACACCTTGCACCAGTTATCGGTGAAGCTGGGTTTGCCCGATTGTTTGCGACTTGGTGAGGGTGAGATGCGTTCCGGTGGGAAAAAGCGTCCCTCTATTTTGGCTGATGCGCTGGAGGCCATTATTGGCGCGGTCTACCTCGATGGTGGGTATGGCGTAGCCAAGGCCTTGGTGTGGCGTTTGTACGAGTCCATTCATATCAGCCCAGCCATGGCTGCGATCGGAAAAGACTCCAAAACTGAATTGCAGGAGTGGCTGCAGGGTCGACACATGAATTTGCCTTCCTACCGCGTGGTGGCCACCCTGGGAGAGGCCCATAAACAAACTTTTGATGTCGAGTGCGAGATACAGTCTCTGGGGCTCTTCGAGCGGGGCATTGGCGTGTCCAGACGTGCAGGGGAGCAAGCCGCGGCTGCTGCCATGCTTCAAACTCTTAAAACCCGAGGTGGTCGATGAACTCCCCTAACAATCCCGATTCAAAAGACGCACCACAAAGTCCGGCTACGCAGGCTGATTTGGAGGCCATGCTGGCGGGTCTGCGGCGTGAGCCCCGTGCGGCCCAAGCTGGCGCTGAAGGCGTACCAGCCGCAGGGGAGGGTGGTCAACGCTGCGGCCTGATTGCCATTGTGGGAAAACCCAATGTTGGAAAATCAACCCTGCTCAATGCACTGGTTGGGCAGAAGATCAGCATCACTTCACGCAAGGCGCAAACCACCCGTCACCGGATTACTGGTATGCGCACCCAGGACAGCACCCAGTATGTGTTTGTTGACACGCCGGGATTCCAAACCTTGCATGGCAATGCATTAAACAAGTCACTGAATAAAACCGTGGTGGGTGCGGTAGCGGATGTGGATTTGATTTTGTTTGTGGTTGAGGCCGGTAGCTTCACGCCGGCTGATGCACGCGTCTTGGCTTTGTTGGGTGAAAAAATACCCACGCTATTGATCGCGAACAAACTCGACAATGTGCACCGCCGTGGTGATATTGCCCCATGGCTGCAAAGCATGCAGGGTAAGCATGACTTTACCGAGTATGTTCCCATGTCGGCTAAAAGTGCCAAAGATGTGGAGCGTTTGCTGGGCATTTGCGCCAAGTTTCTGCCTGAGCAAGATTGGTGGTACGCCGCTGACGAGTTGACCGATCGCAGTGAGCGTTTCATGGCCTCTGAGATGGTCCGTGAGAAGCTTTTTAGGCTCACTGGTGATGAACTGCCTTACACCTCTACTGTGATCATTGACAAATTTGAAGAAGAGCCACCCCAAAGAAAAGGTCACAAGCGTCTGGTGCGCATTGCCGCCACCATCGTGGTGGAGCGCGATGGTCACAAAGCAATGGTCATTGGTGACAAAGGTGAACGCATCAAGCGCATTGGTAGCGAGACCCGGGTTGAGTTAGAAAGATTGTTTGATGCCAAAGTGTTCATTGAAATGTGGGTCAAGGTGCGCTCTGGATGGGCAGATGATGAGGCTCGAGTGCGTTCGTTCGGCTATGAATAAGCGCGTGCCTGAGCACAAGCTTTTTGTTCCTTAAACTGCGCCGTCGAGATTGTCCTCAGGTTGTCCCACGGCATGGCTTTACAACGCGTCATTGGTGAGCCGGCTTATGTGTTGCACCGTTACGATTGGAGCGAGTCGAGTTTAATTTTGGAGGTTTTCAGCCGCCATCATGGACGCATGGCGCTGGTGGCCAAGGGCGTCAAGCGTCCAAGCTCCAGTTTCCGACCGATTTTGCTGCCGCTGCAGCCGCTTCACTTGAGTTTCGGTGGCGAGGCGGAAATCAAGACGCTCAAAGCGGCTGAATGGCAGGGCGGGCATGTCATGCCCACGGGCGATGCGCTGCTGTCGGGCTACTACCTCAATGAGTTGTTACTCGCACTGTTGGCGCGTGAAGATCCACACCCCGCCTTGTTTGATATTTATGCCAGCGTAGTCGGCCTACTGGCCAGTGAAATTGGCGAGGCGTTGGAGTCGGCCTTGCGGGCGTTTGAGTTGTTGTTGTTACGTGAAATCGGTTTGCTACCCTTGCTGGATGCACAAACCATGACGCTGTTGAAGTTGCACCCTGAGGAGCACTACAGCCTGGTCCCAGAAGGTGGTTTGCGCTTGGCTGATACGCAAGACCGCGCATCGCTCACGGGTGCGCAGTGGATGCGACTGCAACAGGTTTTAGCCCCGAATGTGGCATTCACCATGGTGCTGCGTGCTTGCTCTGAAGTGGCGCAAGCGCTCAAACCGCAATTGCGTGCCTTGCTCCATTACCATTGCGGAGTCAAAATTTTACGTACCCGTCAAGTAATGATTGATTTGCAAAGCCTATGAATACCACCGCACTGTCTGTCAACCTCAATAAGGTTGCGCTGCTACGCAACACGCGTCATCTGGGTATACCCAGTGTGACACGCGCAGCCGAGATCTGTATGCAGGCCGGAGCCCACGGCATCACGGTGCATCCGCGGCCTGACGAACGTCATATTCGAGTCACTGATGTGACCGATTTAGCCAAGCTCATGCGTGCTTGGCCGCAGCATGAATTCAACATTGAAGGCAACCCTTTTCACAATCTGATGGACGTGGTTGGTGGTTTGGTGCGTGATGGCCTACCCGTGCATCAGGTGACTTTTGTGCCAGATGATCAGGGTCAGTTCACCAGTGACCATGGCTGGCGACTTCCTCAGGATGCCGAGCGTCTTGCGGGCGTGGTGGCTCAGGCTAAAGCCTGGGGCCTGCGCGTCAGCTTGTTCATGGACGCCGAGCCTGAATACATGGGCGCAGCCAAAGCCGTTGGGGCGGACCGTGTCGAGCTCTACACAGAGCCTTTTGCTGCTGCTTGGGCCAGCCCTGATCAAGGTGCGCAGTTGCGCCGGTTCGCTGAGGCCGCCCGCGCGGCACTCGCTGCTGGTTTGGGGGTCAATGCAGGCCATGATCTGAACCGAGAAAACCTCACAGCGTTCATCGCTGGCGTACACGGGGTCAGCGAAGTCTCGATAGGTCATGCTCTGATTGCCGATGCCTTGGAGCTTGGCTACCGCGATACCGTAATGGATTACGTGCGTTGCATCACGCTGGGGCAGGCCTGGCGTGAGCAGACGCCGGGCTAAGCCCGGGCACTTGGAGGCATGGCAATGATTTACGGTATTGGCACCGACATCTGCGATGTGCGTCGAATCCGCGACAGTTTGGCGCGTTATGGCGAGCGCTTTGCGCGCAAAGTGCTCAGCGATGGGGAGTTCTCAACATGGCAGAGGCGCAGCCAGCGCTGGCCTGAACGTGGTGTGCGCTATTTGGCCACGCGCTTTAGCGCCAAGGAAGCGTTCAGCAAAGCGATTGGTTTGGGAATGCGCATGCCCATGACTTGGCGTTCGTGTGAAATCGCCAACCTGGGCAGTGGCCAACCTGTGATCGTTTTGCACGGGGATTTGAAAGCCTGGTTTGAGACCAAAGCCTTGAGCGTACATGTCAGTGTGTCCGATGAATCGGACTATGCGACGTCATTTTGTGTGGTGGAGCAGGCGCTGGTGTCGAAGACCGGCACTGCATAAGCCTTTGAACACCGCTTTATTTGGAGATTTCATGTCTTTTAACCCGCCCTTGATCATCGACATTGCTGGGGTCAGCTTGACCCAGAAAGACAAAAAACGCCTGGAGAGCCCCTTGGTTGGGGGTTTGATTTTGTTTGGACGGAACTGGCAAAGTCGCGCACAGCTCACGGCCTTGTGCCGCAGCATTAAGAAAATCCGCAGCGACCTGTTGATATGCGTAGACCATGAAGGCGGGCGGGTTCAGCGCTTCAAAACCGATGGATTTACCCATTTGCCACCGATGCGCGCGTTGGGCGATATCTGGCGCAGTGATGGCTTGTCACCCGGTATCGGCGCCATGCGAGCGATGCGTGCAGCCAGCGCTTGTGGGTATGTTTTGGGTTCTGAGCTGCGGGCCTGTGGCGTTGATCTGAGTTTTACCCCCGTGCTCGATTTAGATTATGGGCAGAGCAGCGTCATCGGGGACCGGGCATTTGATGCTGACGCGCGCGTGGTCAGTGTGCTGGCCAAAAGTTTGATGCACGGTCTGCTGCAAAGCGGTATGGCCAATTGCGGAAAACATTTTCCTGGACATGGGCATGTCAGGGCCGATTCGCATACCGAGGTCCCTGTTGATACACGTAGCCTCAAAGCCATTTTGAAAGACGATGCCGCACCCTATGACTGGTTGAGCCAAGACTTGAGCAGTGTGATGCCTGGCCATGTGATTTACACCAAGGTGGATTCCCGGCCTGCAGGTTTTTCAGCCACTTGGTTGAATGATATTTTGCGTCACCAGTTGGGCTTTACCGGCCTGATCTTCAGCGACGACCTGTCTATGGCCGCTGCTCGTGTAATTGACGACCGAGCCGTCAGCAGCACCGAAGCCGCTTTGGCGGCTCTTCATGCGGGTTGTGACATGGTGTTGTTATGCAATCAATCGCTGGGTGAGGGCTTGGAATTGGACGCCCTGATTGATGGCCTTGCCGAAGCCCAAGTGAAAGGCCGCTGGCAGCCGAGCGAGGCCAGTGAACTTCGTCGCCTAGACTTGCTACCCAAATATGATGGGCCCAGCTGGGACGCTTTGATGGTGCAGCCCGCTTACATGCGGGCACTCGATCTGATTGCCTGAAGCCCCTGCAGCCTTGAACCCTCACTGGACTGACAACAATCGAAATGGAGATCGTATGAGTGAATTGAATGTTGATGCCAAAGGCGTGTACCTGATAGCCGTGACGCCCTTCACGCAAGAAGGCGCACTGGATCTGGAAAGCACCGACCGGATGGTGGACTTTTATTTGAACTGTGGGGTCACAGGATTGACCATTTTGGGCATCATGGGCGAGGCCACCAAACTCACAGCGCAAGAGTCAGCAACCTTTGTGCAACAGGTGCTCAAGCGGGTTAACGGTCGCGTTCCTGTTGTGGTCGGCGCCTCAGCGCCCGGCTTTGCGCCCATGAAGGCCTTGACCGCGCGCGTGATGGACTTGGGTGCTGCTGGTGTCATGGTGGCGCCACCCCACACGCTGCGCACGGATGACCAGATCGTGGCGTATTTCAACATGGTGGGTGAAACCTTGGGTCCTGACGTGCCGTGGGTGCTGCAGGATCACCCGGTATCGACGGGCGTACAAATGTCTAGTTCGGTCATTCTGCGTATTTTGAACAGTGTGAACACCTGCGTCATGCTCAAACACGAAGACTGCCCAGGGTTGGCTAAATTGACAGAAATCCGCGCAGCGAGTGCCCAGGGCAGTGCGCGTCGTGTGTCGATTCTCACCGGCAATGGTGGCGGCTTGTTCTTGCCAGAAGAGTTGGTACGTGGTGCGGACGGTGCCATGACCGGCTTTGCCTACCCTGAGATGATGGTGGAAGTCTGTCGTGCGTACGCCGCTGGTGACATGAACCGAGCCCAAGATATTTTTGACGCTTATCTGCCCTTGGCTCGCTACGAGCAGCAAGCGGGTGTGGGGCTGGCCGTGCGCAAGCACATCATGGCTCAGCGGGGTGTGATCGCCAGCGCTGCTGTACGCAAGCCGGGTCCAAAGCTGTCGGCGCAAGATATTGCAGATATTGAGCGTTTGACACAGCGCCAAACCCGCCGTTTGACGGAACTGGGTTAAACCGTCATCACACGTTTTTTTTGTTTTTCTGGAGACCATCATGAATACCAAAGTCGATATGCATCTTGACCCCAAAGTGATTGAAATTTTGTCAGGTGTGACCACTGCGACCTTAACCACCATGTTGCTTAAAAAAGGCTTACGCAACGTCTGGCTGCGGGGCACTCGTCCCCTGCGCGCAGGTCAGCCACGTCTGGTTGGGCGTGCTTTCACCTTGCGTTTTGTGCCAGCGCGTGAAGACCTGGCCACACCTGAGTCGTGGTCATCACCAATTTCTACCCGCGCCGCCATCGAGGCCATGCCTGAGGGTTGCATCACAGTGGTGGATGCCATGGGCGTGCAGGATGCCGGTATCTTTGGCGATATTCTGTGCCAACGGATGGTTAAACGTGGTGTGGCTGCCTTGGTCACCGATGGAGTGGTGCGCGACGTGGCAGGCGTGTTGGGCACCGAACTGCCTGTTTGGAGCAGTGGCGTGGCCGCCCCCCCCTCTGTGGCTGGCCTAACCTTTGTGGACTGGCAACAACCCATTGGCTGCGGTGGGGTTGCAGTGTTCCCGGGTGATGTGGTCGTGGTTGATGACGACGGTGCTGTGCTGATACCTGCCGGCTTGTTGGAGGAGATGCTTGTGCTTGCACCCGAGCAAGAACGCTTAGAAAATTGGATCATGGCGCAGGTTCAGGCGGGCGCATCCTTGCCAGGCCTGTATCCACCCAATGCTGAAAACAAGGCGCGCTACCTGGCAGACACCGCTGCACGGTAGGCACTTCCATGCGCTTTGGAAGCCCGCTGCAGGAGCGGGATTTTTGAGCTTGGGCTACGCTGATCAGCTCGGGCGGGAATTGGCGCTGGCAGCTTGGCTTAAAGTTTCAACGGCTTGGCGTGCCACGGCTTTATCGCTGGCACTGGCAAACTTGCTGTACTTACCCAAGACCGATACCAACTGGCCGTAAATTCGCGGATTTCCTGCCAGACACTCTTGCTGCTCTAAAAAGTCAGCGTCCCCAGATAAATTGCCCACCAAGCCGCCGGCTTCTGTGATCAAGAGGGATCCCGCAGCCACATCCCAGGGTTGCAGGCCAGTCTCAAAAAAGCCGTCGGTAAACCCTGCGGCCACGTAAGCGAGATCCAAGGCGGCAGCACCCGGTCGGCGTAGACCTGCGGTGCGCTGCATCACGTCGCCCATCATGCGTAAGTAGGCGTTGAAGTCGTCGGTTTTACGAAAGGGGAAGCCTGTTGAAATCAAGCATTCCTGCAGTCGGGTGCGTTTAGCCACCCGAATACGACGGTTGTTCAGGTAAGCACCCCGACCGCGGGTCGCGGTGAAGAGGTCGTTACGGGTGGGGTCGTAGACCACTGCTTGTTCAACTTTACCTTTGACGGCCAGCGCAATGCTGACGCAATAAATGGGCAGACCATGGATGAAATTGGTGGTCCCATCTAGTGGGTCAATGATCCAGACAAATTCAGAATCTTGCGCCCCGTGCACGCGGCCCGACTCTTCAGCCCAGATGGCATGACCAGGGTATGCGCCCAGCAAGGTTTCAATGATGACTTGTTCGGATGCTTGGTCAACTTCAGTGACGAAGTCGTTTATTTGCTTTTGTGACACGCGAACAGACTCCACATCCAGCGCAGCGCGGTTGATGATGGCCCCGGCTGCGCGGGCGGCTTTCACTGCCACGTTGATCATCGGGTGCAAGGTAGTGGAATTCATGTTGTAACAGTCGTGGATGGTGCGGTCGCACAGGCAGAAGCAAGTCTTCAAAGTAACGATGTCAACGCAGCGTTGCGCGGCGACAATAACAGTATTTTAACGGGCTACCCCATGCAAACGCGCTTCATTCTGATGAATACCAGTCACGCCGGTAACGTGGGTGCTGCTGCACGCGCCATGAAGACCATGGGTTTTGATGATTTGGTGTTGGTGGCACCGCGTTGGCCCAACGTATTGAGGCGTGAAGAGACCATTCAGCGTGCCAGTGGTGCCCTGGACGTACTCCATAAAGCACGGATCGTGGCCACACTGGATGAAGCTTTGGAGGGTATGACGCATTTGTGCGCCACCGCCATGACGCCGCGTGACTTTGGTCCGCCCACTCGCACGCCACGCGCACATTTTGAGTGCCTTTTGCAGATCGACCAGACCACGCCAGTTGCGGTGCCTGCGCCGTCTGGTATTGCATTTTTATTTGGCAGCGAGCGCTTTGGCATGCTCAATGAAGACGTGTACCGCTGTCATGTGTGTTTGAGTATTCCCAGCAATCCCGATTTTGGATCCTTGAATTTAGCAGCGGCCCTGCAAGTGATTGCTTATGAATGGCGTCAAGCATTGGCACGCTTCGATGTCCTTAGCGTCACTGATGACCCTCAATTGGCAGATGCCGCTCAAACGGGTGCGATGTTGGCGCATTGGGAGCAGGCTTTGGTAGCCATCGGATTTTTGGATCCCGCAGCGCCGAAAAAGCTGATGCCTAGACTCAACCAGGTGTTCAACCGCGCGCAACTGGCCGAGGAGGAAATTCACATCCTCCGGGGCATTGCCAAAGCCATGCTGCAACGCTGCGCAGCGCCGAGTTCAACCCCTCAGAGCGGCCAGGTTTTGGATCCCGATTAGACTTCATCCTATGTTTTCCAGAATTAAATCTGACGTCAAGTGCATTCTCGAGCGCGACCCAGCCGCGCGCAGCACTTGGGAAGTACTTCTTTGCTACCCTGGCCTGCACGCTGTGGTCTTGCACCGGTTAGCGCACGCTTGTTGGGGCAAAGATTTGAAATTAGTAGGGCGCTTTGTATCTCACCTGGCACGGTTTTTCACAGGTATAGAAATTCACCCGGGTGCGGCTATTGGCGAACGGGTGTTTTTTGATCATGCGATGGGCGTGGTGGTTGGAGAGACGGCTGTCATTGGCGATGACTGCACCATTTACCAAGGGGTCACTCTTGGTGGTACTTCTTTGTACAAGGGCACCAAGCGCCACCCAACCTTGGGCCGAGGCGTGGTGGTCGGTGCCGGTGCCCAAGTCTTAGGTGGCTTTGAGGTGGGTGATGGCGCCAAAGTAGGCTCCAACGCAGTCGTCACAAAGCCTGTGCCAGCTGGCGCGACGGCGGTGGGTAATCCTGCGCGCATCATTCAGGCCGATTTGGATGTGAAGCGTGAAGAGCAGGCATCCAAAATGGGTTTTTCGGCCTATGGCGTTACCCAGACTGACGACCCCTTGAGCCAAGCCATGCGCGGTTTGATTGATAACGCGTCCGGCCATGAGCACCAAATCACCATGCTGTGGAAGGCCATTGAGCAGTTGCAAGCAGGTGGCCCCGTTGCTGACTGCGTGCCTGGGGATGCCACACTTGACGAGCATTTTGAGGCGGCCAAACTCTCTGAGTTGGTGGGCAAATAAGCCTAAGTAGACCTTGTGTTCGTAGCAGCCTTAGCTGCTGACCCGAATCGCTGACTTGGGCCTGAAGGCCTTGCAAATTGCCGGATCAGTTTCCAGGTAAGGGCCGCCAATCAAATCAATGCAGTAGGGCACCGCGGCAAAAATCCCATTGACCACTTGCTGGCCGTCAGCGTCGCGCAGACCTTCCAGTGTTTCGGCAATGGCTTTGGGTTGCCCTGGTAAGTTGATGATGAGCGACTGGTCGCGAACCACGGCTACTTGTCTTGACAAAATGGCCGTGGGTACAAAGCGCAGGCTGATTTGGCGCATTTGCTCTCCAAAGCCGGGCATTTCCTTGTGCGCGACGGCCAATGTGGCCTCTGGCGTGACATCACGCAGGGCTGGGCCTGTGCCACCTGTGGTCAATACCAAGGCGCAGCCCAAATCTACCAGCTCGATCAAGGTAGAACTGATCGTGGCTTGTTCATCAGGTATCAGGCGTGATTCAAACTGCAGGGGATTCTTCAAGGCTTTGCCAAGCCACTCCTGCAAGGCGGGCAGACCCTTGTCGATGTATACCCCGCTAGAGGCGCGGTCGCTGATGGAGATGATGCCGATGGTGACGGTATCCAGGGGCAAGGGCTGGCTCATGATGCTTCTTCGTGGCGGTTGAAAGTTGGGGTATCCAATGGCGCGGGAGGCTCAGGCACATCGTTTAAGGCATCGCGTAACAATTGGTAAATATCGCGATAGGTGCGGCCATGACGCACGGCAGCCCCGGCCTTTTCTGGCACCGCCTCTTTGCGAGCCTGGCGCACCAGAGCGCGCAAATGCTGGGTGTCAGTTTCGGGGTGTTGATCAATCCAATCGGATACCGCCTGGTCGTCAGCCATCATGCGCTCACGCCATTGTTCTGCTTGGTGCAGGAGCAAATTTTCGGCAGCCGATCCGTTGTTTTGTTCATTGAGTGCGCTGCGCACCTGCTCAAGAACGTTGGTCTCTAGTCTGCGCATCAACTTGCCAACAAATTGCAATTGCCGACGCCGGCCTTCAAAGTTGGTGATCCGTTTGGCTTCCAAAATGGCATCAACCAATTTGTCAGAAAGCGGTAGTTTGGCCAGCAGGTCCGCGCGCAAAGTCAGTAATTCGGTCCCCAGCTTTTGCAGGGCGTCGCTTTCAGCCTTGAGTTCGGTGCGGCTAAGTTCGTCGGTTCCTTTTAGCTCGCGCTTGAGTTCGAGGTCGCGTTCGGTGCCTTCTGCAACAAACTCGCCACGAACGAAATAGCCTTTTTTAAGTTTTTTTGACATAGAGAAGTATCATAGCCGCGTCATGAATACAAACAAATCCAAATCATCCGGTGGCGCGCCTGATCGCCACACCGTTGAGGCTCAAACTGGCTTTTCTTTTAGCCGATCCTTTTTTGAAAACCTGGTAGATGCGGCCATCGCACATGCAAAAAAACTTGGTGCTAGCGACGCTGCTGCCCAGGCCTCTGAGGGTTCTGGTTTGAGCGTCTCAGTGCGTAAAGGCATGCTGGAGAATGTGGAACGAAACCGAGACAAAGGCCTGTCCATTTCAGTTCACTTGGGTCAGCGAAGGGGCAACGCCAGCACCTCAGATTTTTCACAAAAGGCCATTGAACAAACAGTTCAAGCCGCTTTCGATATTGCGCGCTTCACGGCTGAGGACCCATTTGCGGCTTTGCCTGAGGCCAAGGACATTGCCCCTGTCAACGAGCAACGCGATGATTTGGAGTTGTTTTTCCCCTGGATGCTGCGCAGTGAAGACGCGGCGCAATTGGCTTTGCGCGCCGAGGCTGCGGCGTTTGCGGTTGACAAACGGATACACAACAGTGAAGGCGCCGCGGTGTCGGCCCAGCAGTCACATTTTTTCAGTGCCCATACCCATAACTTTCGTGGTGGTTATGCCACTTCGCGGCATTCGATCTCGGTGTCTCCGATTGCTGGAAAAGGTAAGGACATGCAGCGCGATGCCTGGTACAGCTCTGAGCGTAACCAGCTCGACCTCTCTGCGCCAGAGGCGATTGGCCGCTATGCTGCAGAGCGCGCCTTGAGCCGCCTGAAGTCTCGAAAAATTGCCACTACTGAGTGTCCAGTGCTGTTTGAAGCGCCCTTGGCAGCAGGTCTGCTTGGCGCCTTTGTGCAGGCCGTCAGCGGCGGGGCCTTGTATCGAAAAAGCAGTTTTTTGCTTGATTGCATGGGTCAATCGGTTTGGCCCAAGCACATCGATATTTTGGAGGACCCCTTCGTCAAGCGTGGTAAGGGCAGCTCACCGTTTGATGACGAAGGTGTCCGAGTGCAAGCGCGCAGTGTTGTCGAGGCGGGTAAGGTGCAAGGCTATTTTCTTGGAACCTACTCGGCGCGCAAACTGGGCATGAAGACCACCGGTAACGCGGGAGGATCGCATAACTTGGTCTTACAGTCTCGTTTAACGCGTGCGGGCGATGATCTTGAGGCCATGCTTAGACGCTTGGGAACGGGGCTGTTTGTGACCGAATTGATGGGCAGTGGCGTGAATTATGTGACTGGGGACTACTCGCGTGGGGCCAGCGGGTTTTGGGTGGATAAAGGCCGTATTGCGTTTCCTGTGCATGAGATCACGATTGCGGGCAATATGAAAAACATGCTCAAAGAGATCGTGGCAGTTGGGGCAGATGCCTACGCATACGGCGCGAAGACCACGGGCTCAATTCTGGTTAAGCGCATGAAGGTGGCGGGTAGCTGATCGCTTTAAGGCTTATTCGCCAGGGTGGCTCCTCTTCGCCAAGTGCTTGATGCCCACTTGAGCACCAGATAAAAAACTGCCTGCAGCAGGTGCAGGCATCACTCAGTGCCCTAGAATTTTGGATAGAAAGTCTTTGCTGCGTTCGTTTTGTGGGGTATTGAAGAACGCTTCGGGCGTGTTCTGTTCAATAATTTGTCCTTCATCCATGAAGATGACGCGGTCCGCCACTGCCTTTGCAAAGCCCATTTCATGGGTGACGCACAACATGGTAATGCCCTCATCAGCCATCTCAATCATCACATCAAGCACCTCTTTGATCATCTCAGGGTCGAGTGCTGAAGTGGGCTCATCAAACAACATGATTTTGGGTTTCAAGCACAGGGCGCGCGCAATCGCCACGCGTTGCTGCTGTCCGCCCGAGAGCTGCAAAGGGTATTTATTGGCCTGCTCGGCGATGCGCACGCGGTTGAGCTGCACCATGGCCTTTTCTTCGGCTTCTTTTTTTGGCAGTTTCCCGACCCACATGGGTGAGAGCGTCAGGTTTTCCAATACCGTTAGGTGGGGAAACAGATTGAACTGTTGAAACACCATGCCTACTTCTTTGCGGACTTTGTCGATCGCTTTGACATCATCGGTGAGTTCCGTGCCGTCCACAATCAGACGGCCCTCTTGGTGCTCTTCGAGGCGGTTGATGCATCGAATCAGGGTCGACTTGCCCGAGCCAGACGGACCGCAAATCACGATGCGCTCACCTTTTGCAACCTGCAGGTCGATGTCGCGCAACACATGAAAGTTGTTGCCATACCATTTATTGACCTTGTCGAATGAGATGACGGGGGGGGAGTTTTTATCAGTCATGATGAGTCGCTTACTTGGGTACTTGGTTAACGCGATTTGCTTTTATTGACCTGTTTCTCAACCCAGGTGCTGTAGCGCGACATGGAAAAACAAAAGGCAAAGTAAATGAGAGCGATGAAAAAATAGCCCTCGATGATGAATGGTCGCCAGTCAGCGTCCGAGTTCAGTGCCAGGCCCATAGCACCGGTCAACTCATACAAACTCACAATGGTGACCAAGGAAGTGTCCTTGAAAACCGAAATGAAGTTGTTCATGATGCCAGGAACCACCATCGCCAGTGCCTGCGGCAACACAATTTTTCGCTGAGTTTGCCAGTAGCTAAGGCCCAGTGTGGCAGCAGCTTCAACCTGGCCCTTTGGCACGGCTTGCAGTCCGCCTCGAATCACCTCTGCGGTGTAGGCAGCAGAAAACAGCGTGATACCAACCAAGACCCGCACCAGAACATCAATCGTGAAGCCCGCTGGCATGAACAGTGGGAACATGAAGGACGCCATGAACAAAACAGAAATCAATGGCACGCCACGTATCAATTCAACGTACAAGGTGCAAAAGCTGCGGATGGCCGGCAGGTTTGACCTTCGTCCCATGGCCACCAGCAGTGCAATAGGGAAGGACAAGACCAAAGAGATAGACGCGAGCAAAATAGTCAAGGGCAAGCCACCCCATCGATCTGTGTCAACCAGGCTCAGGCCCATCACGTCGCCGTACATCAGTGCAAAAAACACCAGCAGAACACCAACCCATAAAGCAGGTAGCCACAGCCTCCAGAAAGACCGCATGCAGCTGGCCACCAACAGGCCAATCAGAAGTGACGTGGCGACCAAAGGACGCCACTGCTCTTCAAATGGGTAGCGACCAAAAATGATGAAGCGGTACTTTTCGGTGATCACCCCCCAGCAGGCACCAGCACCATCGGTGCGGCAGGCCTCAAAGCTGGGCTCCCACACGGCCCTGATCAGGCCCCAGTCCAGAAGAGCCGGTATCAGCCACAGTAAGCAGGCGCCAATAATAAGCGTGGCAGTGCTGGTGCGCGCATCGCTAAACAGGTTGATCCTGACCCAGGCGATCGGGCCCTCCGTGTTCACGGGCGCTGGCCGTGCGGCAATCGGTTCAAAGCTTGATGCATTCATGTTCATGTCTCCAGCTCAGCGCTCTTTGATGGCAGCACGTTTGTTGTACCAGCCCATCAGCAAGGACGTACCCAGCGATGTGGTCAGGTACACGAGCATGACCAAAGAAATACATTCCACAGCACGACCGGTTTGGTTCAATGCGGTGTTTGAAATGGACACAATATCAGGGTAGCCAACAGCCACGGCCAGCGAAGAATTCTTCGTCAGATTCAGGTACTGGTTGGTCATGGGTGGAATGATCACGCGCAGCGCCTGCGGCAGCATGATCAGGCGCATTTCCATTTTTTTATTCAAGCCAAGGGCCGCCGCAGCCTCTGATTGGCCGAGCGCAACAGACTGGATACCGCCTCTAACAACCTCGGCGATGAAGGATGCGGTGTACAGCGTCAGACCAATCAGCACAGCCAAAAACTCAGGCGTCAAAGCGCCACCGTTTTCAATGGCGAAATCGCCTCGAAACGGCCGGTTAAGTTCAGTGGGCGCGCCGCCTATGAGCCAGCCCGCGACGCTCGCGAGCATGATGATGGTCAGCGGTATCCCAAACAGGCTACGTGGCTGACCGGTGGATTCAAATTGACGTACAGCCCAAGCACGGTAAAAACCAGCCAAGACAATGCCAACTATGCTGCCAAGCAGCATGATCAGGTGACCGGTTTCCCAGATGGGGATCGGAAATTTGAAGCCGCCCTTGCTTAAAAAAGCAGGGCCTATGGCCCAAGCCTCCATCGGTGCGGGCAAGACCTCTGTGAGCAGCACATACCATAGCAACAATTGCAGCAACACGGGGATATTACGGAACGCCTCCACATAAACCTGAGCCAAACCCCGAACTAAGGCGTTGCGCGAAAAGCGGCTCACGCCCACCAAGGTGCCAATCAAGGTGGCCAACACAATGCCGACGATGGCTACGCGCAGCGTGTTCGAAATACCCACCAAAAAGGCTTGGTAGTAGGGGAAAGAAGAGTCGAAATGGTAGAGGCTTTCGCCAATGTCAAAGCCAGCAGCTTGGCCCAAAAAATCAAAACCGCTTTGGATGCCACGCACCCGCATGTTGACCAAGGTGTTGTGGATCAAGAACCAGCCAAGCGCTGCGATGGCCGCGGCGGCCAGAACCTGGTAGACCAGCCCGCGGAAAGCCTGGCTGCGCCATGACCATTTATTTTTTTTTGGTGGATTGTTTGTAGACACAGGCATCTGTCCTTGGGAAACCGTTGTAAGTCTGCTCTGCCCTTAGTATAAAAAAACGCCGCAAGTGTTGCCAGAGCAACCCACTGCGGCGTTTATCAGGCAGGTATTAACGCAGCGGGTAGGCGTACATCAAGCCGCCGTTATTCCACAGGTTGTTAACACCACGTGGCAGGCCCAAGGTGGACTTGGGACCCACGTTGCGCTCAAAGATCTCGCCGTAATTGCCTGTGGCTTTAAGCGCGCGGGCCATCCAGTCTTTGTCCAAGCCAAGCAGTTTACCGGTGTCGTCACCAACGCCCAGCATGCGCTTGATGACAGGATCATCCGAAGTCGCCATCTTGTCAACGTTAGCCTGCGTCACACCGTATTCTTCAGCTTCCAACAAGCCATAAATCACCCACTTGACGATGGCAAACCACTCGTCATCACCACGGCGCACCATGGGGCCAAGTGGTTCTTTAGAGATGAGTTGCGGCAGGATCACGTGATCTGCTGGATTTTTGGCTTCTTTGTTACGCACCGAGGCCAGGCCTGAAGCATCCGTGGTGTAGGCTAGGCAGCGACCCGAAAAATACGCTGCGGTGGCCGCTTCTACTTTTTCAAAGACAACCGGTTTGATGTTGAGCTTGGCCGCTTTAGAGAAGTCGGTCAAGTTTTTCTCAGTTGTGGTGCCAGATTGAACGCAAACTGTTTGATTCTTGAGTTGCTTGGCATCTTTGATCTTGGTTTTTGTTGGCACCATGAAGCCTTGGCCGTCATAGTAGGTCACCACGGTGTCGTGCAGGCCCAAGGAGGCATCACGGCTCAGGGTGAAGGTTGTGTTGCGCGCCAGGATGTCGATTTCACCAGACTGCAAAGCGGTGAAACGCTGCTGGGCAGTGAGCGGGACATACTTCACTTTTTCTGCATCACCCAAAGTGGCGGCTGCGATGGCACGGCAGGTGTCGACGTCCATGCCAGTCCATTTGCCAGCGGAGTCCGCTGCGCTGAATCCTGCCAAGCCGGTGTTCACGCCGCAGACGACCTGTCCACGTGCTTTGATGGCGTCAAGCGTTTTGCCAGCATAAGCTGGCATCGCTGCGAGTGTGCCAAAGCTGACGACAACTAAGGCGAGGGTTTTGAGTTTACTGACGTGCATTCCGATTTCTCCAAATAAAAAATAAAGCGGTTTTTTCGTGGCATCGGCCACCTCACCACGGCCGAATACTTTAGCACCAAGGCGGCATGGGTGCTACCAAGGGTTTACTCTAGGTTTTGTGGCATTCTCATGCTTTATTTTCATAAAGGCATGCTTCGAAACCTGGCTGCTTACTTGGTGCGCGGTACAGGCGGCTATTTTGAGCGTCGGTGTGGATGGTCTCTTGCCTGGGTCATTGCCCGTCAATTTTGTGCATCGTCCTAAAATACGAGTACAACTCAAGCGCCCTACAACGCCTGCGGAGTGCTTTGAATTGAGGTGAACAAGTCAAACCATGGAACCCATTCCCGATAGACCTTCTGATCGACCACTTCACGGGTGGCGGCTGCAGCTTTACACCATCATTTTTGAGGCGGATACGCGTTCAGGGCGCTGGTTTGACCAAGCGCTGATCGCGGCCATCATCATCAGCGTCATGGTGGTGGTGGCCGACAGCGTGCAAAGCGTGGCAATCGACCACCACCTGAGCCTGTACGTGGCAGAGTGGGTGTTGACAATTGTCTTCACGGTCGAGTACATCGCCCGCCTGGCGTGTGTGCGTCATCCATGGCGCTATGCCACGAGTTTTTATGGTGTGATCGACTTGCTTGCTGTCTTGCCCACTTATTTGGCCTTGTTGATGCCCGAGGTTGCTGCTTTAGTTGATGTGCGTGTACTGCGCTTGCTACGAGTCTTTCGCGTTTTCAAACTCACACTGTTTGTCAGAGAGTACATGGGCATCGCCCATGCATTGCGCGCCAGCGCACGCAAGATTTTTGTATTTTTGTCTGCCGTGTTGTTGATTGTCTTGGTGACGGGAACTTTGATGTATGTGGTGGAGGGGGCTGAGAATGGGTTCTCAAGCATTCCGGTGGCAGTTTACTGGGCCATCACCACCATGACCACGGTGGGTTATGGCGACATTGCACCTCAAACCGATTTGGGTCGTCTGATTGCGTCAGCCATGATGCTTTTGGGTTGGGGCACCCTGGCGGTACCCACGGGCATCGTGACGTCCGAGATGGTAGGGTACAGCCGCCGGGTTACCACCAGAACCTGCCATGAATGCCTGACTGAGGGACACCTGCCAGAGGCAGATTTTTGCTTTCATTGCGGCGTGCCTTTGACCCCCTATGTGCGTGACAAGGCTGCCAACTGATGGCGCAATCGTTAACATCAGCCCTTGACTTTTAAACCAACCGCCGATTGGTGGTGAATCTGGAGATTGAAAATGTTCCAAGCCTTGATTGCAGGCAGCCTGCCCAAGCCCTCGTGGCTGTCTGAAACTGAAAAACTATGGCCAGAATGGAAAGCCCAAGGCCAGGAGTTGGTTCAGGCCAAGAAAGACGCCACACTGATGTGGGTGAAACTGCAAGAAGATGCTGGCTTGGACATCATTGGTGATGGTGAACAGGCGCGTCAGCATTTTGTGCACGGGTTTTTAGAGCAGGTCGAGGGCATCGATTTTGAACACAAAGTCACCATGGGCATCCGTGATGGTCGATATGACGCCCAGGTGCCTCAGGTGATTGGCCCGCTGAAACTCAAAGGCCGCGTCCATGCATTGGAAGCCCAGATCACCCGTGCACACACCAAGAAAAAAATCAAATTCACCTTGCCCGGACCGATGACGATTGTTGATACGGTTGCTAATAAGTTTTACGACGACAAGATCGACATGGCCATGGCCTTTGCCGATCTGCTGAACCAAGAAGCCTTGGCACTTGAGGCCGATGGTGTGGACATCATCCAGTTTGATGAGCCTGCTTTCAATGTGTACATGCAGGACGCTGCCGATTGGGGTGTGCAGGCCTTGGAGCGGGCGGCCAAAGGCTTGCGCTGCACGACTGCGGTGCACATTTGTTATGGCTATGGCATCAAGGCCAATAACGACTGGAAGCAGGCCCTGGGTCAAGAATGGCGGCAGTATGAAGCCATCTTCCCTGCACTGGCCAAAAGCAGTATTCAGCAAGTTAGCTTGGAGTGTTACAACTCGCATGTGCCCCCCCATTTGATGGGCTTGCTGGCAGGAAAAGATGTGATGGTTGGTGTGATTGATGTGGCAAGCGATGTGGTGGAAACGCCTGAACAGGTTGCAGACACGATTGGCAAAGCCATGCAATATGTACCCGCTGAGCGCATTTTCCCTTGTACCAATTGCGGCATGGCGCCGATGTCTCGCGAGTTAGCCCAGGCCAAGCTGCAGGCACTCGCGCAGGGTGCTGAGCTGGCGCGCCAACGCTTGAAGCAGCAAAGAGGTCAAGCTTGACACTGGAAATGGTCGCACCAGACAAGTTGGGCTTGTCAGAAGAACGACTGCAACGCCTGATGCGGGTTTTTCAGGACGAAGTGCAGCGCAAGCGTTTACCAGGCGCTGTGGTCGTGGTGGGACGCCACGGCAAATTGGCACTCAAAGCAAGCGTCGGATTGCGCAGTCCCGCCACTGGCGAGGCCATGCATGATGACGTCCGTTTTCGGATCTACTCCATGACCAAACCGATTGTGTCGGTGGCGGTCATGATGCTGATGGAAGAGGGGCGCTTGCTCCTGTCCGATCCAATCGGAAAGTTTTTGCCCGAGTTTGCAAAGCAACAAGTCGCGGTAGAAATAGACGGCGTGCAGCAGTTGCAAGCGGTTAAGCAGGCTGCCACGGTGCATGATTTATTGCGTCATACCGCCGGTATGACCTATGAGTTTTTAGGTACAAGTCCCGTACAACGCCAGTACACCCAATTGCGAATTAGCTCCAGAGACCGCACGTTGGCTGAATTCAGTCAACAGATGGCCAGCGTGCCATTGATGTTTGAGCCTGGAACGGTGTTTGAATACAGCCGTGCCACGGACGTTTTGGGGCGTTTGGTGGAAGTTGTCTCTGGTCAAACCTTGCAAGTCTTTTTGCGCGAGCGGGTTTTCGATCCTTTAGGCATGCCCAACACCAGTTTCACCGTGCCACCAGAATTTCATGAGCAGATAGCGGAGCCATTTGCGCGCGACCCTGACGGGGGCTTGCAGATGAAGGTGATCGACGTGCGCGCCGATGCGGCCTTGGCCTCTGGTAGCGGCGGCTTGATTTCAACAGCTGCTGACTATGCGCGGTTTTTGCAGTTCATGCTCAACCGTGGTGAGTTGGATGGCCATCGCTTGTTGGGATCAAAAATTGTCGACTTCATGACCACCGACCACCTTGGCGACATGCCGGTTGCCAGCGCCGGTTCGCGCAGTTTGTTGCCCGCGCACCATGGGTTTGGTTTGGGCTTTGCCGTCAGGAAAAGTGCCGGTGGACCGCCTGAATCTGGGTCTGTAGGAACTTACTTTTGGGGTGGTTTGGCGGGTACCTCGTTTTTTGTGGATCCGGCGCTGGACTTGTTTGGTTGCCTCATGCTGCAGGCGCCCAACCAACGTGACTACTACCGCATGCTGTTTCGCAATTTGGTCTACGCATCGATTCTGGACTGAAACGCTTTACTGACGCAGTGGCCACAAGTTGATGAATGTCAATTCTGTTTGTAGTCGCTGGTTCAAAATGGCACTGTCATGACAGATGACGGCTGACAGATTGGAGAAAGGGGTTGATCATGTTCAAACATATTTTGCTTCCTGTGGATGGTTCGCGTACATCCGAAGCCGCGGTTGGCAAGGCGCTTGGTTTGGCCAAAGCATTTGGCAGCCGTGTGAGCGTGATTTACGTGATCGATCCGTATCCTTTTAATGGCGTGGGGGCTGACTTTGCTTATGGTCAGACCGAGTACCTGAGCGCTGCCAATGCCCAAGCCAACTCGGCGATCAAATTCGCTAAAGAAAGTTTGAACGGCGGTGGAGCTGCTGTTGAGACCCATGTGATCGAAGCACACACGGCTTGGCGTGGCATTGTGGACACCGCAGAATCCCTCGGGGCTGACCTGATTGTGATGGGCTCACATGGTCGCAGCGGTTTGGAAAAGCTGGTTTTGGGCAGTGTGGCGCAGGCGGTGCTGTCACACACCAAGTTAGCGGTTTTGGTCGCCCGGCTTTGAGGTGGCGTGCAGGGTCTGTGGTGCGAGCAGCCAAGAGACCTGAGCTGGAAATTCTTAGCCGCACTGTGCGCGCTGAGTGCATGCGGTACCGCAGCGGCAAACATCTTTATAAAGGGCGATGCAGGCCTTTTTGGCCTTCTTCCCCGAAAGTCCGGTACCCATCGCAGTGCGCAGCTTGCGCAATCTTGTGCATGCTGCGTGGTTCAGTTCGATCAGGCCATATTCTCAAAAATGGCTGCAATGCCCTGGCCGGCGCCAATGCACATGGTGACCAGCGCGTAGCGACCCCGAATGCGTTGTAGCTCATACAGCGCCTTGATAGTGATCACCGCGCCCGTGGCCCCAATAGGGTGACCGAGTGAAATGCCAGAACCGTTGGGGTTGACTTTGGCTGGGTCCAGATTCAGGTCGCGGATGACAGCGCAGGCTTGAGCGGCAAACGCTTCGTTGGCCTCGATCACATCCAGGTCCTGCACGGTTAAGCCAGCCCTTTTAAGGGCCATGGTACTCGCGGGAACCGGGCCAATGCCCATGTATTTCGGGTCCACCCCGGCGTGCGCATAAGCCACTAAACGCGCCATTGGCCTGAGTCCTCTGGCTTTGGCCGTGCTGGCTTCCATCAAAACCACAGCCGCGGCGGCATCATTGATGCCCGATGCATTGCCGGCCGTGACCGTGCCGTTCTCCTTCAGGAAAGCTGGCTTGAGTTTGGCCAGGTCAGCTGCAGTGCAATTGGCACGGTAGTGCTCGTCGGTGTCAAAAACGATGTCACCTTTGCGGCTTTTAAGGGTTACCGGCATGATTTGGCTTTTGAAATAGCCGGCCTCGATGGCCCTTTGTGCACGGTTGTGGCTTTGCACGGCCAGTGCATCTTGGTCATCGCGTGTGATGCCCCATTTAGCGGCGATGTTCTCTGCCGTCACGCCCATGTGGATGTCATGGAATGGATCATGCAGCGCGCCAATCATCATGTCGATGAGTTTGGCATCGCCCATGCGCGCACCCCAGCGGGTTTGGAGGCTGGCGTAGGGTGCTCGGCTCATGCTCTCAGCGCCGCCTCCAATGGCGATATCTGTATCCCCAAGTAGGATGGTTTGGGCGGCCGACAAGATGGCCTGCAAGCCCGAACCGCACAGTCGGTTCACATTGAAAGCGGGTGTGCTGTCAGCACAGCCCGCATTGATTGCTGCCACACGTGACAGGTACATGTCTTTTGGCTCGGTATTGACCACATGGCCAAACACCACATGGCCGACATCTTGGCCTGCAAGCTGCGCGCGTGCCATGGCTTCTTTGGTCACTTGTGCTGCCAGATCGGTGGGGGCTAAGTCTTTAAGGCTACCGCCGTAGGTTCCGATGGCACTTCGAGTGCCGCTGACGATGACAACTTCGCGGGTCATATGGTTCTCCAGTTGGGGTTAAAGCCTGATGCGTAAACGAAAGCGCATCTTAGCGCCAGGCGCACAGAGAGTTTGCATGCCAACTCAGCCTTTCGGCGGTATTTGTGCTTAGCCCTAAGCTGGCGTGAAGCGCTCGAATCCACTGTCGCTGACAAATGCCATTTGCTGACCGCTCTGTGGGTGAGCGATGCCCAGTTTGCAGGCATGGAGCAATAAGCGCGGGGCGCCCTGAACCACCTCTGCCGGCGCATAGAGAGCGTCGCCCCAAATCGGGTGACCAATGGCTTGCAGGTGCACCCGCAACTGGTGTGATCGACCCGTGAGCGGTTCAAGTGCCAAATGGCTGTAGTCACCATGGGCTTTGAGTTGCTTCCAACGGGTCAGACTGCGTTTGCCTTGCAGCTGGTTGATCGTGCGTAAAGGACGCCTTGGCCAGTCAATACTGATGGGCAGATCGATCAGCGACCAGCCGTCACCGTCTGCATCGCCGTTGTCTGGCACGCCACTCACGATGGCCTCGTAGTATTTGTACACCGCCCGTTTGGCAAATGTATCGTTAAGTTGACGCTGGCTCGTGGCATCCAAGGCCATCAGCATCAGACCGGAGGTGCCCATGTCCAAGCGATGCACGACCCTGGCTTGTGGAAAGTGTGCCCGCGCTCTCTCGCTCAAGCAATCTTGCTTATCAGGGCCTTTTCCAGGGACGCTGAGAAGGCCTGAGGGTTTGTCCAGGACGAGCAGTGTCTCATCATGGTAGACAACCGAGAGTTCTGGCAGTGCGTGCAAGCGTGTTGACGTTTCAGATACCAGCATTCGTCAGCAAGGCAGTTGGATGCCCGGTGGCTGCTGAGCCCTTGGGCTTAGCGCGCTGCGTTTTTCAGCTTGCCGCGTACGGGCACCGTGGTGGTGATCGTTGGGCGAACCTGTTCGGTAGAGACCGGTTTGGGCGGTGACGTGTCCTTTTTAGGCTTTTTCGTCATTTTTTCGCTGCGTTGTTCTTTGGCCATGGAGATTTCTTTAGGTGGAATTGACGCGCCAACATGGGCATCGTACGGCGAGGATTATCTTCCTCCAAGGGAACAAAAGCAACAGAACGTGCCTTGGCCCGCTCTGTTGCTGTGGGCTTAGGCCTGGCTGACTTTCAACGCATTGTTGAAGGTCACACTGGGGCGCATGATGGCATCGCACTTGACAGCGTCAGTCATGTAGTAGCCACCGATGTCCACAGGTTTGCCCTGGACCTGCCGGAGTTCTTCAATGATCGCGGCCTCGCCATTCGTCAGTGCTTTGGCCAGCGGTGCAAAATGGGCTTGCAACTCGGCATCGTCATTCTGAGCGATAAGTTCTTGCGCCCAGTACATCGCAAGGTAAAACTGGCTACCGCGGTTGTCGAGCTCGCCCGTTCGCGGTGAAGGTGTCTTGCGGTTGTCGAGTAATTTCCCGGTGGCCAAATCCAAGGTCTTGGCCAAAATCTTGGCTTTGTTGTTGCCTGTTTTAAAGCCCATGTCTTCCAGCGAGACCGCCAGAGCCATGAATTCACCGAGCGAGTCCCAACGCAAGTGGTTCTCCTCCACGAGTTGTTGCACGTGCTTGGGTGCCGAGCCACCCGCACCGGTTTCGTACAAGCCGCCGCCCGCCATCAGTGGTACCACGGACAGCATCTTGGCAGAGGTGCCCAGCTCCATGATGGGGAACAGGTCTGTCAGGTAGTCGCGCAGGATATTGCCGGTCACACTGATGGTGTCCAAGCCGCGTACCACCCGCTCCAGCGTGTAGCGCATGGCCCTTACTTGGCTCATGATCTGGATGTCCAAGCCGGTGGTATCGTGCTCGAGCAGGTACATCTTGACTTTGCGGATCAGCTGCGCTTCGTGGGGCCGGTAGGCATCCAGCCAGAACACCACGGGCATGCCTGAGTTGCGCCCACGGGTGACGGCCAATTTGACCCAATCACGAACTGGTGCATCCTTGACCTGGCACATGCGCCAGATGTCGCCGGCCTCAACGTTCTGACTGAGCAACACCCGTCCGGTTTCCAGATCGGTGATGTTGGCCACGCCATCTTCGGGGATTTCAAACGTCTTGTCGTGGGATCCGTATTCTTCAGCCTGTTGCGCCATCAAGCCAACATTGGGCACCGTTCCCATGGTGGTCGGGTCAAAGGCACCGTGCCATTTGCAGAAACTGATGACTTCTTGGTAGATACGAGCAAAGGTCGATTCGGGCATCACGGCCTTGACCTCTTTGAGGCGGCCATCTGCGCCCCACATCTTGCCGCCGCTGCGGATCATGGCTGGCATGGATGCGTCCACAATCACGTCGTTGGGCGAGTGGAAATTGGTGATCCCTTTGGCGGAATCCACCATGGCCAGTTCAGGTCGGTGTTCTTGGCAGGCATGCAGGTCGCGCATGATTTCATCTTGCGTTGACTGTGGCAACGTTGCAATTTTGTCGTATAAATTGACCATGCCGTTGTTGACGTTGACGCCCAATTCATCGAACAACTTGGCATGTTTTTCAAAGACATCTTTGTAGAAAACCCGCACGCAGTGACCAAACACAATTGGGTGCGAGACCTTCATCATGGTGGCCTTGACGTGCAGTGAGAACATCACGCCAGTTTCGTGCGCATCGTTGATTTCTTTCTCGTAGAAGGCCAGCAGTGCCTTCTTGCTCATGAACATGCTGTCAATCACCTCGTGCTCAAGCAAAGAAACTTTGGATTTGAGTACGATGGCTTTGCCGCTTTTGGTGATCAACTCCATCTTCACGTCACAAGCCTTGTCCACGGTCATGGACTTTTCACCGTGGTAAAAGTCGCCTTCGCGCATGTGCGACGCATGGGTGCGCGAGGCTTGGCTCCAAGCTGACATGCTGTGAGGATTCTTGCGTGCATATTCCTTGACGGCCTTGGGCGCACGGCGATCCGAATTGCCTTCACGCAGAACTGGGTTAACGGCTGATCCTGTGCACCTGTTGTAGCGGGCTTTGATGGCCTTGTCTTCATCGCTGATGGGATTTTCTGGGAAGTCAGGCAGCGTATAGCCTTTGGCTTGCAATTCTTTGATGGCGCTGACCAGCTGGGCCACCGGGGCGCTGATGTTGGGTAATTTGATGATGTTGGTGTCTGGCAACAAGGTCATGCGACCCAACTCGGCCAGGTTGTTAGGAATGCGTTGGCTTTCGCTTAAGTAATCAGGGAACTCGGCCAAGATGCGTGCAGCCAAAGAGATTTCGCTGCTTTGCACGTCGATCCCTGCGGCAGCTGCGAACGTGCGAACGATCGGTAAGAATGCGGCCGTTGCCAGAGCGGGTGCCTCGTCGGTCAAGGTGTAGATGATCTTCGATTGTGTTGTGTTCATAGTTGTTCCAGACAAATAGACAAAAAAAGTAGGCCAAACATGCTGATCGCTTCGGCCCATCCGGACGGCAAAAAAGCTTCAATCGTGACTTTCAGCTTCCTGCAGAAAAACACGCTATTTTCGGCGAAAAATGCTGGATAGAAAACGGTTGAGGACCAAGTTTTTTCTTGATCGAGCAGTTAGCCGCTGTTGGATGGGTATTTGGCATGCCTTGGCGACCCGCTCAGACTGGCGCTCTCGGTTTGACTGGCCGCAAGTGCGCCCGGGATTGCCCGTTAACATGAACGGGTTTATCTTCAAAGGAAATGTGTGACATGAGCATCACCTCAGTAGGAATTGTTGGCGCGGGAACCATGGGCAACGGCATTGCGCAGATTTGCGCAGTCTCTGGTCTGAACGTTGTCATGATTGACGTGTCAGAGGCCGCTGTACAAAAAGGGATGGCGACCATCTCTGGCAGCTTGGATCGGCTGATCAACAAGGAAAAAATAACGCAGGCCGACAAGCAAGCTGCACTGTCCCGCATTCAGACTGGGACCAGCTACGGTTTGTTGACTACAACGCAGCTCGTCATTGAAGCCGCCACTGAAAACCAGACTTTGAAAGTCAGCATTCTGAAGCAGCTCGATGGCCTGTTGGCTCCTGAAGTGATGGTGGCAACCAACACATCGTCGATTTCAATTACCAAACTCGCGGCAGTGACCTCGCGTGCGGATCGGTTTATTGGCATGCATTTCTTCAATCCCGTGCCCATGATGGCCTTGGTTGAAATCATCCGTGGCTTGCAAACCAGTGACGCCACCCACGACGCGGTGCATGCCATGGCGATCCGGCTCGGGAAAACCCCTGTCACCGTCAAAAATTCACCTGGATTTGTCGTCAACCGCATTTTGGTTCCGATGATCAATGAAGCCTTCTTTGTGCTCGCCGAAGGGCTAGCGAGCCCTCAGGATATTGATGCTGGTATGAAGCTGGGCTGTAATCAGCCGATTGGTCCCTTGGCCTTGGCCGACATGGTTGGGCTTGACGTCTGTTTGGCAGTGATGGAGGTCTATCTGAGTGAATTTGGTGACAGCAAGTACCGCCCTTGTCCGCTGCTCAAAGAGATGGTGGCAGCAGGTCGTTTGGGCCGAAAAACGGGCCAAGGGGTCTATAGCTACTGATTCGCGGCGACAATCCTTGCCTTTTGAATGACAGCTGTGACGTTCAGCTTTTTTGCATGTCTGATTTATCCATGATTGAAGTTCGACCCGCCACGCAACGCGATGCCAAAGCGATTGCTGAGGTCCAGGCCTATTCCAGCCAAAGTGCTTTCAAAGCTTTGTTGCCAGGTGAATCTATGCCGGAGTTTGATAGCCTGAAAAAGAGCCAGGCTTTCTGGCGCGAAGCCATTGAGTTTGGTGACCCGCAGGTCCTGGTGGCCACAGTGGACCAAGAACTGGTTGGTTTTGTTGGATTTGACCGTTCCCGTGACCCCAAAACACCGCCGACCACTGGGGAAATCTGGGCTATGTATGCGTTGCCAAAGCATTGGGGCCAGGGCGCCGGTCTGGCTTTGTGGGATGGCGCGCGCGAGGCTTTGCGAGAAGAGGGTTGCACCAAAGTGACCGTCTGGGTTCCATTGGGCTATGAGCGGGCGCTGCGCTTTTTTGACCTGGCCGGATTCAAACGTGAAATGACCAGTATCAAAACCGTTGTGATGGGATCCGTCAGGATCGAAGAGCTTCGCTTCAAGCGTGATTTGATCTGAATGCCTCGCAGTGCAACCGACCGGTTCAACACCTTGATGTCATCTAAAAAAGATCGCTGAGCATGGCTGCGAGTTTGTTAGCTTTGCTGGACGACGTGGCTACCGTCTTGGATGACGTCGCCGTTTTGTCAAAGTTGACGGCCAAGAAAACAGCAGGGGTGTTGGGCGATGATCTGGCCCTGAACGCGCAGCAGATGACCGGACTGCAAGCTGAGCGTGCATTGCCCGTGATTTGGGCGGTTTGCAAGGACTCGTTTGTCAACAAAGCGATATTGGTTCCTGTGGCGATCTTGCTCAGTACGTTTGCGCCTTGGTTGGTTACCCCTTTGCTCATGGCCGGTGGCTTGTATCTTTGTTACGAGGGCTGCGAGAAAGTCTTGCACAAATTGTTGCACGGTCCAAGCGAGGATGCTGCCCAACGTGCGACCCTACTGCATGCCCTGCGCGACCCCGCGATTGACTTGATGGCTTTGGAGGCGGAAAAAATTCGTGGCGCAATTCGAACAGACTTCATCTTGTCCATTGAGATCCTCGTGATTGCCCTGGGTATGGTGCACTCGAGTGCTCTGTTGGTACAAATTGGCGTGCTGTCCAGCGTGGCAGTGGCCATGACGATCGGTGTGTACGGGCTTGTAGCCTGCATCGTTAAGTTTGATGATTTGGGTTTAATGTTGCACCGCCGGCAAGGCGATGGACGCTGGGTGCGTAACCAGCGTGAAGTGGGCAGGTTCATTTTGAAAGCGGCGCCGCAATTGATGAAGCTGCTGACTGTGGTTGGGACGCTGGCTATGTTTGTCGTGGGCGGTGGCATTCTGGTTCATGGCATGCCCCCTTTGATGCATGCTGTTGCAGGTTTGAGTAGCCATGCAGGAACTTTGCTCGCGCCGCTCCTGGCATTGGCGCTTGAAATGGCTGCCGGTTGGCTGGCTGGTGCCATTGCTTTTGGCGTGGTGGAGCTGCTGGCCAAGCTGAGGCTAAGGGCGTGACACTGCGTGGCAGGCGTTTGGCTTGCCTGCTCCTTCTTTTTTTAGATAACAAGCCATGACACTGTTACTCGCGCCCATGGAAGGGTTGTTGGATTTTGTCCTACGCGATGTGTTGACACAGGTTGGCGGAGTCGAGCGCTGCGTCTCCGAGTTCATACGTATCACCGATACCTTGCTGCCCGAGCGCGTGTTCACCCGCTATGTGCCCGAACTGCTGCGGGGTGGACGTACCCGATCTGGTGTCTTGGTTCGGCCGCAGCTTCTGGGGTCTGACCCCCATTGTTTGGCCGAAAACGCCGCAAGGTTGGCCGGCATGGGCGCACAGGGCATCGATCTGAATTTTGGATGTCCAGCCAAGGTGGTTAATCGTCACCGCGGCGGCGCCGCACTGCTTGATGAGCCTGAGTTATTGTTCAAAATTGTCGAGGCCGTGCGCCGAGCAGTGCCGGGGCATCAGCTTGTGTCAGCCAAGATGCGTTTGGGCTTTAACGATGACAGCCGGGCTGAGGCCTGTGCGCAAGCACTCGAGGCGGGTGGTGCCAGCGAAATTGTTGTGCACGCCCGCACCCGACGTGATGGCTATCGGCCGCCCGCTTATTGGGCGCGAATTGCCGACCTGCGCCAAGTGGTGAAGATTGGTTTGGTGGCCAATGGCGAAATATGGACGGTTGCAGATGCAAAGGCCTGCATGGCATTAAGTGGTTGCGACTCTTTGATGCTTGGGCGCGGGATGGTGGCAAACCCTGGCTTGGCATTGGACATTGCAGCGTCCTGTTATGGTGCTGATGGGGTGCTGCCGGCCGTTGGCTGGCCGCAGGTTCAAACCATGCTGGTAGATTTTTGGAAGTTGGTGAGCGAGGCACTTTTGCCCGACCAGCATGCTGGCCGGCTCAAGCAATGGCTCAACCTGCTGCAGCGCCATTACCCGCAAGCCGGCGCCGCGTTTTCGGAGGTGCGCCGTTTGCACAAGCCCGCTGAGGTTGAGCAATGGATGTTTCAACAGGGTTACGGCCGATTTGTTTAAATATTTTGGCTCCTACGCTTGAAAGCACGGCTTTTGTCACCATGTTTGTTGCAGCCGCTGATTGGAGTGGCCGATAAAATGAGTCCATGGCTACAAAACTCCCTACAAAGATTCCTCAGCGGCCCATCAACCCGCTTGAAAAAGACACCGCCGGCGCTGTTGTGCTTGAGCGACGTCTGCAAAAAACGCGACCACCCACGATGTACCAGGTGGTGATGCTGAATGACGACTACACGCCCATGGAGTTTGTGGTGGTCGCGATACAGGAATTTTTTAACAAAGGCCTTGAAACGGCCACACAAATCATGCTCAAAATCCACCTCGATGGTCGAGCGGTATGCGGTGTGTACACCCGTGATGTGGCCAGCACCAAGGTCGACCAGGTCATGGAGGCGGCCAACAAAGCGGGGCACCCCTTGCAATGTGTGGCAGAACCGATCGAAGTGTGAAATTTGAATCCTTTGTGATTAAACAGGCATTGATTTCGGATTACAGTTGGTGCGGTTGGTGTTGCAGCCGAAAGACAACTTTCAGGACGGTTTACAGCGCCTAATATCAGGGTGCTGCTGTCCAAGACCCTATAGGAGAACCCATGATTGCTCAAGAGTTGGAAGTCAGTCTTCACATGGCTTTTGTTGAGGCGCGTCAGCAGCGCCATGAATTCATCACGGTGGAGCACTTGTTGTTGGCGCTTTTGGATAACCCAAGCGCCGCAGAGGTGCTGCGCGCCTGTTCCGCTAATGTGGACGATTTACGTAAATCTTTGGTGAGTTTCATCAAAGACAACACACCGCAAGTGGCGGGTACCGATGAGGTCGATACCCAGCCAACACTGGGTTTTCAGCGCGTCATTCAGCGCGCGATTATGCACGTCCAGTCCACAGGTAGTGGCAAAAAAGAAGTGACGGGTGCCAATGTGCTGGTGGCCATTTTTGGTGAGAAAGACTCTCATGCGGTCTATTATTTACACCAGCAGGGTGTGACGCGTTTGGATGTGGTGAACTTCATTGCGCATGGCATCAAGAAGACTGATCCACCCGAGCCCGCAAAAGCCGCTGAATCCTCTGGCGAGTCGGAAGAAGGTGGCGAGAAAGGCGAGAAGGGTTCGCCGCTTGAACAGTTCACCCAAAACCTCAACCAACTGGCTAAAGAGGGCAAAATTGATCCACTGATCGGCCGCGAATATGAGGTTGAACGGGTGATTCAGATTGTGTGTCGCAGGCGTAAAAACAACCCCTTGCTGGTCGGTGAAGCCGGTGTTGGTAAGACTGCCATTGCAGAAGGCTTGGCATGGCGTATCACGCAAAAAGACGTACCTGAAATTTTGCTTGATGCGACTGTGTACTCCTTGGATATGGGTGCTTTGTTGGCGGGCACCAAATACCGCGGAGACTTTGAACAGCGCCTCAAGGCGGTGATGAAGTCGCTCAAGGATAAACCCAACTCAATACTGTTCATCGATGAAATTCACACCTTGATCGGTGCAGGAGCGGCCTCGGGCGGCACGATGGATGCCTCGAACCTGCTCAAGCCCGCATTGAGCTCAGGCGTTTTGAAGTGCATTGGTGCGACCACTTTCACCGAGTACCGCAGTATTTTCGAGAAAGACGCTGCATTGTCCAGACGTTTTCAAAAGATCGATGTTTTGGAGCCGAGTATTGAGCAGACGGTGGAGATTCTCAAAGGCTTGAAGTCGCGCTTTGAAGAACATCACAATGTCAAGTATGCGGCCGCGGCACTACAGGCAGCCGCAGAACTCAGTGCCAAGTACATCAACGACCGTCATTTGCCCGACAAGGCCATTGACGTGATCGATGAGGCAGGCGCTGCGCAACGCATTTTGCCGGCGTCCAAACGTAAGAAAACCATTAGCAAAACCGAGGTGGAAGAAATTGTGGCCAAAATTGCCCGCATTCCTCCGGCTAACGTTTCCAATGATGACCGCGGTAAGCTTAAAACCCTGGATCGCGACTTGAAGAACGTGGTGTTTGGTCAAGACAAAGCGATTGACATGCTGGCCTCTAGTGTGAAGATGGCGCGCTCCGGTCTGGGCAAGGGTGACAAGCCCATTGGTGCTTTCCTCTTCAGTGGCCCCACGGGTGTTGGGAAAACCGAGGCGGCGCGTCAGTTGGCTTACATCATGGGTATTGAGCTGATTCGCTTTGACATGAGCGAGTACATGGAGCAGCATGCCGTCAGTCGCTTGATTGGCGCGCCTCCTGGATATGTGGGCTTTGATCAAGGTGGCCTGTTGACCGAGGCCATCAGCAAGAAGCCGCATTGTGTGCTCTTGCTTGACGAAATTGAGAAGGCTCATCCGGCCATCTTCAACGTCCTGTTGCAAGTGATGGATCACGGCACTTTGACCGATAACAACGGCAGAAAAGCTGATTTCCGCAATGTGATGGTCATCATGACCACCAATGCGGGCGCTGAGACCATGAACAAAGCAAGCATTGGCTTTACCAACCCGCGCGAGGCTGGCGATGAGATGGCTGATCTCAAGCGCTTGTTCACGCCTGAGTTCCGCAATCGTCTGGATGCCATTGTGAGCTTCAAGGCGCTGGACGAAAACGTGATTCTCCGCGTTGTTGACAAATTTTTGTTGCAGTTGGAGGTTCAGCTGGCTGATAAAAAGGTTGAAGTGACCTTCACTGACAAGTTGCGTAAGCACTTGGCCAAGAAAGGTTTCGATCCCTTGATGGGCGCTCGCCCGATGCAGAGGCTGATTCAGGACACGATCCGTCGTGCACTGGCAGACGAACTCTTGTTTGGACGCTTAGTGGATGGTGGCCGCTTGACCGTTGACGTGAATGATGCACAAGAGGACACGACTGACGTTTTGCTCGACATCACGCCCTTACCCAAGAAGGACGGTCGCGGCAAAGTTTTGGTGCAGGAAGCCAGAGCCGACTAAGCTGTTGCAACACGCATGCAATTGATGCCATCTCGCGCATCAAACCAGCGCGTGTCGCGCCACTGCGCTACGCTGGCTGCAAGCCTGTTGAGCTTCTTGCTGTGGGGGTGTGCGTTTGTTGCGCCCCTGCCAGAGACCAAGGAGGCAGCAGTTACCCAAGCTGGGCTGCCCACAGCGGCACGGCAAGCGCGTTTAGGCCTTGCTTTGGGCGGCGGGGCGGCGCGCGGCTTTGCACACATTGGTGTCATACAGGTTTTGGAAGAAGCGGGTCTTCGCGCCGATGTTGTGGTGGGGACGTCTGCTGGCAGTGTGGTTGCGACCCTGTACGCTAGTGGCAAAACCGGTGCGCAACTGCAGTCTGTCGCGCAAGGGATGGAGGAGGCATCCCTCTCGGACTGGCGCTTACCCCTGTTCAAGCCGGGCATTCTCAAGGGAGAAGCGTTGGCCCGTTTTATCAGTAAACAGGTTGACGCCCGGCAATTGCAGGATCTTGCGCTGCGCGTGGGCGTGGTGGCCACAGATTTACATAGCGGCCAAGCCGTCTTGTTTGAGCGGGGTGACACAGCCACCGCTGTGCGCGCGTCCAGTGCCATACCCGCCTTGTTTGAGCCAGTGAGCATTGCGGGGCGCGAGTATGTTGATGGCGGTCTGGTCTCGCCCGTACCGGTTCGCTTTGCTCGACAAATGGGTGCTGATGTTGTGGTCGCTGTTGATATTTCAAACCCACCAGAGGTTAATCCGACGCACGATACCCTCAGCATATTGCTGCAGACCTTCAGCATCATGGGACAAAGTTTGAGCAATTTTGAACTCAAAGATGCCGACGTGGTGGTCAAGCCTGTGTTGACCGGTCTGCCAAGTGCCAGGTTTTCTGCACGCGCGCAGGCTATTGCGGCCGGACGCTTGGCCATGCAGCAGGTATTACCTCGCTTGCTACAGGCTTTAGCGGCCAAATCCCGCTGAACCGGATCTGTGTCAGACGAAAAAAAAGGGTTGATCTCGCGACCAACCCTTAAGGGATCCTTGAACCTGTTGGTTACGAAAGGACCCGAGGAGACAACCTACAAAAAAACCCTGTTGGCAAGCTTCCCTGCCATGTACTTAGTATCTCAGGGTTTTCCCTAAATAGCTACTGCTTGTTTGTAAAATTTTGTTAAAGCGTGGTGTCTTTCACAACACGCTTAAATCTTCAACGCTTTTTACCGGCTGGCTTGCCAGCGGTGGCCGCTGTACTGGCCATGGTGTTCAAGTTGGCCTCTGCCACGTCGGTCGCTTGTTTCACTGCTTTCTGAACCGATTCCAGGGCGTTGCTGGCAGCAGCCACAGAGCTTTTCATGAAAGCCGTGGCGGCTTCAGAGCCGGCGGGCGCATTTTTGGCGGCACTGTCAATCAAGCCAGCAATTTTTTGCTGCGCTTCAGCGGTCTGTACTTCGATGGCTTTGTTGAACTCACTGGCGGTGCCTGATGTGATTTCATAGAGGTGGCGGCTGTACGCGGCGGTCTTTTCAGCCAAAGGCTGCAGCAGGCTCGACTGCAAGGCCAAAAGTTCTTGTGCATCTTTCACACTGAGCATGGCTTTGGCGCCATCGCTGGACTCGTTGAGGGCCAACTTGGACGCGCTCATGTTCAGTTCAACGATTTTTTCAACGCCTTCGAATGCTTTCGCAGTCAGGCCGAGCAGGGTTTCAACTTGGGCTTTTTGTGCGGCGAGGATTTGTTCGACGGTCAACATAGTCAATTCTCCAAAGGTTTGTTTAACAATTCACCACACTGTTTGGCAGAGTTTGGTCTCTGCATGTTGCAGTGCAGCATGGCTCAATTATAGGGTTAACCCGCGTACTTGCAAGTTTTTTTTATTGCAGTGCAACATTTTTGATAGAAACGATGAAAATGTTATTTTTTTACAACGCCCGCAACAAGGGGATGCGGGTTAGCCAACTAACATGGCATCGCGGCGCATGATGCGTGGCGAGGCCAAGCATTGGCGCCTGGAGCTTGTCATCACGGAGGGTTGTCTTGCAAGCTTTTTATACGGATCATTTTGTTCTGCCCTTACCCGAAGGCCATCGTTTTCCTATGGCCAAGTACGCCATGTTGCGCGATGCCGTAAAGCGCGCGCTACCGGCTGTTGAGTTGCAGCAGGCACCCGCAGCAAGTGCAGATGAATTGACCTTGGTGCACACACGAGGCTATGTCAGTGCTGTGGCCGACGGTTGCCTGAGTTCGCTGGCGCAACGTGAAATAGGGTTTCCATGGAGTGAGGCCATGGCCGAGCGGTCCCGTCGCTCCGTTGGCGCAACGCTGGCGGCCGTACACGCCGCCATGCAGACCGGTGTGGCCGGAAATTTGGCTGGTGGAACCCACCATGCATATGCCGATCGTGGTGGGGGCTTCTGTGTATTCAACGATTTGGCAGTGGCGGCCCGTCGCGCACAACAGCTTTGGGCGCAGAGTCATACTGACGCGTTGCTGGTGGCGGTGATTGATCTCGATGTGCACCAGGGCAATGGAACCGCTGATATTTTTCAGGGCGACCCGAGTGTCTTCACGCTGTCTGTCCACGGGGAGAAGAATTTTCCTTTTAGTAAACAAAAAAGTGACCTTGATGTGGGATTGCCGGATGGTTGCGCCGATGACCAATACCTGGATGCCCTGGGCATGGCACTCAGGCAACTTGATGGGCGCTTTGAGCCAGGTTTGGTCCTGTTTCTTGCTGGGGCTGATCCTTTTGAAGGCGACCGTTTAGGCCGCCTGAAAATCAGTTTTGAGGGTATGCGGCGCCGTGACCACATGGTCTTTAGTTGGTGCGGGCAACGCCGATGTCCAGTGGCTTTTGCCATGGGGGGAGGGTACGGTGTGCGCATTGAAGAAACGGTCGCGGTGCAGCTCAATACCTTTGGCATTGCCTTGGAGAGCTGGCAGCGCTGGCAAAATCATGGCTATGACTGATCTCATACCAACCCAAGCCGTAGCATCCAAGCCCCAGCCAGAGCCCCGCTCGGCGTACAAGGTGTTTCGCGACATCACCACCCGCTGGATGGACAATGATATGTATGGACACGTCAACAATGTGGTTTATTACAGTTGGTTTGACACCGCCGTGAATGCCTATTTGATAGAGCAAGGTGCACTTGACGTGCACATGGGTCCTGCCATTGGCTTGGTTGTGGAAACTCAGTGTCAGTATTTTTCGCCGCTGGCTTTCCCGCAAACCATACAAGCCGGTATCCGCGTGGCGCGACGGGGTCGCAGCAGCGTACGCTATGAAGTGGGATTGTTTGCAAAAGATGCAGTCCTTTGTGCTGCCAAAGGGTATTTTGTGCATGTGTACGTGGACCGTCTAAGGCGCCAGCCCATGCCACTTCCTACCGAATTGAAAACTGTTTTGGAGTTTCTTGTATGACGACCCTTTGCCCTGTTTTTACGGCTGCCGACGCGGCTGCCTTGGACGCCGCCATCCATGCCCGCCAGTCAGTTCGCGCCTTTACTGAGAAAAAGGTGGATCCGGCGCTGCTGACCGATGTGTTGCAGCTGGCTGCACGTGCGCCTTCAGGCACCAACACGCAGCCTTGGAGGACGTATGTTGTTCAAGGCGCCAGTAAAGATGCCCTGGTTGAAAAAGTCTGCGCAGCGCATGATGCACTGCGTGTGGACCCTACACTGGCCACCCAGTTTGCTGAGCCCTATGACTATTACCCGGAAAAATGGGTCAGCCCTTTCATTGACCGCCGGCGAGAAAATGGCTGGGGCTTGTACGGCTTGCTGGGTATCACCAAGGGCGATAAAGACAAGATGCATGCCCAGCACCAGCGCAATTTCAGATTTTTTGATGCACCCGTAGGCCTTTTTTTCACCTTGGACAAAGTGATGGGGCGCGGTTCTTTACTGGACTACGGTATGTTTCTGCAAACTCTCATGCTGGCTGCGCAAGTGCGTGGTCTGGCAACCTGTCCTCAAGCCGCGTGGAATGGATTTTCAAGCATCATCTTGCCGCATCTTGGCGCGGGTGAGAACGAGATGTTGGTCTGCGGCATGTCCATTGGTTATGCCGATCAACAAGCGGTTGTGAACAGCTACTACACGCCAAGGCAGGGGTCTGAAACCTTTACCACTTGGTTGACGTAAAAGGCGCTTCCACCAGATCCAGGCCAGGGCTTTGCCCCCACACGTGGCCCGGCCGTGCTGTTACTGCTCAGCGCAAGTCGTCTGCCAGTACCTTCAAGATGCGTTGGGCATCATCGGCTTTGGCCACTGAGCCGTCGGCATTTTGAACGGATACCGTGCTTTTGTTACCAGTGCTGAGCACCGAGACACGGTATTGTTGGGGCACACCATCCGCTGTTTTGGATTTACCCAATAGTTTGCTGAAAAACCCAGGTTCAGTTTTGTCAGCATTAGGTGCTGCGTAGCGCACAAAGTAAATGCCTTTGTTGCGGTCGCGGTCTTCAACAGTAAAGCTGGTTCGGTCCAAAGACAGGCCGACTCGGCGCCATGCCCGCTCAAAGCTGTCCTCGATCTGCAACACCGATTGGCCATTGATGCTTTCAAGGCGCGCACTTTGCACCACGGCCCCTGTGGCCTGCGCAGCTTTAGCCTGCGCTTCGCTAGCACCGAGTTTCACCATCAAACGACGTAAAAATTCGGCTTCCAACTCTGTGTTTGCCTCACGCGGCTGCCATACCGTGGAGGTTTTGTCGTTGCTGTTGTAAACCTCGACCATGCCGCGATGGCTGACGAAGATGTCGGTTCCCCCTTGCGCGTTGCGCTCCAGGCGCGTGCGAAATTTATCTCGCTCACCCGTTGAATAAAGTGAATCAAGTGCCTTGCCAAGGGCGGCGCGAATGAAGTCTTGCGGGATTTTGGCGCGATTTTCTGCCCAATCGGTCTCCATGATGCCCAGATTGGCCTCATCCATGGTTAAGACAAAGCCGTTTGTCAGCCAAAAATCTTTCACAGGCTCCCACAACTTGTCGGCAGAGCGGCCGACCACCAACCATTGGTGATTGCCTTCGCGCTGAACCCGCACATCCGCGATGGCGTCGGCGGACGTCACTTGCCCTTGGCGGGTACTTTGTCCCACTTGAAAAGTTGAAGCTGTGACGGCTGCACCGGGCACCACGTAACGCGTTTCACGTGACAGTTGCGTCAAGTCAGGCGGCACTTCCAAAGACGGCGCTTTACCCGCACTTTTGTAATCAATCTTGTCGCCTTTAAGGGTTGAGCAGGCGCCAACCGTTAGCGTTAAAGCAATGAGTGTCAATCTAAAAATATGCTTCACGAGAGTCCTTCAATGATGGTTCGTTCAGGCCAGTGGCCGATGTCAAATCAGGCCAACGGCTCTAAGTGCCGCTTCCACTGGCGCATGATTCTCGCTAGAGAGCGCAGTCATGGGCAGGCGTAAAGTGGGGCCGCACAAACCCATGCGGGCAGCTGCCCATTTCACGGGAATCGGGTTGGCTTCAATAAACAGGTTTTTGTGCAAGGTCATGAGCTTGTGCTGGCAAGCCATGGCGCGGCGCGCGTCGCCCGCAATGGCTGCTTCGCACAGGTCTTTCATCAGGCGCGGCGCCACGTTGGCTGTCACGCTGATATTGCCCTGTCCACCACACAGCATCAAGGCGACTGCGGTAGGGTCGTCTCCCGAGTACACCGCAAACTGTTCAGGGGTTTCACGAATCAGCCACTGGGCACGGTCAATGTTGCCAGTCGCCTCTTTAATGCCCACAATGCCAGGCAATCCAGCCAGACGCAGCACGGTCTCCAAGCTCATGTCTGCCACGGTGCGGCCGGGCACGTTATAGAGCACCATGGGCAAATCGACTGCTTGGGCGATGGCTTTGAAATGCTGGTAGATGCCTTCTTGGGTTGGCTTGTTGTAGTAGGGCACCACTTGTAGCTGGCTGTCTGCGCCCACACGTTTAGCAAATGCAGCCAAATCAATCGCCTCGGCCGTGCTGTTGGAGCCGCAGCCGGCCATGATTGGTACACGCCTGTCAGCCTGCTCAACGGAAACCCGAATGATTTCACAGTGCTCTTCGACCGTGACAGTTGGCGATTCGCCGGTGGTGCCAACTACGCCGATACAGTCTGTACCTTCATTGATGTGCCAATCGATCAGTTTACGCAGGGCGGGGTAGTCCACACCCCCATCAGGCAAGAACGGTGTGATCAAGGCCACTATGCTGCCGGTAAGGGGACGCTGCTGATCGGTCATCTTGAGTAGGGATAGAGAAGAATTGGTCTATTCTAGCGAGTGCTGCTGCCAATCAAGGTCTGGCCCGGCGTCTGTGTTGTTAATGCTGGCAATGCGCTGCACGCAGCGCTGTGGCTGCGCCAGGTACCCGTGCTCATACGCCAGGATCGTCATAGCCTGACACCCGTTCAACAGTTCGCCTGGCTGCAATAAAAAATGGGGGTTAGAGGGTTTTCCAAAGGCCGCGTTGCCGTGCGCAAAAGTCTCATAAATCAACAGGCCGCCTGCGGCCACGCTGCGCACAATAGTGGGCAGCAGTGGTCGCCACAAGTAGTTGGTGACGACGACCACGTCAAAGCGCTGAGGTTCACCTTCCAGCACAAGCGGCCAATCCCCGCCCTCTATGTCAGCGTTGATGACATGGCCGTATGCAGCGGCTTGAGTCAAGGCTTGTTCTGAGCGGTCAATGCCGGTGACGTGTAAGCCCTTTGACGCAAACCATGCCATGTGTCGACCATGACCGCAGGCGACGTCCAGCACCGTGCCACCCGGTTTAGCCAAAGGCGTCCAGCGTTGCACCCAGGTGGACGGTGCAAGACCACTGCGGGCGTGTTGAGCGTCAAGCTCGCGCATGGTCAAAAACAAGACCAAACCATGTTGGCCATGGCCATCATGAACTCAGGCTGGGCGTACATGCCAAAGACCAAAATCAACCCCGCCAAAGCCAGGGCGTGTAAGGTGAATCGCTTGCCTGATTTCATGCGGTCACTTGAACCCTCGGTGCTCGACTGATGGCCTGTTCCTTGATGGGTAGATTGACCAAAGCCGCGGTCACACCGAGTGCGATGGAGATGTACCAAACAACGTCATAGCTGCCTGTTTTGTCGTACAAATAGCCACCAAGCCAAACACCCATGAAGGAGCCGATTTGGTGGCTGAAAAACACAAAACCACTGAGCATGGAAAAGTGTGCGACTCCAAAAATTTGGGCCACTGTGGCGTTGGTGGGGGGTACGGTTGAGAGCCACAGCAAACCCATCACCGCAGAAAACAGGTAGACGCTGGTCGGCGTGAGCGGCATCAAAACAAACAGGGCAATCACTACCGAACGCGCCAAGTAAATAAAGGCGAGGATGTTTTTCTTCAACATGCGTTGGCCTAACAGGCCTGCGCCATAAGTGCCAAACACGTTGAATAAGCCGATCAGAGCCAAAGAGTAGCTGGCCACCTGGGGTGACAGGTTGTGGTCGCGCAGGTAACTGGGCAGGTGCACCCCGATGAACACAACCTGAAAGCCGCATACAAAATAGCCTGCCATCAAGAGCTGAAAACTGCGGTACTTCATGGCTTCTTGTAGCGCTTGCACGATAGACTGCTCCCGCACATGTCCGCTACCGGCGCGGAAATGGGGTTCGCGCAGCCACCAGGCTAAGGGAATCATGATCAAAGACGCCAATGCCAACGCGTTCAGCGCGTCTTTCCAACCTAATGAATTGATCAAAAATCCCTCAGTGGGGACCAGTAAAAATTGGCCGAAGGAGCCCGCAGCTGCGGCAATCCCCATAGCCCAGGAGCGTTTGTCGGCACTGACATTTCGCCCGATCACACCGTAAATGATGGCATAGGTCGTGCCTGCTTGTGCGGTTCCGATTAACACGCCTGTCGTCAGGGCAAACCCCCAGGGCGTGACGGCATGGGCCATACCAAAAAGTCCCAGGGCGTACAGCACTGCGCCAAGCGCGATGACCCGCACGGCACCAAAGCGGTCAGCCACCATGCCAGCGAAAATACTGGCCACACCCCATGTCAGGTTTTGAATGGCCAATCCCAGTGCGAAGGTCTCGCGCGTCCAGTTCTGGCTCTGGGTAATCGGCTGTAACCACAGCCCAAAACCGTGACGGATACCCATGGACAAAGTCAGGATGGCGGCCCCGCAGATCAGGACCTGCGCGGTGGAAAGTGTTTCAGTAGACTTTGTCATGAGGCGCGAATATACCCTCTGGAGCGTGACCTGTCTGTTACAAGGCTGTCTGGCTGTTGCGCCAGTGTCTTTTAATGCTTTTATTGGTTAACTGTGAATTCATCCAGTGGATGCTTACAATCTGCGCCCATGGCAACCAAACCCGACATCATCTACTCGGAAGCATCGATCCGTGTGCTCAAGGGCCTTGAGCCCGTCAAGCAGCGCCCGGGCATGTACACCCGTACAGACAACCCTTTGCACATTGTTCAAGAGGTGTTGGATAACGCCGCTGATGAGGCTCTGGCCGGACATGGCCGCAAAATCAAAGTGACTTTGCACATCGACGGCTCGGTCAGTGTTGAGGATGACGGACGTGGCATTCCGTTTGGCATGCACCCAGAAGAAAACGCACCAGTGATTCAATTGGTGTTCACTCAATTGCACGCGGGTGGCAAGTTTGACAAGGGTAAAGGCGGCGCCTACAGCTTTTCAGGCGGTCTGCATGGTGTTGGCGTCAGCGTGACCAATGCCTTGTCCAAGCGGCTTGAAGCCACGAGCTTTCGCGAGGGTCAGGCGGCGCGTTTGGTGTTCGCTGGTGGCGATGTACTCGAAGCTTTGTCCGTGCGTCCATTGGAAAGTGGCGAACGCAAAACGGGCACCACAGTGCGTTGCTGGCCTGATGGCAAATATTTTGAAGCCCTGGCTTTACCGATGGCACAGTTGGCGCACCTGTTGCGCAGCAAGGCCGTACTGATGCCTGGGGTGAGCGTGACATTGTTGCAGGAGAAAACCCGAGAAACCCAGACGTGGATATTCAAGGGCGGTTTGCGTGATTACCTGTCGCAGAATTTGGCCGCAGAGCCGGTTATTCCGATGTTTGAAGGCGAAGCCTATGCTGACGCGCAGCACGATGTATTTGCGCAAGGCGAGGGTGCAAACTGGTGTGTGGCCTTCACCGAAGATGGCCAAGCGCTGCGCGAAAGTTATGTGAACCTTATCCCGACCAGCGCCGGTGGCACCCATGAACTCGGTTTGCGAGATGGTCTTTTCAGCGCAGTGAAAAGCTTTATTGACCTGCACGCTCTGCTCCCCAAGGGGGTCAAGTTGTTGCCGGAAGATGTGTTTGCCCGGGCCAGTTTTGTGTTGTCCACCAAAGTGCTGGACCCGCAGTTCCAGGGACAGATCAAAGAGCGTTTGAATTCCCGCGATGCCCTGCGTCTGGTGTCGGGTTTTGTACGTCCAGCACTGGAGTTGTGGCTGAACCAAAACGTTGAATATGGCAAAAAACTAGCCGACCTTGCCATCAAAGCGGCACAGGTCCGGCAAAAAGCCGGTCAAAAAGTAGAAAAGCGCAAAGGCTCAGGTGTGGCTGTCTTGCCGGGCAAGCTGACCGACTGTGAAAGCCGTGATCTCGCCCAAAACGAGGTTTTCCTGGTTGAGGGGGATTCAGCTGGCGGCAGTGCCAAGATGGGACGCAACAAAGAAAGCCAGGCCATTTTGCCATTGCGTGGCAAAGTGCTTAACACCTGGGAGGTCGAACGCGACCGCTTGTTTGCCAACACCGAAATTCATGACATCTCGGTGGCCATTGGTGTCGATCCCCATGGGCCTGACGATAAGCCTGATCTCAGTGGTTTGCGCTACGGTAAAGTGTGCATTCTCAGTGATGCGGATGTGGATGGCTCTCACATTCAAGTCTTGCTTTTGACGCTGTTTTTTAAACATTTCCCCAAACTCATTGAGACTGGCCACGTGTTCCTGGCGCGCCCACCGCTGTATCGCGTGGATGCGCCTGCACGGGGTAAGAAGCCAGCCTCCAAGGTTTACGCATTGGATGAAGGGGAGCTGGTCGCCATTCTGGACAAACTGCGCAAAGACGGCGTGCGCGAGGGGGCTTGGAGTATCAGCCGCTTCAAAGGCTTGGGTGAGATGAATGCCGAACAGCTGTGGGACACCACCTTGAACCCCGATACCCGGCGTTTGCTGCCGGTGCTCTTGGGCAGCATGGACGCCATTCAAACGGCGGCTTTGATGACTAAACTGATGGGTAAAGGCGAAGCGGGTGCGCGCCGTGAGCTGATGGAGTTGCACGGTGATTCAGTCGATATTGATGTGTGAGCCTTGCGTTTAGATACGCGGGCGCTGCACAAATGAAACAACACGGATAGCTGCATGACAGACGAAACGCTTCTTGACCTGGCACCTCAACCCATGCCAGAGGGTTTTGATGATGCACTGAACCTGGCTAACTACGCGCAACGGGCTTACCTTGAATATGCGTTGAGTGTGGTGAAAGGTCGAGCTTTGCCAGACGTCACCGATGGCCAAAAACCGGTTCAACGGCGCATTTTGTATGCCATGAGTCGCATGGGTTTGGGTTTTGGTGGAACCAATGGAACAGTTGGTGCCAAGCCTGTGAAATGTGCCCGTGTGGTGGGTGATGTGCTGGGTCGTTTTCACCCGCACGGCGACCAAGCCGCCTACGACGCTTTGGTGCGCATGGCACAGGATTTTTCACAACGCTATCCGCTCATTGATGGCCAAGGTAATTTTGGTTCTCGTGACGGCGATGGCGCTGCTGCCATGCGTTATACCGAGGCACGTTTGGCACGCATCACCAGCTTGTTGCTCGATGAAATCGATGAAGGCACGGTGGACTTCGTGCCCAATTACGATGGTTCCACCGAAGAGCCGCGCCGCTTACCTGCGCGCTTGCCATTCACTTTGCTCAATGGGGCCAGCGGTATCGCTGTGGGCTTGGCTACCGAGATCCCAAGCCACAATTTGCGCGAGGTGGCCGATGCCTGTGTCGCCTTGCTTAAAAATCCCAAGCTCAGCGATGAAGCCTTGTACGCGCTGGTTCCTGGGCCAGATTTTCCTGGTGGCGGGCAGATTATCAGCACGTCGACTGAAATCGCTGAGGCGTATCGCACTGGACGCGGTTCTTTGAAATGTCGCGCACGGTGGAAGATTGAAGAATTGGCCCGTGGCCAGTGGCAGTTGGTTGTGACGGAGCTGCCCCCTGGCGTGAGCACCCAACGCGTGCTCGAAGAAATAGAAGACATCAGCAACCCCAAGGTCAAAGCAGGAAAAAAGGCTTTGACGCAAGAGCAAAACCAGCTTAAATCCAGCTTGCTGGCCGTGCTCGATGGGGTGCGTGATGAGTCCAACAAAGATGCAGCTGTGCGGCTGGTATGCGAGCCCAAGACCAGCCGAGTTGGGCAACAAGAACTGATCAACACGCTGTTGGCGCACACCAGCCTAGAGACCACCAGCCCGATCAACCTGACCATGATCGGTCTGGACGGACGTCCCACGCAAAAGTCCTTGCGCCAAATGTTCACCGAATGGCTCGAATTCAGACACAGTACGATTGAACGGCGTTCGCAGTACCGATTGAACAAAGTGCTAGACCGAATGCACATTCTGGAAGGTCGTCAGCTGGTGTTGCTGAACATTGATGAGGTGATTGCCATCATCCGTCAGTCGGACGAGCCCAAGCAGGCTTTGATTGATCGTTTTCACCTGTCGGTGCGACAGGCTGAAGACATTCTGGATATTCGCTTGCGCCAATTGGCCAGGCTAGAGGCGATCAAGATCGAGCAGGAACTCGCAGAACTTCGCCAGGACAAGAAGAAGCTGGAAGATATTTTGTCCAGTCCTGCAGTGTTGCGTCGCCTGATGGTTAAAGAGATCGAGAATGACGCAAAAACGTTTGCAGATGCAAGACGAACCTTGATCCTGGCAGACAAAAAATCCGTTCTGGAGGTCAAAGTCATTGATGAGCCAGTAACTGTGGTGGTGAGTGAAAAAGGGTGGGTGCGCACGCAAAAAGGCTGGCGTGACAGGGCTGTGCCCGCACCGGACTATGCATTTAAAGCGGGGGATGCCTTGCTAGCCACCTATGAATGCCGGACGGTTGATCCGCTCCTGGTTTTTGCCAGCAACGGGCGGGTGTATACCGTACCCGTGGCATCGCTTCCCGGTGGTCGGGGAGACGGTCAGCCGATCACCAGTTTGATTGAGCTTGAAGCAGCTTCGCAAGTTTGCGACTACTTTGCCGGTCCTTTGGATGCGAATTTGCTTTTGAGCAGCTCGGCAGGTTACGGCTTCATGGCCACGGTCGACAACATGGTATCGAAGTTCAAAGCAGGTAAATCTTTTGTCACCATCAATGAAGGAGAGACGCTTTGCTTGACTTCGGTTGTGGCGTGTCAGGCGGGTGGCTTGCCGCTGGTGTCTGCTGCTTACGTGGCATGTGCCTCCACTGGTGGAAGAATTCTGACTTTCGAGTTGAGCGAATTGCGCAGCATGGCCAATGGCGGGCGCGGCTTGATGCTGATTGCCCTGGAGGACAAGGACACATTGGCTGGTGCTTGTGCTTACCAGCGCAGCGTACGCATCACCGGCATCGGACGGGGCGGCAAAGCGCGCGAGGAGACCTTGGAAATTCGCAGCCTGAACAATGCCCGTAGCCCACGGGCGCGCAAAGGCAAGTTGGCTGATTTGGGCTTCAAACCCAAACACATCAACCGGGTCGAGTAATTGTCTTTGGGCGCGCCCAAGGTCAAAGCTCTAGGCTGAGCGTTTTGAGCTGCGTGCTGGGGCGCAAGCTGCCAATGACGGTGTTGTTCCAGTTGCGCAGAACCGGTTGGCTCAATGTCTCGAGAACCTGTTGATCTGCTTCATTGCAAGCGAGCAGGGCTTGGAGCATGGCCGCCATGGCCACTTCTGCGCCTCGCGCATTGCCATCGTCAATTTTGAGCGCCACGCCGTATCCCAGCTCGGGTAGGCTGGCGCAGTAGACACCCTCGGCGCCGACTTTACAAAACACACGTTCGCCTAGCTGGGCCATCACTTGCGTGTCAAACCGCCCGCTGCCGCCAACCATGAAAGGTGCGCGTGCCACGGCTTGGCGTAGGCGCTTCGCGGCGACAGCGCGTTCGGGGCTCAGCCCCAGACCGGTTCCAACGCGCGCGAAAGCCAAGGCCAACTGTTTCAAGGGGATGGCATAGGTTGGAATCGAACAGCCGTCAATGCCGCTTGGCATCTTGGAAAGGTCTGTGTCGGTGGCAGCGGCCAATGTGGCACTGACTTCACGCATCACGGGATGCTCTGCTTGGACATAGCCACGCACAAACATTGCAGGGTCGCTGCCTTGCTGCAGGGCCATCTGACAGGCTACGCAGACAAAGCCTGCGTGTTTACCTGAGCAGTTGTTGTGCTCAGGCCCAGCGACTTCACATCGGCTGAACATGCCACGTAAAACAGATTCGCGCGCGGGCCATTGCGTGCCGCATTCAAGCGTGCTGGCGTCCATGCCGGCTTTTTTCAGCATGCCAAGCGCCGTGGCCACGTGTTCGGGCTCGCCGCTGTGCGAGGCGCAGGCAATGGCCAATTCGGCGTCATTGAGCTGCAGTCGGTCAGCCGCCCCCGTGGTGATCAGTGGCAATGCCTGCAGCACCTTTACCGCTGAGCGCGGGAACACCAAACGGCTGATGTCGCCCCTTGCAGCAACCAGTGTGCCGTCGGCATCCACCACTGCAATCGAGCCGCAGTGCGCTGATTCAACCGTGGTACCGCGCAGCACTTCGACCAGAACTGGATTTGGCATGTCGTCATCCTCTGTGTGGATTGGAGGTCATTCTCACGCTTGTTGTTTTCATCGGGATACGCATAGGCCTTGTCGTACCGTGGTCTGCAAGAGCTGCATCGTGGCTTGCTGGGTCATGGTGGCGGGGCGCAGCGAGCTGGTGGCCATCGCAATGCGGGTGCGTAAGTCCGGGGCTGTGATGGCGCGCATGGTGAACGCTGAGGGTCGCACCGAGTTACTCACGGCATTGCGCGACAGCACTGCGCTACCCGCACCGTCAGCAACCAATTCCAAAATCGCGGCCACACCGTCAATCTCCAAAGCGATGTTCAGTCGACAACCCAGGTTGATGAGTGCGGACTCGACGTGCATGCGAATGGCATTTGGTTGACTTGGAATGACCAGTGGTAACAGGCTGATTGCACGCAGTTCAATCGGCCCTTCCGGCGGGTCCTGCGCAAGACCCGGTGGACGGCGCTGCACCAACACCAGGTCTTCTTCCATGAGGGGGATGATGTCGGTTTCTGCTGTCGCTGGTGCGTTGTACAAAACGGCAATATCGAGTCGCCCAGCGACCAGTGCCTCGCTCAGCGATACCGACAAACCTTCGGTGATCGAGATGGTGGCCTGAGGCAATTGTTGTCGGAATGCACGGGTGAGTGCAACGGTCAGCACCCGCGCTAAGCTGCTTGGCAGACCAACTGCGACCCGTCCAGCCAGTGAACCCCGCACGCGCCCGAGGTCTTCTACTGCGCGGTCCACTTGGTGCAAGATACCGCGTCCGTGCGCCAACAGAACCTTGCCCGCTTCGGTGGGCACCGCGCCTCGACCATTGCGTACCAGCAGACTTTGACGCAGACTGACCTCCAGCAGCCGAACATGTCGGCTCAGGGCCGGCTGTGCCACCTTCATCGCACCCGCCGCACGGGTGAAGCTGCCCAGCTCAGCCACGCGTACAAAAGCTTCTAATTGCTTTAAATTCATGCGGTATTTTAAATAGCCTTTCTTTAGAAATCTATTTTTTATATATCTGATAGTGGCTGAAAACACGCTGCGATGCGTTAAATTGGCTACAAAATCATCCCAATTCTTCCCATCTAGGTTAAGGTCGCTCATGCACATTACCGGCATTTCTTCAATGGCAACTAAGGCGTTACTGGCTGATTTGGTCAGTTTGGCGCATGTGCAACTGGGCATGGAGGTGCAGATGACTTCGGTGGGCGGCGTGGATGCGGCCAAAAGGGTGCAGGCCGGTGAGGCGTTTGACCTGGTTTTCTTGGCCTCGGATGCCATCAACAAGTTGATCAGTGGCGGCCATGTTCTGGCTGGAAGCTCGGTTGATCAGTTGACATCGGGCGTGGCCATGGCGGTGCCCAAGGGCCGCGTCAAACCTGTCGTGAACACAGAAGCTGATTTACAAGCACTGGTCAGTTCGGTAGGGCGCTTGAGCTACTCCACTGGACCCAGCGGTGTGGCACTTGCTGCCATGTTTGAGCGTTGGGGCATGCTTGAAACCCTCGCGCCTCGCATTGTGATTCCACCGCCAGGCGTCCCCGTGGCCCGCTTGGTGGCCCAAGGTGAGGTCGATCTTGGCTTTCAGCAAACCAGCGAGATGTTGAATGTGCCGGGTATCGAGCTATTGGGGCCTTTGCCTGCCGATGTGGCCATCGTGACAACCTTCAGTACAGCCATCAGCGTGCAATGTGGCCAGGTCGAAGCGGTACGCAAGTTGCTGGATTTTTGGGCATCGCAGAAGTGTGATGCGGCCAAGCGCATACAAGGCATGGTGCCGGCCTGAGCGTCGCCACCCTCGATATTTTCTATTTCAAAACAGGATTTGCTATGAGTAAACAACGCGTCATTGACTGCCATGGTCACTACACCACGGCCCCTAAGGCCTTGGAAATCTGGCGTAACCAGCAGATTGCAGGCATCAAAGACCCCGTCATGATGCCCAAAGCGTCGGATCTGAAAATCAGCGACGATGAGCTGCGTGAGTCCATTGAAACCAATCAATTGCGCTTGATGAAAGAGCGTGGCAGCGACATTACCTTGTTTTCGCCACGTGCGAGTTTCATGGCGCACCACATTGGAGATTTCCAGGTTTCCAGCACCTGGGCTGCTATTTGCAACGAACTTTGTTTCCGCGTCAGTCAACTCTTTCCGGAGCATTTTTTGCCAGTGGCGATGTTGCCGCAAAGCCCAGGCGTTGACCCTGCCACCTGCCTACCCGAGCTAGACAAGTGCATACAAGAGTACGGCAATGTGGGCATCAACCTGAACCCAGACCCCAGTGGTGGACACTGGACCAGCCCACCTTTGAGTGACCGTTATTGGTACCCTATTTACGAGAAGATGGTGGCGTACGACATCCCGGCCATGGTGCATGTGAGCACCAGCTGCAACAGCTGCTTTCACACCACAGGTGCCCATTACCTCAACGCAGACACCACCGCGTTCATGCAATGCCTGACCAGTGATTTGTTCAAAGACTTTCCGACGCTGCGCTTTTTGATTCCGCATGGTGGTGGTGCAGTGCCTTACCACTGGGGGCGTTTTCGTGGTCTGGCGCAAGAATTGAAAAAGCCCTTGCTGGAAGACCACTTGCTCAACAACATCTTCTTTGACACCTGTGTGTATCACCAGCCTGGAATTGACCTTCTCAATACCGTTATCCCAGTGAAAAATGTGTTGTTTGCATCGGAAATGATTGGCGCTGTTCGGGGAATTGACCCGCAAACCGGTCACTACTATGACGACACCAAACGTTACATCCAGGCATCGAAAATTTTGAGTGATGCCGACCGCTACCAAATTTATGAAGGCAACGTGCGCCGTGTGTTCCCGCGCTTAGATGCGCATCTCAAACTGAAAGGACAGTGATCATGCATGAACTTGGCGTTGTTTATCGCAACATTCAAAGGGCGGATCGGGCCGCTACAGATCGGCTTGCCAGCCTGGGTTCTGCGACCGTGCATGAGGCCATGGGCCGTGTTGGTTTGATGAAAACCTATATGCGTCCGATTTATCCGGGTGCTCAAATTGCCGGCACTGCGGTGACAGTCTTGTTGCAGCCTGGTGACAATTGGATGATGCACGTCGCAGCGGAGCAAATCCAGCCCGGCGACATTGTTGTGGCCGCATGCACCACTGACAACACTGATGGATTTTTTGGCGATCTGCTGGCGACCAGCTTCATGGCACGCGGCGCCCGCGGCCTGATCATTGACGGGGGCTGCAGGGACATCAAAACCCTGCAAGAAATGGGCTTCCCGGTGTGGAGTCGTGCCATCAGTTCAAAAGGTACCGTGAAAGCGACGCTGGGCTCAGTGAATATCCCGGTGGTCTGCGCCGGCATGATCGTAAACCCTGGGGATGCAATCGTGGCCGATGATGACGGCGTGGTCGTCGTGCCTGCTGTCATGGTTTCAAAGACCGCAGACGCAGCCCTTGCCAGAGAAAGCTTTGAAGCTGAGAAGCGGGCCAAGTTGGCCTCGGGGGTGCTGGGGCTGGACATGTACAAAATGCGTGAGCCGCTGGCGGCTGCGGGTTTGAAATACATGGATTGAAGCGCCTGGTCCAAGTACCACGCTCGGTATGGTGCCAGGCGCGCTGCGCACTTCCCCCGCAGCGCGGATTGGCGCCAGGAAGCAGATTGAATTTTGGCGGGACTTGAACCCGCGCATGAACAAAGGACAAAGCGATGCAATTTGAAAAAACGCCAGGCTGGCTGGATTGGTACAGCGGCCCATCAAAACCTCGGTTCGAGTTGCCAAAGGGCGCGGTGGATGCACACTGCCACGTGTTTGGCCCAGCTGCACAGTTCCCGTATGCAGCTGAGCGGAAATACACCCCGTGTGACGCGTCCGCCAACCAGTTGTTTGCGCTGCGCGACAGACTTGGATTTGACAAAAACGTGGTGGTTCAGGCCAGCTGCCATGGCGCCGACAACAGCGCCATGATGGACGCGTTGCGTCAGTCACAAGGCAAAGCGCGCGGTGTGGCCACGGTCAAGCGCAGCATCAGCGACGCTGAGTTGCAAGCCATGCATGAAGTCGGCGTGCGTGGCGTGCGCTTTAACTTTGTGAAACGTTTGGTTGACTTCACCCCGAAAGACGAACTCATTGAAATTGCCACGCGCATCAAGCCCCTTGGCTGGCATGTGGTGATTTACTTTGAAGCCGTTGATTTACCTGAGTTGTGGGATTTTTTCACCACGCTGCCGACAACTGTGGTGGTGGATCACATGGGGCGCCCTGATGTCAGCAAGCCAGTGGATGGGCCTGAATTTGCCTTGTTTTTGAAGTTCATGAGCGAGCACCCCAATGTCTGGAGCAAAGTCACTTGCCCAGAGCGTTTGAGTGTCAGCGGCCCCAAGGCCTTGGATGGCGAGCAAAACGCTTACCGCGATGTGGTGCCATTCGCGCGAAAGCTGGTCCAGATGTTTCCAGACCGTGTGCTGTGGGGCACCGACTGGCCACACCCCAATCTAAAAGACCACATGCCTGATGACGGCTTGTTGGTGGACTTCATTGCCCACATTGCCCCTAGCGCAGAGCTGCAGCACAAACTATTGGTGGAGAACCCGACGCGGTTGTACTGGGCCGATTAGGTCCAGCTGACTTTTCTCAGTGACGATGCCTGCCCTGTTGGTCAACCTGCCCGCGTTGCACCCGTCGCCACCAAAATTTGAAGAACATGGAGAAGTGAACGAATGGCTTTAGATAAACCTTATACCGATGTACCTGGAACCATCATTTTTGATGCTGAGCAGTCCCGCAAAGGCTACTGGTTGAACCAGTTTTGCATGTCACTGATGAAAGCTGAGAACCGCTTGCGATTCAAAGCGGACGAGCAGGCATATTTAGACGAGTGGTCCATGACAGAGGAGCAAAAGCAGGCGGTTTTGGCGCGTGACTTGAACTGGTGCATGCGAACCGGCGGCAACATTTATTTTCTGGCCAAGATTGGCGCGACAGATGGCAAGAGTTTCCAGCAGATGGCGGGCTCCATGACCGGTATGACCGAAGAAGAGTACCGCAACATGATGATCAAGGGCGGGCGTTCCGTAGAGGGTAACCGTTTCATTGGAGAAGAGGGTGACGCCCAGGCCCATAAGCAACCCCAAGGCTCAGCAGGCCGACAACAAGGAGCCTGAGCATGGCACGCATCACCGCATCGGTATTCACCTCACATGTTCCCGCCATTGGCGCGGCCATGGATTTGGGTAAAACTCAGGAAGACTATTGGAAACCCTTGTTTAAGGGGTATGAGTTTTCTAAACAATGGCTCAAAGACAACAAGCCGGATGTCATTTTTCTGGTCTTTAATGACCATGCCACAGCCTTCAGTCTGGACATGATCCCGACCTTTGCCATTGGAACGGCTGCGCAGTATCAGCCAGCCGATGAAGGCTGGGGGCCACGCCCGGTCCCGGTGGTACAAGGTCATCCTGAACTCGCTTCGCACATTGCACAAAGCGTGATTCAGCAAGACTTCGACCTGACCATTGTCAACAAGATGGAGGTAGACCATGGCCTGACCGTCCCGCTGTCTTTGATGTGTGGTGAACTCGATCCCAAAACAGGTGCATGGCCTTGCCCGGTGATCCCGTTTGCAGTGAACGTGGTGCAATACCCTATCCCCAGTGGCCAGCGTTGTTTCAACCTGGGTCAAGCCATACGCAAAGCGGTCGAAAGTTATGACCAAGACCTCAATGTCCACATCTGGGGAACGGGCGGTATGAGCCACCAGTTGCAGGGCGCACGTGCTGGTCTGATCAACCGTGAGTGGGATAAGGCTTGGCTCGATCAACTCATCAAGGACCCCGTTGCCTGCGCTGCATTGCCGCACATCGACTATGTGCGCGAAGCCGGTAGCGAAGGCATTGAGTTGGTGATGTGGCTGATTGCCCGTGGTGCCATGTCGGATGTAAACAATGGACAGATGAGTGGCAAGGCACCCACCTTGCGGCATCGGTTTTACCATGTGCCAGCGTCCAATACCGCAGTGGGCCACGCTATTCTTGAAAATCAGTGAAGTGCATCCTGACACGGTGCATCAATCCCAGATCTCAATTTGTGAATACAGCGGTGAATTGGATTCACCCAATGACAGTGTTTAAAAAATAAAGGAATTGACGATGAGTAAATCCATTAAAGTTGCCTTGGCCGGTGCCGGTGCGTTTGGCATCAAGCACCTTGACGGCATCAAAAACATCGACGGTGTAGAGGTGGTATCCCTGATCGGACGCGACCTTGAAAAAACCAAAGAAGTGGCCGGAAAATACGGTATTGGCCATGTCACCACCGAACTGGAGGACAGTCTGGCACTGAAAGAAGTGGATGCCGTGATTTTGTGCACGCCCACGCAAATGCACAGCTCCCAGACCATGGCCTGTTTAAAGGCGGGTAAACACGTGGAGGTGGAAATTCCCTTGTGCGATGTCTTCAATGAGGGGCAAGCCGTGGTCGATTTGGCGCAAGCATCGGGCCTGGTTGCCATGTGTGGCCATACCCGGCGCTTTAACCCCAGCCACCAGTATGTCAAGCAGCAAATCCAGGCAGGGCGCTTCAATATCCAACAATTGGACGTGCAAACCTATTTCTTTCGGCGCACGAACATGAACGCCTTGGGGCAGGCGCGCAGTTGGACCGATCACTTGCTGTGGCACCACGCCGCGCACACCGTTGATTTGTTTGCCTACCAATGTGGCAGCCCGATTGTGAAAGCCAATGCGGTACAGGGCCCAGTTCACCCAACACTTGGCATAGCCATGGACATGAGCATCCAGCTGAAAGCGGCCAACGGTGCGATTTGCACCTTGTCACTGAGCTTCAATAACGATGGGCCACTGGGTACTTATTTCCGTTACATCGGTGACACGGGTACCTATCTGGCACGCTACGACGACCTGTATACCGGTAAAGAAGAGCAAATAGATGTCTCTAAAGTGGCCGTCAGCATGAATGGCATCGAGCTGCAGGACCGGGAATTTTTTGCAGCGATCCGTGAAGGTCGTCAGCCCAATAGCAGTGTGGCCAGCGTGTTGCCCTGCTACCAGGTCTTGCATGATCTGGAGCAGCAACTGGCTTAAACCGACGTCGCCCAATGGCGCAAGCCAAGGGCTTCTGCGTGCGAGAACAAGGCCCGCGCAAGCGCGGCCGTCTGCTCTGTGAGGGCTAGCGAGGCTGGTTAAATCGGCCCCAAGTCAATGACCAAGCGCGCAGAGCTGGCGCGCGAGCAACATGGCGTGAATTGATCGTTAGCCGCTTGCTCCTCTGGTGTGAGGTACTGGTCTCGGTGCACCGGTGTGCCCGAGACCACGCGGGTCAAGCAGGTCCCGCAAATGCCTTGCTCGCAGGAAATTTGCACATCGATTCCAGCTAGCGCTAAGGCTTGCACCACTGTTTGCTGTGCTGCCACTTTCACCACTTGGCCGCTGGAGGCAATTTCCACTTCGAATGCAGCATCCTCTTCTGCGCTGATGACTTCTGCGTTGAAAAGCTCCATGTGCAACTGTGACTCGAGCCAACCTGCAGCACGTGCCGTGGTCATCACCGCATTGATGAAACCCTGGGGACCGCACACATACACGTGCACATCCGTTTCAGGTGTGTTCAAAAGGGCCGCCAGGTTGATTTTTTGCGCAGCTGCTCCGTCGTCAACATGGAGGTGAACTCGTTCGCGATAGGGCGTCTGTTCCAACATGGGTGCAAAAGCGGCTTGTGCGCTTGAGCGGGTGCAGTAATGCAGCTCAAAGGGCACCGCGTCGGCGGCCAGCTGCCAAGCCATGCTGAGCATTGGCGTGATACCGATGCCTCCGGCAAGCAAGAGGCTGCGGCGGGCCCGCGCGGCCAGCGGAAAATGGTTGCGTGGTGCACTGATGTGCAGCACATCGCCAAGCGCCACTTGGGTATGCATGGCCTGTGAGCCACCACGTGAGTTGGTATCGTGCAAGACACCCAGCTGGTAGCGGTGGTTTTCAGACGGCGCGTTGCACAAAGAATAAGAGCGCTGCAGTCCGCCTGGAAGTTGCACCTCGATGTGCGCGCCAGCAGCGAACGGGGGCAGTGTTTGGCCGCTTGTGGCTACCAGTTCAAACTGCGCGATCTCGGGCGTGAGGGCCAATTTGGCGGCCACGCGTACGGTGAAAAATTCGGTGTTGTTCAGCACGGTGATGTTTGGTCGTTGTCAAGGGAGTCTGCTGGCTGAGCCAGTGGCTTCTTTCAGGGAGCGGAGTTGCTAAGGGTTTGTTCTTGTGCCAACAAACGCTCAATCACCTTGCGTGATTGCACGCCACCGGCGTCGATATTGAGCATCAGCAGTTTTCTGTCAGGGTGGCGCAACAAGTTGTGTTGTTGCTGCTCCAACATTTGCAGGTCTTCACTGAAGATCTTGTGCTGACCGGCACGGATCGCAGCAGTCATGCCGGCGTCCTCTGGCTTGAATTTTCGGGCCATGCCCCAGAAATACCACATGGAGGTGTCACTCTCTGGTGTGAGGTAGTCCACCACCACGCTGTAGACCTTGCTGCTGTCAGGTGCGTCGTAGCCGCCTTTACCCGCGTGCGCCACACCGACTTCAATCATCACCTGACTGGGTGGCGAGAAGCGGCAGATCTGCCAACGGTCAACCGGCACGTTGCCTGCCAAATCGCTGCCGCGCAGGGCCATTTTCCAAAATGGAGGCGCTTCGATGTTGTTCATGAAACGGCTGGTCGCCACCTGGTCACCATCGGTCACGGTTTTGCAGGGAACTTCGTCAATTTCTTTTTGCCCAATGCTGTCGTCATGCACATAGGTTTCGTGCGTCAGGTCCATCAGGTTGTCGATCATCAAGCGGTAATCGCATTGGATGTGAAACATGCCGCCACCGTAGGCCCAATCGGGTTTGTTGTGCCAGATGGGTTCGGGAATGGTGTTTTCGTCTGCCTTTGCCGCATCACCCGGCCACACCCAGATGAAGCCATAGCGCTCGGCCACGGCAAAGCTGCGAATGGGAGGGAAGCCACGTACCCGTTGGCCAGGCATGGCCACGGTTTTGCCATCGCAGCCCATCTCCAGCCCGTGGTAGCCGCATACTAAATTGCCATCGCATACACGCCCGAGTGAGAGTGGGGCGCCACGGTGCGGACAAAAGTCTTCCAATGCCGCTATCTTTCCCTCGTGGCCACGATAAAAAACCATGGCTTGGTTGCAAATCTTGCGACCCAAGGGTTTGTAGGTGACCTCTTCTGGTGTACTGGCAACATACCAGGCATTTTGCAGAAACATGTGTGTCCTCAGTTGAAGCGCAGGAGGTGAGCCAGCAAGCAGTCACCCGTTAACGCTGGATGGGTGTCAACTCTTTGGAAACGCCAAGAAGGCGGTCCAACAACTCTGGTTGCTGGCGCAAGTCGTCTGCACTGCTGCTGTGCACAACGCTACCCTGGTTGAGCACCACAGCACGTTGACTGATGGCCAAAATGGCTTGCGGGTGCTGTTCGACGATGATCGCTGACAGACCCTCTTCACGGGTGATGCGTGCAATCGCACGCAGCAACTCTTCCACAATGATGGGGGCCAGTCCCTCTAGGGGTTCGTCCAGCAAAAGCAGTTTTGGATTGAGCACCAGCGCGCGCCCAACAGCCAGCATTTGCTGCTCACCACCAGACAGTTGTGTGCCCAAATTGCCTTTTCGCTCAGCTAGCCGAGGAAACAATGCGTACACACGCGCCGGCGACCAGGGCTTGACTTGCGCGCTGCGTGGCGCTCGTTCGACGGCCGTGAGATTCTCATCGACAGTGAGTGACTTGAAGATGTTGCGTTCTTGCGGAACCCAGCCAATGCCAGCTCCGGCGCGCAGATGCGAGGGAAGTTTGTGCAAGTCGATCCCATCGAGCATGATGTGGCCGCCGTGCTGACGCGTGGCACCAGCCAAAGTATTGATCAGTGTGGTTTTGCCGGTGCCGTTGCGCCCAAGCAGCGCCAGCGTCTGGCCTTGCTCGAGTTCAAACGAGATGTCGTTGATCACCACGGCCTCGCCATAGCCCGCGCTCACGTTGGCCAAGCTCAGTAATGCTTCAGCCATGTGAGACCTCTTCGGAGTGGCCTAGGTAGACCGCTTTGACCCGTTCATCATTGGCGATGTCTACTGGGTCACCCTCAGTGAGCACTGCACCGTTGACCAGTACCGTCATGCGCGTGGCAAAGCTGAAAACCAAGTCCATATCGTGTTCAATGAGCAGCACCGAGACATCTTCCGGTAAAGCCGCAACCGTGCGTAAAAGCTCTTCGCGTTCACCCGCCGGGACGCCGGCAACCGGCTCGTCGAGCAGCAGAACACGGGGCTCACAGGCCAGTGCAATGGCAATTTCCAGCAAGCGACGCTTGCCGTAGGGCATGAGCCTGTTGGGTTGTGACATGACCTCAGTCAAATGGAATTGTTCGAGTAAGGTCTCGCAGCGCTGCATGACTTTGGCATTTTTACCAAGGGGCGTCCACCAACTGGCGCCCAAACCCATGTGCTGTGAGACCACCATGGCCAGCGTTTCGAGTGGCGTCATGGTGTCAAATAACTGGCTGATTTGGAACGTTCTCACCATGCCGCGGCGCACGCGTGCATGGGGTGAGATCTGACTGATGTCCTGCCCATTGAGTTCGATCACACCGGAAGTAGGCTGCAATACCCCAGTGAGCAGGTTGATCAGCGTTGTTTTGCCAGCACCGTTGGGACCAATCAAGGCGTGTCGGGCGCCTTGCATCAAATCCAGGCACACATCATCAGTGGCTGTGATGCCACCAAAGCGCATGACCAGATGACGCGCAGATAAGGCGGTTTTTTGCTTGCTCATTGCTGTCATCCTGCGCGCTTGAACCACAGCCATGGGCGGATCAAGCGATCCCGCCCGACGCTTACCAGCACCACTAAAAATAAGCCGATCCAGAAGGTCCAGTATTGCGGTGTGATGCTGGATATCACGTCTTGCATCAGTTTGAATACCACGGCGCCGGCCACGCCACCGTACAACCAGCCAACCCCGCCAATCACCAGAATAAGCATCACATCGGCAGAGCGGTGAAATTCAAACAAGTCCAAAGAGGCAAAGCTGGTGGTCTGTGCCATCAAGGCACCGGCAGCACCCGCGATGGCTGCAGCCAGTGTGTAAATCACGGCCAGGCGTTGGCTCACCGGTATGCCAACCGCCATGGCGCGCAGCGGGTTGTCCCGCACGGCCATCAGCGTCGCGCCAAAGGGCGAGTGCACCAGACGGCGCATGAGCACAAACAACAATAAAAGTACCGTGACAGAGTAGACGGCGGACACCTGGCCGTAAAGATCGAAGTCAAAACGGCCCAGCAAAGGACCCATCACAACCCCTTGCAAGCCATCAGCTCCGCCAGTGAGCCAAGACAATTTATTGGCCAACTCCATCAAAATCAGACCAACACCCAAAGTGACCATCAAGCGGGTCAGGTCGGTACCACGCAAAATGGTCGTACTGCACATTGCGCCCACGACTGCGGCAGAAGCGATGCCAACAGCCAAGCCTATCAATGGGTCAGCAGTGATGAATTTAGCAAACAAGGCGGCGCTGTAGGCGCCCATGCCAAAAAATGCGGCATGGCCCAAAGAGACGATGCCGGTATAGCCCAAAATCAAGTCAAGCGACAAGGCAAACAGTGCCACGATGGCGATTTCGTTGATGATCAGTGCGTGTTCAATCATGGCAAATGGTGCTACCAGCGCGGCCAGCCACACGGCATATTCCAGCGGCTTCCAGCGCGCTTTCAGGTGCAGAGGCGATAGGCTCATGATTTACTTGCACCCCGTACAAACAGACCTTGCGGCCGCCAGACCAAAATGATGATCATCACGCTGTAGACAATGAAGGCCCCGAGTTTCGGGATGTAGTATTTGCCGGCGACGTCGGCAATGCCCAGCAGCAAGGCTGCCAGCAAAGGCCCTGTGATGCTCGAGGTGCCGCCAACCGCGACCACGATCAAAAAGTAAATCATGAACTTGAGTGGAAAACTGGGGTCCATGCCCAGTACTTCAGCACCCAGCGCACCGCCAAGACCAGCCAGGCCAGAGCCCATGGCGAAGGTACCAAGAAACACCAAGTTGACATTAATGCCCAGGCCTGCGGCTACGCGCTGGTCATCGACTGCCGCGCGCAGTTGGGTGCCAAATCGGGTTTTGGTCAAGCCGTATTGCAGGCCAAAGGCCAAGAGACCGCAGGCTGCGATGATGAATAAACGGTAATGCCCCATACCCAGTCGCCAAGCACCTTGTCCAATTTCGGTGCGACCCTTGAGCCAATCGGGTAGTTGCAAAATTTGTTGGCTTGAACCAATGAAATAGTCAACGCTGGCCACGGCCATGAAGGTCAATCCAATTGTGAACAGTACTTGATCGAGGTGCGGTTTTTTGTATAGGGGGCGGTATAGCGTTGGCTCCAGTATGGCGCCCATTAACGCAGGCAATACAAAGGCCAGTGGCAAACAAACCAGAAATGGCACATCCCACTGCTGCATCAACAAAATTGTGATGTAACCACCCACCATGGCAAAGGCGCCGTGCGCCAGGTTGATGAAATTCATCAAGCCCATCGTCACGGACAGGCCAACAGCCAATATGAACAGCAGCATTCCGTAGGCGATGCCGTCAAAAAGAATGGTCAACATGTTTGTGGCCGTCGTTCAAGCAAAAAAACAGGGAAAAAGAAGGTGCTTCACTGCGGTGAAGCACCCAGCCATCAGCGCGTTCTGGTTGAACGCTGCATTCCCTTCAATGGCTTATTTTTTACCAGGGTCTTTCACGTCTTTGATGACGTCGAATTCAACATTGTGCAGCTGTCCGTCTTTGCGCTCAACTTTGCGCAGATAGATGTTCTGCACCACGTCACGGGTTTGTGCATCAATGAACATCGGGCCACGCGGGCTCTCGAAAATTTGACCTTTCATGGCCTCCAACAGCGCGGCGCCATCGCCTTTACCCTTGGTGGCTTTGAGCGCGTTGTAGATCACACGCATGCCGTCATAACCGCCAGCGGCCATGAAGTTGGGGCGCATGCCTTTGTTGGCCTTTTCAAAAGCCGCTACAAATTTTTTGTTTTCTGCTGATTGGTGGTTGGCCGAGTAATGGTGTGAAGTCACCACACCCAAGGCGCCGTCGCCCATGTCATTGAGTTGATCGTCATCGGTGATGTCGCCGGTGCCAATCAAACGGATACCGGCTTTGTCCATGCCACGTTCCAAAAATTGCTTCATGACCGCAGCGCCTGCGCCCGATGGCACGAAGACGAAGAGGGCGTCAGGCTTGATGTCTCTGACTTTTTGCAAAAACGGAGCGAAGTCAGGGCTGCGCATGGGAACGCGTAAAGACTCTTGCACTTGGCCACCGTTGAGCGTGAGACGCTCTTTGAAGAATTTTTCTGCATCCATGCCTGGGGCGTAATCGCTCACCAGGGTCACCACGGTTTTGATGCCGTTTTTAGGTGCCCAGTCAGCTAAAGCAACCGAGGCTTGTGCCAGCGTGAAACTGGTACGCACCACATAGGGTGACTTTTCCGTGATGCTGGAGGTGGCCGCAGCCATCACCACCATCGGCGTTTTAGACTGTGTTGCCAAAGGCGCAGTCACAAAAGCCGAAGGCGTGATGCCAAAGCCGGCCAGCACATTGACCTTGTCTTTGACAATCAGTTCTTGCGCCATGCGCTTGGTGACATCAGGCACGCTGGTGTCATCTTTGAGGATCAGTTCCACCTTGCGGCCGGCGACCATGTCACCGTTTTGGGCCATGTACAGACGCGCTGCGGCTTCAATCTGTCGACCTGTGGACGCTTGCTGGCCGGTCATTGGCAAAATCAGTCCGATTTTGAATGTTGCATCGGCAGCCACAGCATGGCCTGAAACGAGGGTTGCGACAGCCAATGCGGCGGTGCTGAGAAATAGGCGTTTTTGCATTAAAAATCTCCTGATAAATATAAGTTGTCGTCTTGTTGACAGGGAGCACATTCGCTTGTTTTGTGCGAACCGAGTTCTCACAGATCAACGGGATAGCGCTTGTCTGCGCCTATTTTAGGTTCTTTGCAGCGCCACCGTTGACTTGATTTAGGTCAAAGGGCTTGTGAGCAAGCTGGGCACAATGACCTTGCCGCCAAGAAGCGCAAAGTCAAACTGACTACTTGGTATCGGTTAACTGATTTTGGGAGAATATATGAAGCACAGCAGCCTGCAAATCATCCGCGACGAACATGCCGCTCTGGCGGCCATGCTGCAGTCGATGCAAATGATGGTGCGACGGGGTCCGGGTGCGCACCCCCAACAGTTTTTTGAGGTGTTACGCGCCATGCTTTTTTACATTGACGAGTTTCCCGAGCGCCTGCACCATCCCAAAGAGTCCGAGTATTTATTTCCCCGTGTGCTGCAAGCTGTGCCTGGTTTGCGCGAGGTGATTGCCCAGTTGGACGCCCAGCACCAAGAGGGCGAGCGCATGGTACACGCGCTGCAGCACCACTTGCAAGCTTGGGAATTTCTCGGCGAAACCCGCCGTGAGGGGTTCACGCAGGCCTGTCAGCGTTTCGTTGATTTTTACCAAGCGCACATGCACTTGGAAGAAACCGTGGTACTGCCGGAGGCCAAAAGAGCGCTGAGCGATGCGGATTGGGCAGCTTTGGACGCTGCCTTTGCGCTTAACCGCGATCCTCTGGGGGGACAACACCCGGTCGAGCCTCTGTACGAGCGCTTGTTTACCCACATCGTGAATGAGGCACCCGCGCCCATCGGGTTGGGCGCGGCCTGAGTTCGATGATGAAGGGAGAAACCCAATCAGCGTGGCGAATTGCCACCTGAGCGCGGGCGCCCGCCACCAGACCTGTTGCCGTTAGCGGGGCGTTGACCACCGCCGCTGCGATTGCCACCAGGGCCGCCAAAGCTGGAACGACGGGGGCCACGGTCGGCCATCATGTCCACGCTGGTGCGCATGGGGTCGGGTTGACCGGCGACGCGTGGTGCGGCTGCCTGCGCGCCACCATAGGCTGGTGCACCGCCAAAGTTGCGTGAGCCACGCTGACCAGGATGGCGTACGGCTTGCTCAGCTGCCGATAAATGGCTGCGTGGTTCATATTCACGTTGCTGCTGTTCACCATCAGCGTGATCGTGATCGTGGTCTGCTCTGGAGGGGGCGTGACCGCGGCTATTGCGCCCAGCGCCGTTGTTGGCATTGCCTCGCGGCGCACCATGGCTTTTGCCGTTGTTTGGGCGGCTAGCGCCTGGGCCCCTGCCTTCACGCACCCGAGTGAGCATTTCAGTGCGAGCGGCTTTGGCCGCTGCAGCCATCACCTCGCGGCTCGGTGGCTTGCCGGCGCCACCCCAAATCGTTTGACGACCCATGGCAATGGGCTCTGGCATTTCGCCTGGCTCTGGCATGAACTCGGCATGGATCTTGACCGGGATGTCCTGTCGGGTGAAGCGTTCGATGGCCTGCATAAAACCTTCTTCGTCCAGGCTGACCAAGCTCACTGCTTGGCCTTCTGCGCCGGCACGTCCCGTACGACCAATACGGTGAACATAGTCCTCGCAGACATTGGGGATCTCATAGTTCACGACATGCGGCAGGTCATCGATGTCGATGCCGCGCGCAGCAATGTCGGTTGCTACAAGCGCACGGATGTCACCACTTTTAAAACCGGCCAGTGCTTGGGTTCGGGCAGTTTGGCTTTTATTGCCGTGCAGGGCCATGGCAGATATACCGCTTTTAATGAGGAATTCTGCAACGTTGTTGGCGCCGAATTTGGTGCGCGTGAAAACCAGTACCTGGCTCCAGTTGTGCTCGTTGATGATGTGGGCTAACAAAGCCTTCTTTTTGCCACGACCGACCGGATGGATCAGTTGAGTGATGCGCTGCACAGTGGTGTTTTGGGGTGTCACTTGCACACTGCGGGGGGATTTCAAAAGACCGGCTGCAAGTTCTCTGATCTCATTGCTGAAGGTCGCTGAAAACAGCAGGCTTTGCTTTTCTTTTGGAACAGCTGCCAGTACCTTTTTAACGTCGTGGATGAAGCCCATGTCGAGCATGCGGTCTGCTTCATCGAGAACCAGGATCTGCACTTGGCTCAAATCCACCATGCCTTGTTGCATCAGGTCAAGCAGTCGTCCTGGTGTGGCCACCAAAACGTCCACGCCCTTTTTCATGGCGCTAATTTGCGGGTTCATCCCCACTCCGCCAAAGATGGCGGCCGAGCGGATCTCAAGGTGTTTGCCGTAGGTCCTGACGGACTCTTCAACCTGCGCAGCGAGTTCTCGGGTAGGTGTTAAAACCAAGGCGCGGATGCCGATGCCACCAAACTTGTTGCGTGGTGTATCGCAGTTGATCAGGCGATCGAGCATGGGCAGCACGAATGCGGCTGTCTTGCCCGTGCCGGTTTGCGCGCCACCCAGTATGTCGTGGCCCTCGAGCACCAGCGGGATCGCTTGAGCCTGGATAGGCGTGGGAGTTTCGTAGCCCTGTTCGAGCACGGCTTTAACGATGGCAGGAGCCAGCTTAAGTTCTTCAAATTTCATAGAGAGGCACCCTGTCCGGGGCGCTAGGACATCGGCCCGCTCTGCAACCCAGGGGGTTGCAGTTCAGTCAAAGGCAGATGGGATCAAAAAAAGACCGAGGCGCATGGCCCTGGCCTTCGGCAATGTGCCGATGTTTCAGGCAACTGAAGCCCCGAAACAGTCCATATTGTCGCACGGTAATGCGCCGCGTGGTTGGGATTCGCGCAAATAGCTGCGCACCGTGTGGTTTGGGTGGCGCCATCGGGGCTATCCATAGCAAACACGGCAGCCGCAAGCTGTGCGTCGATAATGTGTCCCTTAACCATTCTGATAAAGCACAAGTTCCATGGCTCAATACGTATTTTCGATGAATCGGGTTGGCAAAATAGTGCCCCCTAAGCGTCATATTTTGAAAGACATTTCTCTTAGTTTTTTTCCTGGCGCCAAGATCGGCGTATTGGGCACCAATGGCTCAGGTAAGTCCACCTTGTTGAGGATCATGGCAGGCCTGGACAAAGAGATTGAGGGTGAAGCGATCCCTATGCAGGGTCTCAACATTGGCTACTTGCCTCAAGAGCCGCAGCTCGATCCCACGCAGACCGTGCGTGAGTGCGTTGAAGCGGCGATGGGCAAGGTATTTGCCGCGCGCGCCCGCCTGGAAGAAGTGTATGTAGCCTACGGCGAAGAGGATGCAGACTTTGACGCCTTGGCTGCTGAGCAGGCTGAACTCGAGGCCATCATTGCGACAGCGGGTACTGACTCGGAGCACCAGCTTGAAATTGCGGCAGATGCCTTGCGGCTACCGCCTTGGGATGCTGTCATTGGGGTTTTGTCAGGTGGTGAAAAGCGCCGAGTGGCTTTGTGTCAATTGTTGCTTAGCCACCCAGACATGTTGCTTCTCGACGAGCCAACCAATCACCTGGACGCCGAATCTGTAGATTGGCTGGAGCAATTTTTGCAACGCTATTCCGGCACCGTTGTGGCGATCACCCACGACCGCTATTTCTTGGACAACGCTGCAGAATGGATTTTGGAGCTTGATCGCGGCGCCGGCATCCCCTACAAGGGCAATTACAGCTCTTGGATGGAGCAAAAGCAGGCTCGTTTAGAGCAGGAGCATAAAGGCGAAGAATCACGCGCCAAGGCTTTGAAAAAGGAGCTGGAGTGGTCACGCCAGAACCCCAAAGCACGCCAAGCTAAGAGCAAGGCGCGTTTGGCTCGTTTTGAAGAACTGTCTGACTTCGAATACCAAAAACGCAACGAGACCAATGAGATTTTTATCCCAGTGGCTGATCGCTTGGGTCACGAGGTCATTGAATTTAAAAATGTCAGCAAGTCTTTTGGCGAGCGCCTGCTCATCGATGACCTGAGCTTTCAAGTTCCAGCTGGCGCCATTGTGGGCATCATCGGCCCTAACGGCGCTGGCAAATCGACACTTTTCCGCATGATTTCGGGCCAGCAGCAGCCCGACAGTGGCGAGGTCAAGATCGGCTCGACGGTCAAGATGGCCTTTGTCGATCAAAGTCGTGATGACCTTGCCAATGAGAAGACCGTGTGGGAAGACGTCTCGGGTGGACTCGACATGCTCAATATTGGTAAATTCACAATGGCGAGTCGGGCCTATTGCGGACGTTTCAACTTTAACGGGGGCGACCAACAAAAGCGTGTGGGCATGCTCTCAGGTGGTGAGCGCGGTCGTTTGCACTTGGCCAAGACGCTGATCGCTGGGGGTAACGTCTTGATGCTTGACGAGCCATCGAATGACCTCGACGTGGAGACTTTGCGTGCTCTGGAGGATGCTTTGTTGGAATTTGCCGGTTCGGTCATGGTCATTAGCCACGACCGCTGGTTCCTCGATCGAATTGCCACGCACATCTTGGCGTGTGAGGGTGACAGCCAGTGGTTTTTTTACAGCGGCAACTACCAAGAGTACGAAGCCGACAAGAAAAAGCGTTTGGGCGAGGAGGGTGCCAAGCCGCACCGGGTGCGCTACAAAGCGCTCAAATAAAAAGCGGGCCTTGTGCCCGTTTTTTTAATTGGTGGTTGATGTCAATGTGACAAAGCAGATTTGACGGCCTGTGAGACCAGCGCCATGTCTGCTTTACCTGCTAACTGTGATTTAACGGCACCCATCACCTTGCCCATGTCTGCGGGTCCAGTGGCGCCCAGCGTGCTGATGATGGTAGCTACTGCGGCCAAAATTTCATCGTTGCTCATGCGCTGCGGCAGGTAAGCGTTGAGCACCTGGATCTCAGCACTTTCCTTATCGGCAAGGTCTTGGCGCGCGGCTTTCAAATAGGCATCGACCGAGTCTTTGCGTTGCTTGATCAGTTTGTCAACGATACCAATCATTGCGGCGTCGTCAAGAATGATGCGCTCGTCGACTTCCTTTTGTTTGGCGGCGGCAAGCAGCAGACGGATGGTGCCCAGGCGCTCGGTGTCTTTGGCACGCATGGCGCTCTTCATGTCTTCAATAATCTGTTCTTTGAGTGACATTGTCCGACTCCATTAGTGGTTGGTGTGTGCGGGGCGCTCATGTGGGGTCGCCGCTAACGAAAAAAGCCCGCCTGAGATCTCCCGGCGAGCTTTTGAGCGCAAGGCTAAATTAAGCCTTGGGCTGCTTGATCAGTACATTTTCTTAGGTAACTGCATCGCGCGAATGCGCTTGTAATTGCGTTTGACGGCAGCAGCTTTCTTGCGCTTGCGCTCAGCCGTTGGTTTTTCATAAAACTCGCGTGCACGCAAGTCTGTCAAAAGGCCAAGCTTTTCAATGGTGCGCTTGAAGCGACGCAGCGCGACGTCAAAAGGTTCGTTCTCTTTTACACGGATGGTTGTCATTACGTCAATTTATCCAAAATATGCAGACATTAAACCTTGGAAGATCGGGCCAAAATTTGAACATCTTGCGAAATGCTCCGCTTGTAAGTTGATCAGGCAGCGGAGCTTTGCCAGCAAAGAGCGTGATTATAGCCACTTATTCGGACAACATCATGCTTTGTCGGGCTTGAGGTGTGTTCGCAGTTTGGCTGACAGCGCGCTCCACCCGCCTTGCACCGTCAAACCGCCGGCGCCAATAAGGCACCCGCATGCTTTCCACCCGCACGTCAGCGCCCGAACGTGGGGCGTGAATGAACTTGCCATCACCGACGTAAATACCCACGTGGCTGAAGGCTCTGCGCATGGTGTTGAAAAACACCAGGTCACCAGGTTGAAGGTCGGTTTTATCGATGCGTTCAGTGCTTGCCGCTTGCTGGGAAGCATTGCGTGGCAAGGTCAAACCCAGGGTTTGATCAAATACCGCACGCACAAAACCGCTGCAGTCAAATCCGGTTTCCTTGGATTCGCCGGCGCGGCGGTAAGGCACGCCTAATAACCCCATGGCATTGAACACCAGCTTAGTTGCATCTTGGCCCATGCGCTGGCCCGCCTGAGTCATGTGCGACAACATGCCCAGTGCGTCCCCATCGGTGTTTAGCGCATCGGTTTTTTCCACGGGCGATGCGTGCGTTGCCATGGCTGCGAGCAGCAGTGACACAATCACCATGATGCGTTGAAAGCCGGTCATGCGATCATTCTAGCCAGCCCCTGGCTGGATTCAGGACCGTCAATTGCGCATAAACCACGCAGGCATAGCGGTTATGCCTACATACTTTAGGAGCGCTGATTGAAAGCATTGTTATTGGACAACGCACAGGGTTTCCAAGCCCATGTGACAGAGGTTGATGAAGCAGACATGCCTGCAGGCGATGTCACCGTGGCCCTGGATTATTCGACCCTGAATTACAAAGACGCACTGGCCATCACCAACAAAAGCCCGGTGGTGCGCAGTTGGCCCATGGTGGCGGGTATTGATGGCGCTGGCACCGTGGTCGCGTCTGATCATCCGGCCTGGAAAGTCGGTGATTTGGTGGTTCACAACGGGTGGGGCCTGGGTGAGACGCGCTGGGGCTGTTTGGCTGAAAAAGTACGTCTGAAGGGGGATTGGCTGGTGCGTTTGCCTGGTGGCTTAACGCCCCGTTTGGCCATGGCCATTGGCACAGCCGGTTACACCGCCATGTTGTGTGTGCTGGCATTGGAAGACCATGGTGTCAGCCCGGGCGCGGGTGAGGTACTGGTCACGGGTGCCACCGGTGGCGTGGGCAGTGTGGCGGTGGCCTTGTTAAGCAAGCTGGGCTACACCGTGGTGGCGGTGACGGGAAAGGCGCATGAGGCAGCGTATTTGACGTCTTTGGGGGCCAGTTCTGTGATGGATCGCGCGGCCTTTTCTGAACCAGGCAAATTGTTTCAAAAAGAACGCTGGGCGGGTGTCGTGGATGCAGTGGGCTCACATACGCTGGCCAACGCGCTGGCGCAGACACGTTACGCCGGCGTGGTGGCAGCCTGCGGGTTGGCTCAGGGCATGGACCTTCCAACCTCTGTCATGCCATTCATCTTGCGCGGTGTGACGCTTGCTGGGATCGATTCCGTGATGGCTCCTCTGGCCAAGAGGCAACGTGCCTGGGAGCGATTGGCGCAAGACCTGTCACCCGCAGCATTGGGTGCGATCGTTCAGGAGGTTGACTTAGACCAGGCGGTTGAGCGCGCGCAGGCGCTCATGGCCGGCCAGGTTCGAGGACGGATCGTGGTCAAGCTAAGGGGACACGATGTTGCTTGATGCGGATACGGCGCAGCTGGTTTTGGTGGACTACCAGCCGCGTTTGATGGCGACCATGTTTGAGTCTGAACTGGTGCAGGCCAATGCCTTGCGGCTGGCAAAGGCCGCCCACTTGTTCAAGGTGCCGGTTTGGGGCACTGAGCATGCGCCATCGAGCTTGGGGTATACGCCAGAGTCATTGCGTGGGCATTATCAAAAAACGCTGGCCAAGATGCAATTCAGTGCGGTAGAAGAGGGTTTGGCTGAGTGGTTGCGTCCCCAGCAAAAGCCACCTGCTGGTAACGCCCGCAGTCTGCCCAAACACTTACAAAAACCAACGGGTACGCTGGCAGCACGAGAGTGTATTGTCATGGCGGGCTGCGAGGCGCATGTCTGCTTGTTGCAAACTGCTTTGCACTTGTTGGAAGACGAGTTTGAAGTTTGGGTTGTGACAGACGCCAGTTCATCACTGTCGGAGCGCAACCGCGATGCTGCGTATGACCGCCTAGCCTCGGCGGGGGCCGAGCTTGTCAGCACCGAAATGGTGTTGTTTGAGTGGTTGCGCAGTGCCGAACACCCCTGTTTCAAAGAGGTGTTGGCCTTGGTCAAATCTTGATCCTGGCGTTCACCTATCAGTGATTGACCAGCACCTGCCAGTGCATTCGGGCGGGTAGAGAAAGATTCAGCCCAGTTCCACAATCATTTCGATTTCCACACAGGCGCCCCTGGGGATTTGTGCCACGCCAAATGCGCTGCGTGCGTGCGCGCCCTTATCGCCAAACACCTGGCCGATGAGTTCACTGGCGCCGTTGGTAACTAAATGTTGCTCGGTGTAGTCGGGTGTGGAATTGACAAGCGCCATGAGTTTGACGATGCGGGTGACGCGGTTCAGGTCACCAACGGCCGCATGCAGCGTGCCCAGCAGGTCAATCGCAATGGCGCGTGCAGCCGACTTGCCCTCTTCGGTAGCCATGGTCTTGCCGAGTTGTCCGACCCAGGGTTGGGCGTTTTTCTTGGCAATGTGTCCGCTGATGAAAACCAAATTTCCCGTTTGCACGAACGGTACATAAGCGGCAACGGGAACAGCCATGGCTGGCAGATGGATGTCAAGTTTTTTCAGGGTTTCATAAACGCTCATGGTGTGACTTTCATGGTGGGGAAATTGGGGTGTAGATGCAAGCGATTTGACTTCATCAGTGGCTGGAAATTCTAGTGGCTTGATTGGTGTGCACGGCGCCCTTGCCCAGGTCGCATGCGGATTGCTTTAACCCTGGGGCCTTTGGCTTTGGCTTTGGTTCTGTCCGCCGCCCTGCAGTGGGGTAGTGGGCTCGTTGTGGTTACCAACAGGCTCTACGGTGACGCCAACATGCAGCACATGGTTGGCGCCGCCGTGGATCACACCCCGCACGGGCGAAACATCTGAGAAATCCCGCCCGATCGCCAGGGTCACGTAGTCTTCACCTGGGCTGTGCCAGCCGGCTTTGTTGTTGGTCGGGTCCAGGTCCACCCAGCTGCCACCCTCAGGAAAATCAGGAACATACACCGCTACCCAAGCGTGCGAAGCATCGCTGCCGCGCAGTTTGACCATACCCGGAGGCGGGCTTGTCAGCAGGTAGCCACTGACATAACGCGCGCTCAAACCCAGCGAACGAAGACAAGCAATGAAAATATGGGCAAAGTCCTGGCACACGCCTTTGCGCTGGACCAAGGCTTGCAGTGCCGGCGTGTTGACTTCGGTACTGTTGCTTTCGTAGGTGAACTCGGTATAGATCCGTCCCATCAAGTCGAGGCTGGCTTGCAACAGACCCGCGTTTGGTGTGAAGCTGACCCGCGCGTAGTCGGCAAATTCGAGATGACGCGGAACCATGGGTGAGTCAAATGAGAAGACACTGCCTGCGTCAAAAGCTTGGCCTGCCTTGTATTGGAAGTGTGCGCAAGTGGCCTCCCAAGCAATATGGCTCTCAGGCACGGCGCTTGCCTGTGTGTTGACTTCGCTGCTCGCGCTCACAATCAATTGCGCATGTGGCACGTTTTGCGCAAAGAAATGCCGGGTATTGCCGTACACGTCCAGTGCGCTACTGATCACAGCGGGTTCTGGTGAAACGCTGATCTGGCTGTTCAGCAACTGTTGAAAGGGTCGGTTCAATGGTGTCAGGTAAACCATGTGCTGTGCCGTCTCTACCGCTGGAACGTAGTCGTAGCGCGTCTCGTGCGTGATGCGTAGTCTCATCAGCTGCCTACGCTGCGCTCAAGGCGCTCAGAATGGGTGAAATAAGTGGCGCTGATGTCATTCGAGACGCGATGTGCCGCCTCTGTGCAGGCTGCCAGCAATTGCTTGAAGTGGGCATAGGGAACTTGCATGTCCAAGGGCTCGGCGCCGAAGGGCAAGCCAGGTGCCATTGCGCTCTCAGAGGTTTCGCACAAGTGCATGAGGTCCCAGGTGTTGGAGTCGGGCACGATGCGTGACAAGGTGCTGCTGGCATGGTCTGGACTGCCAGCGAGTTTGGCCAAACGGCCGCGCAAGGTCTTTGTGACCCAGGACAGGGACCGCGGATTGTCCTGGTCAAGCACCAGCAAATCAATCAAGGCGACCATCTCGCGGCTTTGTTGATACTGGGTTTGAAAAGTGATGTCACTGTCGAAAAGCGCCACCATCGCATCAAAACCGCCGTTGGTGGCCAAACTGCCGCAGTCCAGCGCCAGGTTCAGTGATCTGGCCATGAAGCTAAGGCGCTCAATATGCCTGCCGATGCTCAACAAGCGCCAGCCATCGTCTCGAACCATGCGGTCGGTCTGCGCTCCCGTGATGGCCGCCATCTGATCGCTGGTTTCCTTGAGCAACTGCTGGGCTTGTTGGGTCGAGCAGCGACCTTCTTGGCACAGCATTCGCCACTGGGCAAACAGCGACTCCTCGTTGTGCGTGATGATGCGCCAATGCTCTTGGGACAAGCGCTCACGCACGTTGGAAGCGGACAGTTTGAGTGCGCGCAGGTAAAAACCCACACTGGTGGCGCCCTCGGTGCTGCCCAGGCTCTCGATCAAGGCGCGCTCAAACACGTGCGCCGATTGTTGTGGACTGGGCACTTCGGGCATGACCAGCGTGTTGACCTTGGCCATTTGACCAAGCCAGCGCATCAGTGCCGGGCAGTCTTGTTCATCGCCATGCAGGCTCTCCAGCGTCAACCTGGCCAAGCGCAGCGCGTTTTCGGTTCGCTCGGTGTAGCGACCAAGCCAGAACAGGTTTTCTGCAGCACGGCTGGTGACCATGCGCTTTCGCTGGATCAGGCTCTCGGGCGTGAGATGGGGCTGCTGCAAGGTCGAGCGCTCAACCTCGCCTTGGCTCAGGGCCCACACGTCGGCACTGCTGCCCCCTGTCTGCATCCCGATCAAATCCTGTCTGGCGTTGGCCACCCGTGCCAAACCGCCAGGCAACACTTTCCAGCCGTCCTGACCATCCGACACGGCGAACACCCTGAGCATCAATGAACGCGCTTCAAGCCCGCTTTTGCCGTTCTGGTTCACGCGCCAGGTTGGCATTTGTGACAAGGGTAGGTAGGCCTGCAGGGTATGGGCCTGCGGGTTGCCCCGAATGCGCTGGTCCCAGTTTTGTAAACTGCCCGGGTCTTGTTGTGTACCAAGCATGGCCTCAAAAGCACCCTGATTCAGGGCGCCAGGGTAGGTGGGCTTGATGGCACACCGGCTCAGGTTGGCCAACGCCTCCTCCATCACGCTGTGTTCGCCACACCACCAGGTGGGCAAGGACGGTAGAACCAGTTCTTCGTTGAGTAACTGGCGCGACAGCGCTGGCAAAAAACTCAACAGCGCGGGGGACTCTAAGACGGCTGAGCCTGGCGCATTGGCCACCAGCACGTTGCCGGCACGGATCGCTTGCAACAAACCAGGAATGCCAAGCGTGGAGTCCGCGCGCAGTTCCAGCGGATCGAGGAACTGGTCGTCCACGCGTTTGAGCAAACCATGCACGGGCACCAAGCCCTTGAGCGTCTTCAAAAATACTTTGTTCTCGCGGACCATCAGGTCACTGCCTTCAACCAGGGTCAGACCCAGGTAGCGTGCCAGGTAGGCGTGTTCAAAATAGGTTTCGTTGTAGGGGCCTGGCGTGAGTAGTGCAAGGTGTGCCTCGGGGCCCATTGGGCTTTGGGCGCGCAAACTCTCTATCAGGGTCTGGTAGGTGCTGGCCAGGCGTTGTACCCGCAGGGCATCAAACGCGGTGCCGAATTGCCCGGACACAATCAAGCGGTTTTCCAGCAGGTAGCCCAGCCCCGATGGGGCCTGGGTACGTTGACCCACCAGCCACCACAGGCCGTCTGGTCCGCGCGCCAAGTCAAATGCGGCTAAGTGCAAAAACCGTCCGCCCACAGGTTGAACCCCATGCATGGCACGCAAGTAGCCGGGGTTGCCATGCACCAGCGCCGCTGGCAAAGCACCTTGATGAATGAGCTGTTGCGGGCCATATATATCGACCATCAGGTGTTCGAGCAGAACGGCTCGCTGGTGTACGCCTGCTTCAATGTGTTGCCAGTTTTCGGGCGATATCAGTAAAGGGAACAGGTCAAGCGACCAAGGACGTTGCGGTCCATTGGTGTCGGCGTAAACGTTGTAAGTGATGCCGTTGTCGTGAACCTGGCGTGCCAAGCTGGCGCTGCGCCGGGTCAATTCTGTGCTCGCATCCGAGGGCAGGGTGGCTGCAAACTGTCGCCAAGGGTCACAGGGTGCCGTGTGTAAGGCTTGGTTCAAGCCGCCACGCATCTCATCGAAATGCCCAGGTTTGATCGCTAAGCTTTGGGCCAATGCATCAAAGCCGGTCGCAGGGTTCTGTAGTGCGCCTGTCTGGCTATTTACATTCATACGAAGCGAGTATGCCATCCCCTGCTGGTATTCACAGACAATGGCGCTCTGCAAATACCATCAAGTGCCATGACTGACTCACCTATTACCGCGACCGAAGTCGCACCGCAAGCACCAGCGCATGCGCAAACCACACCGGTTGGCAAGACCCGAAAAAATCGTTTTTCTGAGGTTCAGCCGGTGCTTGAAAAGCTCTTTGAGTTGTACCCACACCTTTTTGGGAAGCGTTTCTTGCCGCTCAAGCTGGGGGTATTTCAGGAGTTGCTGGAAGCTCATCCCGATGTGTTTGATCGCCAAAGCTTGAAAGCTGCGCTGGGGGTACACGCCCGCTCAACGCCTTACCTGCAAAGTGTGGCGTCTGGCACATCGCGCCATGATTTACAGGGCAAAGTGGTGGAGGCCGTGTCGCCCGAACACGTGTATTTCGCTGCGGTGGAGTTGTTTCATCGTCGCCAAGCCCGAAAAGGCATCAGTGCAGAGGAGGCACAGAGCAACCATCAACGCTTGCGTGCCCAACTGATAGCAGCATTTGATGCGTCCGGTTTGAGCAAACAGGATTACTTGGCCTTGCTACCGGCCAGCGATGAGATCATCACCGCTGTGCTGGAAGAAGCCTTATCCCAAGCCGAGTTAGATCGCGCCCGTCGCGAAGCGTTGCAACGCTCTTATGAGGTCAGTGGCATGACGCTGCAAGCCTTTGCTGACTCCTTGGGGATGGACCCCCGAACGGTACAAGCGGCGCTTCACGTAGCCGCAAACTGATTCCCAGGGTACCGAGGACGGGCCTCTGGCTGTGGCATCAGGCGCGGCGCAAGTCCAGTGTGAATGGGAACTCGCGACTGGCCGGAACGTGGATGGTGGCGGGCGGCACGACCAGTTTGCCTGGCGTGTGCCCCATCGCTGCAAACCGTGACAAACGTCGACTCTCGGCTTCAAAGGCATTGACGGGCAGGTTCTGGTAGCTCAGGCCACCCGGATGGGCGACGTGGTATTGGCAGCCGCCGAGTGAGCGCTTCATCCAGGTGTCCACAATATCAAAGGTCAGCGGAACGTGCACGTCAATGCTGGGGTGCAAGCTGCTTGGCGGGTTCCAAGCCTTGTAGCGCACGCCGCCCACATACTCGCCCACCACACCTGTTGGCTGCAAGGACAGTGCACGACCGTTGCAGGTGATGACATACCGACTCTCGTTCAGACCCGATACACGCACTTCCACACGCTCAAGGCTGGAGTCGACATAGCGCGAGGTACCGCCGCCACTGTTTTCTTCACCCATGACGTGCCAGGGCTCCAGCGCATTGCGCAGTGTCAGCGCAACACCAGCTGAGCACACGGTACCAATGAGCGGAAAGCGGAACTCGATATGTGGCGCAAACCAACTGTCATCAAAGGCATAGCCGAGCTCGCGCATCTCGCGCATCACATCTTTGAAATCGGCCTCGATCATTGCGGGCAACATGAAGCGGTCGTGCAGCTCAGTGCCCCAGCGGGTGGCCGGCGCCTTGTAGGGCGTTTCCCAAAAGCGCGCAATGACCGCGCGCAACAGCAACTGCTGCACGCTGCTCATGTGGGGATGGGGTGGCATCTCAAATGCACGCAATTCCAACAAGCCCAGGCGTCCGGTAGCGGAGTCGGGCGAGTACATCTTATCGATGGAAAACTCGCTGCGGTGTGTGTTGCCCGTGGCATCAATCAGAATGTTGCGCAGTGTGCGGTCCACCTGCCAAGGCGGCATGCTTTGGCCAAAAACCTCGCGGTTGCGGTAAATTTGCTCAATGGCAATTTCGAGTTCGTAGAGTTGGTCGTTGCGGCCCTCGTCCACCCGGGGCGCCTGGCTGGTCGGGCCCACAAACATGCCCGAGAACAGGTAGCTCAATGAGGGGTGGTTGTGCCAGTACAGCAACAAACTGGCCAGCAGTTCGGGTTTGCGCAAGAAAGGGCTGTCAGCCGGTGTAGCACCACCCATCACGAAGTGGTTGCCGCCACCGGTACCGGTGTGGCGCCCGTCGGTCATGAATTTCTCAGCTGACAAGCGCGACTCAAACGCTGCGTTGTACAAGAACTCGGTGTTGGCGACCAGCTCACGCCAGCTGCTAACCGGGTGGACATTGACCTCGATCACGCCCGGGTCTGGTGTGACTTGCAGCAGTTTCAAGCGCGGGTCACGCGGTGGCGGGTAGCCTTCGAGCACGATCTGCACGCCAAGCTCCGCGGCAGTGGCTTCAACCGCAGCCAACAAGTCCAGGTAATACTCCAGTCGCTCCAGCGGCGGCATGAACACGTAGATCAGACTCGAGGCCTGGCCGGTGATCTCCGCCTTGGGACCATTGGCGCGCTTAGGGTCACGCACCTCGACACAGACAGCGGTGCGCGTAATCCAGTGTGCTGATTCAAGCCGCTCAGGCGCGCGGCTCCACTCTGCGGACTGTTCCTGCGCTGCGCTGCTGGTGTGTCGGTTTGGGGTGTCAAGCTGTTTCGTAGCCGTCTGGAACTTTGTTTGGGCAGCAGCTGGTGTTACGGGTTTGGCTGCCTGCTCGGGGGTACTGATTTGGCTCACAGCCCGGCTGTCGAGCGCGGTCGTGCTTGCAGGGCCAGCCCAGCGGCTCCAGGCCTGAGCGCTGGTGCTCGTGACGTCGCTAGTGGCCTGGACATGGGGCTGCGTGGTCTCGTTATGTGGGCTGTAGCGCGCACTCAATTGTGTGTGCGCAGGCAAGCCCGAGCGCAGTGTCGATGGGTCTTGCTCAATCATGTAGGGGTAGTCTGCATCACTGACCCAAGGCAGTGAGTCCAGAGGTAAACGCAGACCCATGGGCGAGTCGCCAGGCATCAGGTACATGCGCTCATCTCGGAAAAACCAAGGCCCCGTGCGCCATTGAGCGCCACTTTTCTCCACATAGTCAGTGACCTGAACTGGCAGCACATAGCCCACCGCAGCATCGAGTTTTTGTGTGAAAACACGACGCAAACGAGCGCGTTCCATTGCATCGTCAAGCTTGGCGTTGAACGGGTCAACATTGACCGGCAGGCGTCGCTCGCGCCACAGGTAGTACCAACTGTCTTCATACCCTGTTTGGAGGAACTGCGCACTCACCCCGAGCTTGGCTGCCAGGTGTTGGGTAAATCGCTTGGCGTCCTCACTGGTGTAGTGCGCTGGCACCCGCTCGTCGGCAAACAGCGAGGGGTCGCCCCAGGTCGCTTGCCCATCTGCGCGCCAGTAAATGCTCATCGTCCAGCGTGGCAATTGTTCGCCTGGGTACCATTTGCCCTGGCCACAATGTAAAAAGCCACCCTTGCCGTATTGGGCGCGCAGCTTGTCCACCAGATCTGTGGCAAACGCGCGCTTGGTGGGTCCCATCGCCTCGGTGTTCCATTCTGGGGCGTCACGGTCATTGACTGCCACAAACGTGGGCTCGCCACCCATGGTCAGGCGTACATCACCGCTTTGCAATTCTTTGTCTACCTGATCTCCCAGTGCCATCACTGCAGACCATTGCTCTTCGGTATAAGGTTGGGTGACCCGGGGCGATTCGTGGATTCGGGTGATCGCCATGTGGTGCTCGAATTCGACTTCACACTCGTCAACGCCCCCTTCAATGGGCGCAGCACTCGATGGCGCAGGCGTGCATGCCAGCGGGATGTGACCTTCTCCGGCCAGCAAGCCAGAGGTGGCATCCAGACCGACCCAACCTGCGCCAGGCAGATAGACCTCACACCAGGCGTGCAGATCAGTGAAGTCGACCTCGGTGCCGCTGGGGCCGTCCAGGGCTTTCACGTCGGGTTTGAGTTGGATCAGATAACCCGATACAAAACGCGCCGCCAGACCACAGTGGCGCAACAGTTGCACCAGCAACCAGGCTGAATCGCGGCAGGAGCCCGATCCCAGCGCCAGAGTTTCATCGGGCGTTTGTACACCTGGCTCCATGCGGATGGTGTAGCTGACGTCCGTTTGCACCATCTGGTTGAGGTCAACCAAAAACAGCACGCTGCGTCGCTTGGTACGGTCGATGCGGTCCAGATAGCCTTGCATCAATTGCGTGATGGGTTCGGCTGTCAGATAAGGTGCGAGTTCGTTTTTCAGACCCTGCTCGTATTGGAAAGGGAATTCCTCGGCGTCGGGCTCCAAAAAGAAATCGAATGGGTTGTAGACCGACATGTCCATCACCAAGTCGACCGTCACTTCAAATGATTTTGTTTTCTCAGGCACTACCAGGCGCGCCTGGTAATTGGAGAAGGGATCTTGTTGCCAATTGATGAAATGGTCTTGCGGCTGCACCCTGAGCGAGTAGGAGATGATCTTGCTGCGGCAATGCGGCGCCGGGCGCAGTCGTATCACTTGAGGCCCGAGCTTGACCAGACGGTCATAGCGGTAAATGGTGGTGTGGCTTAGTGCCGCGTGAATGGGCATGGATTTTTAGTGCGTCTTTTTGAAGCGCCTAGGTTTGGTGCAAGGGTACAGGCTGTGGGCAACCCGCTCAACTGACTTTGATCAAACAAACCAATGGTAGGCGGGCTATTGCAGATGGATGGGTGATTCACATGGCCGCTTTGATCATACCCATGTAGTCATCGCGGCTGGCCAGTCGTGGATTGGTCTTGTGACAGTGGTCGGCCATGGCTGCATCCACAATCGCTTCGAAGTGAGCTTCTTGCACGCCAAGTTCACTCAAGCCCTTGGGCAAGCCGAGTCGTGCGTTCATGGCCTTGATGGCTTCGCCCAAATCAGCGTCCGCTGCCAGTCCCATTGCCACCGCCATGCGCGCTAGCCGTCTTTCTGCAATGACAGAGGGCGCTTGCGCGTTAAAGGCAATCACGGCGGGCAAAAACAAGGCATTGAGCGTGCCATGGTGCAAATTGGGATTGATGCCGCCCAAGCTGTGACTCAGCGAGTGCACGCAGCCCAAACCTTTTTGAAAAGCCATGGCGCCTTGCATGGATGCGCTCATCATCTGCAGCCTCGCGTTGCGGTCGCTGCCATCGCGCGTTGCGAGTTCAATGTGGGCCCAACCGCGCTGCAAGCCATCGAGCGCAATGCCATCGGCGGGTGGATTAAAAGGTGGCGCCATGAACGTTTCCATGCAGTGTGCAATGGCATCCATGCCGGTGGCAGCGGTCAGAAAAGGCGGCAAATTGAGGGTCAGCTCGGGATCACAAATTGCTGCTTTGGGCACCAGGTGCCATGAGTGAAAGCCGAGCTTGCGCTTGTCGTCAACGATGAGGATGGCCCCGCGAGCCACCTCGCTGCCTGTGCCAGCGGTAGTGGGTACAGCAATCAAAGGCGCCACACGCTCGGTGATGCGCGGTGAGCCGCCCTCGATGGTGGCGTAGTGACTCAAAGGCCCTTCATGCGTGGCAGCAATGGCCACGCCCTTGGCGCAGTCAATCGACGAGCCGCCCCCTACTGCAATCAAACCGTTGCACCGGTGTGCTGTGTACAACGCTGCGGCGGCGCGCACGGCCGACTCCGTTGGGTTAGACGGCGTCTGGTCAAACACCTGTACGGTCAGGCCCGCCAATGCGTCGAGCGCCCGTTGCACGATGCCGGCCGCTTTGACGCCGGCATCTGAGACGATCAAAGGGCGTGTGATGCCACTGCGCTCGCACTCCGATTTGAGTACTGACAGGGCGCCGAAGTCGATGTGAATCTGGGTGATGTAGTTAATGAGGGCCATAGTGGGTTCCGGTTAGCATCCAAGCTCTGACTGTACCAAGACCAGCCCTTTGCGGCTTGAGTGACATGCCCCATCGCCACAATCCACGCGCTTTACTGAGTCCTGACATGCACCACGTGTTGGACCGCATGGCCCGGGCTGCTTTCGTGCCGCTGCATGGGCGCGCACCCGTGCATGCACGAGATGCCTACGAAAAAGGCGCCAGCGTGCTGGACCTCGCGCCGGCACGTATTGACCACATCGAGAACTTCACAATTGCAGCGCGCGATGGCTATGCGCTGCCCGTGCGCTTGTATCTGCCGCGCGCTGCACAGACCCACACGCCGTTGCCTGTACTGGTATTTTTTCACGGTGGTGGCTTTGTCGTGGGTAGCCTTGCCACCCACGACAGCCTGTGTCGCACCTTGTGCCACTTGGCCAACTGTGCGGTATTGGCAGTGGCTTACCGGCTCGCGCCCGAATACCGCTTTCCAGTGGCTTTTGAGGATGCCTGGGATGCCTTGACATGGGTGGCCCAAGCGGGCTTATCGCATGGGCTTGATGTCAGCCACATCGCTGTGGGTGGCGATAGTGCCGGTGGCACGCTTGCGGCTGCCTGTGCCTTGCAGGCGAGCCATCAGGGTCTGCCTCTGTGCCTGCAACTTTTGTTTTATCCGGGCTGTGCGGCTTATCAGGACAGTCGGTCGCACACAACATTTGGCAAAGGTTTTTTACTCGAGACCGCGCACATTGATTACTTTTTTGGTCATTACTTGCGTGGCGAGAGTGATCGGCAGGACTGGCGTTTTGCACCTTTGATGGCGCCTGATGTCGATGGTGTGGCGCCAGCTTGGTTTGGTTTGGCTGAATGCGACCCCATGCTCGATGAGGGCTTGCAGTACGCTGACCGCCTGCGCGCGGGCGGAGTTGCAGTGGATTTAGAGATCTACCGCGGCGTTGTACATGACTTCATCAAAATGGGTCGTGCTCTTGAACTGGCCAAGCAGGCCCACCGGGATGCGGCGCGTGCGCTGAGGGTCGCGTTTGGCCTGTGAGCTGCGACTAAATATCGGCCAGTAAAGGGTAAGGTGCTGATTCAAGAGTCAGTACCGCACCTTGCCCGTGCGCGACACGTACCTCGCCGGTATCAAAGGCACTGGTTTGTATGGAGACGATGGCGTCATAACCGCCATCTGGTGCTCGGGCCGCTTGAACCACGGTACCGCACGGTTGTTCTTCGCCCGGGCTGAAGACTTCTTCGCCCGCTTGCAGAGGGCCTTCGCCATGCGCCAGGTAAGCCCGGCGTTTCAAGGTGCCCCTGAACTGGCTGCGAGCGACCACTTCTTGGCCAGGGTAGCAACCTTTTTTAAAATTCACACCACCCACAGATTCGTGATTGATCATTTGAGGCACAAAGGCTTCATAAGTCGCTTGCGTGACGGTGGCAACGCCCGCGCGCACCTCCGACCAGTCCCATAGCGCCTGTGTCAGTACGGGTGCCAGCGGCGCTTGTTGCCCCACGCCAGTGAGCAAGAGTGCACGCGGCGTGCCGTCGCTGGGGTACAAGGTGATCAAGGTGCCCGCCCCAGTTTCAAAGCGAGACCACGGTTTGGCATCGGCCGCGCCGCCATGCTGCGTCACCGCTGCTCCAGCCAAACCCCAAAGCGCACATTCTGTACTGGCATCACTGAGTTTGACTTTGGTGCGCAACACAAACATGGACAGCCGCTTGAGTGTGCGCTCTAGCAGATCTTGGCTGCATAGAAGCAGCACCTCTTCTGGCCCTCGTTTTAAGCCAATGAAGCTGGCCTGCAGTCGCCCTTTGGCGCTGCAAAATCCAGCTAAACGCGCGTTGGCGTCGTCCAACAACAAAAAATCGTTGCTGAGTTGGTTGTGTAAAAACGAGGCAGCTTCAGGCCCCTGCGCGCGCAAGACACCAAGCTTGTTCAGGGGGGCTACGCCGTTCAGTACGTTGGTCATAGGTTCACGCTTCCAAAAAATGGGCTCAATCTCCGATTATCATGCCCGCTCAGTTGTCAAGAAGGTTTAAGGGTTGTGCGTCGCTTCATTGTCAGTTTGCTGCTTTTAGCGGCGGTGTTAGCGGCTTGCGCTGCTTGGTGGGTAAATCAACCCCTGATGCTGCGTGAGTCGGTGATTGACCTGCCCATTGAGTCGGGAACACCGCCCCGTGCCGTTGCCAGGTTGGCGGTAAACGCTGGCGTACAAACCTCGACGCTGCTGCTCTACGGCTGGTTCAAGGTGTCTGGCCAAGCACGCTTGATCAAGGCTGGTAATTATGAATTGCAAGGCTTGGTGACGCCGCGCAGTTTGCTGGCCACATTGGTAAAGGGTGATGAAGCCCTGCGCTATGTGACGCTGGTGGAGGGCTGGACCTTCAAGCAGGTACGCACGGCCCTGGGCAAGGCCGATCAGCTGCTGGCGCAGACCTCTGGCATGAGTGCTGCGGCCATCATGCAGGCGCTGGGGCGCGAAGGCGTGGCGGCGGAAGGGCGGTTTTACCCCGACACGTATGGTTACGCCAAGGGCACTCGGGATGTGGATGTGCTCAAGCGTGCCATGTTGGCCATGGACCATCACCTTGATCTGGCTTGGCATGCCCGCAGTGCAGACGCTGTGCTGAAAACGCCAGAGCAGTTGTTGATTTTGGCCAGTATTGTCGAGAAAGAAACCGGCCGCGCGAGCGACCGAGCCATGGTGTCGAGCGTGTTTCACAACCGACTGGCACTGGGCATGGCGCTGCAGACCGACCCCACTGTGATCTATGGCATGGGCGACGCATTTGATGGCAACCTGCGTCGGCGCGACTTGCAAACGGATACCCCTTGGAACACCTACACCCGAAGTGGCTTGCCGCCCACGCCCATTGCCATGCCTGGGCGTGCAGCCTTGCTCGCCGCAGCGCAACCTGCTAGCAGCAAAGCGCTCTATTTTGTGGCTCGGGGTGATGGCAGCAGCGAGTTCAGTGACACACTGCAGGCGCACAATAGAGCGGTCAATACATACCAAAGAGGCCAATAATTGGTCGGGAAACACGCAGTAAGGCACATGACAGCAGGACTTTTTATCAGTTTTGAGGGAATCGATGGCGCTGGGAAAACCACGCACATTGAGGGTTTAGAACAGGCATTTCGCGCGCACGGCCGGGTGGTCACACGCACACGTGAACCCGGTGGCACACCACTTGCTGAGAAATTGCGCAACCTGGTCCTCAACGACGCCATGGACGCCATGACTGAAGCGCTCTTGGTGTTTGCGGCCCGGCGCGACCATTTGCAGCAATGCATTGAGCCGGCGCTCTCGCGTGGTGAGGTGGTGCTGTGCGACCGTTTCACTGACGCCACCTTCGCCTATCAGGGCGGCGGGCGGGGGTTTGATTTGGCAACCTTGAGTTGGCTCGAGCAGCTGGTTCAAGCCAATGGTCTCGCAAGCGATCAAGGACTGCGTCAACCCGCCTTGACCATCTGGTTTGATCTGGACCCCCGGGTGGCAGCGCTGCGACTGCAAGACGCCCGTGTGCCCGATAGGTTTGAAGCGCAACCGGAAGATTTTTTTGCTCGTGTGCGCGACGCTTACCTGCAGCGCTGCACAGCACAGCCGCAGCGGTTTGCCCGTATCACCGCGGACCAAAGTCGGGAGGCGGTGTGGCAGGACGTGCTGGCGGCTGTCAAGGCGCGGCAGTGGCTGCTATGAACATGGATCAGCTCGCGGGCGCTAGCGCACCTTGGATCGCCGACCAAACGCGCGCCTTGCTGGCGCAGCGCGGGCATGCCTGGCTGTTGAGCGGACCATCTGGTTTAGGGCACTTTGAATTGGCCATGGCCATGGTGCGGGCCTGGTTGTGTGAAAGCCCTGGTGCTGACGGCGCCTGTGGTGTCTGCCAAAGTTGTCATGCGATCGACGTTCATGCGCACGCTGACCTGTGCGTGCTCATGCCCGAGACGGCGATATTGGCTCTGGGCTGGCCCTTGAGCGAGAAAGCACGTGACGAAATCGAGGCCAAAAAACGCAAACCCAGCCGTGAAATTCGGGTCGATGCGATGCGCGATGCTGTCGAATTTACCCAGCGCACCAGTGGGCGAGGGCGGGGCAAAGCGGTGCTGGTATTTCCGGCCGAGCGCATGAACGTGTACACGGCCAACGCCTTGCTTAAAACCTTGGAGGAACCCGCTGGCGATGTGCGCTTTGTGTTGGCCAGCGAAGCCGCGCACCAATTGCTGCCAACGATACGCAGCCGTTGTCTGGGTCATACCATGGTCTGGCCGCAAGCCGACGTGGCGATGGATTGGTTGCTGTCACAGGGCTTGGCCCGTGCCCAAGCCGAAGTTGCTTTGCGTGCCTGCGGTGGGCGCCCGCAAGAGGCCCTGGGATTTGCCGCCATGGTGACAGATTGGCCGCGCCTGCCGCGCGCCGTGGCGCAGGGTGATGTGGCTGTTTTCAAGGACTACACACCGGCGCAGACCATTGATGCATTGCAAAAAATATGTCACGACATGCTGCTTGCCAAGGCCGGCGCGATGCCGCGGTTTTTCGCGCCTGCCGATTTACCCAAAGGCGCAAGCTGGGCGTCTTTGAGCGCGTGGTTCAAAGCGTTGGCACAGAGCCAGCGCACGCAGGAACACCCGTTTAACGCCGGTTTGATGCAAGAGGCGCTGGTCAGTCAGGCACAAATAGCTCTAAACTCGCGCTCATGAAACCACCATCAAGTCTTGCAGCAACGGATTCGCCTGGCTTGTCGCGGCCCAGCGTTATCCAACTTGCCATCAAAGAAAAATCGGCCTTGTACGCGGCCTACATGCCTATTTTTGTTGATGGTGGATTGTTCATTCCAACGACGCGTGATTACCAGCTGGGTGAGTCCGTGTACCTCTTGGTGTCTTTGCCTGACGACCCCCAGCGTTACCCCGTGGCAGGCAAGGTGGCTTGGGTTACGCCAGCTGGCGCGACCGGTAACCGCAACCAAGGTATCGGTGTGCAGTTCCCAAAAAATGAGAAATCGAGCCTGCTGAAAATCAAGATCGAACAGATTTTGGGTGCACATTTGGCCTCTGAGCGTGCAACCCAAACCATTTGATCGCCCATGTTCACAGACTCGCATTGCCATCTCAATTTCCCTGAACTGATCGCTGAGCTGCCGAGCATCCTGGATGCTATGGCTCAAGCCCAAGTCAGCCGTGCCCTGTGCATCAGCGTGACCTTGGAGGCATTTGACAGTGTGCACCGGCTAGCCTTGGATCACCCGCACCTGTGGGCCACGGCCGGTGTACACCCTGACAGTGAGGATGTACTTGAACCCTCTTTGGATGACTTGCTGCGCCTGGGTTCCTTGCCCCGTGTTGTGGCTATCGGTGAAACCGGCCTTGACTATTACCGCTTGAATGGGCGCAGCGTGGCCGATATGCACTGGCAGCGCGAGCGCTTTCGCACCCACATCAGGGCTGCACGCGCCTTGGATAAACCACTGGTTATTCATACCCGCAGCGCCTCTGAGGACACCTTGCGGCTGTTGCGCGAAGAGGGCGAAGACGGCAGCGCTGGCTGCGCTGGCGGTGTATTCCATTGCTTTACGGAAGCCGCCGAGGTGGCTCGGGCCGCTTTGGACCTGGGCTTTTACATTTCTTTTTCAGGTATTTTGACGTTTAAAAGTGCGCAGGATTTGCGTGATGTGGTGAACCTGGTGCCGCTGGACCGTTTACTCATCGAAACCGACAGCCCTTATCTGGCGCCTGTGCCTTTCAGGGGTAAAACCAACAACCCATCGTATGTGCCCTACGTGGCAGCGCAAGTCGCACAATGCTTAAATCGTCCGGTTGCAGAGATTGCCCGCATCACCAGCGACAACTTCACCAGGCTTTTCAAGGGGGTGTCGGTATGCGAATAAGCCACGCTCCAAAAATAAACTATCACCTTAAAAAAGTGGTTTATCTATCTGTTTTGTTTGCAATTTTTTCGGCTAACGCTGGGTCGTTTGATGATTTTTTCAAGGCTGTCCGCAACAACCAGGCGCCACTCATGCAAAGCCTGCTGCAGCGCGGCTTTGACCCCAACACGGTGGATGAAAAAGGCCTGGCTGGCCTGATGCTGGCCTACCAACAGGACGCCCTCAAGGTGGTTGACGTGCTGCTCAGTTGGCCCACAACCAAGGGTGAGGCGCGCAACGCCGCCGATGAAAGCGTGTTGATGTTGGCGGCTTTGAAAGGTCAGCTCGCGCTGTGTCGCACGCTGATCGACAAAGGTGCTGATGTCAACAAAACCGGCTGGACGCCTTTGCACTATGCGGCAACGGGGGGGCATTTGGATGTCATCAGGCTCTTGCTCGATGAGAGTGCGTACATTGACGCCGAGTCGCCTAACGGCAGTACACCCTTGATGATGGCAGCGGGCTACGGTAGCGTATCTGCGGTCAAATTGCTGCTTGAAGAAGGTGCGGATCCGACCTTAAAAAACCAGCAGGGCATGAGCGCTTGGGACTTTGCCCGAGGCGTCAATCGCACCGATGCTGCGGCCATCATTGCCGCTTTCATGCGGGCCCGCCAGCCCACGGGGTCCTGGTAGCGCTTGGTGGCGCACAGCTGGCCCGGGCGCTTCGGCCCTGAGACCTAGCCCAAGGCTTCCAATAACTCGGTTTCGATGGCGATTTTTTCGCGGTTACTGTGCAGTGCCTTGCCTTGGAGCACAAAGGTGTCTTCCACGCGTTCGCCCAGTGTGGCAATCTTGGCCAGTTGCAGGTCGATCTTGTGCGCGGCCAGAACCAGTGCAATGCAGTACAGCAAACCTACGCGGTCGCTGGCGGACACATTGAGTATCCAGCGCTCACCTTTTTCATTGGGTTTGAGGCTCACGCGCGGGGTCACTGGAAAGCTCTTTACCCGGCGCGACACGCGGCCACGGCTGGGCGGGCGCAGCGGCCCACCTTGGTTCAGCGTGCGACCGAGCTCTGTTTCAATCATGCTGATGAGCTCACGGTAGTGCTCATGCAGACCGGTGGCTGTAACCTCAAAGGTGTCTAGCGCGTAGCCGTCGTGTGTGGTGTGCACCCGGGCGTCCAGAATGCTGAAATCGCTGTAGTCGAAGTAGCCGCAAATGCGGGCAAACAAGTCGGGTTCATCGGGGGTGTAGACCAGCACTTGAAGGCCTTCTCCCAGAGGCGAACGCCTGGCTCGAACGATGGTCTTCTTGGTATCCAACTGACGGGAAAGCTGGCGCGTGTGCCAGGCAATCTCGTTGGCGTCATGGCGCATGAAATAGCTCACATCGAGTTTGGCCCATAGCGGCTTGTGCGACTCGAAGCGCTGGCTGTGCAGTGCCAGTTCGATCAGCGCTCCACGCTGGCGCTCCTGAACCTCTGCCCGCATATCGGGCTTGTGACCACCCAAAATACGCGAGGTGGCATGGTACAAATCTTCGAGCAGTTTGCCTTTCCAGGCGTTCCAAACTTTGGGGCTGGTGCCACGAATGTCGGCCACAGTGAACAGGTACAGCCCTGTGAGGCGGCGCTCATCGCCCATGCGCTTGGCAAATGCAGCGATCACGTCGGGATCACTCAGGTCCGACTTTTGCGCCACATGGCTCATGGTCAAGTGCTCACGCACCAAAAACTCAATCAGTTGGCTGTCTTCTTGGCTAAACCCGTGTGCCTTACAAAACCGGCGCACTTCAATCTCACCTAAGACTGAGTGATCGCCGCCCCGCCCTTTGGCAATGTCATGGTAGAGCGCAGCCACATACAGCACCCAGGGCCGGTCCCAGCCGCTGGCCAGTTCTGAGCAAAGGGGGTACTCCAGGGCGTGTTCGGCAATGAAAAATCGACGCACATTGCGCAGCACCATCAAGATGTGTTGGTCAACCGTGTAGACATGGAACAGGTCGTGCTGCATCTGACCGACGATTTTCCGGAACGCCCACAGGTAGCGTCCAAGCACTGAAGTCTGGTTCATCAGCCGCATGGCGTGGGTCAGGCCCGCGCCCTGCATCAAAATGGTGCGGAAAATCTCTCGATTCAGCGGGTCTTTGCGGAACGCGCCGTCCATCAGGCCTCTGGCGTTGTACAGCGCGCGCAGGGTGCGTGCCGAAAGGCCTTTGAGTCCGACCTGGGTCTGGTAGACCAGAAAGGTTTGCAAAATCGCATGGGGTTTGCGCTCGTACAGGTCGTCGCTGACGACTTCGATCATGCCGCTTTTGTCGTAAAAGTCTTCGCTTAATGGACGCAGGGTGTGACGCGTTGGATTGAGACGCTCTTCAATGTTCAGCAGCAAAATTTGGTTGAGCTGCCTGACGGCCTTGGCTGCCCAATAATAGTGGCGCATCAGCATCTCGCTGGGTCGTACTGGTGGACGTGGGCTGCCGTCTTCGGGTTGTTGGTAGCCAAAGGTTTCGGCTACGCTGGTTTGCAGGTCAAAGACCAAGCGGTCTTCTCGGCGCTTGGCCACCAGGTGCAGCCTGGCTCGAATCAGGCGCAACACGGACTCGTTATGGCGCAGTTGTTTGATTTCAAAGGGGGTGGCCAGTCCAGCCCGTCCCAAATCGGTCCAGTTGTCTGCCAGCCCCGCTGCTTTGGCAACCCAGAGAATGATTTGCAGGTCGCGCAGGCCGCCAGGGGACTCCTTGCAGTTGGGTTCCAGTGCGTAAGGTGTGTCCTCAAAACGGTTGTGGCGCTGCTGCATTTCCAGTGTTTTGGCGACAAAAAAGCGCTGCGCATCGATGGCCGCCAGACAAGTCACTTGAAACCGTTGGCACCGTTTTTTGTCGCCCACGATCAGCCTTGACTCCAGCAAGGCGGTTTGGACGGTTACATCTTTGTCTGCTTCAACCAGGCATTGGTTCAGGGTTCGCACGCTCGAGCCGATTTCCAGTCCAGCGTCCCAGCAACTGCCAATGAAGGCTTCCACGCGGGCCGAAGTCTCGCTGTCATTGGCCGGTGTGTGCTCGTCGGGCATCAAAATCAACACATCCACATCGGAGTACGGAAACAACTCGCCGCGGCCAAAACCACCCACGCCCAGCAGCGCCAGGGGCGCGCCCAGTCCGGCGCGTTTCCACAGCTGTTTGAGCATCGCATCGGCCAACTCTGACAGCCCGCGCAGCGCTGCTTGCACGCCGCGCGTGTCGTTGCCACTGTTGGCAAGGTCTATCAAAAGGGCGGCTTTGTCGGCCCGGTATTGATCGCGTAGCGCTGTCAGCTCTAGCATCATCATGGCGTCTGCTCGTGGTCGATCAGACGTTCACAAAATCGGGAATTGCGGGGCTACCGGCTGACACGGTCAGTACCTCGTAGCCTGTCGGTGTGACCAGTACCGTGTGCTCCCACTGTGCTGATAAGGAGCGGTCTTTGGTGACAATCGTCCAGCCGTCGCCCATTTCCTTGATCTCGCGCCGACCGGCGTTGAGCATGGGCTCGATGGTGATGGTCATGCCCGTTTTCAGGCGATCGAGTGTGCCGGGCCGGCCGTAATGCAAAATTTGCGGGTCTTCGTGAAATTTTTCCCCGATGCCGTGGCCACAAAACTCGCGCACTACGCTTAAACCGTGGCCTTCGGAAAAAGTTTGGATCGCGTGACCGATGTCACCCAAGTAGGCGCCATCTTTGACCATCATGATGCCCTTCCACATGGCCTCATAAGTCAGGTGACACAGACGCTTGGCCGCCACGGAGGTATCGCCCACCATGAACATGCGACTCGAGTCGCCATGCCAGCCGTCTTTGATGACCGTCACATCGACATTGACGATGTCACCTTTTTTCAAAGGCTTGTCGTTGGGAATGCCGTGGCACACCTGGTGATTGACCGAGGTGCAAATCGCCTTGGGGTAAGGGTTGTGGCCACCGGGTGCGTAATTCAGTGGCGCTGAAATAGCGCCTTGCACCTGTGTGGTGTAGGCGTCTGCCAGGCGGTCGATCTCGTTGGTAGAGATCCCGGGTTTGACGAACGGGGTCAGGTAGTCCAGCAGTTCGGAGGCCAATCGGCCTGCCACGCGCATGCCGGCCATGCCAGCTTCATCTTTGATGGTGATTGTCATGGGTCGAGATTATCCCATTGGCATGCCATGGGGCAGGCTGGGTGCGGCTGCACCGTTAAAATTTCGCATCGACAGCATCTTTTGGTTTCCCGGTGCTGTGCTCCATTGCCTCATTCCCAACCTCAACTTGGCCGCACCGTGACCCTGCACCTTTCCCAATTCGACGGCGCCAGTGCCCTCAGCGCGTTTCGTGTTCAGCAACTCCTGCCCCAGTTGCAGGCGGTGCACGACAAGGTCAACGCCATCACGGCACGCTTTGTGCACCTGGTGGCCACCGAGAGCGAGCCGTCTGCCGCGCTGCGTCAGCAACTCAGCGCCTTGCTGCGCTACGGCGACCCTGCCAGCTTGGATGCTCAAGGCGCGCTGATCGTGGTGACGCCGCGCCTGGGCACGGTCTCGCCTTGGGCGTCCAAAGCCACCGACATTGCCCACAGCTGCGGCTTGCCGGTGCGCCGCATCGAGCGCGTGGTGGAGTACCGCATCAGTTTGGCCAGTGCTTTGTTGTCGCGCCCGAGTTTGAGCGCCGAGCAGTTGGCCAGCATGGCCGATGTGTTGCATGACCGCATGACTGAGAGCGTGGTGTTGGAGCGTGCGCAGGCGCTCAAACTGTTTGACACCTTGCCCGCTGCACCCATGGTGCGCGTCGATGTGCTGAGCGGTGGTCGCGCAGCGCTTACAGCCGCCAACGCCGAGTTTGGCCTGGCTTTGGCAGACGACGAAATCGATTATTTGGTGCAGGCTTTCACGCAATTACAGCGCAACCCCACCGACGTGGAGTTGATGATGTTTGCGCAGGCCAACAGTGAACACTGCCGACACAAAATTTTCAATGCGCAGTTCACCATCGACGGCGTGGCGCAAAGCAACAGCTTGTTTGGCATGATTCGCCACACCCACCAGACCAATCCGCAGCACATGGTGGTCGCCTATTCCGACAACGCCTCGGTGATGCAGGGCAGTGTGGTTGAGCGCTTTGCTGCCAGCGCCGCAGCGGGCAATGGGGTACACGCCCCCAGTTACCAAAGCAGGCAGGCCTTGCAGCACATCTTGATGAAGGTGGAAACCCACAACCATCCCACGGCAATCTCGCCCTACCCGGGTGCTTCCACTGGTGCCGGCGGCGAAATTCGCGACGAAGGCGCCACTGGCCGCGGCTCCAAACCCAAAGCGGGCTTAACAGGTTTTACCGTCTCCAAAATCAATTGGGGTCAGAGTCCCATTGAGCCAGCAGGAAGCAAGCCAGCAGCTAATTGGAATCTGACCCCCATTGCGGGTGATTACGGCCGGCCCGGGCACATTGCCAGTCCTTTGCAGATCATGATTGAGGGGCCTTTGGGTGGGGCGGCGTTCAACAACGAGTTTGGGCGGCCTAATCTGTTGGGGTATTTTCGCGAGTATGAGCAAAGCTTGAGCTACGCGGCGGTGGCGCCTGATGGCAGCCAGCAGGCGGTGCAGGAGCAACGCGGCTACCACAAGCCCATCATGGTGGCCGGTGGTTTGGGGGTGATTGATGCCGACCTGACCCACAAGATCGAGTTCCCAGAGGGTAGTTTGTTGATTCAGCTCGGTGGCCCGGGCATGCGCATCGGCATGGGCGGCAGTGCCGCGAGCTCCATGAGCACGGGCAGCAACGCCGCCCACCTGGACTTTGACTCGGTGCAGCGCGGTAACCCTGAGATTGAGCGCCGGGCACAAGAGGTCATCAACCAGTGTTGGCTGCAAGGCGCAGCCAACCCCATTTTGGCCATCCATGACGTGGGCGCTGGCGGCCTGTCCAATGCCTTTCCTGAGTTGACCAACGACGCCGGGCGCGGCGCACGCTTTGACTTGGGCGCTGTGCCACTAGAGGAATCTGGCATGGCCCCCAAAGAAATTTGGTGCAATGAGAGTCAAGAGCGCTATGTGCTGGCGATTGCGCCAGAGTCGCTGGCTGGCTTTCAAGCGCTTTGCGAACGTGAACGCTGTCCGTTTGCGGTGGTCGGCGTGGCCACCCAAGCGCGTGACTTGCTGGTGGCACAAGGCGCTCTGGCTGCGGCCGCACAGCCTGACGCTAGCCCCGCTGTGGACATGCCCATGAACGTGCTGCTGGGCAAACCGCCCAAGATGCACCGCCAGGTGCACAGCGTGCAGCGCACGTTTGAGCCGCTGGTGCTCAATGGGGTGACACTGCAGCAAGCAGCCATTGATGTGCTGGCACACCCCACGGTAGCATCTAAGCGCTTTTTGATCACCATTGGTGACCGCGCCGTGGGTGGCTTGACGCACCGCGACCAGATGGTTGGACCGTGGCAAGTGCCGGTGGCTGACTGCGCCGTGACCTTGGCCGATTTTGAAGGCTTTGCGGGTGAGGCCATGGCCATGGGCGAGCGCACCCCGCTGGCCACACTCAACGCACCCGCATCAGGGCGCATGGCCGTGGCTGAGGCCATCACCAATTTACTGGCCGCACCGATCATCTTGGACCGCGTCAAGCTCTCGGCCAACTGGATGGCCGCTTGTGGTGAGCCCGGTGAAGACGCTGCTTTGTATGAGACCGTGAAGGCCGTCGGTCTGGAGCTGTGCCCGGCCTTGGGTATTTCGATTCCTGTGGGCAAAGATTCGCTTTCCATGCGCACCCAGTGGCGTGAGGGCGATCAGCCCAAGCAGGTGACTTCACCTGTGTCGCTCATCGTCACGGCGTTTGCTACGCTGGATGACGTGCGCGCCACGCTCACGCCCCAACTGCACGCCAAAGAGCCCAGCGCCTTGATTCTGGTTGACCTGGGGCGCACTCGCCAACGCATGGCGGGCAGCATCTTGGCGCAAACCGTGGGTCAAATGGGCGATGAAGTACCTGATTTGGATGATCCCCAAGACCTGGTGCGCTTGGTGCAGGCGGTCAATGCTTTGCGTGCAAAGGGTCAAATCTTGGCCTACCACGACCGCAGCGACGGTGGCTTGTTTGCCACGGCTTGTGAGATGGCCTTCGCCGGTCACGTGGGCGTGTCGCTGAATGTGGATGTGCTGGTCACAGAGGGAGACGGCATCTCTGACAGCCGCATGGACGTGGGCGATGGGCGCAATTGGACCAGTCAGGTCGGAGGTCGGCGTGATGAGCTCACGCTCAAGGCGCTGTTCAATGAAGAGCTCGGTGTGCTCTTGCAGGTGCGCGCAGTTGAGCGCGATGCCGTGCTACAGACCTTGCGTGCGCATGGCCTTGGTGCATGCAGCCACGCAGTGGGCAGCACCCGTCCAGCAGACTCGGTCATTCAAGTCGGCGTGGGCGAGGTGCAAGTCTGGCGTGATGCCAAAAGTATCTTCAGTGCCAAATTACAGGACTTGCATCAGGTCTGGGACGCTACCAGCTGGAAGATTTGCCAGCGCCGCGACAACCCGGCTTGTGCGGATGCCGAGCACGCGCAGGCAGGTCTTGTGCAAGACCCCGGCATGCATACCCACTTCGTGCTGGACGGCCAAGTGCAAAGCAATGCCAGCTTAGCCAAGGCGCCGGCGCTGATGCGCGCGCGCCCCAAAGTGGCGGTGCTGCGCGAGCAGGGGGTCAACTCCCATGTCGAAATGGCCTATGCCTTCAGCCAGGCTGGTTTTGAGGCGGTGGATGTCCACATGACCGACTTGCAGCAGGGCCGCGCTGCGCTGGCTGACTTCAAAGGGGTTGTGGCCTGTGGCGGTTTTTCCTATGGTGACACTTTGGGCGCTGGCGTCGGGTGGGCCCGCTCCATCACCTTCAACCCTTTGTTGGTCGAGCAATTCTCAGCATTTTTTGCCCGCACGGATACGTTTGGTCTGGGCGTGTGCAACGGCTGCCAAATGTTTGCCGAGTTGGCTGACATGATCCCTGGCGCGCATGCCTGGCCGCGTTTCACCACCAACCACAGCGAGCGCTTCGAGGCCCGCTTGTCCATGGTCGAGGTGCTGGACTCGCCCTCGTTGTTTTTCAAGGGCCTGGCTGGCAGCCGCCTGCCGATTGCTGTTGCGCACGGTGAGGGGCAGGTTAACTTCAAGTACCGCGGAGACGCTCACCAGGTGCTCGCTGCTATGCGGTTTGTGGACAACACTGGCGCACCCACTGAGGCTTATCCTTTTAACCCCAACGGCAGTGCCGGCGGGCTGACCGCTGTGACCACGCCCGACGGGCGCTTCACTGCCATGATGCCGCACCCCGAGCGCGTATTTCGCAACATACAAATGAGTTGGACCGATGGTGATGCCAATGCACGAAGTCCTTGGATGCAGCTGTGGCACAACGCGCGCAAGTGGGTGGCGTGAACGCTTTTGAACAGGCGCATGCGGCTGATAGCCCAGCAATTGCCAATACTGTATCCTTGCACTCCTGCGTTCATGGAGCGGGATTCACGGAGGTGACTTCTTAAACCGAAGGGGCAAACATAGAGATTGCATCTGTAATTGATAAGACCGCTGACCGCCAATTCGGCGCGCCGGCGTTGGGCATCTTGCCCCTGACCCTGCTCGGCTTGATGGGCTATGTCTTGCTTGCGCTGTTCATGCGTACGCTTCAAGCGCCAATTGGAACAGCCTTGGCCTTCTTTCCATCGGCTGGTTTGGCAGTGGCGCTTGCCTGGGTTTTCGGTAAGCGGGCATTGCCCGGTTTGTTTCTTGGTGCGCTCGCCTTCCAGTTGTATCAGGGCGCCACATTTGCTCCTCTTTTCTTGTCTGCATTACCACTGGCGCTGCTCATCGCCAGCGGTGCTGTGTTGCAGGCTTACGCGGTTGCGTGGGCTCTCAAGCGCCTTCTTGGCTCACAAGGTCTTGATCTTTTGACTTTGCAGCACGGGTTCACCTTTGTGCTGGTGGCATTCATCGTTTGCGTGGTGTCGGCCACTGTGGGGGTCAGTTCTTTGGTGTGGTTGGGTGGGCTCGATACAGCAAAATTTGCGAAGGTCTGGGTGCTTTGGTGGATGGGAGACACCTTAGGTGTCCTGACTTTTGTTCCGCTGCTCCTGCTGTGGCTGCTTCGCGCTCAGCCTTCTTGGGGAAAAGGTAGGCTGATGTTCCTGCCGAGCGCTGTTATGACCATTTGCATCGTGCTTTATTTGCAGAGTGTTGTAAGCCAATTAGAGGTCCTAGAGAAAGCACATAGATCGAGCGACCTGTCCCACGATGTACAGACTGGTATACGCGCCCAGCTGGAGCGTAATGAAGGGCACCTTCGGGCCTTGGAGCACATGTTTATCCTGAACCCGACCGTATCCCAAACGGAGTTTGCATACCTAAACCGCCAGCACATGGCGCAATTCCCAGAGGTTGTTACGCTGTCGTTCGCGACCTACCTCCAACCCGATCAACGCGCTGCTTTTGAAGCGCAGATGACGCAAATCCAGGCGACTCCATTCAAGATCAAGGAGCGCAACGAGAAGGGTCTTTTAGCCACCGCCCCTGAGAATAGGATGACTGCTTATGCCGCGGTGAGCCACATCAGCCCGCTGCAAGGCAACCCGGGCTACCTAGGCTATGACATGGCTTCAGAAGTTAAGCGCTATGCGGCCACTCAACAAGCTATTGAAACCGGAGAAACAGCGATCAGCTTGCCCATACGACCGCTTGCAGGTTCAGCCAGGGCGCTGTCGGTGCTGATGGTCAGACCTGCATACAAACAAGGCATTTTGAGGGATACCAACCGAGGCACCAAGGGCTTGCTTGGTTTTGTTGTGGCGGAGATTCGGGTCGAGCCGATCATGCTTGGCTTGCTGCAAAGCCTACCAAAGGCTAATGAGTTTTTATACGAAATCACTGCAGACGATTCGAACATACCTATCTTTCAAAGCCATC
>CAWUSQ010000008.1:0-93301 GCA_963925275.1 uncultured Rhodoferax sp.
GCGCTGGCGCACCGTCGGCGAGGGCCCGCAGTACTTTAAGATCGTGGGGAAAGTCTAGTACCGACTCAAAGACATTGAGGCCTATGAAGAAGCCTGTCTGGTCCGGAAAGTGTTCTAGGAGCGCACCCAAGGAGGCCCCGAACGGGTTGTAAATTGTTCGAACGAATTGGAATCAGTTCGAAATAGTCTTGGCGGAGAGGGTGGGATTCGAACCCACGGTAGGGTCGCCCCTACGCCTGATTTCGAGTCAGGTACATTCGACCACTCTGCCACCTCTCCGAAACTCGAAACCGCGATTGTACAGTCCGCTCAGGCGCCTTTCTTGGCCTGGACCAGTGCTTTTGCTACGCGCAAATTGGCCAGTGCAGTTTCAACTTCGGTCGGATCCACGTCATCGGCCACCAAGATGACAACGCTTTGATCTGACAGCGCTGTCATGCCTCTGCTTTGCAAATCGGCGATGGCTTGGCCCGCGTCTTTGGGTGCTACAAAGCCAGCACTTTGCAGCAGCAACTGGCCGTCAGCATTTTGTAGTTTGAAGTAAAAAAGGCCGTCGGCTTCGCGGTATTGCTTGAACACGGGCAGCGCCACTTTGGCCGCTTGTTGGGACTTGCCGCTTTGCACAGTCAGGTTGCGCAGGCCAACGGCCTGGCGCAGCTCGGCCATGAAGGGCGTGGCCATGGCACGGGCTTTGACTGCGCCTTGCTGCAAGATGGCTTCGATTTTTTCTGGCTGGCTGATCAGCGTCTCGTAGGTCTGGCGCATGGGGGAAATTTCGAGCTCAATGCGTTCAAACACACGCTGCTTGGCCTCACCCCAGGCAATGCCTTGGGTGTAGGCTTGGCGCAGTTGCGCGGTTTCATCCTTGCTGGCAAAGGCTTGAAAGATTTGAAACAGGGCAGAGCCTTCGACGTCTTTGGGCTCACCTGGCAGTTTGGAGTCTGTCACGATGCTGTTAATGAGTTTTTGCAGTTCAAAGCGGCTGGCAAACAGCGGGATGGTGTTGTCGTAGCTCTTGCTCATCTTGCGCCCATCCAGGCCAGGCAGGGTGGCCACGTTGTCTTCAACTGCTGCCTCGGGTGGCACAAAGTGTTGGCCATAGCGGTGGTTGAAGCTGTTGGCCATGTCGCGCGCCATCTCGATGTGTTGCACCTGGTCGCGCCCCACTGGCACGTGGTGGGCGTTGAACATCAAAATGTCTGCCCCCATGAGCACGGGGTACATGAACAAGCCCGCGCTCACATCGGTGTCAGGGTCCACGCCAGCGGCGTTGTTTTTGTCGACAGCAGCTTTGTAGGCATGTGCGCGGTTGAGCACGCCCTTGCCCAGAACGCAGGTTAAGAACCAGGTCAGCTCAGGGATTTCTGGCACGTCCGACTGGCGGTAAAACACCACACGTTCAGGGTTCAGGCCGGCGGCCAGCCAGCTGGCAGCAATCTCCAAGGTCGAGCGTTGAATGCGCGCAGGGTCGTCAATCTTGATGAGGGCGTGGTAGTCGGCTAAAAAATAAAAGCTCTGTACGTTGCCACGCAGACTGGCTTGTACGGAAGGGCGGATAGAGCCCACGTAGTTGCCCAGGTGTGGTGTGCCCGAGGTGGTGATACCGGTTAAAAAGCGCTCAGTGCTCATGGTGAATGTGCGGTGAAAAAACAATCAATCGTAGGCCAGCTGCGTGCAGTGGGTTCAGCTCGCCAGCATGGCCAAGGGGTACAGAATCAGGTTCAGTAGTTCATAGGTTAAACCCATCAAGGGGCGCAGCCACAGGTTGCTCACTACGCCGGCCAGCACCAGCGCCATGACAATGAAAAAGCCCCAGGGTTCGATGCGCGATACGGCCATGGCTTGGCGGTGGGGCAGCAGGCCCACCAGAATGCGCCCGCCGTCGAGCGGCGGCAGCGGAAACAGGTTGAATACGCACATCACCACGTTGACCAAAATACCGCCTTGGGCCATTTTTAAAAAGAAGGGTTCGGTGATGTCCATCATTTTCAGCAGATAAAACACCCCGCCCCAAATCACCGCTTGAAAAAAATTCGCAGCGGGGCCGGCCAAGGCCACCCACACCATGTCGCGCTTGGGGTTGCGTAAGCGCCCAAAGCGCACCGGCACCGGCTTGGCATAGCCGAACAAAAAAGCGCCAGAGGTAGCAAAGTACAGCATCAGTGGCATCAAGATGGTGCCCACGGGGTCCACGTGTTTGAGCGGGTTCATGGTGACCCGCCCGAGCATCCAGGCGGTGTCATCACCAAAGTGTTTGGCAACATAACCGTGGGCTGCCTCGTGCAGGGTAATGGACAGCAGCACCGGTATGGCATACAGGGCAATGGTTTGAATCAGCTGGGAAATATCCATATCAATGAAGGCTTTGATGTCTAGTGGTTTTGAGGCGTCGGGCGTTACAAACCCAGCGCTGCCAAGGGGCCAAGCCCCTTGCGTATCAAAATAGTTTCGTCGCCGCTCAGATCAACCACGGTGCTGGGCTCGCGCGGGCACCCGCCCGCGTCGATGACGGCGTCAATGAGCCCGTCAAAGCGTTCGCAGATATCAGCGGCGTCGTTCATAGGGAATTCGTCACCTGCAGCGATCAAGGTGGTGGCCAATAAAGGTGTGCTGTGCAGACTCAGAAGCTCTTGCAACACCTTGTTGCCAGGCACGCGCAGGCCAATGGTTTTGCGTGAAGGGTGACTCAGCCGTCGTGGCACCTCTTTGGTGGCTTCCAAAATAAAGGTGTACGCGCCGGGCGTGGCGGCCTTGATCAGACGGAATTGCCGGTTGTCAACCTTGGCGTAGGTGGACAATTCCGACAAATCACGGCACAGCAGCGTCAGGTGGTGTTTATCGTCAACGCCGCGGATGTGGCGCAGTTTGTCTGCAGCGGTCTTGTCATCCAGGCGGCAAACCAGCGCGTAGCTGCTGTCAGTGGGCACTGCCAGCACTTGACCGCGTTCCAGCAAGGCATTGGCTTGTTTCAACAGCCTGGTCTGTGGGTTGTCTGGATGGACTTCAAAAAGCAGCGTCATGGGCCTATTGTCGCTTGAGCCCAGCCTCTTGAATGGTGACCAGCCCGTTACCAATGCCGCTGGCTGCTATCACGGCAATGCCGGCCCAAGCCAAGGCGTCAGGTGTGTGTCCAAAAACCAGCCAGCCTGCCAGTGTGGCAAAAGCCAGTTGGCTGTACTGGTACGGCGTAATCACCACGGCGCTGGCGCGGTTGTAAGCACGAATCAGCATCAGGTGGCCAAAGGTGCTGAGTAAGCCTACAGCCACAAACCATGGCCAGTGGGCCAATAAGGCAGCGCTGTCCCAGGCAAACATAACCAGTGGCAGCATGCCAATTGCACCGACCAAACCGGTGTAAAAATGCGTGGTGTAAGGGCTTTCTTCACCGCTAAGTCGACTGGTGATGACCTGAAACGCTCCGAAAGAGCAGACCATCAAAATGGGAAAAATCAGTGCCCAGCCGAACACTTGTCCGCCTGGGCGCACCACCAACAAAACGCCCATCAGTCCCAAGCTCATCCAAGCCCAACGACGCAAAGAGACATGGTTTTTGAGGGTGACAGCAGCCAAGGCCGTGGCAAACATGGGTGAGAGCATGGCAATCGAGGTGAACTCTGCCACAGGCAGGTGCTGTAGGCTGTAAAAACCAAATGCACTTGATGTGATAGCCAGCGCACCGCGCGTGAATTGCAACCTTGGGTTTGGCGTGATGAAGATCCCGAAGCCTTGCGTTGGCATGCGCATGGCGAAGGTGAAAGCAGCTTGAAAGGCATAGCGAAACCACAGCAACATCAACACCGGCACCAGGCTGATGGCGTGCTTGGTGGTGGTGTCAAGCGCGGCAAAGGTACAGGTAGCCAGCAGCATCAGCAAAATGCCGCCGCCTTGTTGGCTGCGCCAAAACTTCATCAAGGGGGTTGTTTCAGTCTGCCGTGCTGGCCAAAGGGGGCTGTGGAGCGCGCAGAATGCGCGACTTAAGTAGGTCCCATACGGGGGTCAAATTGTCGGGAAGAGGCGGCAGGCTGCCCAGCTCGGTGCGGCTTTCTTGTGGACTGTGAAAGTCACTGCCGCGGGATGCAGCCAGGTCAAACTCCAGCGCCACAGCCGCGTATTCAACAGCATCTGCCGCCGAGTGACTGCCGGTGACCACCTCCACACCTTGGCCACCTAAGTTTTTAAACTCGGTGAACAGGGCAAATTCTTCGTTGGCACTGAAGCCGTAGCGCGCCGGGTGCGCGATGATGGCCATGCCGCCGCTCTGGGTGATCCAGCTCACCGCTTCTTTCAAGGTGGCCCAGCGGTGTTCGACAAAACCGGGCTTGCCCTCAGTCAGGTATTTTCGAAACACCTCGTAGGTGTCCTTGCAGACGCCGGTTTCCACCAAAAAACGGGCAAAGTGGGTGCGTGAAATCAGCTCATGGTTGCCAGCGTAGGTCAAGGCGCCTTCGAACGCGCCATGGATACCCACACGCGCCAAGCCATCAGACATCTCACGTGCCCGCTGCGCGCGCCCACCACGGGTTTTCTGTAAACCCAGCCACAGCTGCTGGTCTTCAGGGTCAATGCCCAGCCCCACAATGTGTACGGTTTGGCCTACAAAGCTCACTGAAATTTCCACGCCGCTGAGGTAGTCCATGCCCACTGCTGCAGCCGCTGCGGCGGCGCGGCTTTGGCCGCCCACTTCGTCATGGTCGGTCAATGCCCACAAGGCCACACCTTGCGTTTTGGCACGCTGGGCCAGTTCTTCCGGCGTGAGGGTGCCGTCAGAGACCACAGAGTGGCAGTGCAGGTCAGCGTTTAGGGCGGTGTTCATGCTGACATTTTAGGGTGCACATGGGTTGGGGGTGCGAGTGAGCGTTGGTGCTGGGCCAGCGCTTATTCGGCAGCTTCGATTAAAAAGCGCACTTTGCGTTCGCCGCGCCAGCTGTCAGCGTCTAGTCTGAAGGCGAGTTTGACGCGCGCTGGCAAGGGCTCGGTGTGTCCAAACCACATGCCGTCAACCGGTTCACCCTGGTGTTTGAGTTTGAGTGCCAGGTGTTTGTCGCCCACCAGACGCTGTGAGATGACTTCAAGTTCTTCGCAAAATGTGGGCGCTGCAAACCCCTGCCCCCAGACCTCTTGGTGCAGGGTATCGACCAGCTCCACGCGCCGGTACTGGGGCAAGAGCGGACCGTCGGTTTCCAGGGTGCGGGTCAGGGTGGCTTCATCAAGCCATTCCTGTGCCACCAGGGCCAGCGCATGCTCGAAGGTGTCAAGGTCGCTTGCGTTCACGGTGCAGCCGGCCGCCATGGCGTGGCCACCAAAGCGTTGCAACACACCGGGGTGGCGCTTGGCCACAAGGTCGAGCGCATCACGCAGGTGAAAGCCTGCAATCGAACGTCCTGAGCCTTTGAGCTCGTGGCCACGGTCTTGTGCACCGCTGCTGGCAAAGACAAACGTGGGCCGGTGAAATTTGTCTTTCAGGCGTGAGGCCACGATGCCTACCACGCCCTCATGAAAGTCAGGGTCAAACACGCAGATGGCCGCCGGCGCTTGCACGCTGTCTTCAAACAAGGTGTCCGCCACGGCCAAGGCCTGCTCACGCATGTGGCCTTCGATGTCGCGACGCTCACGGTTGATGCCATCGAGCGTGTTGGCCAAAGTCAGCCCTTGGGAGGGATCGTCGGTCAGTAGGCATTCAATGCCCAGTGTCATGTCAGACAAGCGCCCAGCCGCATTGATGCGTGGCCCCAGTGCAAAACCAAAGTCAAACGTGGTGGCCACTTCAGCTTTGCGCCCAGCTGCGCTGAACAGTGCTGCCATGCCAGGTGGCAGCGCACCTGCGCGGATGCGTTTGAGCCCTTGAGCAACCAAGCGGCGGTTATTGGCATCCAGGCGCACTACATCGGCCACGGTTCCCAGCGCCACCAAGGGCAGCAAGGTGTCAAGCCGTGGTCCGTTGCCCTGGAGCACGCCGCGTTGGCGCAGTTCTGCGCGCAGGGCCAGTAAGACATAAAACATGACGCCCACACCGGCAATCGACTTGCTCTCAAAGCCGCAGCCTGGCTGGTTGGGGTTGACGATGACGTTGGCATCGGGCAGTTGACTCACGCCGTCAACCACGGCGCACAGGTGGTGGTCAGTGACCAGTACCTGCAAGCCCAAGGCGCGGGCACGTGCCACGCCGTCCATGCTGGCAATGCCGTTGTCCACCGTGATCAGCACCTGGGCGCCACTGGCGTGTACGCGCTCGGCAATGGGTGCTGTCAGGCCGTAGCCGTCCCGCACGCGATCGGGCACCAAATAGTGCACATGTTGTGCACCTAGCAGGCGCAAACCCCGTATAGCGGTGGCGCAGGCGGTGGCACCGTCGCAGTCGTAGTCAGCCACGATGCACAGTTTTTGGCCGGTGGCGATGGCGTCGGCCAAGAGCACGCCAGCCTGGTCCGCGCCTTTGAGGCTCTCAGGTGGCAACAGCTTGCTCAGAGCGACGTCCAGGCTGGAGGGATCGGCAATACCCCGCGCGGCGTACAAGCGTGCCAGCAAGGGATGCACGCCGGCTTGTTCCAACGCCCAGACCGTACGGGGTGGGGCGTCACGCGTGAGCAGTTTCATAGGATTTTCAGGTGTTGGGCGACCGGGGGGGTGGACAGGCGGCGGCGCAATTTCTGCCATGCGGATTGTCTTTGAAGCCGCCAGGTTTGCGACTGTTGCTCACCGCACAGCGTGAGTTGCACTGATTGGCCGGCAAGGGCAGCTTGTTGCAGCGTGCGCAATGGCCCGGCATCCAGCGCTTGCCAAGCGCGCGCCCACCGCGGCCAATCTTCAGACAGTGCGGCTGCGCTGAGATCCTGGTACACCTCAGGCGGGTTCTTCGGCGCTTGCTCGTTTTGCGGCAGCTGGCCGCTGCCATGTAACCAAAATGAGTTCACGCTGAGCAGGGCTTGGCTTTGACGCTCGTCATTGACGGCGTGGGTGTAGAGCAGCATTTGCATTTCGTTTTGTAATCGGCGCAATGGCGTGGCTTGGGTGGTGATGGGCATCCAGGGCTTGACGTCGCGCCCCAGTACGCGCTCAGGGCTGGCCGTGGCCAGCTTGTTGAGTGCAGCACCATTGGCCAGCCAGCGGCCGCACTGGTCTGGGTAGAGGGTGATGCCGTCTTCCTGAAAATACGGCTGCATGGCCTCGAGCAGCGCGAAGCTGTGCGCATCGGTCAGAGCGTCCATGGGCCACTGTCGCATGGCGATGTGGTGGCTGTTGATCTGCCAGTGGCACAGGCTGACAAAAGCCCATTGATCGGGTAGGTGGTGCAGCGCAGGCTTGCTGCGCGCTTGCAGTGCTGCCCAAGGGATCAGACCATCTGCATCTGGTAGGTTCAGGGCGCGCGCCAAGGCGCGTTCATGCGGGGGCGATAGCGTGTGGGCATGACCACCATCTGGCGCATCGGGTGTGAGTTGGGTCAGCAGACTTTGCAGCACGGGCAAGCGGCTTTCGCCCAGTGCGGCTGCACAGGGTTCGCTGGGGCTGTAAGCAAAAGGAACAATCAGGTGCATGGCAGCATTGTCGCGCCAGCGTTGGTGAGCGGCTTGCCAGCGGGGCCGATGGCAGGCTCAGCGCTTGGTTTGATCAAAAGTCCACCATGGCAGCACATCGCGCATGGCCAACACCTGACCACTTTGCAAGGGCGCGTAGCCGGTGATGTCCGCCACACGGTGTTGCCAGGCTGGCGTTTGCAGCAGCGCGCGCAAGGTTTGAACGCCGGTGTGTTCCAGGGCTGACTTCAGGCAGACCAGGTGGTAGCGCTCCTCGCTCAGAGGGATAAAGTCCAGCCCAGCGTGCTGGGCTGCCGCTGCAATGCCTAGCCCGGTGTCGCGCTGGCCCGAGGCCACTGCCTGCGCCACGGCCTTGTGCGATGGTTCGCTGTCGGCGTAGCCATTGAGTGCATTGGGCTCGATGCCCGCTTGGGCCAGCAGTTCGTCCAGTACCACACGGGTGCCTGTCCCCAATGCGCGGTTGGCAAAGCGCGCCTGGGTGCTGACCACCTCTGGCAAAGACTGCAGCTTCAAGGGGTTGCCAGCGGGGACCATCAGGCCCTGGGTTCGTTGGGCGAAGCCAATGATTTTGTGTTGGCCCGGTTGCAGCAGACGCTTGTACGCGCGCTCGGATGGGCTTTTGCGCGCTGGGTTGAGCAAGGTGTGAAACCCCGCCACCACACAGCGGCCTTCGTTGAGCGCGCGGATGGCATCTACGCTGCCGGTAAAGCGCACATCCAGGTGCAGTTGGTGGTCATGCGGCGCGCCTTGCCAAGCGTATTCGCGCAATGCGGAGATGGCCTCGTCGTGGCTGGCGTACATGGTTAGCACATGCTGGGTGTCGTCAAAGGCCAGCGAGAAGCTGCGCTCGAGTTCGGCGCGTAAGGCCTCTATCTGAGGCGCCAAACGCGCCTGAGCTTGACGCTCAGCCCACATCAGTTTGGTGGCAAATTCAGTCAGGCGAGCCGATTGGCCCTTCTCCCAGATCAGCAATTCGTTGCCGAGATCGTTTTCCCAGCGCTTGAGTTCACCCCAAACGTGGCGGTAGCTCAAACCCAGCGCACGCGCCCCACCAGAAATCGAGCCCTCACTGCTGACGGCTTGCAGCAAGTCGATCAGCGGGTTGCGCACCAAAGCCGGTGTGTGCTCGCGCGAGAGTGTGTAATGAAGTTGAAGCCTATGCACGTTGGTTCATATCGCGGGGCTATTGAGGGATCGATACGATACCGCACTTCTTGATTCACACTGGTACCCGCTGCCCGTATGCACTCGTTCTCTGACAGTTTGCTCACAGCGCTTTCGCTGATCGCCAACATGGATGCCAGCTTGCTGGCGATCGTGCTGCGATCGCTGGCGGTGAGTGCCTTGGCTTGCGCGTTGGCCTGCGCTGTGGGCTTGATCGGCGGCGCTTGGCTGGGCGTAGCGCGCTTCACAGGCCGGGGTTCGGTGCTCACGGTGCTCAACACTTTTTTGGCCGTTCCTTCGGTGGTGGTGGGCTTGGTTTTGTACCTTTTGCTTTCGCGCTCGGGCCCATTGGGTTTCTTGGGCTGGTTGTTCAGCTTCAAGGCCATGGTGCTGGCGCAGGCTATCTTGGTGCTGCCAGTGACCACCACGCTGACGCGTCAAATCGTGCAAGATGCGCAGGCCATGCATGGCGAACAACTCCAGTCGCTTGGCGCGCGTACCCTGGTGCGCAGTGTGTTGCTCGCCTGGGACGAGCGCTACGCGGTGCTGACGGTGGTGATCGCATCATTTGGGCGGGCGATTTCGGAGGTTGGGGCGGTGATGATCGTGGGGGGCAACATCGACGGCTTTACGCGCGTCATGACCACCGCGATTGCGCTGGAGACCTCCAAGGGCGATTTGCCTTTGGCTTTGGGTTTAGGCATTGTTCTGCTGGGTGTGGTGTTGTTCCTTAATGTGGTGATTTCGGCGCTGCGGCGTCGTGGTGAGTTGGGTTCTAGTGCTGAAGCCTTGGCACAACTGGCCCCCCCCATGGCAGGCAAGCCATCTGCGCCTGCTGTTGGAGGCGTGGTGTGACTGTGTTGATGGACGTGCGGTCGGCCAGCGTCTACTTTGGCAAGCGCGCCGCGCTGGTGCGGGCTTTGCATGACATCACGCTGCAGATCAAGGCGGGTGAACGTGTGGCGCTGGTGGGTGCCAACGGCTGCGGTAAAAGTTCTTTGTTGCGCCTGTTGCATGGCTTGATGCGCCCGAGCAGCGGGGTGGTACACACCCAAGCTGGTCTGCGCCAGGCTATGGTGTTTCAGCGGCCTTACATGATGCGCATGTCCTTGCAGGCCAATCTGTCGGTGGGTCTTTTTTTGCAAGGTGTTCCTTGGCGTGCTGCGCGTGCCCAGTCCTTGCAAGCGCTGCAGCACGTGGGCTTGGCTGAGCTGGCTGGCCGTAATGCCCGCGCGCTCTCGGGCGGTCAGCAACAGCGCGCCGCGCTGGCCCGCGCGTGCGCGTTGGCGCCACAGGTTTTGCTCTTGGACGAGCCTACGGCCAGCTTGGATCCGCACGCTAAACACGAGGTGGAATCACTGATGCAGGCGTTTGCCGCTGGCCGCCTGAACCCGCCGGCTGCACAGGGCCCTATGACCATGGTGTTTTCCAGCCATAACCTGGGTCAGGTCAAACGCTTGGCGAGCCGCGTGGTCTACCTTGAAAACGGGTCTATCTTGGCTGATTTACCTGTCGAACAGTTTTTCGACAGTGTCACGCTCAGTGCGGATTACCCCCAAGCCTATTTGTTTGTCAAAGGAGAAAGTCCGTGAAGCTGCTATGTAAAAAATGCTTGAGCTGGCGTGTGGCTTTGCGCTCTGCTGCGATGCTGCTGGCCAGCGCTGGCGCCATGGCGCAGTCGTTTGTGGTGGCCTCCACCACCTCCACCGAGCAGTCGGGCCTTTTTGGCTATTTGCTGCCGGCGTTCAAAAAAGCCACTGGCTTAGCGGTCAAGGTGGTGGCGGTGGGCACGGGGCAAGCCATTGACATGGGGCGTAGAGGTGACGCCGATGTGCTGTTTGTGCACGACAAAGTGGCCGAAGAAAAGGTCGTGGCCGAGGGTTATGTTGTGCAACGATTTGACGTGATGTACAACGATTTTGTGCTCATTGGACCCAAGGCCGACCCTGTCAAGGTCAAGGGAAAAGACATTGTTGAGGGACTGAAAAAAATTGCGATAGCCAATGCAGCTTTCGTCTCGCGCGGCGACAAGAGTGGCACCCATGCAGCGGAACTGCGCTTTTGGGACATGGCCGGGCTCAGCGGTCGAACTGGCAGCGCTTACAAGGCCTGTGGCTGTGGCATGGGGCCGGCTTTGAACATGGCCGCCAGTACTGGCGCCTATGTGCTGGCTGATCGTGGTACTTGGTTGAACTTTAAAAATAAGGCTGACATGGCGGTACTTGTAGAGGGCGACAAACGTTTGTTCAACCAGTACGGGGTGATGCTGGTCAATCCGGTCAAACACCCGTTGGTGAAAGTAGCTGAGGGCGAAAGCTTCATCAAGTGGCTGACCTCAGCCAAAGGGCAAGACACCATTGCCAATTACAAGGTGGGTGGCGAGCAGTTGTTCTTTCCCAATGCCGCCCAGTAAACCGGTTGCAGCCCAAGGCCGCACCGCTTACCGGAGTTGGCCCGCAGCTCACCACAAATGGTTGCGCAGCACCACGTACAGCGCGGTGCCAGCCAGGATGCTGAGCAGGGCTTGGCGCCAGCGCCATTGCAAGCCCATGGTCAAGCCCACACCTGCCAGCTCGGCCCAAGGACCTGCTGGGTTGTCGCGTGCATTGGCCAGAACCGTGTGCGCCAGCAGCAGCGACATCACTGCCAAAGGTAAAAACTGACCCAGGGCGCGCACGCGGCTGGATTTTTGCAGCCACCGGGCCGCTAAAAAGGGCAAGGCCCGCAGGCCAAACGTGACCGCTGCCATGGCGGCGATGGCGCTCAGAGCGTAGCCGTTGTCAATCATGCGGGGCTGGCCCCAATAGTGTCTGGTTTGCAGGCCACAACAAGCCGACCAAGACGCTCAGTCCAATGGCCAAAGCCAGGGCTTGGGTGGGTGCCAGCCACAGGCTCACCGCGTAGCTGATCAAAGCCACCCACAGCGGCGCGCTGTTGTGGGCAGTGCGCCATTGCTCGACGGCAAGCACCGTGAACAGGGCTGCCAGCGCAAAGTCCAAGCCCAGCAGCTCGATTGGTGAGCGGGCGCCCATCAAAGCGCCCAGTGCAGAGCTCAAGACCCACCAGCACTGGTTAAGCAAGGTGAGTAGCACAACGTGGCGCGAGGACGTGTTTGGCGCCATGGTGGTTAATACCGAATAGGTTTCATCGGTCAGGCCAAACACCATGTACCAGCGTGCGCTCAGGCGGCTTGGCAAGCGTTTGAGCAAGGACAGGCCGTAAAACATGTGGCGTAAGTTGAGGACCAGGGTGGCTGCGGCAATGGCGGCAATGGGCAGGCCCGCGGCGAGCATAGAGACCATCATGAACTGGGCAGCACCCGCAAATACCAAGACACTGGCGGCCACCGTGATCCAAATGGACAGGCCGGCTTGAACCGCTAAAAAACCGTAGACCATTCCCAGTGGCACATAGCCCATGGCCACTGGGATTGACAGGCTCAGCACAGACAGACTTGTCTGGGCAAGGGGTGCTTCGGGAGCTTGCGGTGAAGGCATTGGTGTTGACGGCATGAGCGAATCGGGGGCGCATCAACCCAAAATGGCCACGCCTTTGATTTGCGCCCAAACGGCCTGGCCTGGGTGCAGAGCCAGCGCTTTGGCTGAACGCTGCGTCAGGCGTGCGAGCAAGCGCTCTTGACCTATTTGCAACACGACCATGGCCTGTCCCGGGCCTTCATCTGCGACGGTTATGACCGTGGCGGGCAGGATGTTCAGGATGCTGGTGCCGCTTTGTTGGGCCAGGGTGAGGCTCACATCACGTGCCTGGATGCGTACCCGCACGGGGGCACCCAGCGGGGCCTTGTGTCGGGGCACGGTGAGTTGACCGCCCTCAAAGCTGGTCAGCGTCAGGTGGTCTGCATCATCGTGCTGCAACACTGTGCAGTTGAACACCGCACCGGCACTGTCGCCATGCGCCAAGGGTAAGTCGATCTGTGTGAGCAAGGCCGCGGTTGGCCCCTGTGCACGCACCGTCCCATCTTGCAGCAACACCAGGTGTTCAGCCAGTCTGGCGACCTCGTCTACGGCGTGGCTGACATACACGATGGGCAGTTGGAGCTCGGCGTTGGCGCGCTCCAGATAGGGCAGGATTTCGGCCTTGCGAGGGGCATCCAGCCCGGCAAGTGGCTCGTCCATCAGCAACAGGCGGGGGCTGGCTGCAACGGCACGCGCCAGGGCCACGCGCTGGCGCTCGCCACCAGACAGGGCCTGTGGCCAGCGCTTAAGTAAGGGGACCACACCCAGTAAATCAAGTAAGTCCAGCACCTGCGCCCAGTTGCGCTGGCGCAGCTTGTCAGGGGTGCGGTTAAAACCAAATTTCAGGTTGTCTTCAACGCTGAGGTGATCGAACAAACAGGCTTCCTGAAACACATAGCCCACGGCACGCTGGTACGTGGGAATAAAGTGTTTGCAGGCGCTGTCTTGCCACAGTGCATCACCCACCTGAACACGACCACGGGCCATGGGCTCCAGACCTGCGAGGACACGCAAGGCGCTGGTTTTACCAGAACCCGAGGCGCCGAACAAGGCCGTGATACCGCGCCCAGGCAAGCGCAAGTCCAATTGCAGGTGAAAGTCGCTGCGCACCAGTTTGGTTTGCAGCACCAAGTCTGTGGCGGGGTCGGTCATGCCTGAGCCTCGGCGCGACGGCGACCGTTGTAGCTGTACAGTGCCAGCAGCAGCGCAAATGAGAACACCAACATGATGGCCGCCAGGCGATGCGCATCGGCGTATTGCATGGCCTCCACGTGGTCGTAAATCTGCACCGATACCATGCGCGTCACGCCGGGGATGTTGCCGCCCACCATCAGCACCACACCGAATTCGCCCACGGTGTGCGCAAAGCTCATCACCATGCCACTGACGAAGCCGTGTTTGCACATCGGTATGACCACGCTGAAAAAGGTGTCGATGGGACTCGCGCGCAAGGTGCTGGCCACTTCTAGCGAGCGCTGCCCCAGTGACTGCATGGCATTTTGCAAAGGCTGCACCATGAAGGGCAGTGAGTACAGACAAGAGGCCACCACCAAACCCCAAAAGGTAAACGGCAAGTTACCCAGTCCCAGTGCCTGCGTCCAGCTGCCAACGGTGCCGTTGGGTCCCATCAGTACCAAAAAATAAAAGCCTAAAACGGATGGAGGCAAAACCAGGGGCAAGGCCACGATGGCTGCCAGTGGCTGGCGCCAGGCCGAGCGGGTGCGTGCCAGCCACCAAGCCAGGGGCGTGCCAAGCAGCAGCAGCAAAGCGGTGGTGAGCAGTGCCACACGCAGGGTAAGTCCCAGCGCTTGCAGGTCAGAGGGTGTGAGCCAGGTCATGGGCGAGATGGGTTAAAAAGTGTCCGCTCTAGGTGTCATCAAGGCTGGTAACCATGGGCTTGAATCAGCGCCTTGCCAGCCTCACTGCGCAAGGCTGCCAGCAAGGCAAGCGCAGCCGCATTGTGCTCGCCTCTGCGCAGCAGCACGGCGTCTTGTCGAATGGGTGGGTACAGATGTTGTGGCACCAGCCACATCGAACCACTTTTGAGTTGCCCGCCCTCGAGCACTTGAGACAAGGCCACAAAGCCTGCATCGGCGTTGCCGGTGGCGATAAAACTCAGGGTTTGACCCACGCTCTCACCTTGCACCATGTGCTGGCTCAGGGCATCGCGCAGGCCTAGGCGTTGCAGCACGGCCACAGCGGCTGCGCCATAGGGCGCAGTCTTTGGGTTGGCATAAGCCAGTTTGCCCAGGTTGGCGCTTGTCAGCACCGCACCTTGGGCGTCCACCCGGTTCGGTTTGGATGACCACAACACCAATTGCCCGGTGGCGTAAGTCAAACGGGTTCCCGCAATGCTGAGACCCGCGCGTTCGATTAGTTCAGGCGCAAGTTGGTCGGCAGCCAAGAGCAGATCAAACGGCGCGCCGTTTTTGATTTGGGCGTACAGGCTGCCCGTGGCACCGCTGGCGATTCGGTAATGATGGCCGGTTTGCCGCTCGAGTAAAGCTGCCAAGACTGTGAGGGTTGGTGCAAAGTTCGCGGCAACGGCCACTGTGGCCTGAGCGGACCAAGCGCACAAGCTGTGCAGGCAGAGAATGGCAGTGAGGGTGAATCGCGCGATGGCTGGCATGTTGGGAATTGAGCGCATGTGAAAGCTTATCAAGCAGATGGTTCGGTGGTGATGGTGCAAACAGTGAGGCGGCGCTGCCGTGTAAGCGCCATTGCTGGGCACTTAACCGTGTCCACCCAGCACCCAGCCCATGGTTTTGATGCCCGCCACGGTCAACAACAATGAGCCGCCCAGGTGCATTGCTGCCACACCAAAACTCAAGAGGTAGCGTTGCTGCTCAAGCAGAGCTACCACTTCACCAGAAAAGCTTGAAAACGTGGTGAGTCCGCCTAAAAAGCCCGTGATGATGGCCAAGCGCCAAACAGGGTCCAGATGCGGCATGCTTTGAAAAAAAGCAATGGCCAAGCCAATCAGGTAGCCACCGATTAAATTGGACACCAGCGTACCCACTGGGAAAACCGCGCCAGGGTTGAGCCAAAGCCCCAAGCCCCACCGCGAGACAGCGCCCACGCTGGCGCCAACACAGATTGCAATCACAGACATCATGATGACCGAATCATAGCGAGCCCAGGGACCGGGTTGGTGCCAGCCTGGTCCCTGTGCTCATCTTGGCGGATGGGCCTACATGCCTGACACAGGCAAGTGTTGCCTGCGATCAAGGTTTTTTCGTCGCGACTTCGGCCTTTGGGGCTTTTGATTTTTTGAAGGTACTGGCATTCACGGTCAAACCCTCGGCAGAAAATTTGGCCGCATTGCCCGGACCAATGCCACTGACGCGTTGGATTAAATCGTCCCAATTTTTAAAGTTGCCCTGCTTGCGCGCAGCCAAAATTTTACTGGTGGTGACGGGACCAATGCCGCGAACACTCTCGAGCTCAGCTTGACTGGCCTGGTTGATTTCCAGCGCAGAAACGCATGTCGCACTGAGCAGCAGGGTGATGATGAGTAAACACTTCTTGAACATACTGACCTCCCGTGTTGTGTGGCGGGAAGATTGTGAGGCATGGGTGCTGGGCTTGGCAAGTGGGGTGTATCAATGACAACCATCTGCCAGGCCTTGGTCCCTGGTATTTGATTTTTTCTACCGGGGAATGCTAGGTTTTCTAACCTGTAAGCAGTTTTAATTCAGGGGCTCAGTGGTGACAGCACACGCACAGTCTAGAGCGCTTCAACCCGGTTTGCCGGATAGGTGTCCCAGCCCTGGCAGCCAGGGCAGTGCCAGAAATGTTGACTGGCTTCAAAGCCACAGGCGGCGCAGCGGTAGCGCAGCAGGGGTTTGACGGCAGCATCCAGAGCGCGTTGCAATTGGGGTCGAAACTCCTCATGCTCGAGCTTTTCTCCGGCAATCCATTTGGCCGCTGCCACCAGCGATGTCTCGGTCTCCAAATGGCGTGCATACAGGTCGTGGGCTGTTTGATCATTGGCATTGTGCTGGGTTGACAGCTGCACGATGGCGTCCAACACATCCAGTGCGTGGTTGTTGGTGTAAAGGGCTTGCAGCCGTTCCAGGGTTTCTGAGATGCGACCAGTTTTAATCGCCAGTGCGGTCAGTGGCGCGGCGACCAGTGCGCTGGCAGCTGGACTGTCGTCGAGCACCTTCCACAGCACCTCAAAGGCTTGATCATGTTGTTGGTTAGCGGCCAATAATTTTGAGAGTTCCATGCGCGCACGGGCTGCATGGGGTGCTTGATCAATGGCTGAAACCAGCAGTTTTTTGGCGTCAGCGACCTGACCTTTTCCGGCCAGCGTCAGCGCTTGCTCGCAGCGGTAGTGGGCCAGGCGATTGGCAAAACTTCCGGCTTGGTCAACTTCGAGTTTTTGAGCAATTTCGGCTGCCAACGCCCAGTCACGGCTGCGCTCGTAATTGGCCAGTAAGGCCAGGCGCGCCTGTTGTTGGAAGGCGGTGTCTTCAAGCTTGCGCAGGGCTTCATCGGCGCGGTCCAGTAAACCGGCCTTGAGGTAGTCCAGCGCCAGCGCATACTGGGCGCGGTCTCGGTCGGCTTGGCTCAGGTCACCTCGTGACAAGAGATGCTGGTGCACACGTACCGCGCGGTCGTATTCGCCTCGGCGTCTGAACAGGTTGCCCAAAGCAAAGTGCAGCTCACTGGTATCAGGGTCTTTTTGAACCGCTTCAATGAAGGCGTCAATGGCTTGGTCTTGCTGCTCATTGAGCAAGTAGTTCAGTCCCTTGAAATAGGCTTTGGGCGCCTGACGGTTTTCCAGCCGCAATTGGCGTAGATCCAAACGACTGGCCAGCCAGCCCAGTACAAAAAACAGGGGAAGGCCCCAAAGGGCCCAAGTGATGTCAAATTCCATCAGCGTAGGCGGGTTGACTGACAGCAGATTGAAGTTCAGTGCGCTCACTGTTTGGCGACTTTGAGCTTGCAGCTTGACGTTGGCGCCACCACCAAGGCAGCATTCCCAGAACACCAACTGCCACACCCAGAGTAAAGACGCTTAAAACCACCAAAACCTGGGGTGAGCGCCACTGTTGGCCAAAGAAAAAATACACGATGGTGTCTTGCTGGTTGTTCAGCGCAAAAGCGAACAGCGTAAAGAAAACCGCTACTTTCAAGCAGGCTTTGAGCAACCAAACGATTTGTTTCATGAAGACCCCCGAGACGCTTGGATTCTAACGATCAGGTTCGAGCTTTGGCATCGGTCACCGTTGCCGCCAAGGGCTGCTGTCAAGTCTACAGCCCAAGCTGCATGCGATTAAATGGGCTCGGTCGGTTTAACGAGGCCCTTGTCAACAGCCTCACGCAAGGCTTTTCCAGGCTTGAAATGGGGTACGCGTTTTTCTGGGATAGTGACGCTTTCGCCACTGCGCGGGTTACGCCCTAAACGCGGTTGGCGGTGATTCACTGAAAAGCTGCCAAAGCCCCGGATCTCAATCCGGTGTCCTTGTACCAAGGCGTCACTGATCGCGTCAAGAATGGCCTTGACGGCAAACTCTGCGTCACGCTGGGTCAGTTGACTAAAGCGGGCGGCGAGTTCTTCAACCAGATCAGAGCGGGTCATGGTGGGCTTAAGCTGGGTAACCGGTGCGTCAGGCGCACACGGTTACCGGTTTTTCTAACGATAAGTCAGCAGGACTTAGTTGTTATCCAACTTGGCGCGCAGCAGTGCGCCCAGGCTGGTTGTACCCGCATTTTCACGCGAAGACTGCTGGCTCAAGCTGGCCATGGCTTCGTTTTGATCCGCTTGGTCCTTGGCCTTGATGGACAGTTGGATGTTGCGGGTCTTGCGATCCACGTTGACCACAACTGCCGTGACTTCGTCGCCTTCTTTGAGCACATTGCGTGCATCTTCAACGCGGTCGCGCGAGATTTCGCTGGCGCGCAGATAGCCCAAGATGTCTTCACCGAGGTCAATTTCTGCACCACGCGCGTCAACTGTCTTGACCTTTCCAGTCACCACGGCACCTTTGTCGTGAACCGAGCTGAAGGTGGTAAAGGGGTCAGAGTCGAGCTGCTTGATGCCCAAGGAGATGCGCTCACGCTCAACGTCCACGGCCAACACGATGGCTTCAACTTCTTGGCCTTTTTTGTATTCGCGCACAGCGGCATCGCCTTGCTCGTTCCAAGACAGGTCAGACAGGTGAACCAGACCGTCGATGCCGGCAGCCAGACCCACGAATACGCCGAAGTCGGTGATCGACTTGATTGGGCCTTTGACGCGGTCGCCGCGCTTGGTGTTTTGTGCAAACTCTTGCCATGGATTGGCCTTGCATTGCTTCATGCCCAAAGAGATGCGGCGTTTGTCTTCGTCGATTTCCAGAACCATGACTTCGACTTCGTCGCCCAAAGACACGATTTTGCTGGGAGCCACGTTCTTGTTGGTCCAGTCCATTTCGGACACGTGTACCAAACCTTCGATCCCCGGCTCGAGTTCAACAAATGCACCGTAGTCGGCGATGTTGGTGATCTTGCCAAACAAGCGGGTGCTTGCAGGGTAGCGACGGTTCACGCCCATCCAAGGGTCATCACCCATTTGCTTCAGACCCAGTGACACACGGTTTTTCTCGGTGTCAAATTTCAGGATCTTGGCGGTGATTTCTTGACCTGCGGTTACCACTTCAGATGGGTGACGTACACGGCGCCAAGCCATGTCGGTGATGTGCAACAGACCGTCAATGCCACCCAGATCAACGAAAGCACCGTACTCGGTGATGTTTTTGACCACGCCATTGACAATGGCGCCTTCTTTGAGCGTGCTCATCAATTTTTCGCGCTCTTCGCCCATGGACGCTTCCACTACCGCGCGGCGGCTCAGCACCACGTTGTTGCGCTTGCGGTCCAGCTTGATAACCTTGAATTCCAAGGTTTTGTTCTCATACGGAGACAAGTCTTTGGTGGGGCGTGTATCGACCAATGAACCAGGCAAGAAGGCACGGATGCCGTTGACCAAGACGGTCAAGCCGCCTTTGACTTTGCCGCTGGTGGTGCCGGTGACGAATTCGCCAGACTCCAGCGCTTTTTCCAGGCTCATCCAAGAAGCCAGGCGCTTGGCGGTGTCACGGCTCAAAATGGTGTCGCCGTAGCCGTTTTCGATGGAGCCAATGGCCACTGATACAAAGTCGCCTACTTTGACTTCGGTTTCGCCCTGATCGTTTTTGAATTCTTCCAGTGGCACATACGCTTCGGACTTGAGGCCGGCGTTTACGACGACAAAGCTGTGCTCAATGCGTACAACTTCAGCGGTGATGACCTCACCAGTGCGCATTTCTGTGCGTTGCAGGGATTCTTCAAACAGGGCGGCAAAAGATTCAGACATGGTTGGATGCGTTTTAAAACGCGGGTTTAATCACGGTTTGACCCGTGGGGTTAGGTTGTGAGCCTTGTCCGTGATGCGCTGTTGCGGCGCGAAAAGTCAGACAAGGGCCGTTGCCAAAACTCTGCAGTCTTGGCGGTGTCAGCTCAGAAGTGGGGCTTCAAATGCACCCTCAAAAAAGCTGTTTGCTTTGCCACCAGTTCAACACCTGAGCCACCGATGAATCGATGCTTATCTCGGAGTTGTCCAGCAGTTTGGCGTCTTGCGCTGGCTTTAAGGGCGCAACGCTGCGCGACATGTCGCGCTCGTCACGCGCTTGTAAGTCAGCGCGAAGGTCAAATAGTGTAGCCGAAATTCCCTTTGAAATCAATTGGCTATGGCGTCTTTGCGCGCGCTTGTCGGCGCTGGCTGTCAAAAACACCTTCAATGCGGCGTCTGGAAAGATCACCGTGCCCATGTCGCGGCCGTCTGCCACCAGGCCGGGCAGCTTGCGAAAACTGTGTTGCAAAGCCATTAAGGCCTTGCGCACTTCGGGCAAGACAGACACCTTGGAGGCGTTCATGCCGGCGTCCTCTTGGCGGATCGTCTCTGAGATGTCATGTCCATCCAAAAGCACCTGCTCGCCATTGAATTCAATGGCCAGTCCGCGTGCAAGTTTCGCGATTTGGCTTTCGTGCGCGCTGTCGAGCTTTAACCCCGCCTGCAAAGCAGCCAAGCCGGTGATACGGTACAGGGCGCCAGAGTCTAGGAAGTGGTAGCCAAGCTGCGCAGCCAGTAGCGAAGCGAGGGTTCCTTTGCCAGAGGCGGTAGGCCCGTCGATGCAGATGACGGGGACCGCCTTGGGTATGGGTGTGGCGAGTGAGAAAAAGGCTTCAAAATAATCAGGAAAGGTCTTGGCCACGCATTTAGGGTCTTCGATGCGTACCGGCAGCCCAGCTGGGTTGAATCCGGCCAGCGAAAAACACATAGCCACACGGTGGTCGTCATAGGTGTGAATGCTGGCAGCGCGCCAGTCGCTGGCACTGGCTGGTGGCGTGATGCGCAGAAAGTCAGCACCTTCGTCTACGCTGGCGCCCAATTTACGCAGCTCGCAGGCCATAGCTGTAATGCGGTCGGTCTCTTTGACGCGCCAACTGGCAATATTGTTCAGGGTGGTCGTGCCGTTGGCATACAAGGCCATCACGGCAAGCGTCATGGCTGCATCGGGGATGTGGTTGCAGTCCAGTTCAATGGCTTGGAGGGGCCATTGACCGCGCGAGATCTCCAACCAGTTGGGGCCGCTGTCGATGTGCGCGCCCATGCTGCGCGCCGCGTCAATGAAACGGATGTCGCCTTGGATAGAGTCGGCACCCACGCCCAGTACCCGAACCGGTTTGTCAACACCGGCAATGGCGCCAAGTGCGACAAAATAACTGGCTGATGAGGCATCAGCCTCCACATGCACCACACCTGGGGTTCGCAATCGGCTGCCCGCAGGAATGGTGAACCGTTGCCAGCCCTCACGCACCACCGTTACGCCAAAGCGTGCGAGCAGGTTCAAGGTGATTTCAATGTAGGGCCTGGAGATCAGTTCGCCTACGACGTTGATGACAATGTCTTGCTGGGCTACCAGCGGCAGCGCCATCAGCAAGGCAGTTAAAAACTGACTGGAAACATCGCCCCGAACTTGAATCGGTGCATTGAGTTTGAGCGTTGGCGCGCCAATGTGCAAGGGTGGATAACCCTGGTTTTCCAGGTAATCGACGCTGCAGCCAAGTTGGCGCAAGGCGTCAACCAGGTCACCAATTGGGCGCTCATGCATGCGGGCGACGCCGCGCAGTTCGTAGTCGCCACCCATGACCGCCAAGGCTGCAGTCAGGGGCCGTATGGCCGTGCCGGCGTTACCCATGAAGAGTTTGGCAGCGCGCTGACTGGCTTGTCCATCCATGCCTTCAATGACAACCGCATGGCCCTTGCGCGTCACGCTGCAACCCAGGGCGCCAAGCGCACCGAGCATGACCTGCGTGTCATCGGATTCCAGCAGGTCGTGCACCGTGGTGCTTCCTTCGCACAAGGCGGCTAACAACAGCACGCGGTTGGAAATACTTTTGGAGCCGGGCAGCGTCAGCGTGCCAGAGGCCGAGCGCAGCGGCGCAATATCCAGAAACGGGATGGCGTACATGTTGTCTAGGGCTTGTTCATGTGCCAGTTGGCACGTGCAGCGCTGGCATGGGCAATAGCGGCTTCAAGCGCCTTGGCATCTTCGCTTGCTATAAGGGCATCGAAATGGCGCAGCTGATTTTGGAACAACTGACTTTGGCGCAGCACTTCTGCGCGGTTGGCCAGCAGGATGTCGCGCCAAACTTTGGGGTCGCTGGCGGCAATCCGGGTGAAATCGCGAAAGCCTGGGCCTGCCAGCTCCAAGAATGACTGCCCCAAGGCCTGCTGACTGACGCTGCCCATGAAGGCGAATGCCAGCACATGGGGCAGGTGACTGACCGCAGCAAACGCCGCGTCATGCGCCTCTGGGCTCATGCTGGTCACGTGACTGCCCAGTGCCTGCCAAATCCTCGTAGCTTGATTGCCGCGGGCCAGTGTGGTGTCGCCACTAGGGGTCAGGATCAGCTGGCGGTTCTGGTAAAGATCGGCGTCAGCATGCTCGATACCGGCGTGCTCTTTGCCTGCAATAGGGTGCGCAGCGACGAAGCAGGTGGCTTTGTCTTTCAGCGCCGAACGCGCGGCCCGCACCACATCGCACTTGGTGGAGCCGACATCCATGACCAAGGCGTTGCTTGCCAAAACCGGCTGGATTGCGAGTAATACCGCTTCGGTCGCGGCCACGGGCACAGCAATCAACACCAGGTCAGCGCCATCGGCAGCGCCTGCCGCACTGCTGGCGGCTTCGTCAATCACGCCAAGCAATTTGGCTTTGTCTACAGTGGCTTGTGACGGGCTGTAGCCCACCACTTTTTTGACCAGCCCTGCGCGGCGCAGCGCCAAGGCAAACGAGCCCCCCATGAGGCCGCAGCCTATCAGGCCAAGTTGTTGGTACATCAAATTTCCCCTGTTAAGCAGCCAAAGCCAATCTGCTCGCCCATGTCTATTGGCTCACAGGGTAAGTGCCCAAAACTTTGTAGAAAGCACACAACTGGCCTAACTCTTCTAATGCCGCTGCAATATGGGGTTGGGATGGATGACCTTCGAGATCGATGTAAAAGTAGTACTCCCACTGGCCCGAGCGCGCTGGACGCGACTCAAAACGCGTCATCGACACACCATGGCGCTTGAGCGGCATCAGCAGGTCGTGTACCGCACCAGGCTTATTGGTGACTGAGACAATCAGGCTGACGCAGTCTTTGCCTGTTGCGGCTGGCGCCGCCATGGTCTGCGGCAGGCAAATGATGACAAAGCGGGTGCGGTTGAATGCATCATCTTGAATGGCGTGAGAAACCACGTGCAAGCCAAATTCGCTGCCGGCGCGCTCGCTGGCAATGGCCACCCATGCTGGGTTGGTGGCGGCCAGGCGTGCACCTTCAGCATTGCTGGCTGCGGCGCGCCGCTCTGCGTTGGGTAAATGGGTGTTGAGCCAATGCTGGCACTGGGCGAGTGCTTGCGGGTGCGCCAGCACAGCCTCAATGTTGTCAAGGCTTGTGGTTAGCCGCAAAAGGTTGTGGCGCACCAGGAAACTGGTCTCGCCAACGATGTGTAATGGCGAGCTCAGCAGCAAATCAAGCGAGCGAGAAATCACGCCTTCGGATGAATTCTCAATCGGTACCACGCCGAACTCGGCGCTGCCGGCGGCCGTGGCGCGGAACACTTCATCAATGCTCGCGCAGGTCAAACGGGCCATGCTGGCGCCGAAAAAGCCAACGGCTGCCTGCTCACTGAAAGTGCCAGCTGGGCCTAGGTACGCTACCCGTTGCGGCGCTTCTAAAGCGCGGCAGGCTGACATGATCTCGCGCCAAATGATGCTGATGCTGTCTTTTTTCAAAGGGCCCGGGTTGCGCGTTTGCAGACTGTTGATGACTTGGGTCTCGCGCTCTGGCCTGAAAACCACCGAGCCTTCCAAGCGTTTGATCTCGCCCACTTCATGGGCCAGTTGCGCACGCTGGTTTAACAAGGTTAGCAACTCAAGGTCGACCGCGTCGATGCCGGCGCGAAGTTCAGAAAGTGTTTTTGCCATGGGAGTGATTGGTAGAAAAAATGCCAGGCACAGAAGCGAACTCAGGCGCGGCGGGCTTCAAAGTCGCCAAGGTAGTCGACCAAGGCTTGCACGCCTTCTAGAGGCATGGCGTTGTAGATGCTGGCGCGCATGCCGCCAACCGACTTGTGGCCCTTGAGCTGTAACAAACCAGCCTTTTGGGCGCCGGTTAAAAACGCATCGTTCAGGGTTTCATCGGTCAAGTAAAACGGTACATTCATGCGGGATCGGCAGTTTTTCTCAACGGCAGAATGGTAAAACGTGGACTGGTCTAGGAAGCGGTAAAGCAGCTCGGCTTTGGCCATGTTGCGTGCCTCTATGGCTGCTACGCCGCCTTGGCGCTTGAGCCACTGGAACACCAGCCCAGAAATGTACATGCTGTAGGTCGGCGGCGTGTTGTACATGGAGCCGTTGTCAGCCACGAGTTTGTAGGTGAACGCACTCGGGCAGATGCTCAAGGCGCGGTCTAGCAGGTCTTCGCGTACCACTACCACTGTCAGGCCGGCTGGCCCCAGGTTTTTCTGCGCGCCGGCAAAAGCCATGCCCACGCGCGACCAGTCCACGGGTCTGGAGGCGACGTGCGATGAAAAATCAATCACCAGCGGCGCATCACAACCCAATGCCTTCAAGTCAGGGAGGGTGTGAAACTCCACGCCATGAATGGTCTCGTTGGAGCAGATGTGCACATACGATGGCTTGTCACTCAAGCGCCAATGGCGCGGATCTGGCAGGCTGGTGTGCCCAGTTTCTGCGGTGTTGCATGCCTCATTGGCCTTGCAGTAGCGCGCGGCTTCTTTGAAAGACTTTTCACTCCAGCTACCCGTCACGACAAAGTCTGCAGCTTGGCCCCGCGACAAATTCAGTGGGACGATGGCGTTTTCAGCCAGTCCGCCGCCTTGCATGAAGAGGATGCGAAAGTTTGCCGGAATGGCCAGAAGCTCGCGTAAATCAGCTTCGGCCAGGGTGTAGATCGCACCAAATTCTTTGCCACGGTGGCTCATCTCCATCACACTCATGCCGCTGCCGTTCCAGTCCAACATCTCAGCGCTGGCTTGCGCCAAGACTTCTTCGGGTATGGCTGCGGGGCCCGCAGAAAAGTTATAGGGTCTGTTCACAATAGCAAAGGCTGCAGTGGATGGGTAACTTAGGCGTCGGCGCCTGGTTCAGTGGATGCCTGATCGTTTGGCGTTGTATCGCTGGGGTCGGTGGGCGCCGCGTCCTCACTGGCAGCGAGTGCATCGTTTTCCATGATGCGCTGCACACCGATCAACTCTGAGCCCGCGTCCATGCTGATCAGCGTGACGCCCTGGGTGGCCCTGCCAAGCTCGCGTATTTCGCTCACGCGGGTTCTTACCAGCACACCTTTGTCGGTGATCAACATGATTTCATCATCAGCGTGCACCAAGGTGGCTGCCACAACTTTGCCGTTGCGTTCAGATTGCTGAATTGCAATCATGCCCTTGGTGCCGCGGCCGTGACGGGTGTATTCGGTGATCGAGGTGCGCTTACCAAAACCGTTTTCTGTGGCGGTTAACACGCTTTGCAACTCGTCTTCAGCCACCAACATGGCGATCACACTCTGACCATCGTCGAGCATCATGCCGCGTACACCACGAGCTTGTCGGCCCATCGGTCGTACATCGTTTTCATCGAAACGCACGGCTTTGCCACCGTCGGAGAACAGCATCACATCGTGCGTACCATCGGTCAGCGCGGCACCAATCAAGTAGTCGCCCGGGTCCAGGTCAACCGCAATGATGCCCGCTTTGCGTGGGTTGCTGAATTCATTCAGCGCGGTCTTTTTGACCGTTCCCATGCTGGTTGACATGAAGACAAACTGGTCGGCGGGGAAGGTGCGCTTCTCACCAGTAAGCGGTAACACCACCGTGATTTTTTCGCCCTCTTGCAGCGGAAACATGTTGACGATGGGGCGACCACGCGAGCCACGCGAGCCCTGCGGTACTTCCCACACTTTGAGCCAGTACAGTCTGCCGCGGTCACTGAAGCACAAAATGTAGTCGTGGGTGTTGGCAATGAACAGCTGATCAACCCAGTCGTCTTCTTTGGTGGCTGTGGCTTGTTTGCCGCGCCCACCGCGTCGCTGAGAGCGGTACTCTGAGAGTGGTTGACTCTTGATGTAGCCGGTGTGGCTCAGCGTCACCACCATGTCGGTTGGTGTGATCAAATCTTCCGTGGACAAATCAAACGAGCTGTGCTCCACCAGGCTGCGCCGCGCGCCGATTTTGGTTTGGCCAAATTCGGTCTTGATCGCGTTGAGTTCGGTGCCAATGATGATGGAGACGCGCTCGGGGCGGGCAAGGATGTCGAGCAGATCATCAATTTCAGCCATGACCTCTTTGTATTCCCCAACGATCTTGTCTTGTTCAAGTCCCGTCAGGCGTTGCAGGCGCATCTGCAAAATTTCCTGGGCCTGTGTTTCTGACAAGCGGTACAAGCCGTCCTGACCCATTCCATACTGTTTTTCAAGGCCATCAGGGCGGTAGTCATCAGCATTGACTTTGCCGCCGTCGGCTTGTGTACGCGTGAGCATTTCACGCACCAGCTGGCTGTCCCAAGAGTGGGTCATTAATTCTTGGCGAGCCACCGGTGGTGTGGGGGACTCACGGATGATGCGGATGAACTCGTCAATATTGGCCAGCGCAACGGCGAGACCTTCGAGTACATGGCCGCGTTCGCGTGCTTTGCGCAGGTTGAACACGGTGCGCCGTGTCACCACCTCGCGACGGTGGCTCAAAAAGACCGAAATCAGGTCTTTCAGGTTGCACAGTTTGGGCTGGCCGTTGATCAGTGCCACCATGTTCATGCCAAACGTGTCTTGCAGTTGCGTTTGTTTGTACAGGTTGTTGAGCACTACTTCCGGCACTTCGCCACGTTTGAGCTCAATGACCAGTCGCATGCCCGACTTGTCCGATTCGTCCTGGATGTGGCTAATGCCTTCAATTTTTTTCTCGTGTACCAACTCGGCCATGCGTTCCTGCAAAGTCTTTTTGTTGACCTGGTACGGCAGTTCATCAACGATGATGGCTTGGCGCTGGCCACGGTCAATGTCTTCAAAGTGGCATTTGGCGCGCATCACGATGCGGCCACGGCCGGTGCGGTAACCATCACGCACACCTTGAATGCCGTAAATGATGCCGGCCGTTGGGAAATCAGGCGCCGGGATGATGTCCATCAACTCGTCAACGGTTGCCTCTGGGTTGGCCAACATGTGCAAGCATGCATCCACCACCTCGTTCAAGTTGTGCGGCGGAATGTTGGTGGCCATGCCGACGGCAATACCCCCTGAGCCATTGACCAACAAGTTGGGCATGCGCGTGGGCATGACCAAAGGCTCTTTTTCGCTGCCGTCGTAATTGGGGCCGAAGTCAACGGTTTCTTTGTCCAGATCAGCCAGCAACTCGTGAGCGATCTTCGCCAAGCGGATTTCGGTGTACCGCATCGCAGCGGCGTTATCGCCGTCGACCGAGCCGAAGTTACCCTGACCATCCACCAGCATGTGACGCATGGAGAAGTCTTGCGCCATGCGCACAATAGTGTCGTAGACGGATTGGTCACCATGTGGGTGGTACTTACCAATGACGTCACCGACAATACGTGCCGACTTTTTATAAGCCTTGTTCCAGTCGTTGCTGAGTTCATGCATCGCAAACAGCACGCGCCTATGAACTGGTTTGAGGCCGTCGCGCGCATCGGGCAGCGCCCGCCCGACGATCACGCTCATGGCGTAATCTAGGTAGCTGCGGCGCATTTCCTCTTCGAGGCTAGTGGGCAGAGTTTCTTTGGCGAACTGGGTCATGGAGGTGGACTTGGGGTTTAGGCAAGTTCAAAGTGAGGTCGTGATTTTAAGCTGTTGCGGCCAGGCAACGATTTGTCCCACATGTGCCGACTAATTTGCGTGAAACGTGGTGCGCCATCATCTTGTGACAAGCTAAGTTGGGCCTGCCGGTAACGTGTGGCACAATAAGTTCACCGTTATAGCTTCGAACGTATAGCGTCCGAAATTGATTCGCAGCGCGTCTGCACCCCGTCCCATAGAAGGAGAAATATGAAAAAATTCGCACACTTGGTCGTTTTGGCCGCCACCCTTGTGTTGGCAACTTCTGTTGGCGCGCAATCCGTTGACAACTGGCGCAGTGCTGATGGCACGGTTTGGAAAAACGCCAACAGTGAGCTTTGCTGGCGCGATGCGTCTTGGACGCCGGCCACTGCTGCTGCTGGCTGCGATGGTGCCCTTGCGCCTAAGAAAGCTGCACCTGCACCTGCACCTGCCCCCAAGGCAGCTCCAATGCCTGCAGCCAAGCCTGCTCCAATGCCTGCTCCAATGCCTGCTCCCAAGCCTGCTCCCAAGCCTGCTCCTGCCAAGGTTGCTGCTGTCAAGGTCACTTACGCTGCCGATGCATTCTTTGATTTCGACAAGTCTGTCATCAAGCCTGAAGGCAAAGCCAAGCTCGATGATCTGGTTGGCAAGGTTCAAAACATCAAGCTCGAAGTGATCATCGCCGTGGGTCACACGGACGCAACGGGTCCTGATGCCTATAACCAGAAGCTGTCGGTCCGCCGTGCTGAAGCGGTCAAGGCTTATTTGATTTCCAAAGGCGTGGATAAGAACCGTGTTTACACTGAAGGCAAGGGCGAGAAGCAGCCAGTTGCTGACAACAAAACCAAACAAGGCCGCGCTAAAAATCGTCGCGTTGAAATCGAGGTGGTTGGCACCCGCGGTTAATCGACCGAGTAGGCGCCTTGGGCGTCTGTATCCAAAAAAGTCCGCTTAGGCGGACTTTTTTTTGCCTGCGGCTCAGTTCTCATCTTGAGAGACTCATTCAAAGCGCGATACTCCTGATCATGGAGCTTCAAGATATTCTTTATTCACAGGGTTTTGGCACCCGCAGGGTTTGCGCAGGGCTGATTCAGCAAGGCCATGTGGCGCTCTATGGTCCAACCCAGTCAGCGCAAGCCGTAACCTTTACACAGGCCTTTGAAGACTTGGATCCGGCAGGTTTGCGGTTTCGGGTGCAGGGCGTAGACTGGATTTATGCGGAAAAAGCTTATGTGATGCTGCACAAACCTGCCGCCACTGAGTGTTCACAAAAGCCCTCGACCTACCCCAGTATCTACACCTTGTTACCCGCGCCCTTGCGCCAGCGGCCACAAAAAGCCGCGGTGCAGGGTGTGCAAGCCGTAGGTCGTCTTGACCAAGATACGACAGGACTGCTGCTGTTAACAGACGACGGTAAGTTCATTCACCGAATGAGTTCACCGCGCCACCATGTGCCAAAGGTGTATGCGGTGACGGTCAAGCATGCCTTGGATGCGCGTCAGATCAGCCAGTTGCTTGAGGGCGTGGTGCTCGATGATGACCCCAAACCCGTGCGCGCTGCGGCCTGCACGCAGGTGTCTGAGTTCGTGCTCAATCTGACCTTGACCGAGGGCAAGTACCACCAGGTTAAACGCATGGTGGCAGCGGTTGCTAACCGTGTGGAGGCTTTGCACCGATTTCAGATCGGTGGGTTGGTTCTGCCGTCTGACCTGCAGCCTGGCCAGTGGCGCTGGCTCAATCCGCACGACTTAGCCTGTATCGCGGCTTCCTGATGGCCTGGTACTTCGTGGCGACTTTTTTGCTAGCAGCCACGCTTGTAAGGGGTCTTGACTGGGCCTGGCTCAGTTATGCTTGCTATTCATGAACCTGCTTTTCGATTCGTTCTGGCGCGCAGCGGCTTATTGTTTGCGGCCCCGCGTCATGTTTTTGTCTCTGCTGCCGCTGGGCTTGATGGGTTTTGTCTCGCTGGCCTGGGGCTATTACTATTGGGACACTGCGTTGGCCTGGGTGCGCGATGCGCTGGAGAGTTGGTCGCTGATCTTATGGGTGTCTAACTGGTTGCAAAGCATGGGCATGGCAGATTTGCAGTCTGTCTTGGCGCCGATGATTGTGATTTTTGGTGTTACCCCATTGATTGTCATCGTGTCGCTGCTCACGGTCGCACTTTTGATGACGCCGACTTTGACCAAAATGGTGGCGGCCAATCGTTTCCCAAACTTGCAACGCAAGCAAGGTGGTTCTTGGTGGGGTAGTCTGTGGTGGTCGCTGTTCTCCACAATCGTGGCGATGCTGGTTTTGCTGGTTTCCTTGCCACTTTGGTTGATTCCTCCTTTGATTTTGATTTTGCCGCCGTTGATTTGGGGTTGGTTGACCTACCGTGTGATGGCGTTCGATGCGCTGGCCGAGCACGCCAGTGAGAACGAGCGCCGTGAACTGTTCCGTCGTCACCGGTGGTCGCTCCTGGGTATTGGTGTTTTCTGTGGCTATTTGGGTGCTGCCCCCAGCTTGATTTGGGTTTCTGGGGCGCTGTTGGCAGCGGCCTTTGTGGTGCTAGTGCCGCTGGCGATCTGGCTTTACACCTTGGTCTTTTCCCTGTCATCGCTGTGGTTTGCCCACTATTGCTTGGCCGCTTTACAGGCCCTGCGCTCCGAATCCGCGCACAATACGAATGCGATCGTTTTGACAGCTGACCCCATGTCGACCACGCAGCCTTACTCTTTGACCAAGGACACCAATGTATGAGTATTCAGGTAAAAACCCCTGCCCATGAAGCGCCCCGATGTGGCTTGATCATCATCGGCGATGAAATTTTGTCAGGTAAGCGCAGCGATAAACACCTGCCAAAGGTGATCGAACTACTCAAGGCGCGTGGACTGCAGCTCGATTACGCACAGTACGTGGGTGATTCGCCGGCACTGATCACCGATACCTTGAAGCGTGCGTTTGAGTCCGGTGACGTGGTGTTTTCAACTGGAGGGATTGGTGCGACACCGGATGATCACACGCGCCAGTGCGCGGCGCGTGCATTGGGTGTTGACTTGGCGCTGCACCCGCAGGCCAAGACTTTGATTGAATCGCGTATGCAAGACGTGGCGCGCGAATACGGTACGGTGTATGACCCGCTGTCACCAGACAACAAGCACCGTCTTAATATGGGTGTCTTTCCTGATGGCTGCAGCATCATCCCCAACCCTTACAACAAAATTCCTGGCTTTAGCTGTGGCCATGTGCACTTTGTGCCAGGCTTTCCCGTGATGGCCTGGCCAATGGTTGAATGGGTGCTCGACACCCACTACAGCCACTTATTCAATGTACAAGCTTGGCGCGAGCAGTCCGTCATTGTGTTTGGTGCCATGGAAGCTGCACTCACCCCCTTGATGGAGCAAATTGAGCTTGGCCACGCTGGGATAAAAGTCTTTAGCCTGCCCAGCGTAGATCACCCGCAGTACGGTCGCCACATAGAACTGGGGGTCAAGGGCCACCCCCACAAAGTCAGTGATGCTTATGCCGAATTGAAGGCTGCATTGCTGGGCATGCAATTGTCCTTAGGCCCTGAAATGGTGCAGTCATAACGCTCCGATTCAGTGCATCGCTTGGATGCATTATTTTGGTGCATGATAATGGGACCTGTTTACGACACTGAGATGTGGTGCATGGGTAAATTTGTCCGTTTCAAGGCAAAATACATGCTGTGACGGGCTGCGTTGCTGACAACAGGTCTGGCATAAAAAATGCTTATCTTCTCTTATTCTTTTTAACAACGACCTAACCAGGAGTATTTGATGGCAAAGACCGTCGCTGATGTCATGAAGATGGTGAAAGACAACGAAGTCAAATTTGTTGACTTCCGTTTCACCGACACCCGGGGTAAGGAGCAGCACGTGACTGTGCCTGTTTCACATTTTGATGAAGACAAGTTTTCATCGGGCCACGCGTTTGACGGTTCGTCAGTTGCAGGATGGAAGGGTATTGAAGCCTCTGACATGCAACTCATGCCAGATCCCAATACGGCCAACATTGACCCGTTTTATGAAGAAACTACATTGTTCTTGCAGTGCGACGTGGTTGAGCCCAGCGATGGCAAAGCGTATGACCGTGACCCACGTTCCATCGCCCGCCGTGCAGAAGCCTACCTGAAGGCATCTGGTGTTGGTGACACGGCTTACTTTGGACCAGAGCCAGAATTCTTTATCTTTGACGGTGTGCGCTGGAGCAATGAGCCCGGTCGCGTGATGTACGAGATCGATGAGTACGAAGCCCCCTGGAATTCGGGTGTCAAACTCGAAGGCGGTAACCGCGGCCACCGTCCCACGGTCAAGGGTGGTTACTTCCCTGTACCGCCAGTCGACAGCACGCAAGACATGCGCGCTGAGATGTCTTTGATTCTGGAGTCACTGGGCATTCCCGTTGAAGTGTTTCACCACGAAGTCGCTGGCGCTGGTCAAAATGAGATCGGCACCAGATTCAGTACCTTGGTTCAGCGCGCTGACTGGACGCAGGTCTTGAAGTATGTGGTGCAAAACGTGGCCAATGCCTATGGCAAGACAGCCACCTTCATGCCCAAGCCCTATGCCGGCGACAACGGCTCGGGTATGCACGTGCACCAGTCGATTTGGAAAGACGGTAAAAACCTGTTTGCTGGCGACGGCTATGCGGGTTTGAGTGATTTCGCCTTGTATTACATCGGCGGTATCATCAAGCATGCACGGGCGCTCAATGCCATCACCAACCCCGGCACCAACAGCTACAAGCGCTTGGTCCCAGGCTTTGAGGCCCCAGTGAAATTGGCTTACAGCTCGCGCAATCGTTCCGCCTCGATCCGTATTCCGCACGTTGCCAATCCCAAGGGTCGTCGCATTGAAGCGCGTTTCCCTGATCCGTCATCAAACCCTTACCTGTGCTTCTCGGCATTGATGATGGCAGGTTTGGATGGCGTGGAGAACAAAATCCACCCAGGTGAGGCGGCAAGCAAAGACCTTTACCACCTGCCCCCAGAAGAGGATAAATTGATTCCAACCGTGTGTCACAGCTTGGATCAGGCCTTGGAGCATCTTGACAAAGACCGTGCTTTCTTGACCAAAGGTGGCGTCTTTACTGACACCATGCTGGACGCCTATATTGAACTCAAAATGGCTGAAGTCACGCGTTTGCGCATGGCGCCTCATCCGGTTGAGTTTGACATGTACTTTTCGCTGTAAAACTGTTGGCCGCACTGCAAGCCATTGCAGGCATTGAGGTCACACCAGGGGCAACTGCGGTTGCCCCTTTTTATTGTGAGAAACTGTAGCGAGCATCGTCCGACACGCAAGCCTTTTCTCGCATGGATGCTCAATTGATAGGTGGTATTGAATGAACAAAGCGTCTCTGGCGATGTTGATGTTGGGTCTGGCTTCAAGTGCTTGCTTGGCGCAGGCGCCTATCTATCGCTGTGGAAACGAATACACCAATACCTTGCCTGAAGGGCGCGACTGCAAGTTGCTATCGGGCGGCAACGTCACGGTGATCGAAGGAACCCGGCCTAACAAATCAGCCGCGGCGCCGGCCAGGAAAGCCGCTTCGGGGGCTTCTGCTTCCTCTGATCAGAAAGCACGTCGTGATACAGATGCACGTCTGATTCTTCAAGCCGAATTGGCCAAGGCGCAGGCGCGCCGGCAAGACATTCAGAAAGAATACAACAACGGTCAACCCGAAATGCGCGGCGGTGAAAGCCGTAACCATCAAAAATACCTTGACCGCCTTGAAGGTTTGAAAGCCAGTTTGGCGCGTGTCGACGGTGACATTGCTGGCATTGAGCGCGAGCTTAGTCGCTTGCCAGCGTCAGCCAACGCCACGCTGGCGCGCTAACACCACCAAGTCTGACGTGGTGGCTGGCGAGGACCCCATGGTAAAGCTTACGCCCACTATTGGCAGGCTTGATCGTTACCAAGTGTTTGATGCATTGTCTACGCTGGTGGCCGTGGTACAGAGCGACGGGACGGTGCTGTTTGCCAATGCTGCACTGGAAGATACTTTGGGTATGTCTCGCAGAGCGATCGTGGGTCGGTATTTCCCAGGCCTCTTCACTGAGGCGCAGCCTTTGGTGGCCGCGCTGCAGAGCGCCGGTTCGCAAGCTTTTGCAGCTGTTCGTTATGACACTGGTTTGTTGCGGTTTGCCAGAGAGGCATTACCCGTTCACGTGATGGTGTCGTGCAATGAGGGCGAAGAGGTGATGGTCGAACTGCTGCCATTGGAGTTGCAGGCGCGGCAAGACCGTGAAGAGCGCTTGACTGAGCAAGCGCAAACCAACAAGGAGCTGGTGCGCAATTTGGCGCATGAAATAAAAAATCCTTTGGGTGGTATTCGAGGTGCAGCGCAGTTGTTGGAAATGGAGCTCGAATCTGAGGACTTGAGCGAGTACACGCAGGTGATCATTCGCGAGGCTGATCGCTTGCAATCGTTGGTTGACCGCCTGCTGGCCCCCCACCGGCACCCACATCTTGTGGGCGATGTCAACATCCACGAAGTGTGCGAGCGTGTGCGCACCTTGATCGTTGCTGAGTTTTCAGATGGTCTTACGGTGGCGCAGGACTACGATGCTTCAATACCTGAGTTTCGTGGTGACCGTGAGCAGCTGATTCAGGCCGTTCTGAACATCGCGCAAAACGCTTGTCAAGCGCTGGCGCAGCGCATCGAAGAAAAAAAAGCCAGCTTGATACTGCGGACCCGCATAGCCCGCCAAGTAACGCTTGGCAAGCAGCGTTATCGCCTGGCATTGGAATTGCATGTGATTGATAACGGACCTGGCGTGCCTGAAGCGATCAAGGAGCGTATTTTTTACCCGCTGGTGTCCGGCCGTGAGGGCGGTTCAGGCCTTGGCTTGACGCTTGCGCAGACTTTTGTCCAACAACACCTTGGAACGATCGATTGCGACAGCGTCCCAGGCCGAACCGACTTCAAGATATTGATTCCTTTAACCTGAGGACGGGCCTATATGGACATGAAAGCAATCTGGATCGTTGACGATGACCAGTCCATTCGTTTTGTGCTGGAAAAAGCGCTGGCGCGAGAAAATATACCTACGCGGTGCTTCACCAACCCGCGCGAAGTACTCAGCGCCCTGGCCAGCGATGTTGAGTCAGCACCACAGGTCCTGGTCAGCGACATCCGCATGCCTGGTGGCTCCGGCCTGGAGCTGCTGGAAAAAGTGAAAGTGCGCTACCCTGGACTGCCAGTCATCATCATGACCGCTTACTCGGATCTCGACAGTGCGGTATCTGCGTTTCAGGGGGGTGCATTTGAATACCTGCCTAAGCCCTTTGATGTGGCCAATGCGGTTGAACTCATCCGTCGAGCTATGCAAGAAAGTCAGCGCGAAGACAGCAGTGCTGAACTGGGCGGGGTTACACCTGAAATGCTGGGCCAGGCGCCGGCCATGCAAGATGTCTTTCGGGCCATCGGCCGCTTGAGTCAAAGCCAGGTAACGGTCATGATCACAGGCGAGTCGGGCTCAGGCAAAGAGCTGGTCGCGCGAGCCCTACATAAACACTCTCCCCGCGCCAAGGGGCCTTTTGTGGCGATCAACACGGCGGCGATTCCAAAAGATTTGCTGGAGTCCGATTTGTTTGGTCACGAACGCGGTGCTTTCACCGGCGCCCAAGCGATGCGCCGGGGGCGGTTCGAACAAGCTGATAGTGGGACCTTGTTTCTGGATGAAATCGGCGACATGCCCTTGGATTTGCAGACCAGACTGTTGCGCGTATTGTCTGACGGTCAGTTTTACCGCGTGGGCGGGCATGCTGCTGTGAAAACCAATGTACGGGTGATTGCGGCAACACATCAGAATCTGGAACAGCGTGTCAAAGAAGGCATGTTCCGCGAGGACCTGTTTCACCGTCTGAATGTGATTCGCCTGCGCTTGCCGCCACTGCGTGAGCGACGTGACGATATTCCTGCCTTGACGCGCCATTTCTTGTCCAGAAGTGCCGTGCAGCTTGGCATAGAAGCCAAGCGCATTTCGGAGTCTGCCCTGGCAGTGGTTGCACAATTCGATTTTCCTGGTAACGTACGGCAACTTGAGAACATCTGCCACTGGCTCACCGTCATGGCACCCGCCCAGGTCATTGAGGCCAAAGACCTGCCCCCCGAAATGGGGCCCATGCTGGACCGCCTTGCTGCCACGGCCGAGCCGGTGCCGCAGGCTGTTGCGCTTGAGCCTGAAAAGAAGCCGCAGGGCACGCTTGATCGTGCGTCGGGGCATCTGACTGATAGCCGCTTCTCTGATAAAAACACATCTTGGGAATCAACCCTTTTTCAAGAGGCCTTGGAGATTTTGGACACTGACCGCACCGATGTTTGGGATGTGCTTAGCCGCCGTTTTGAGGCACAACTGATCAACGCGGCCCTGCGCGCCACCCATGGTCGGCGCATTGATGCGGCCAACAAACTCGGGATTGGCCGTAATACGATCACCCGAAAAATTCAGGAGCTTGGTCTGGAGCGTGGGGAGTTGGACAAATAGGCTGGCCACAGGGTGTCTGGCAGACGCATTGGCCCAATCAGATTCAATCAAACTTTTCGATATCAGGAGGTGGCGATGGCAGCTTATTTGGTAGTGGACACCTTGTTGGAGGATGCTGCGCTCTATGAGATTTACAAGTCGCGCGCCAAGCCCTTAGCGGAGAAGCATGGCGGTGAATACTTGGCCAGGGGCGGTGCTATGACCGTTATAGAAAGCGATTTGTGGGAACCCACACGCTTTGTGTTGATTCGCTTTCCTGACGCGGCGGCGGCCAATGGTTTCTACGATTCACCAGAGTACCAAGAGGTTTTGAAAATCGGCCGCCAGGCCGCCAAGCGCACTATTTTTGTTTTAGAGGGGCTGTAGCAGAAGCAGGGTTGAGCCCTCAAACGTTGAGTTCAATCACAACCGGAGCATGGTCACTTGGTCGCTCGTTTTGACGCGGCGCTTTGTCGATCCAGCAGGCTTTTGCCAGCGGCTTGAGTGCCTCGCTGATCAAGATGTGGTCGATACGAAGCCCTCGGTTGCGACGAAAGGCGAGGTCTCGATAGTCCCACCAAGAGTAGCTTTTTCCGGGCTGCGTGAACAAGCGGTGTGCATCGTTCAGGCCCAGTGCCAACAGGGCACGCAGGTGGTAGCGTTCTTCCTCCGTGCAATGGATTTGTTCTTGCATGCCCTGCGGGTCCCAGACATCGAGATCATCGAACGTGATGTTGTAGTCTCCCATTAAAACCAGCTGGGGATAATGTGCCAATTCTGTGCGCAGCCAATGGCGTAGACCTTCAAGCCAAGCGATCTTGTACTCAAACTTGTCACTGCCAGGCTCTTGGCCGTTAGGGAAATAAGCACCAACCAAACGCAGCGGCGGGCCGTCGTGACCTGTCGCAAAGGTGCCGGTGATGACCCTGGACATCTCATCTTCAAAGCCTGGGATATTTTTCACCACATCCAGCGCCGGGGTTTTTGAAATCAGCGCGACACCGTTGTAAGTCTTTTGCCCAAACCACTGGGCTTGGTAGCCCGCTGCCTTGAAGGCATCTTCGGGAAACTTGTCGTCGGTGAGTTTGAGTTCTTGCAGCGCGAGCACATCAACTGGGTTGTCGTGCAGCCAATCGAGAACCTGTGGCAGACGTACCGTCAGTGAGTTGACATTCCAGGTGGCGAACTTCATCAGGTGTTACAGGTGCAAAGCGGCTAGCACGCCCATGATCAGTCCAGTGCCGCCGGCCGCAAACATGGCTTTCTCAAGCCACTTTTTACGTGTGATCAGCGCAATGGCGGCCAGTGCGATAGACACCTGAAGCACCGTGGTCGACTGCGCCCATCGGTGGTGCTGGTGCATCTGGTCGTCGCTGCGCTTATCCCAACTCGACGATGCGAGTTCGAGTTTGTCGGCGACCGCTTTGATTTCGTTTTTTTCTTTTTCGTACCGATCGACCTTGGCTTGGTAAGTGGCTTTTTTATCCTCAGGCGTCAAGTCGCGTGCCAGCTCCGCTAGCGACTGCTTGGTGCTTTTGGACTGGAAGTAGTTCCACTGGTTGGATGCCTCAGTTTTTTTGATGGCCGCATTGTTTTTGTAGAGCATGGCATCAGCCTGCGTGGCGCCACCCATGTAACCAAATAAAGCGCCAATTGTGGCGATGAGCGCCGTGAACAGGGCAATTTGGTTGGTCATGCCCGCTTGTTTGTCGTGGGCACCGTGGTTGTCATGCCCGCCTTGTTGCGCATGTTCGAGTTCGTGCTCATGTGGGCCATGTACGTGAAAACCATGATTTGACATGCTAAACCTTTTGTCTGCGGTTGAGGGTGATAAAGCTGATGTTCAGGCCCTGGGCGGTGACCAGGTCCTGGCGCGACTGCTCGTTCCAGTCGGGACCAAATTGTGGCGCAAAGGCGTCGCCTTCGAAATCGGCGTCAATCTCAGTGATGACGGCCGTCTCTGCCATCGGAAGGGCCAGCGCGTACAGCTCTGCGCCGCCAATGATCCAAGCAGTGCTCTCTGGTGGGCAGCGCTCGCAGGCTTGGGCAATCGAATGCGCCACCACGGCGCCTTCAGCTTGCCAATTTTCCTGTCGTGTGATTACCACATTCAAACGCCCAGGCAGTGGGCGAAAACGTGGGGGCAAGGAATCCCAAGTCTTACGCCCCATGATCACCGGTGAGCCCAAGGTCGTTTGTTTGAAATACGCCAGGTCTTCTGGCACATGCCAGGGTAGGGTGTTGTTGCGGCCGATCACGCCATTGCGCGATCGCGCCAAAATCAAATTCAGCTTCATCCTTGTTCACTCCTAGACCGCGATGGCAGCAACACCAGTGCGATGGCACTCATGACAAACAGCACGGCTACATAGTCTTCCCAATGTGGCCATTCGCCGACGATGACGGTTGCACCCAGCGTACCAACCAGCGGCACAGCCATGATGCTCATGGCGCTGGTGGCCGGTGGCAGGTGGCGCGCTAGTCGCGCCCATATGGTCTGGGCAATACCGTAATTGATCAACACGCCGTAGCCAAGGCTCAACCACATGGTGGCCGAAAACTGCCAGTGAGGCCAGGGTTCGTTGGCAAACGCAATGAGCCACAAGCAGCTAGCAGACAGCCCCATCATCCAGACGGTCAGCGTTTCTACTGGCAGCGTGAGGTGCACCCGGCGCATCATCAAGGTACCAGCAGCCCACATCAACGCCGCCAGTTCCATCCAGATAATGCCCAAGGGATGACCGGACAGGGCTGTGAGTTCGTTGAAGGTCAGCAAGGTGATGCTGATGGCAACAGCTATCGCCGCCATGGCCACGCGACTGCTTAGGCGCTCCTTGAACAACAAGCCGCCCAAAATCACGGTCCATATAGGCATGGTGAAGCCCAAAATGGCTGCACGGCCACTGGCCAATTCTTTGACACCCAGAATCGATAAAGTGTGCCAGCCCAGCATATTGGGTAAGCCCAGACACACCACGGTACCCCATTCCTGGCGTGTGGGCCACATGCGAACACCTTGAAAACGGTAATAGGCAAACAGCCAGAGGGCACCACCGCTCATGGTTAATGCGCGAAAGTACAAGGGGGAGAGCTCGCGCAGCGAGTACTTCATCATCGGCCAGTTGATGCCCCACATCAACGTCAGGGCAACCAGGCTCCAGAGCTGTTTACGGGTGACAGGGCTAGGCATGGGATGAGGGCTGATGCCGGTTTCGGCCAGTGGACAAAGCGCGTTGGTCGACCTAGACCGCAACCGGCGCTTTGATGGCAGGGTGAGGGTTGTAGTTGACAACCTCAAAGTCTTGCAGCTCGTAGTCGAAGATGGAGGGCGGGCGCCGCTTGATGTTGAGGCTTGGGTAGACCATGGGGTTGCGGCTCAGCTGCAGCGCCACTTGCTCAGTGTGGTTGCTGTAGATGTGGCAATCCCCACCAGTCCAGATGAAGTCACCGACGTCTAAATCGCATTGCTGAGCCACCATATGGGTCAGCAATGCGTAGCTGGCGATGTTGAAGGGAACGCCCAAAAATATATCGGCACTGCGCTGATAAAGCTGGCAGCTCAAGCGGCCGCGCCCGCCCGATGCTTCGGCTGGCGCCACGTAAAACTGGAAAAACGCGTGACAGGGCATGAGCGCCATTTTGTTCAGTTCAGCCACGTTCCATGCACTGACGATGATGCGCCGCGAGTCCGGGTTGTTTTTTAGGGTGTCAATGACCTCTGTGATCTGGTCAACGTGGCCGCCGTCTGGTTTGGGCCAGCTGCGCCATTGCACACCATAGACCGGACCGAGGTCGCCGTCTTCGCGGGCCCATTCGTCCCAAATGGTGCAGCCACGCTCTTGTAGCCAGCGCACGTTGCTGTCACCGCGCAAAAACCAGAGAAGTTCGACAATAATGGCTTTCAAAAATACTTTTTTTGTGGTGACCAGCGGGAAGCCTTCGTTCAGGTCAAAGCGCATTTGATGGCCAAACACGCTACGGGTTCCGGTGCCTGTGCGGTCGTTTTTGAGCACACCACTACTGGCCACATGGCGCATAAAGTCTTCGTATTGAGATCGGATGGGCGGTGTAGTCATGAGGGTGCCCCATTGTCGCAGCTCAAAATTCGGCCTGGATTCAAGAGATTTTGGGGATCGAGGGCGGATTTGATGGCGCGCATTTGCGCCAGTGCTACGGGTGACTTGTAGTGTTTCAGCTGCTCGACTTTGAGGCTGCCAACACCATGCTCGGCCGAAATCGATCCGCCAAATTGGTCGACCGCATCAAACACCAATTGGTTGACCTGGGTTTCAAAGGCCTGCAAAAACTCAGCGTTGTCTGCCGCAGGCGGTGCTTGTACGTTGTAATGCAAGTTGCCATCACCCAGGTGCCCAAAACACACTATCTGCACGCCTTCAATGTGCTGAGCCAGCAGGGCATCGGTGTGCTTGACAAAGGCCGGAATGCGGGAAATTGGCACTGAAATGTCGTGCTTGATGTTCAGTCCCTCAGCGGCTTGGGCCAAAGTAATGCTTTCGCGGATTTTCCAAAAGCTTGCCGTTTGCGACAAGTTGCTACCCAAGGCAACATCGCTCACGCAGCCCTCGTTCATGGCCGTTTCCATCAATTGTTCGACTTCGGAACTGGCTTGTTCATGGTCGCTGCTGCGAGAGTTTTCCAAGAGCACGTAATAGGGCGAATCCAAGGGCAGTGGCTGGCGTAGCTGGGCAAAATGCCGGCTCACCAAGTGCAGTGGGAACTGGCCAATGAGTTCGAACCCTGTCAAGCCTGCATCGAGGTGCTTGTGGGCCAGCCCTAGCAGTGTCAAGGCGGCCTCGACACTGGGCACAGCGGCCCAAGCACTGACCTGCGCTTGGGGCAGCGGGTAGAGCTTCATGCAGGCGGCGGTGATGATGCCCAGAGTGCCCTCTGAGCCGATATAGAGGTGGCGCAAGTCGTAGCCAGTGTTGTCTTTGCGCAGTCCGCTCAGGCCGTGCCAAATCTCCCCTTGAGCGGTGACAACTTCCAGGCCCAAACACTGGTCGCGTGTATTGCCGAAACGCAGTACCTGGGTGCCGCCCGCATTGGTGCCTAAGTTGCCGCCGATGGTGCAGGTACCTTCTGCACCCAGGCTCAAGGGGTAAAGGAAGCCGGCGGCACGCGCATGTTCTTGAGCGGTTTGCAGCACACAGCCCGCTTCCAGCGTCACAGTCAGGTTGTCAGCGTCCAAAGCACGTATGGCGTTCATGCGCTGCAAGCTCAACAAAATTTGGTGACCGCTGCTATCGGGAATGGATCCCACAACCAACCCTGTGTTGCCGCCTTGGGGCACGATGCTGACCTGGCTTGTCGGGTTGGCCAAGCGGAAATTGGCGCAGGCCTTCACCACCTGCGCAACTTCTTGGGTGCTGGCCGGGCGTACCACTGCAAGTGCATGGCCGCGTGCGCGTTTGCGCCAGTCTTGTTCCCAGGCTGTCAGGTCACCATCATTGAGCACATGGGCGGCGCCGACAATGCTTCGGAGTTCATTGAGCAGATTTTTCATGGTTGGAGTCGACTTGTGTAATGGTTGATTTCAGTCTCAAGCGCACGTGCATGGCACAGGCGATGAACAACATCAGACATAAACCGATTTCGATCATCGCCAGATATTTAGCAGGCGGCGGGTCTCCCCAAGCACGTACCACGCCTTCAATGAAATACAGCCAGACCAGCATGCTGACCCAGCGGTAGGTGTACATCCGGTGCTTGAGCAAACCAGCCAGGGGCACGCAAAGCGGAATCACCTTCAGGGCCAGCCAGGATCCACCTGGGCGCAAGGGCGCGAGCATCAGTTCCCAGGCAAGGCCTAGAAAAATCAGGCCCAACAGGCTGCCAACGGCAAGCCAACGGGTACTGGCCACCGCGCCAGAGGGTCCCGTGTTCGGGGGTGAAATAGCGTCATTCATGAGGGTGGCATCATAGCGGTATGCGCACCCCCAAATATTTACTGTCGGCAACCAGAGCTTGGTTGAAAGCCCTCCAAGACACGCTTGCCGTTTTCCCATGGCGCACCACGGTACTCACCTTGCGTGAGCGCTTTCGTGAAGACCATTTGGGTTTGACCGCCAGCAGTCTGACTTTCACCACGACGATTGCCCTGGTGCCGACAATGACGGTTCTGTTGGCCGTTTTCACGGCATTTCCGATGTTCGCCAAGTTTCAGGCGCATTTGCAGCAATGGTTGCTTGCCAGCCTGATACCGGACAGCATTGCGCGCCAAGTATTAGGCTATTTGACCCAGTTTGCCGGTAAAGCCAGTAAATTGGGTGGGGCGGGTCTGGCTATTTTGGTCGTCACGTCATTGGCCTTGATTTTGACGATTGACCGCACGCTCAACAGCATATGGCGGGTGCGCAAGCCGCGGCCCTTTAGCCAGCGCGTGCTGGTTTACTGGGCGCTGATGACGCTGGGCCCCTTGTTGATGGCAGCCAGTTTGTCGCTGACTTCTTATGCTGTCAGCGCGAGCGCTGGGCTGGTGGGTCGGATGCCCGGTGGTGTTGAATTTCTTCTTGGTTTACTGCAGTTTGGCTTGCTGTCAGCGGCCATGGCCGCGCTTTACTACTATGTTCCCAACACCCAGGTGCGCTGGCGGCATGCGATGAGTGGCGGGGTGTTCGTTGCCATCAGTTTGGAGATAGCCAAGCGCTTGTTGGTGGCCTATTTGGACGCGGTGCCTACTTACTCGGTGCTGTACGGTGCATTTGCCACTTTGCCGATTCTGCTCATCTGGATCTACACGGCCTGGGTTATTGTCTTGCTGGGCGCGGTGATGGTGGCCTACTTGCCTAGCCTGCTGTCGGGCATTTCGCGCCACTCTGCTGGCGCGCCGGGGTGGTCATTTCTGTTGGCGCTTGAGTTGCTTCAACACTTGAACGCAGCGCGGGCGACACCGGTCAAAGGACTGACGATGGAACAGTTAAGCAGGCATTTGCATGTTGATGTGCCGCAGTGCGAGCCAATTGTTCAAGCGCTGGTGGGTCTGGATTGGTTGGGTAGTTTGCAGGTCAGCCATGAGCCGCATGTCACTTCCCGTCTGGTTCTGTTGGTCGACCCCAGCACGACCACCTTGGAGCCCCTGCTGGAAGCCTTGTTACTGAAACACACCGCCAGCACCCTGCGTTTCAGGCAAGTCAGTCATTGGCAAACCTTGACTTTGAAGGACGTGCTTTAGTGCCTCGTTCAAGACCGCTTGCGTTGCAGGGCTGTCGACCTGTTCAAGGGCCAGTTCCGAGAGGTTGCGCGCCAAGCCGTTGCTCAATTGATGGCCTCAGCGTTTAAGAAAATCGTACATGGCGCCCAAGGTAGCGTCCGGCGCCTCTGTCATCAAGGAGTGACCCGCGTCAAGCAAACAACTTTGCACATCCTTGCCCGCATCACGGGCTGTTGCGTACAAACCTTGCGCACTTTGAGGGGGCGTCATCTGGTCGGCCGACCCCAAAATCATCAGTACCGGACAGGTGATTTGGGCGATGGCCTTGTGGCCATTTTTGTAGCTATCGCAGGCGACAAATCCGCGGTGCAAGAGATTAACGCCAGCGTTGCTGGCGAGCACACGCCGGTTGAGCGCCAGTGCGGCACCTTTAACCCAGGTGCCTGGCCCCAAGCCCGATGGCGGTGGCGCTAACAGACTGTGTGAAAACTGGTTAACCGTTTTGATCGCCCCTGCCGTGTCTGATTGTGTGGCTTCAAGCAAGGCGGGGGTGACACACATTGGAAACGCGGTACCTACCAACACCAAATGGCTGACGCGCGCTTGCAACTTGGCCGCGGCCTCCAGGGCGATCAATGATCCCCAACTGTGCCCAATCAAAGCAGCTTCTTCAAGCCCCAGGGCTTGCATCAGCGCCGCAATGAAGTCGGCGCCAGCTTCGACAGAGCTTGGTGCTTCGCCAGCGCTGCGGCTTTGGCCAGGCAAGTCCACAGCCAACACGTTCCAACCGTGGTTGGCGATAAAGCGGCTTTGCAAAGCCCAGACGCTGTGGTCACCCAGTACGCCGTGAATGAAGATCGCAGTGGGTTGATTGGCAAGCCATGCTTTTCCGCCTGTGTAAGCATACGTCTCTTGCCCATTGATACTGACTTTCATGCTGTTTTCTCCGCGATCTTCAGGGCGCGTTTGATGTCGTCGATCAAGTCATTGGGGTCCTCCAGGCCAATGCTCAAGCGGATGGTCCCCTGGCTGATGCCGGCAGCTTCAAGGGCTTCGCTGCTCATGCGGAAATGGGTGGTGCTGGCTGGATGGATCACCAGGCTTCGGCAATCGCCCACATTGGCCAAGTGGCTGAAGATCTTGAGGCTTTCGACAAAGGCCTTGCCTTGGGCGCGGCTGCCTTTGAGGTCAAAACTGAATACCGATCCGGCACCACGTGGCAACAGCTGTTGAGCCAGTTGATGACTAGGGTGGGTCGTCAACAGGGGATGGCCCACATGGGAGACAAACTTGTGAGACGCAAGAAAATCAACGATTTGATGCGTGTTTTGCATGTGGCGGTCCATGCGAAGCGACAGTGTTTCAATGCCTTGCAGAATCAACCAAGCGGAGTGCGGTGACAGGCAAGCGCCAAAGTCGCGCAGGCCCTCGCGCCGCGCGCGCAGCAAAAATGCACCCACGCTCGACTCTTCGTCGAACACCATGTCGTGAAAGCCGCTATAGGCTTGGCACAGCTCCTCAAAGCGGCCGCTACGCCCCCAGTCAAATTGGCCGCTGTCAACCACCAAGCCGCCCAGTACGGTGCCGTGCCCGCTTAAAAACTTGGTTGCTGAGTGCACCACCAAGTCTGCGCCCAGCGTAAAGGGCTGCATCAGCCATGGTGTGGTGAGTGTGGCGTCAACCAGCAGCGGCACGCCTGCTTCATGGGCGATGGCGCTGACTTGGGGAATGTCGAGCACATCGAGTGTTGGATTGCCAACGGTTTCGCCGAAAAATAGTTTGGTTGTTGGGCGTACAGCAGCGCGCCATCCGTCGATGTCGCCGGGTTTCACGAAAGTGGTCTCGATACCAAAGCGCCTGAGTGTGTAGTGCAAGAGGTTTTGCGAGCCACCATACAAAGCGGTGCTGGCCACTATGTGGCTGCCCGAGCCCATCAATGTGGCGATGGCCAGGTGCAAGGCAGCTTGGCCGCTGGCTGTACAAAGTGCACCGATGCCGCCTTCAAGGGCTGAAATGCGTTGCTCCAGCACGGCGTTGGTTGGGTTACTGATGCGCGAATACACGTGGCCAGCGCGCTCCAGATTGAACAGCGCCGCGGCATGGTCACTTGACTCGAAGACGAAGGAGGTGCTCAGGTGTATCGGCACCGCACGTGCGCCGGTGCTGGGGTCGGGGGATGCGCCAGCGTGTAGCGACAAGGTGTCAAATCCGGGGTCTGAAAAGCCAGGCATATGAATTCGTTGGTTGGGTTATCAAAAGGGTTGGGCGAACCAGTTAGCTCGTAGGCTTATTGTGGGCTATATTCGCAGCATTGGGCTCACCACTCAAAAGGAGAAAATCCATGAAAGTCAGTGACATATTGCGACTTAAAAGCAGCGCTTTGTACACCGTAACACCGAGTGAAAATCTCATGTCTGCGTTGCATCTGATGACCGATCGTGACATTGGTTCATTGGTGGTCATGGAAAACGGCGTCTTGGTTGGTATGGTTACCGTGCGCGAACTCACCCAGGTCCTGGTGAAGTCAGGTGGTGACATCAAGCAAACGACGGTGCGTGAAGCCATGGATGTCAAACCTTTGACATGCACTTTGGAGACCGATATGGATGAGGTTCGTCACATGATGCTCGATTCGCATGCGCGCTACATGCCGGTGATGGATGGCAGCACGCTGATGAGCGTCATCAGCTTTCACGATGTGGCGCGGGCAGTGGTTGAGCAGGAAAATTTTGAAAACAAGATGCTCAAGGCTTACATCAACGACTGGCCTGAGTCTGCGGATGAGCCCTCGAGCAAACTCTAAATTCTTTAGTTAGCGCGCGGCATTGTGTAACAGAAACCAGTGCACGCCAGCGCTCAGAGATAATCCAAGCCATGAGCGGAAATACATTCGGAAAATTTTTTACAGTCACCAATTTTGGTGAGTCACATGGCCCGGCCATTGGCTGCGTGATTGACGGCTGCCCACCGGGCATGCCGCTGAGCGAGGCGGACATTCAGTTTGACCTCGATCGCCGCCGTCCAGGCACCAGTAAATTTGTCACGCAGCGCAATGAGCCTGACGTGGTAGAAATTCTCAGTGGCGTCTATCAAGGCCAAACCACGGGTACACCAATTTGCCTGCTGATTCGCAATACCGACCAGCGCAGCAAGGACTACGGTGACATTGTTCAGACCTTTCGTCCAGGGCATGCGGATTACAGTTATTTTCAAAAGTACGGCCTGCGCGATCCGCGCGGCGGCGGGCGTTCCAGCGCGCGCCTGACGGCCCCCATGGTGGGGGCTGGTGCGGTGGCTAAAAAGTGGCTTCAAGTGCAGTACGGAACTCAATTCCGTGGTTGTATGACGCAGATTGGCGACTTACCCATAGGTTTTGAGTCCTGGTCGCATGTCGGTGAGAACCCCTTTTTTGCGCCGGTTGCTGATGTGTCTGCGCTGGAAGCCTATATGAATACCCTGCGCAAATCAGGCGATTCCTGTGGGGCGCGTTTGCGCGTGACAGCCACCAACGTGCCCGTTGGTCTGGGTCAGCCCTTGTTTGACAAGATGGACGCCGACATTGCATATGCCATGATGGGTATCAACGCTGTCAAGGGCGTTGAGATCGGCGCGGGTTTTGCCAGTGTCAGTCAGCGGGGAAGCGAGCATGGTGATGCATTAACACCGCGTGGTTTTTTGTCCAATAATGCAGGCGGGGTGCTGGGCGGTATCAGCAGCGGCCAAGACTTAGAAGTTTCGGTAGCCATCAAACCGACCAGCTCGATTTTGGTACCAAGGCCTTCGATTGACACCCTGGGGCGACCTACTGAGGTGCTGACAAAAGGGCGTCATGATCCCTGTGTAGGTATCCGCGCTACACCGATCGCCGAGGCCATGCTGGCCTTGGTTGTGATGGACCATGCACTGCGCCACAGAGCCCAATGCGCCGATGTGAACTCGGGTCTGGCCCCCATCGCCGCCCATGGGGCGCCTGAAGCTGATCATTGAATGAAAGCCAAGCTGTCGCGACGCAGTGCGTTTCTGCGCATTGTGCGTTTGGAAGCGCATTTTTTTGGGCGCTACCCTCGCTTGTTTTTGGCGGCTTTGACAGTGGTGTTGATTCCGGCTGTCTACGTGCTGATTTATTTGACCAGCGTATGGGATCCGGCTTCGAAAACCGGGTCCTTGCCGGTGGCGCTTGTGAATTTGGACGTTGGCTTGGCATACCGTCAGCAGGCATTTAATGTTGGACGTGATCTGGTAGAGCGAATCAAGCGCAAACCTTCTTATGGCTACCAAGAATTCAACGATGAAGCCAAGGCCAAGCGACTGGTCCAAGAAGGGCTATTGGCCTTTGCGCTGATCGTGCCGGCTGACTTCAGCTCCAACGCTATTCCTGGTTCCGAGGCCGGCGCTGGAAAACTGGTTGTTTTTACCTCTGAAGGTAACAACTACACCAGTGCGGGCCTGGCGCGACGGTTTGCCGAAGACCTTGGCCGAGAGGTGAATCAAAGCTTGAATGAACAACGCTGGGCACTCGTGCTGGAAGAGTCAAGTGGCAGTCAACGTAGCTTGGTTAATTTGCAAAATGGCTTATCCCAACTGCGAGCAGGCGCGCAAAACTTAGCCTCTGGCGCTGTGCAGGCGGCCGATGGCGCGCAGGACCTTGCCATCGGCGCTGGGACGCTTGACCAAGGCGTAGATACCTTGATCAGTGGAACCAAGGCCTTGTCTGCCGGCCTGCGCACCCTGCATGCGCAACGCCCGAAAAATGCAGATTTGCGCAAACTCGAGGACAGCGCCAAAGCGTTGGTTGATGGACAGCACGAGTTTTCAGCAGGCTTGGACCGATTGAAAACGGGAGTTAATGGTCTGCACACAGGCATCACGGGCTTTAAGGCCCAGACCGCAGAGAGCAGTTTCGTTCCGCAACAAATCAATGTGGCGCTGGATCAACTCGGTGTCGGCGTTGCCGAGCTTGATGCGGGTGTCCTTGGTCTTGGTCAGGGTCAACGACAGCTCAGTGACGGATCCGTTCAATTGGCCTTGGGCGTCAACAGTCTGACCGAGGGCGCCCGTGCTATGAAGTCAGCACTGCGAGATATCGTGACGCGTCTACCCGCCGACGATCGTTTGAATGAACTCACCCAAGGATCGGACAAGATCAATGTCAGCGTACGTGAGCTCAAAACGGGTACACGGGAGCTGGCTGAGGGCGCCCAACATTTGGCGGGTGGGTTAGAACTTTTGAACAATGCCTTGCCGACCTCGCTCAGGCAGATTGAAGGCAATGCGCAGGGCTTGGCCAATTCGGTCAGGCCTGTTGTTGAGGTGGTGGCATCGGTACAAAACAATGGCAGTGGGTTTGCACCCAACATCATTCCAGGTGCCCTTTGGTTGGGTGCCAGCATGGTGGCTTTTTTGTTTCACCTGCGTGCCTTACCGCATAGCGTGGCCAGGGCCTCAGCCTTGACCAAAATGAGCGCGAAAATCATGTTGCCAATGGCTTTGGTGTTGATGCAGGCCTTGATGGTATGGGTTTGTTTGGTCAAGGTTCTTGAAATTCGGGTTTTCGACAACGTGGGCTTGGCAACCACCTTGGGCTTGTCAGCGGCCACATTTTTAATGGTAATTTACGGCTTGACACGTGCCATGGGTGACGTTGGCAAAGCGCTGGCCCTGATTCTTTTAGCGGTGCAACTGTCGTCCTCGGGTGGTATCTTGCCGGTGGAACTCAGCGGAGGTATTTTTTCGGCAATCAGTGATTATTTGCCGATCACCTGGGTTGTCAGGGCGCTCAAGGCCAGTTTATTTGGTGCTTTTGATGGCCAGTGGCTGCTGGCCTTGGACAGGACCATGGTGGTTGCAGTGCTTTCTGCCGGTAGCGCTGTATTGATTGGCCGCTGGCGATTTGTTCGGCCAGCTGGCTTGCGTCCGGCTTTGGATTTGTAAGCATGGCCGTTCAATGGTTTCCAGGGCATATGCACCTGACGCGCAAGGCGATTGGAGAGCGTGTCAAGGCCATCGATGTTGTCATCGAGATGCTCGATGCCCGATTGCCTGGCTCGAGCGCCAACCCCATGCTGGCAGAGCTCACTCAGGGCAAACCCACACTCAAAGTGCTCAACAAGCAGGACCTGGCTGATCCTGTCTGTACGGCGCTGTGGCTGGCGCATTACAACGCACAAGCACAAACCCGTGCTCTGGCGCTCGATGCCAGCATGGCGGCGCCCGCTAAAGCTTTGATCGACGCCTGCCGTACCTTGGCCCCGACGCGAGGGGGCATGGTGAAACCGATGCGGGTGCTGATATGCGGTATTCCGAATGTGGGCAAGTCCACCTTGATCAATACCTTGACTGGGCGACGTGCGGCCAAAACAGGCGATGAAGCTGGTGTGACCAAATTAGAGCAACGGATCACCTTGGCCCCCGATTTTTACCTTTATGACACGCCGGGTTTGCTATGGCCGCGCATCATTGTGGCGGCAAGCGGCTACAACTTGGCTGCCAGTGGTGCGGTCGGGCGAAACGCATTTGATGAGCAAGAGGTGGCGCTGGAGTTGGTGGCTTATTTGCGCGACAATTACCCTCAAGCCCTGCAGCAGCGGTACAAAATCGCTGAGGTTGTGGCGCAAAAAGAAGAGGTCTTGCTTGAAACAATTGGTCGACAGCGAGGTGCGTTGTCTTCAGGAAAACATGTGAACTGGCAAAAAGCCGCGGAAATCGTGATCTATGATTTTCGAGCGGCTGCGATGGGCCGCTTGACCTTGGAGCGTCCTGATGAATTTGCGATATGGTGGGCCGAAGGCGAGCGCTTGGACGCGGTTCGTCAAATCAAAAAAGATGCCATCGCGCTTGATCGCAAAATTCGTTTCAAGCAAATTCCACGCCCCGAGTGAAAACTGCTGGCAGCGTGTGTGCCTGTGACGGTCTGTTGAATTTAAAGAATCGGAGAGTTGTTCGTGGAATTTCATTTGAATGGTTTTTGTCCAGGTGACCCTTTGGTGCACGCGCCATCGGCCGCTGTTCAGCCCCGAGAGCCAGGTCGGAATTTGCCTGATCAGGTGGATGTATTGATTGTGGGTTGCGGGCCAGCGGGCTTGACCCTGGCAGCGCAACTGGCAGCGTTCCCGTTCATCAGCACCTGCATCGTTGAGCAAAAAGAAGGCCCGCTTGAAAAAGGTCAGGCCGATGGCATCGCCTGCCGTTCCATGGAAATGTTCAACGCGTTTGGTTTTGCTGAGCGTTTGATGAAAGAGGCGCATTGGATCAACGAAACCACGTTTTGGAAGCCTGATGTAGCCACGCCTGCGAACATTGTGCGAGGCGGACAAATTTATGACACCGAGGATGGCTTGTCAGAATTTCCCCATGTGGTTTTGAACCAGGCACGCGTGCATGATTACTACCTCGAGGTGATGCGTCAATCGCCCACAAGGCTCGAGCCCGACTACGCGCGACGCTTCTTGGACTTGGTGGTCAACACCTCCAGCGACGCAGGTGAAGCGGCTTATCCTGTAAGTGCCCGTTTTGAACGTGTGGACAGTGGACACGCCGGACAAATTGAGACGATCAGAGCCAAGTATGTGGTGGGCTGTGACGGTGCGCGCAGTCGGGTGCGCCACGCCATTGGGCGCGAACTCAAGGGTGATTCTGCGAACAAGGCCTGGGGAGTGATGGACATTCTCGCTGTCACCGATTTCCCCGATGTACGCATGAAGTGTTTGCTGCAGTCTGCAGAGCACGGCTCGATTCTGATCATCCCGCGAGAAGGTGGCTACCTCACCCGCATTTATGTTGAGCTCGATAAATTGGGTGCCGACGAACGGGTCGCACAGCGCAACATCCAGCTCGATGAGTTGATTGCCACTGCCCAGCGGGTGTTTCATCCTTACAAACTGGAAGTCAAAGACGTGGTTTGGTGGTCGGTGTATGACATTGGTCAGCGTCTTTGCGACAAGTTTGACGACGTTGCGCTTGAAGAATCAGACGCCCGTGCGCCGCGGGTGTTCATTGCCGGAGACGCCTGTCATACCCACAGCCCCAAGGCGGGCCAGGGCATGAACGTGTCGATGCGTGATGCCTTCAACCTGGGCTGGAAACTGGCCGCGGTGTTGGCGGGTCGCAGCCCAAGCAGTCTGCTGCACAGTTACTCCCAAGAGCGCCATGGAGTAGCCAAAATGCTGATTGATTTTGATCGAGAATGGTCCAAAATCATCAGTACCCGGCCCAAGCTCCATGCAGATCAAGAAGGCGAGGGTGTTGATCCTAAACAGTTCCAGAACTACTTTGTAAAAAGTGGGCGCTACACCGCAGGTACGGCGATTCAATACGCGCAATCGCTGTTGACGGGTGCACAAACCCACCAGCATTTGGCCCAGGGATTTGTAATTGGTGAGCGTTTTCATTCCGCACCGGTCATGCGTTTGGCCGATGCCAAACCCATGCACTTGGGGCATGTTGTGTTGGCTGACGGCCGTTGGCGGCTTTTTGCGTTTGCTGGTACTTCGGACCATCAAGCACCCTCACGCTTGCACGCTTTGTGCGATTTTTTAGAACGTGACGACCAATCGCCCTTGCGCCGCTTGACGCCAAGTGGCGCAGACATAGACAGTGTGATCGATGTGCGTGGGGTGTTCCAGCAAGGCAACCGCGCGCTCGATATCAATGCACTACCCAGTTTGTTGCGCCCACGAAAAGGGCGCTTTGGCTTGGTGGACTACGAGAAAGTGTTCTGCATTGACGTGCGCGCTGGCTTCGATGTGTTTGACATGCGCGGCATTGACCGGGCGCAGGGTTGTTTGGTTCTGGTTCGCCCAGATCAGCACGTGGCGCACGTTTTACCGCTGGATGCCTATGTCCAATTGAGCGAATTTTTAGACGGTTTCATGCTTGCCGCGTGACATCTTGAAGGCAACAATCCTCAGGGTGAGCGCACGATAGTCAGTTTGCTGCACGGGTAGGCGACACAGGGCAAGAAGTAGCCCTCCTGCTTTTCTTCTGCGCTCAGGCCTGGCCACTCCATGTCGTAGCGCACAGTGCCTTCTTGCAGCATGCCCAAACAGGTTCGGCAGTTTCCGTTGCGGCACGAGCTAGGCCAGTCTATGCCGCCCATTTCCATGGACAGCAAAAGTGGGGTGTCGTCAAAGGCATCGAACTGTTGGCCGTCGGGCTCAACGGTAGCGATCAGGAGCTGCGGTGTTGTCATGCCCTGATTTTATAAAGTACTGATTGGTTTTTTGTGACGCGAGCGCAAAGCTGATGCTTGGGCTCATACTTTTTTGGGTGTCTCAGTTAGCAACCTAAAATGAGCCGTACGCAGACCATTGCTGTCCTGCAACCGAAAGTGTGTATGTCCTTGAAACTCCCCGTCGGTCCTGACCGTAAGGACCCCAATCCGCTGGTGATTTACCACGGTCGAAACTGTCCTGATGGTTTTGCTGCCGCCTTGGCCGCTTGGATTTACTTTGCAGGTGAAGCGACTTTTCTGGGTTTGGACCACGGTGACATTCAATCGGTTGAGGAACTGCCCTTGCTCGATGGGCGTGCAGTCTACATCCTCGATTTTTCCTTCGCGGCGGACATTTTGCAGGGCATCGATGAGCGTGCCGCCAAACTGGTCATGCTGGACCACCACCTGAGTGCAGCTCAAAAACTAACTGGTTTCAAATGCCGCTGCGGTGTGGTGCACTTTGATATGAAAAAGTCGGGCGCTCGTTTGGCTTGGGAGTTTTTTCTGCCGGACTTTGCTGTGCCTGACTTGGTGCGGTATGTGGAAGATCGTGATATCTGGGTCTGGCAGTATGCGCAGAGTGCGGCTTTTCTTGCTGCCTTGGACATGGAAGCATTTGATTTCGAGCGTTGGCATGCGATAGCCAATTTTGATGCTGATGCGGTGCGCACTTTCATGGATCGTGGGCAAGCCATGGTGGAGAAATTTGCCAAGTTAACCGAACAAATTTGTGAGGCTGCGCAACCCCTGGTGTTCAATGGTGTCGCCGGTTTGATGGTGAATGCGCCAGGTATGTTCCACAGCTTGGTTGGCGACATCTTGAGCAAGCAGTCCGGCACCTTCGCGCTGATGTGGAGCGTAGACAAAAAAGGGCTGGTTAAGTGTGGCCTGCGATCGCGCGCAGACTTTAATTGCATTGCTTTGGCTGAGAGCATGCAAGGTGGCGGTCATGCCCAAGCCTGTGGCTTTCGCATGTCCAACACCCGTCTGCCTGAACTCTTGAGCGGGAACTTCAACGCCGGCTGAGGCGCCAACCCAGGCGCTGGCGCAGCAATGGGCTTAATTCAGACCCAGTAGTTGCGCCAAAGCAGGTGTGTCCATGGCGCCGGTGTGACTGATCAGGGCGCCTGTTTTCCGGTTTTTACCAATCAAGAACGGTACCGACTCCACGCCCAATGCGTTGAGCAAGCTGGTGTTGTTCACGATGGCCTGCCTCAAATCGTCAGAAACGCTGCTGGATGCAGCCATGCCGCCCGTGCCAGCCAGCAATGCGGTTTCGTGCTCGTTCATGGCCTGCAGCGGGTTGATGGCCGACAACAGAGCCGCACCTTGAGGCAGGCTTTTCCCCGCATTGAAGGCAATCGGAATCCACACAAATTTCATGCTGTTGTGCAGCGGCAAGGATGCTTGCCACAGGCGAGCGCAATGGGGGCACTGGGGGTCAAACAGTACATAAATGGTTTGGGCGCTCATCACTGCGCCCACCGTGAAGCCTCTGGCTTTGGCTGCAACAGTGTCCAGACTGGTGGCAGTGATCGCGCCGACAACTGGCGCAGATACTGTTTCAGCCTTTTCATTCTTTGAGCAGGCTCCCATGCTTAGCATCATGGTTAAGGCGATGGTCAAGTGGAAAAATGGCTTCATTGGGGTTCCTCGTGGGCTTGGGTCATTGCCGGTCACAGGTGTTGTGTCGGCGGTTTAATTCTTAAATTCGGGCTTGCGCTTGCCCATATTGGCCATCACCGCTTCTTGCAAGTCATTGCTCATCAGCATGGCGGCGTTCCATGTGGCTACGTGATTCAAACCGTCGGCCACGGTGTGGTCCCGCGCATAGGTGACCATTTCTTTGATTCCGCGCACCGCCAGCGGTGACTTCTCAGCAATGGCCAACGCGATGTCTCGCACGCCAGCGTGCAGCGCCTCTGTAGATTCAAATACGCGGTTGACCAAGTGCATGGCACTGGCCTCTGGCGCGTTGAAGCTGCGTCCGGTGTACGCTAATTCGCGAACCATGCCCTCACCGATGAGCTTGGGTAAGCGTTGCAGTGTGCCCACGTCGGCAGTCATGCCAAGTTCAACCTCTTTGATGCTGAAAGTAGTGTCGGCACTGCAGTAGCGCATGTCGGCGCAGCAGATCAGGTCAATGCCCCCGCCAATACAAGCGCCATGAACGGCTGCGAGCACCGGTTTGCGGCAACGCTCCAGGCTCGTCAGGGTATCTTGCAGGTCCAAAATCACGCGCCGCAAGTTTTCACGGGTGCGTCCATCACAGTCATCTTGAATCTGCTCGCTCAGGCCCATCATCATGTGCAAGTCAATGCCCGCACAAAACAGTTTGCCTGCGCCTTGCAGCACCGCGACACGTGCATCGGGCGTGGCATCTACCCACTGGAAAGCCCGACGCAATTCGTGCCACATAGCCAAGTTCATGGCGTTGGCCTTTTCAGGGCGGTTCAGTGTGATGGTTGCAACGTGGTGGCGCAGGCTGATGCGCAAGGTTTCATAGCCACTGCTTGGGTTCAAGCCAGCATTTGCCGACGCAATGTCCGCACTTGTGGGCTGGGGTGGCTCTGTTGGCGGGACTTCGTGGCTGCTGATGGGCAGTTGGTCGATGGCAATGGCCAACTCAGTACCTTGCTTGATGGCACGTTTGGCATCGAGCTCAAGGGCTTCGTCGGCGCCGCCAATCAGGTGCACGCTGCAGCCATCCGCTAACAAAGCGGCGTGCAGCTCACGCTGGGGCTCTTGTCCTGCGCAGACCACAACGGTGTCTGCAGGAATGAGCGTGTCGCGCTCACCCATGGTGATGTGCAGCCCATCGTCATCTATTTTTCGGTAAGTCACACCCGAGAGCATGTGAACTTGGCGATTTTTGAGCGCGGTGCGGTGGATCCAGCCCGTGGTCTTACCCAGGCCCGCGCCGACCTTTCCGGCTTTACGTTGCAACAGAAACACCTTGCGTGGCGCCGCTTCAATCTGCGCCGTGGTTACACCACCCCGAGACTTGTAGTGCGGATCAACGCCCCATTCAGTGAAAAACTTGGCCTTATCCTGGCTGGGGGAGGGCGCGTGGTGCAGCAAAAATTCCGCGACATCAAAACCAATGCCGCCGGCCCCGATCAGCGCCACCGTTTCACCGACCGGGCATTTGTCGCGCAGCACATCCAAATAGCCGACTACTTTAGGGTGGTTGATGCCTTCAATAGACGGTAGGCGCGGGCTCACACCAGTAGCCAGGACTACATGGTCATAGCCACCTGCCAAAAGCGTCTGGGCATCCGCGCGGTGGTTGAGGTGCAGGCGCACGCCGGTGAGTTCAATTTGTCTGGCGTAGTAGCGCAGGGTTTCATAAAACTCTTCTTTGCCTGGTACTTGTTTGGCCAGGTTGAATTGGCCACCGATTTCCTGCGCAGCGTCAAAAAGGCTTACCTCCAGACCACGTTGCGCAGCCGTGGTTGCAAAGGCCAAGCCAGCCGGGCCCGCTCCGACCACGGCAATGCGCTGCTTTTTCAGCGCTGGCTTGATGGTGATGAGGGTCTCATGGCAAGCGCGTGGATTGACCAAGCAAGAAGTGATCTTGCCGCCAAAGGTATGGTCTAGGCAAGCTTGGTTGCAGGCGATGCAGGTATTGATTTCGTCCGCTCGAGCGCTGGCCGCTTTATTGACAAACTCGGGGTCGGCCAGCAGCGGGCGTGCCATCGATACCATGTCGCAGAAACCGTCGGCCAGCAGCTGCTCAGCCACCTCTGGTGTGTTGATACGGTTGGTAGCGATCAGTGGGATGCTGACCTTGCCTTTGAGTTGCTTGGTGACCCAGGCCCAAGCTGCTCGCGGTACTTTGGTTGCGATTGTGGGAATGCGCGCCTCGTGCCAGCCAATGCCGGTGTTGATGATGGTGGCGCCTGCTGCCTCGATCGCCTGGGCCAGCTCAATCACTTCGTCCAACGTCGAGCCACCATCCACCAGGTCGAGCATGGACAGGCGGTAGATGATGATGAAATTGGGGCCAACTTTTTCACGCGTGCGGCGCACAATTTCCACGGGCAGGCGAATGCGGTTGGCAAATGTGCCACCCCATTCGTCATCACGCTGGTTGGTACAAGACGCGATGAATTCGTTGAGCAAATATCCTTCAGAGCCCATGATCTCCACGCCGTCGTAGCCGGCACTGTGTGCAAGCGCCGCGCAGCGCACAAAATCGTCTATGGTTTCATAGACCTCCTCGGTACTCAGTGCATGCGGTATCAAGGGGTTGATGGGGGCGGCGATGGCGCTTGGTGCTACCAGATCCTGGTGGTAGGCGTAACGGCCAAAGTGCAGGATTTGCATGGCAATTTTCCCGCCGGCTTGATGCACCGCGTCGGTCACTATTTTGTGTTTGGCAGCCTCATCGGGTGTGCTCAGGCGTGCACCACCGGGCATGGGGCGACCCCGGTCATTGGGCGCAATGCCCCCGGTTACGATCAGGCCGATACCGCCGTGCACACGCTCTGCGTAAAACGCCGCCATGCGCTTGAATCCGTCCTTCGCTTCTTCAAGTCCGACGTGCATCGAGCCCATCAAAACCCGGTTGGGAAGCGTGGTAAAACCAAGATCAAGTGGCGCGAGCAGATGGGGATAAGCGGTCATTTGGTGATGGTGTTAGAGCCACAGCCATTGTCAACAACGGCAACAAAAATATGCTTTCAGGTGATAGTCCAGCGCTTGGTGGGCCATGAAAAATATCCTGGTAGCGCGATCCATTACAGTACCACATACCAATCGGAAATAAGTTGTAACACAACTGTTTTTGCTATTCAATTGTATTCAAGAGAGACCAGCCCTATGAGCACTTTAATCTATACCCATGCTGCATGTTTTGAGCATAAACCAGGACCACACCATCCCGAGTCGCCTGAGCGTTTGCAAGCGGTTCTGCAAGCCTTGAAAACCACAGAATTTGCGCAAGCGATTTGGCGCGACGCGCCACTTGGATCCTTCGAGCAGGTGCTGCGCATTCATACACCTGAGTACGTTGAGCAGGTGCAGGCGATGTCGCCTACAGAAGGCTTTCGTGCGCTGGATGCAGGTGACACCATCATGTCGAGCGGCACGCTAGAGGCGGTGATGCGTTGTGTGGGCGCCGCTTGTTCAGGCGTTGACGCCGTGGTGGCTGGAGAGGTTGACAACGTTTTTTGTGCCACACGGCCTTGTGGGCATCACGCTGAGGCAGACCGGGCCATGGGATTTTGCGTCTTCAACCAGGCCGCTATTGCGGCGGTGCACGCGCGCGAGCAGCATGGTCTGCAACGCGTGGCGGTGATGGACTTTGACGTGCACCATGGCAATGGGACACAGAATTCGTTTTACGATCAAGCGGAGTTGTTCTACGGCTCATGTCATCAAGGACAGTTTTACCCTGGTACAGGCGCGCGACAGGAAACCGGTACGGCCCACAACATCTGCAACATTCCTTTCCCACGGGGTACCGGGTCTGATGCTTTCAGAGCCGCTATGACCAAAGAGATGCTGCCGGCCTTGCGTGCGTTTGCCCCAGAGTTGTTGATCATCTCGGCTGGCTTTGATGCGCATCACCTCGATCCGCTGGGAGGCCTGAAGTTCACTGACGACGATTACCACTGGATCACGCGTGAGCTCATGCGCATCGCTGATGAAACAGCATCAGGTCGTGTGATTTCGGTTTTGGAGGGTGGCTACAGCATGGAAGGGTTGGCCAGTGGAACCAGTGCCCACGTGCGCGCACTCATGGGGCTTTGATTGAAAAGGGACCTTCAGATGAACGCTAAACTTGCGCAGGCTTTGCAATTCGCGGTTGATCATGAGTCAACGTGGAGTCGGGAAACCGGTGATCAATGGGGTATTCATCAGCAAGACCCGCCACCTTGGAATCGTTTGCTTGGACCGGTCCATGCCCGAGGCCCGGTGTCGGGAACCATTGTTTTGGATGGTCAAACTGTGGCCTCGTGGGGCGAACCAGAGCGTCCAGATCTAACCTTCAGTATTGCTAAAACGTACTTGGCCTTGCTGGCAGGTGTTGCCCATGATCAAGGCCTCTTGCCTGATGTTGATGAACCGGTAGGCGCTCGGATTTCTGGTATTGGTTTTGATGCCGGTCGTGCTGCGCAGGTAACGTGGGCGCATTTATTGAACCAAACCAGCGAATGGGAAGGGCAATGCTTTGGCATCCCAGACCAGGTGGACCGGTATCGCACCTTGCAATTTCAAGGCGTGTTGCCCAAAGGCAAGAAAGGCGATCCAAGACCGCTTCAGGATCCGGGCACTTTTTGGGAATACAACGATGTGCGCATTAACCAGTTGTCGCTGGCCTTGCTACACCTTTTTGGCAGACCTTTGCCCGATGTTTTTCGCGAGACAGTCATGGCGCCGATAGGTGCCAGTAATCAATGGTCCTGGGCGGGTTATGACAACTCCTGGGTCGATATTCAGGGAAAACGCATGCAGTCTGTGCCAGGCGGCACGCACTGGGGTGGTGGGCTGTCGATCGGAAGCCTGGATCAGGCCTTGGTCGGGCAGTTATTGCTTGATGATGGCAAAGCCAATGGCCGCCAGGTGATCTCTGAAGATTGGATCAGGCGAATGCGCACACCTTGTGCGCTGGCATCTTTTTATGGCTACTTGTTGTGGCTGAACACTGGGCGATGTGTTTTCCCCAGTGTTCCTGCGTCCAGCTACTTTGCGATCGGAGCGGGCAGTTCGTTCACCTGGGTAGAACCGCAGCGCCGTTTGGTCTTGGTGGTTCGCTGGTTGAACGCCCTGCACGCCGATGAATTCTTTGGTCGCGTTTGGCAAGCGCTCGATGAACCTGTCTGATCAAGCGCTGTTGATGACCAATCCTTCGCAAATGGCAGAAACTGGTGAAAACTTTCGGCCTGCGCACTGCCCCAGGCGCGCGTCTGATTCAAAGAGGTGCTGGCGCACCGTCATGGATTGAACGCCTGCGCAGACAAGGTCGCCAGCACGCTGGCTCAGATCTTTTTGACTTTGGGTGCCTTGATCTTGAACAGCTTGGCAGCGTTACCACCTGTGATCAGGTCGCGGTCAAGTTTGTTCAATCTTTTCACCGCAGAAACCAGACCCAAGGGATCAACCTCCGCCATGTCGTAGGGGTAGTCAGTTCCTAGCATCACATGATTGGCGCCAAAACGATCGATCATGTTGCGCAGCATCCCAGGGTCAAAGGTGATGGTGTCGAAATAAAATTTTTCCAGGTAGGTTGACGGCTTGCGTTTGATGGCTGTGCGGCCATCAGGGCGCGCGCCGTAGACGTGGTCCATCCGGGCCCAGTAATGGGCGAGGTATCCACCGGCATGCGCGAGCAAGACCTTTAATTTGGGATTGCGCTCCATGACGCCATCAAAGATCAGATGGCTGACCGCAATGGTGGTGTCCAGAGGGTTTCCGATCACGTTGTTCAGATAGTGATTTTCCAAGCGACTGGCTTCGGTAAATCCATTTGGATGAATGAACAAGGGCACGCCAAGCTCACTCACACGGTTAAAGAATTTCTCCAGTTTCAGCGAGGGGTCGGTCAGATTTTTCCCGTTGACATGGGTGTTGATCTCAATGCCACGAAGCCCCAGTTTCTTGATGGCGTAATCAAGTTCTTTGACAGCCAAGCCTGCATCTTGCAGCGGGACCGTGCCCAATCCAATCAAACGCTCAGGGTGGCTGGCCGCCAGCTTAGCCATGCCCTCATTCACGTCACGAGCTAACTCTGCGCCAAAGCCAGCCTCGGCAAAATAGTAATACTGAAAAGGGGCCGGAGACACGGCTTGGATGTCCACGCCCATGCGGTCCATGTCCTGAATGCGCACCGCAACATCGGACAGCATCGGAGCACGGTCACGCATCTGCTGGGCATTGGTCTCACGCGTCAATTGGTTGGCAAAGATATGCCCGACCTCTTGCTCAAGGGGTTTTAAAACAGAGGCTTTCTGAGCGACTTCAGGGTTGAAGTAGTGGCAATGCACGTCCACATTCAGGTGGCCGTCTTTTCGTTTCGCCAACTTCTTGGTGGCAAGTGAGGTGAACATGCCCGCGGCGCCTTTGGCTTGTTTACCATGCTCGTGATAGGGGTGCTTACAGGTGGGTGCGCAGGTAAAAATCATGCTGGGTCTCCGTATTTTTGATGAAAGGGGGTGGCTCATTGTGTACGAAAATTTTAAGATGAACCAAGGACAGTAGCCACCTTGCGCGAAGTCGGGTGAATCACCAGCAGCCCAACAGTCACGACAGGTGCGTCAAGTGATGGTGCTGGGTGTGTATCCATAAAAGTGCCATTCCGAGGGTTTTTACGGATTCAGAGCGCCCACCAACAGCGCGATACTGGCTGCCCTATGGCTGAATTTCCGATTCTTGTCCTCGCCCCTTGCTGGGCACGTTCATGGCGCTGAGCTTGCTCGCGCACGTGCGGGCACTGACCGACGGCCCGGCGACCACGCGAGGCGGGTCGTGCAGCAAGCGTGGCCTTACCGGGCGCGACCACCCTGAACGCGCACACCCCATGTACTGTCGGTGCATTGGGTCGTCGGATGTCCTGCCTATGGGCAGCCCCCGATGACCAAGGGTGTGCCGGTCAACCTAGCAGGTTACCAGGGCCCCGGTTCGGTGATGACGCAGGCGCTGAGGACTTTCGGCGAGGAGTTGGCCCGCGTGGATGCGTCCTGGCTTGTGCAGATCGAGGATGACGTCACGCGCCGTGGCTTGTCGGCGCGCAGTTTGTTTGACGGTATTGAGGCTGGCGACGTGCAGGCTGGCTACATGGCCTCAGGCTACCTGAGTGAACGGGTGCCCGAACTCGCCTTGCTGGACTTGCCGTTCAGTGTGCATGACCGCCAGCGCGCACTGCACGCACTGGCCGGCCCCAGCGGGCAGCGCCTTGCAGAGGCAGTGGCTGATCAAACTGAGCTGATGGTCCTCTCATTCTGGGACAACGGCTTTCGCCACCTGTCGAACTGCAAGCATCCGATTCACGACCCTGATGACTGCAGGGGAATGCGCATACGCACCCTGGACAGTGAAGAGTATCGGGCGACGATGCGCGCGCTGGGCTTTCTTGCCGTCAGTCTCGATGTCAGTGAGCTGCGCCAGGCCGTCGCCGATCACCGGGTCGATGCCCAGGAAAATCCGCTGGCCAACTTCGTGGGTTTCGAGTTGTGGCGCCATCATGGTCATGTGAGCCTGACTGGCCACCTGTTTGGCGTGGTGCTGCAGGTTTGCCATCGACCTTGGTTCGAGGCGCTGACGACGGCACAAGGCCAGGCTGTGCGTGCTGCCGCGACCATGGCTGCTCACCGGCAGCATGCGCTGGCCGCCTGCGAGGATGCGCGGGCGTTGGCGGTCCTGGCCGAGCATCACGTCCAAGTGGTGCCCGCCGACCAGATCGACCTGGCTGCCATGCGCACCTGCTGCGAGCCGATGTTGGCGCACGCGCGCGCTTTTGGCGACCCGCTGGCCATGGCAGGCTACTTGCAGCAGGCGCCGCGATGACGATCAACCGATCCGACGCCTGGACCGCCGCCATCAATTTGGTACTGGCTGTGGGCTTGTTTATCGCCACGCCCGGGCAGGTTGAGACCCCGCCAACGATCCTGGGCATGGCTTCCGGGGACATGGCACCCACGGTGTTTCCGCGTGTGGTCACGGCGATTTGGGCGCTGATCAGCCTGTGGAACTTGGTGCTGAGTTTTCGCGGCGCTCGCCCGTCTTCCATAGGGACGTCTGGCCTGTCAGGCGCCGCGCTGAAAGCGCTCGTCGTCACGCTGGGCACGGCGGTTCTGTATGCGCTGCTCTTGGTGCCTCTTGGGTTCGTACTGTCCAGCGTATTGACCATCGTGGGCCTGTCGATCTACTACGGATCACGCAGTCCTGGGCGCATTGCGCTGGCCGCCTTTGTGGTGCCTGGCGTGATGTACGTGGTATTCACGCGCTTGTTGCTGGTATCGCTGCCGCCATTTCCGTTCTTGGGTCTGGGGTTTTAAGGCATGCTGACGGACCTGCTCGCCGGTATCGAGATGGTGATGCGCCTGGACACGCTGGCCATGACGGCAATAGGTCTGGTCCTGGGTATTTTGGTTGGCGCCCTGCCCGGTTTCACGACCGTCATGGCGATGGCTGTTTTGCTTCCGATTTCATTTTTTCTTGATCCACTGGTTGGCATTCCCTTCCTGATTGGGGTTTACAAGGGCGGAATTTATGGTGGATCTATTCCGGCAATCCTGATCGGTATTCCCGGTACCGGCGCATCGGTGGCCACCACCTACGATGGGCCGGCGCTTACCCGCAAAGGGATGTCGCGCAAGGCGCTCGAGATGGCCTTGGCCGCATCGGTAGCGGGCGACACCCTCTCATCGCTGCTGACAATTTTGTTGATCGGCCCGATCGCCTTGGTTGCGATGCGGGTGGGTCCTCCTGAACTGGTGATCATTCTCGCTGCCAGCATGTTGATCATTGGGGCCACCACGAGCGGCGCCATGGCCAAGGGCATGCTGATGTTGGCGATCGGCATGTTCCTGTCCCTGATAGGCCAGGATCCCATCGGTGCGCTCGACCGCTTCACGTTCAATGTGTTTGCCCTGCAGGCCGGCATCGACCTGCTGCCAATGTTGATTGGCCTGTTTGCGATCCCTGAGATCTTGCTGGCGGTGGAAGACCGCTTGTCGATGGCACGTAAGGGGCTCAGCGCCCGCCCCGAGGGCAGCGGGCTGTCCATGGCCGAATTGCGCGCCTCCATGGCCACCATCCTGCGCTCCACTGGCATTGGCGCGGTGATCGGTGCAATCCCGGGTGTGGGTCAGGTGGTTGCAGCCTTCGTCGGCTACGCCGCAGCGCGCAATGCCTCACCTCATCCGGAGCGTTTCGGCCATGGAGAGCTTGACGGCGTTGCTGCGCCGGAAGCGGCCAACAATGCGGTCAACGGGCCGACGATGGTGCCCCTGCTGACGCTGGGTATTCCAGGTGACAACATCACGGCCATTTTGCTGGGTGCTTTCATTGCGCAGGGATTGCGGCCTGGGCCGCAACTGTTCCAGCAGCAGGCGCCCTTGGTCTATGCGCTGCTCTCCTCCATGCTCATTGCTTGTATTTTGCTGGCGGTACTTGGCTACCTGCTGATTCCCTTGTTTGCCCGGATCATCTCTGTGCCCAAGAGCTATCTTGTGCCACTGACACTGGTTTTCGCCGTGGCTGGTACTTACGTGTACCGCAGCAATACGATGGATTTGCTGTTCCTGGTCGGGTTCGGCCTGTTTGGCTATGTGGCGCGTAAGTTGCGCTTTGATGTCTCGCCGCTGGTCATGGGTTTCATCCTGACGCCGCCGCTCGAATATGCACTGGGCCAGACTGTTATCCTTTCGCAGGGAGACTTGGCTGGCTATATTGTGGGCGAGCGTCCGGTATCGGTCGCTTTGCTGATTGGCATTCCAATCCTGACCGCCTTGGTCTGGTGGCGCATGAAGCGACGCACCGACCTCCCCCCAAGCGACCCGTCGCAGTGAAGGATTCATTGACCAGCGCGATGCGCATCACCTTTGACAGTATTTACAACAAGGAGACAACAAGATGAAAGCATTTCCCCGTATCTTCCCCCGTCCCGCCGTCGTCAAGCGACTTGCCGCGACAGTGATCTTGTCTGCTATGACGATTGGCTCCGCCTTGGCAGCGTACCCGGAGAAGCCGGTCACGGTGATTATTCCGCTAGGTGCGGGTGGCTCACATGACCTCAATGCCCGGGTCATCTCGAGCGTCTTGCCCACTTACCTGGGGCAACCGGTGATCGTGCAGCTCATGCCCGGCTCGGGTGGCGCCACCGGCACTTCTGCTGCAGCCGCAGCCGCAGCCGACGGCTACACGCTGCTGTTTACGCACAACTTCATTGACCAGTTGCAGCAGCACGTGACCAAGCTGCCCTACAACACGACAAAGGATTTCGTGACCGTGGTGCGTACGAATTCTGCAGCCCCATCGATCATTGTGCGCAAGGATTCCAAGTGGCAGAGCTTTGCAGACATGGTTGCGTGGGGCAAGCAGAACCCAGGCAAGCTGCGCTTTGGTCACTCGGGCAATTGGGGCGCCTTCATGGTTCCGGGGGCTATGCTTTTGAGCGATGCGGGTGTGAAGGCAACGCTGGTGCCGCACAAAGGGGGTGGCCCTGCACTGCAGGCCCTGCTTGCCGGTGACATCGACGTCACGATGGCATTGCCCTCAGTGATTGATTCCCAGGGTGATGCGATCCGCGTGCTCGCCTCCGTGTCGGCAACAACCCTGACCAAAGGTGTCCCCACCACTGTCGAGCTCGGCTTCAAAGGCATCGATCAGGTTGGTACCATGAACCGTGTGATGCTCGCACCGCGTGGCGTTCCAGCAGACGTGCTGGCCAAGTTACGATCCGCATTCGTAAAATTGAACGACGACAAGACTTACATGACGCTGATGAAAAAACTTGGTGAAGGCACCGACATGATCGATGGCGAGTCCTACGAGAAAATTCGGGCTAACCAGTCAGTGAAATACAAAGCGCTGGTCGATCAACTCAAAGGCGGTAAGTAGATAAGGCGGACGAATCGGCCTGGCCATCGCGTTGCAGCAGGCCAGGCCGCCTCAACGACTTCGCTGCGCGCCACAAAGGTGGCTGAGCATCAGGCAAGGCGTTTTCATAGTGGGTGTTGACGCTTGCGGCCGGACGGGCTGCGGCGACCAAGCCATTGAACAGGAAAGCCGCAGATAGCAAGGCCTGGCTTGCGCCCCACGCGCGCTACTGTGCGCTTGACGCGAAGAAAACATTGGCCGCATCAATGGCTGTGTCCATTTGCCACAGCGCCTTGAGTTGTTTGGCTGATTGCTCGCGTCCACTCAAGGTTTGGATGTTGCCCAGGTATTTTTGTACCAGTTGTTCGTCTGTCAAAGGGTTCTTATGCGTGCCTCTTGCATGTTCAATGGCAACGCGAATGACCTCGCCGCTGGTCAGCGTGCAGCTGGCTTGTGCCTGGTCTTTCCCCAATGAATCCAAGCCAGAGACCTGAACATGCCGAGAAAAGGTTTGTACATCGGCTCTGGCCGGGGCGCTGTCTGAAAACTGCTGAAGGCCACCCGATTGATCGATAAAGGAAACAGCAGCAGCGTGGGCGATACTGAATTTGGACATCAGGCCAGTGCCAGGTTGCTGAACGCCGGTGATCCGAATGGCATCAGGGTTGACGCTTAACTGCACCGAGGCCACTTGCCTCCAATGTGTGGAGCCGGCAGGCAATTGTTCAGACAGGGCAATCATCGCGTCGATAGCGGGGTGCAAAACCACACCGCAAGCGTAAGGCTTGTAGCCATTGGACAGCAGCTCCCACCGCTGCCCCAGCCCGTCAATCAGTTTGGTTGGACTTTGGGCGCTGCTGTAAATTCTGATGAAGCCCTTTTTGCCTTCCAGAATTTCGTTCGAGGCAGAAAAGCCCTGACCGGCCAACACAGCTGACAGCAGTCCGTTTGATGCGGCCTTGCCTGCGTGAAACGACTTGCAGCTGGTGCCGCGGTTTTGTTGCATGCCGGCAGCTTGCGTTGCTGCAATGCCTAACGCAGCCACACACCGCTGAGCACTCAAGCCCTGCAAGTTGGCACAGGCAGCTGCAGCGCCCACGGTGCCTAAGGTTCCTGTTAAGTGCCAACCGCCAGCATGGTGATCTGGTGCGGCTTGCCCGAGCCGGACCGCTGTTTCAAAACCTGCTACGTAGGCGGATAAAAAACGTTCGCCGCTAACCGCTTTGCCAAAAGAGGCGGCGATCAAGGCCGCCAAAATAGGCGAGCTCGCATGCAAAATGACCCCGCCCATATGGGTGTCATCAAAATCCAGTACGTGGCCTGCTTGTCCATTGATCAAGGCCGCTGAGAGTCGGGAGAAGCGTTCTGAGCGACCAAGAATCGGAATGGGTCCGTTCTCGCCAAGTTCTTCAATCCCCGCTCGTAAGTAAGCCACGGTTGGGTGTTGACTGCCCGCCAGTGCGCAACCAAGCCAATCTACAAAAGCCCTTTTTGCCTGGTGCACCACAGCATCCGGCAAGGTAGCAAACGTCAGTTCTGAAATGAATGTTGCCAGCGTCTGTGTCAAGCCAAGCCCGAGATCGGCAACACCATACTGGACACTGGTTTTTTCTGCAACTGGTGGTATCGATGAAGTCGCCATGGGCGTTGCTGTTATGGCTTCTTGGCGCCTGTCTTCATGCCTCTAATGATCGAGAACACAATGAACGCAAGCGCGGTTGTCAAAAGTCCAAGTGCGATCGGGTCTTGAATGAAGATCATATGGTCACCTGCTGATACCTCGAGAGCACGGCGGTAATTTGCCTCAATCAGGTAGCCCAATACCAGGCCCAAGACCATGGGCAGAAAAGAAAAGCCGAAAAGCCGCATCAGGTAACCAATCACGCCGGCCAGCAGAACAATAGACAAGTCGAAAAGCGAAGTGTCGATCGAGTAAACGCCAGAAAACACCAAAGCGAAGATACAGGCCATGAGGTAAGGCTTGGGCCGATTGACCAGCCACAGTGCAGGGCCGAGAATGGCCATGCCTATGAAAAACAGCGATAGATTGGCCACCGCCAGGCCGCCAAACAAGCCATACACAAACTCTGGATTTTTTTGAAACAGCAGCGGACCCGGTTGCAGCCCATGGATTAAAAGCCCGCCCAACAAGATAGCGGTTGAATTTGAACCCGGAATACCAAAGCTCAGTACCGGAACGATTGCCGTGGCTGCTACGGTGTTGTTTGCGGTTTCTGGGGCGGCCACGCCTTCAAGCGAACCCTTGCCAAATTCTTCGGGCGTATTGGACCAGCGTTTAGCTTCGTTGTAGGACATGAAGGCCGCAATAGAGCCACCTGCACCAGGCATACAACCCTCAAAGATACCGATGCCACTTCCGATGCCTTGTGCCTTCCAAAGGCTGCGCCATTTTTTAAACGTCGGCAACTTGATTCGACTCTCGGCTGCTGTGGCCTGGCTCCACGCAGGCGCATAGGTTTGAAACATCAACTCGCTGACCGCAAACAAACCGACCATGACCAATATGAAGGGAATGCCACCAAGCAAATCTGATTCATCAAAGGTAAAGCGGCTGACGCCGGACAGGGGGTCTGTTCCGATCGTGGCAACCATCAGCCCTATCACGCCCGCCATAAGTCCCTTGATCAAGGAGCCATCAGAGAGCGAGGCGATCACACTAAGCCCCAATACGCCCAGTGCAAAGTAGGCAGGAAAACTAAAAGCCAGCGCGACTTTTGCCAAAGGTTCGGTGAAAAAAATAAGAAAAGCCAGGCCAATAAACCCTCCCGTCACCCCAGACACCAAAGACACCCCCAGGGCTTCCCCACCACGACCTTGCCGGTGCAACTCATAGCCGTCAATCACGGTAGCTGCCGCGGCGTTGGTGCCTGGTGTTCGAATCAAAATGGCAGGAATGGATCCGCCGTACTCTGCGCCCACATACACCGCGCCTAAAAGCACAATGGCGGAAACCGGATCCATGCCGTAAGTGAAGGGAAGCAACAAGGCCATCGCGATTGATGGCGAGATGCCGGGCAATGCGCCACCCAGTATGCCCCACGCAACGCCACCGAGTGCTGCCGGAATGGCCCATGTGCTGGTCAGCGCATGCCAAGCGTAATTGAAACCGTCCATGCCGAAGCCCTCGTTAGAAATGAAACTGGGCCAATATGCCAGCAGGAAGTTGGATGTGCAAAACTTGAACGAACAACAGTTGGAAACAAACGGCTGCGCCGATGATGACGCCCAAAAAGCGCACCCCAAAAGTCGCGCCCATGTACAGCGCAATGGCGGCGATCAGTAAAGCAACGCTGATCAAATAGCCCAGTACAGGCAACAAGGCGACATACAGGCCTCCGATCACTACCAGCCCAAGGGCTCTGGCGTGCTCACCCCACCGGGTTTCTTTTGTTGCGCCTTCAACTGGTTCTGTTTTTTCGCCACTGAGGGCAGGGCGTTTGTTTCGATAGGCTGTGAGCAGTGTTTTGATGACCAACAGCACTGCAAGCACCCCTAAAATTGTGGCCAGCATTTTTGGCACGGCCGCAGCGTTGACCTCACCATCGAGTGGGGAAATTGGGATGGAGTCGGCTTCGCGCCAATAAAGCGCGGAGCCTGCCAACATGATGACCCCAATCCAAAAGTCTTTTGATAAATATCTCAAGTTTTTCCCCGAGCAAGTTTCGATGTGGATGAGGTCAGCTGAAGTTACTTGCTCTTTTTGCCGATTTTGTACTCAGCGAAGAACTCTATTTGCTCTTTCGAAAAATCCTTCAGGAATTTATCGTAATCAGCGCCAACGAGGACCATTGGAATCAGTGATTGGGCGGTGTACCACGTCTTGAATTCTGGATCTTGCAGCGCGTTTTCAATGCCTGTTTTCCACAGCTGCTTGATGCTATCTGGTGTATTTTTTGGTCCGGCAATGCCACGGAACTTGCGAACAACCAGATCGATACCTTGTTCTTTAGCAGTCTTGACGTCGGGCAGTGTGGCCAAGCGATTTTCTGTGTAGGTGGTGATGATTCTGACCTTGCCCGCTTCAAGTTGAGCGGTCAATTCTTGAAGTTCTCCAATGGCCACATCGACCGTACCGTTGAGTACGCTGAGCAACAGTTCGCCACCGCCGTCATGGGTGATGACAGGTGACTTCACGCCGGTGATTTTTTTATATTTCTCCATGACTTGGCGGTCTAGCGAGCCCGGGGTGGTCACTCCAAACTTGACAGACATCGGGTTTTTCTTGGCCGCTGCAGTGGCTTCTGCCAAAGTTTTGTAGGGGCTGTTGGCGGCAACAAAAACCGTTTGTGGGTCTGAAAAAACATTGATGATGCCATCCATGTCTTCGAAGGTTTTGCTGGGCTTAGACAGCAGGGATGTGATGATGTAGGTGGGTGTAGTGCCGTAGAAAATACTGCCATCTGCTGGCGAGCCCGCGATTTTGGCGATGGCCTTGGCGCCACTGCCGCCAGTCACGTTTTCCACCGCAAATTGCGCACCCATGTATTTGGGCAGGTACTTGGCCATCTGACGCAAAAAAACGTCGGTGCCACCGCCTGCCTTGGAGTGGGTCACCAGCACCACGGTTGATTGAGGGTACTTTTGCGCGAATGCGGAGAGGCTCAGAACACAGCCCAACATGGCAATGGCAGCTGACTTGATGAATATGCGTTTCATATGATGTTTCCTGGTTTGGTTAAGCATTCGGAAAGTTGAATGCGAGCTCTTTTATACTTACGGTGCACAGAGCGCAGAGTTTAGCCAATAATTGTCGCGAACACCACCCATCTTACTGGGAACCAAGGCGCTGAAGCCTTTTTTTTGACCTTAGGATCCTGACATGTCTTCAAGCAATTTTTGGGCCGAATACTTGGTTCGTGCGAAAGACCGACCGATACCTGAGCTGACGCTGAAAAAAACACGTTTGCATGTACTAGACACCTTGGCAGCGGTGGTCTCTGGGTATCAACTTCCAGCAGGGCAAGCGGGTATGCGCTTGGCCAAAAGATTGGGTGGTGCGCCAGAAGCCACGGTTCTTTCAACCCCGCTTTTTAAATGTGACGCGATTCAGGCTGCCACCGCCAATGCCATGGCGGCGCATGGCGATGAGACCGACGACTCACACCTGAGAGGGCGTTTCCACCCTGGATGCAGCATTGTTCCCGCAGCGCTGGCAGCAGCAGAGCTCTTTGGTGCCAGTGGGCGCCAAATGCTCCACGCGGTGGCCGCAGGTTACGACATTGGCGCCCGGGCAGTTTTGGCACTGGGTTTTCCCGAGCACGAAGCAGCGCGCTTCAGTACACACACCATTGGCGGCCAATGGGGTGCGGCGGCGGCGGTGATTGCTTTGGCCCCTCTCTCACTGCAGCAAGCTCACTGGGCTTTGTCTTATACGGCCCAACAGGTATCAGGCATCCCGTACTGGCGTAAGGACAAAGATCACATCGAAAAGTCGTTCGATTTTGGTGCCCTGGCGGCACGCAATGCGCTGTTTACGGTGATTGCTGTCCAAGCCGGTTGGACGGGCTGCGTAGATGTCCTGGAAGGCAGTGAAAGCTACTTAAGCGCTTTCGGATTCAACCCTTCCCCCAACGAACTCACGCTAGAGCTAGGTCAGCGTTATGAGATCGAGGCGGCAACCATCAAAAAATGGTGTGTGGGCAGCCCGATCCAAGCCGTCTTGGACTCAACAAAGTTTTTGATCGATGCCCACGGTTTAAAGGCCAACGATGTGAAAAAAGTGGTGATCACCATGCCAGATGACCGCATGCACATCGTGGACAACCGCGACATGCCCGATGTCTGTGTCCAGCATTTGGCTGCGGTCGCACTCTTGGATGGCACTGTGAGTTTTCAAGCGGCGCATGACCATGCGCGTATGCAGGCGGCCGACATCTTGGCCATGCGGGAAAAAATCACGCTGACCCCCAGCCATGAGTTAACGCTCGCCAAGCCTGCGCGGCAAGCGACTGTGGCTATTGAGCTGATGAATGGTCAACTGGTTTCGCGTCACACAGTGTCAGTTTTGGGCACGCCGGAGAACCCCATGCATGCCACTCAGGTTGAGGAAAAAGCACTTGACCTGGTGACCGATTTGCTTGGTGATCGGGCGGCGGCTCGCTTGGTTGCAGCGTTTGACACCAAAGATCACGAGCGTCCCGTCGCTGACATTTTGAACAACATTTTTACCCACTGAGACCAAAGACATCGCTATGGATCAAACCGTTTCCCAGACAATCGCCCGCAGCGTCGCTGCGATCAATCTCCAAGACATCGGGCAAGACGTGCGCGAAAAGTGCGTGCAGTCGATCATTGACACCGTGGGCCTGTCAGTCGCTGCCCTGGACACCGATTACGGTAAAGCCATTCGACAGGCCTTTGACGATGAAGGGCATGCCACCATCTTTGGTCTGGAAGGCGGGTTTTCGCATGATGCCGCGGCCATTGTGAACGGTACCTGTGGGCATGGTGAAGACTTTGACAACACCTTTGAAGGTTGCCCTGTGCACTCTGGCGTGGTGATGGTTCCTGCGATTTTGGCTGCGATGGAGCGGTACAAGATTTCTTCCGATCGCGCCGCTGTAGGACTCGCTGTAGGTATCGAGGTGATGTGTCGGCTTGGCGTCATTGCCAACAAGCATGTCCACGCAGCAGGCTTTCATCCCACCGCCGTCATCGGAGCCATGTCCGCCGCGATAGGCGTGAGCGTTGCCCGTGGCCTCAATGAGCAGCAAATTGTCCACGCCGCGGGCGTTGCGGGCAGCATGGCCAGCGGCATCATCGAGTACCTTGCGGACGGCTCCTCCACCAAGCGTCTACACCCGGGTTGGGCCGCACACTGCGGGATTCGGGCCAGCGCCATGGGTGGGGCGGGTTTTTCTGGTCCCATCAGTGTCTTTGAAGGCGTTCATGGTTTCTTTTATGCGTTTGCAAAAAAGACCGATGTTGATTTTTCGCCACTGCTAGATGGACTCGGCCAGCGTTGGATTACACCCAATCTGGCGTTCAAACCCTTTGCCTGCGGCACCATGACCCAGCCTTACGTGGACTGCGCCATTGAACTGTCGAAAAAAGACATTGCGCTCGATTCCATTGAGTCGATTGAATGTGAGGTCGGCGAAGGCACCGTGCACAGGTTATGGCATCCACCTCATATCAAGCAAGCACCACCCACGGCTTATGCTGCCAAATTCAGCGGACCGTACTGCGTTGCCGCTGGACTCATTTACAAAGATGCAGGTCTGGCCGAGTTCACAGATGCCACGGTTGCCAATGCGGATGTGCTCAAGACAGCGGCGAAAGTCAGCTACATCGTCGACCCCAACAATCCCTACCCAGCCAACTACACCGGGCACGTACGCATTCGCATGAAGGATGGGCAGGTACACGAAGCGCGTCGGTCTTGTCTGCGCGGGGGCGCACAGGCGCCGATGAGCACCTCTGAAATCATTGACAAATGCGCTGCCAATATGGTGTTCAGTGGACGAGACCGTGCTGGGGCGGAGCAGCTGGCGCAGTTTGCCGATCAATTCATGGCGGGTGCTTCAAACCTCACTGTTTCGTCCTTGCGACGGATCGGTGTTTGACGCAAACGCGATAGCGCGATGGACGGTACCCCCGTGCTGGCGGCCTTAGATTGGTCCACACTTTTCTTCGGTGCGCTGGTGTGTTTTTTTGCCGGTGTGGTTGGTGGTTTGAGTGGATTTGGAACAGGAATTCTGGTTGCCATCTTCATCACACCCATGGTGGGCCCTAAGGTCTTGATACCACTGATGGCGGTCGTGATGATCGTCAACAATTCAAGTCGTGTTTGGTTTTTCAGGCGTGGTTTGAACCTCAAGATTGCATCCACGGTGTTGTTGACGGCCATCCCTGGTGCCTACGTTGGCGTGAAAATTTACGAACATCTCAATGCGCCCATTTTGCAAGTTCTGATTGGTCTGGTGATTGCGACGAGCATCCCACTCAAGTATTGGCTGCGTAGCAGGCCCACACCAACTGACTTGCTTACCTTGAATCTCTTCGGAATTGGCTATGGTGTGCTCTCATCTGTGGTGCTGGGAGCTGGCATGATTCTCATGCCAGCCCTCCTGGGGTTCGGGCTTACGGGCCCCGCATTGGTTGCTACCGATGCCTTTATTGCGGTGGGTATCAATGTGGCCAAGGCCATATTTTTTCAAAGGTTGGATGCGCTGAACATGCCTGTTGCCTTGTTTGGCATTTGTGCGGGCTTGGCCACCGTTCCTGGTGTTGCTTTGGCTTCTAAATTGAGCGAAAAATTAGGGGTGACGATTCACACCAGAATCGTTGAAATCTTAGTCATCATTGGTGGCATTCACATGGGCTACAAGGGTTGGATCAACTGGATGTCGGCTGCCTGAAGGCCGATAAGTCAAAACTTGTTTGCTTGTGGATGTTGTGAGTGAATTCAAACAGCGCATCTGCACGTGCCCGCGACCATTGGCCATGGCTGCAATTCTGCAAAAACTTCTTTTCGATGTCCAAGTCAGTCAGGGGCTCTTTGACGCCGCCTCTGAAGTGCGATTGGCGAAAAACTTGCGAACTACCGTCTGCGAGGCTAACAAGCATGTGGCCGGAGTAATTTTTGGGGTATTCGTTTTCGGGGTCAATCCGGTAGTGTATTTTCCGAGCCAAGCGCAAGAGCCGCTCATCTGAAACACGTTCGTCGCTGAATTGGGCAAGGCCAGCGGCTCGGTCGCAGTAGGCTACAGCCATGCAATACGGCATCGAAAATTTGGCGGCGTAACCGCTGCCCGGTTGATGCTTTGAATGCAGTGGCTCCCAAAGTCGGTCGACCAAGCCTTCCCCAGTATCACATTCAATGCGCAGTATCTGGTCGTCTTGAATGCCAGATTCGGCCAAGCGTATAGCGCAATCGATGTAGGGGTGAATCATGGTGCCGCATGCATATGGCTTGAACGCGATGTTGTTGATGAGCCAATCTTCACCCAAGCCCGCGAACATGGCATCAAAGTCCAAGTGCTTTGCGCCATGGGCAAAACCTTTGAAAAAACCTTTGGGTCCTTCCAGTACCGTGTTGGGGCCGCTGAAGCCACCGCTGGCGATCAGGGCAGCCTTTGCGCCACTTTGTGCCGCCCACCCTGGGTGAATCCTTTTGGTCCAAGCCCCGGCTGTTAAATATTCAAGCAAGCCAGAGGAAAAACTGCCGGCGATCCCCAGGGCGTTGGTCATTTGTTTGGCGTTCAAGCCCAGGGTGACGCCAGCGGCAGCGCAGGCACCTAAGGCACCGATAACGCCAACCGGATGAAACCCGGCCTTGTGAATCGCACCTGGCGCTACCAAATTCAGTCGACAAATGGTTTCCAAGCCGGCCACGACGCCGAGCAAGGCGCGCTCGCCAGAAAGCCCGTAGCGCTCGGCAACAGCAAAGGCAGCGGGGATCGTCATGGCGCCAACGCGTATCGGCGAGCCCTCTAAGGTGTCGTCGAAATCTTCGCCGTGAATGGCCAATCCATTGATCAGCGCGGCTCCAGCAATATCAAATCCTTGCCCAATGCCCGGAACAGAGCAAGGGCCTGTTGCATCCCAAACAGACGCAATTTGCTGGCAGTAGCTTTCATTCACGGACGCCACGATCAAGCCCAGTGCATCCTGAATGTCACGCACCGCACCATGGCGGACTTGTGCGGGAATTTGATCGAGTGACAGATTGGTGAGCCAGTCTGCCAGGCGCTCGGTCGGCGGTGATGGAAGCAAATTTTTATTCATGATTGACACGCTTATACTTCTCTAAATTTTATTAATTAGGCTACTTATGACTTCAATTTCCAACCCTAAAAAACTTCAGGGTAAGGTGGCGTTTGTAACAGGTTCCGCGCGCCGAATCGGTCGATCTGTGGCGCTGAGGTTGGCCGATGCTGGTGCAGATGTGGTGCTGCATGCCATGACGTCAATGGATGAAATCCAGGCCGTTGCCCGAGAGGTTGAAGCCAGGGGCCAGCGCAGCTTGGCGCTCCTGGGTGATGTCACCTCCGAGGCGGCAGTGGTAAAGATTTACGAACAAATTGACCAGGCGTTTGGGCGTGTTGATATCTTGGTCAACAACGCGGCTATCCGAGGCGAATGCGACTTCTTGGACATGTCGTTGGAAGAGTGGAGACGGGTCAATAGCGTGATTCTGGACGGCGCATTCCTGTGCAGTCGCGAAGCCCTGAAACGCATGATAAAAAATGCAGACGGCGGCACCATTGTCAACATTGGCGGGGTCACTGCGCATCTGGGGGCCAGTAGCCGTGCCCATGTGTCGACGTCCAAGGCAGGCCTGATCGGCCTGACCAAGGCTTTGGCCGTGGAGTTTGCCGACAATCACGTCAATGTGAACTGCGTTGCGCCCGGGAAAATAGGTGGGCAGCGGTCTAAAACCTCAGGTGCATCACCGCACATGCCCGGCGCTGACAAGATTTTGGTTGGGCGTGAGGGCACGGTGGAAGAGGCTTCTTTCATGATTGCCAACATGTGCATGCCAGAATCCAAGTTCATGACTGGACAGACGATCCATGTCAGCGGTGGGCTTTACATGCCGTGATCAGCTGGCGCGGCTGGGGCTTCGAGGGCATCGGGCCACAGATCAAGCCAGGCTGGGCGCCACACGCTCGCAGACATCGGTCAAAGCGGCTTGTACAGGATGCCGTAAAAACGCACGGGTGGTGCAACTGGGGTGTGTTTTGGGTCGATGACCACCCTGCAGTGGCTGCAAGCATGTGCGCACTGCCACTGAGCCGATCCGGTAACCAGCCTCGCCCTCGCAGGCGGCCTGTTTGAGGCTGGTGACAGGGGCTGCGCATCTAAGAGCTTCGCCAATCAGAAGGGGCACTGGGGCAGACTTGATGGCACCAAGGTGCAGGCCGCTGCGGCATGGGTCATCGTTGGCATCGTGAAACTACCGTGCGCGACGTGCCACCCGGCTTGCCCTGCGACTGCTTGCTTGTTCGAGTGCGGATGAGCTGCCTTGCTGGTGCCAACGGAGTGCGCTATGAGGCGATACCACCCGGATACACCGCCAGGCGCGGCCACAAGAAGCCATGCCTTTGTGCCGCACCTGTAATGCTTAAAACCAGGACAGGGCCAGGTATTATTTTTTCGGCGCTGATTTTTTGGCTACTGGCTTGGCCTTGGCAGTTGCTTTCACCTTAGGCCGGTTGGCCACTGGAACGCCGGGTTTTGCTTTGCCTTTTTCGGGCAGTGCTTGGCGACCTTGGTCCACCATGGCATGCTTGATTTCGGTGTTCATGGCCACATCTTTGCGGCGCATTTTGGCAATTTCTTCACCGGTTACAAAATAGTCGCCTTTAACGGCCCGCTGTGCCATCTGTTCATTGCGTTCACTCCAGTCGCCCAGTGAATAGCCAAACCATGGTGCTTCAGGTTTGAGCTCGGGTAAACCCAACTCTTCCCAGATAGCTTTGGCGTTTTCCATAAACTCCTTTTTGGGCAAGGCGATGGGTGGGAAATCGTCTTTCAAGGTGGCATCAATGAGTAGCGATGAATCCATACCGTTGTTGCGTGGACTGCGCGGACCATGGCCAGGGTCACGGTTTTTCAGAACTTCCAGGTCTAAAGCAAAATTGGCGCGGTAGCTCATGGCCCACAGCAGTGCATCGGCGTTGTCCGGATCGATGTCATCGTTCACAGCAATTACCATTTTCCCACCAGATCGCAGCAGTGACGCTGCGCCATACAAAGCGCGCCAAACTTCGGTTTGAGGCATCTTGCGATCAACCACGATGGAGATGACTTTGCGCAAATTGGTCAGCGGCTCGTGCATGACCACCTTTTTCACGCCCTTGATCCCCATGGCCTTGCTCAAGTGGTTCAAGAAGACGGGCTCCAGGGCTACGCGCTTGATGAGGCTGGACTCTGACGGTGTCACCTGCGAGATGATGGACGTCAGGATGGCGTCCTTGCGGCGGGTGATGGCTGTGACCTCCATGTAGGCGTTGAATTCCTGCAGGTTCACATGGCCGTGAGACTCTCCAAACGGTGCCTCCGGCTCCAGCCACTCGGTGCTGATGTAGCCTTCAATCACGATCTCGGCTTCTGCGGGCACCAGCAAATCAACCGTTTTGCATTTAACAACGTTGATAGGTGCACCAGCCAAGCCACCTGCAACGTGCAGCTCGTCGGTGTCTTCAGAGAGCTTTTGCGCAGATGTGAAGGCCACGCAGGGTGGGCAGCCCAAAATCACCGCGGCTGGTAAGCGTTCACCCCGTGCCTTGGCCTTTTCCCAGTGGGTGTAAATGCCCGGTTGGTTTTCAAGCGAGGGGTTCATGCCCAAGCGGGTAGGCGACTTCACCTGGCCCCTGTAAATCCCCATGTTTTGAATACCTGTATCAGGATCTTTGGAGATGTACTGCGACAAGGTGGTGTAAGGCGCATTGTCCCAACCGGGTGTGGAAATGGGGATGGGCAGGCTGTCAACACCCTTGCCAGGTTTGAGCAGCTCCTTGCCTTGCACCACAATTTCTTGGCACGGTGCTTCTTGAACCACATGGGGCTTGATGGGGTTGGCAATGGCGTGCCCCCAAGTCTTGCCAATATCTGCAATGTCGCAACCCATGCCCACACTGTAAATTTTGCGTGTAGCGGCCAAGGCGCCCACCACCACGGGGATGTCGTATTTTTTGCCCTTGCCGTTCACCACATTCGTGAAAAGAAACGCCTTGCGATCAGGCTCCGCAATGCCGCCCCTGAACTGCCAGCGAACCAGTGGGTGCAGTTCGGTATCTTTGTTGATCGGGCGGTCGATGGTCACCAGCAGGCCTTGACGGTTCAATTCCGCCAAATGTTCGTGCAAGTCTGGGTAGCCGCGTTTTGCGGATTTTCCAGCCGGCACGGCATTTTTGGCATTGGCCGTTTTGGCAGGTTTGCTGGCTGAAGTGGGCGTAGCTTTTTTCATTTTGTGGTTAAAAGGCGTTATTTGGTGCTTGAGTTTTTGATCACCACGTCGTCAAATGATTTGGTCCATTTGCTGAAGTCGTCCATGGTAGCCACGGGGTCAATCACATTGATTTTCATGTTGGAGTAGGGGTTGGTTACCTTGGAACTGGCCGGGTAGTAATGCAGGGATGCCAACAGCTTTTGCGTCTCGGGTGAGAGCATGTAGTCATAGAACAGCAAGGCTGCATGGGGGTGTACGGCTTTTTGTGCAATCGACATGTTGAAGCCTTGGGCAACCACCGGGTCCAAAGCAAACCAATCCACGGGCTTGCCAGCACGTTTGTCCTTTTCAGGCAAATCAATGTAGATGGTCATGGCCATGGGTACTTCGCCGGCAACGACTAAGTTTTGCAGGAGTGAGGCACCGAGGCGGGCGGAAATACCATTCTTGGAGACGAGCTCACTGAAAAACTTGATCCCCTCTTCTTCACCCATGCTTTTCACTACCGTGCTGAACCACTCTTCAGCCTTCGCCTCCACGCCCAGCTTGCCTTTCCACTTGGGGTCTAACAAGTCCTTGAAAGACTTGGGCAGGTCGTCCTTGTTGACCAGATTCGTGTTGTAGGTTTGCACGGTCACATTCATGAACACCGTGGACCAGTTGTGGTGGCTGGGTACAGCGTTAGAGACCAGATCCTGGGTCAGGGGGGAGGTGACGGGCTGCAACAACTTTTCCCGGCGCAAGGCTTCCATTTCGCTGGCTGGCATCATGATGACGTCAACCGAAGCGTTCTTGCTGGACGCTTCCCGAATCACACGCTGTGTCACGTTGTTGCTGCCGGAGCGCCATGATTTGACCTTGATGCCATATTTGGCTTCAAAAGGACCCAGAATTTTGGGCAAATCTTTCGGTCGAAAGGCTGTGTACAAGGTCAGTGTGCCTTCTTTAGTGGCTGCCTCGAGTAGTTTTTCCGACCGATCGGGCTTGTCGTATTGCAGCAGGTTCAGTTCAGCAGCACTGGCACTTTGTGCTGCGGTTGATAAGGCCAGTGCGCTGAACAAAACGAGCGAATAATTGCGAAAGTTGGCCAGGGTAAAACTGTGACCGATGGCGGGATTGAAGCGAAGGTTCATGGTCGAACTCCTGTGAGAAAAAGCTGACGTGATCAGTGGTTGAAGGGGCAAGGTGGCAAGGTGTGATGGTCGTTACTCTCACTGTGACACTGCGCAAGGCAAGCATCCAGAAAGATCGACGGCCCGATATTTATCAACACCTGCTTCTCGTTTGTGTTGGGTGCGCCTGCTGGCAAAGGCCCATGCCAACAGGCCAGACCTTTGCTTTTGAGCGCGGTTTATAGCCTGAAACCGATGGCCTTGATGAGGTCTTTCCAGCGCGCTGCCTCTTGCATTACGTAAGCCTTAGGGTCTGCAGGTGAGAGCAACTCGGCACCTGCTTTTTCCAGGTCTTTGATAAAGCTGGGGTTCGTCATCACTTTTTGACTGGCCGCTGCCAGCATGCTCATGACCGCTTGTGGGGTTCCTGCGGGTGCAAAAACAGCGTTGAATACCTCAACACGCATGTCATCCAAACCCTGTTCCATGGCGGTTGGAATGTCCGGCGCGGCTTTCAGCCGGGTTTGACTGTTCACAGCAATGATTTTGGCTTTGCCCGCGCGGTGCAGGGCCAAAACGGACGAGGACAAAATCGGTGTGATGATCGGAATATGCCCTGCGATCAGGTCCGCCATGGCCGGCCCACCGCCTTTGTAGGCCGCGTGCTGAAGCGCGAGTTTACCCGCTTTGAATTTGAACAACTCGCCGGTTAGGTTGGTGATGGTTCCGGGGCCAGCTGAGCCGTAGGCGTATTTGCCTGGATTGGCCTGTACCAGTGCTATCAGCTCTTTGACGTTGCTAGCTGGGAACTTGGGGTTGACGATGATGCAGGTTGGGTTGGTGCTGATCATGTCCACCAAGGCAAAGTCGGCCATGCCGTCGTAGGTAGGTGCCGGTGAGACAGCTGGGTTGATGATCTGTGTGGTGCTGGTGCCCAACAACAGGGTGTAGCCATCGGCTTTGGCACGAGCCACCGCTGTGGTGCCAATGGCGCCGCCAGCGCCGGCTTTGTTTTCCACCACGACGTTGATGCCAGGCTCCATGGACATGTATTTCGCCCAGGTGCGTCCGATGATGTCGCCACCGCCGCCTGGCCCGAAAGGCACGATCAGACGAATGGGTTTGTCGGGAAAGGCTGGCGCATCAGCGGCCATACCCCATGGGGCGACCATGGCCAGTCCAATGGCTAAAATTTGACGTTTTTTCATTTTTTTGTCTCCTTCTCGTTGTAAAAAAGTTATGGACGCAACGGTATAAATTGCTCAACCGCGCGCTTGGCTGGCATACCCATCTCCGCCGCCAGCGATGCGATGCTGCGTCGGTGTGCCTCAGTCACGCCGCCGACACAGGCATACACCTCCATCCAGGTTTCCATGCCCTCGACAGAGGGGTCGGGCCTTTGCAAAATGTCCATTTGTAGGTCTGGGCAAGCATGCTTCAAGGCCGCAATAAATTGGACCAACTGGTGCCGGCATGCCTGTCGTTCCGTCAAAGCGACCTTGTAGTAGACGAACAATGCGGTGCTGTCGAAATTCATGCTTGTCCCATGCCAGTCCAGCGGTGAACCAATGCGGTGTCAATATCGAACAAATCCAGGCAACGCCCCACGGTGTGGTTGATCATGTCATCCAGGGTTTTGGGGCGCGCATAAAGCGCTGGAACCGGCGGCATGATGATGGCGCCGTTTTCAGAAGCCCGCAGCAAGGTCTTTAAATGGCCGTTGTGCAGAGGTGTTTCGCGCACCATCAGCACCAGGCGCCGGCGCTCTTTGAGTACCACATCGGCCGCTCGCGTCAGCAGGCCACTGGTGTTGCCGTAGGCGATTTCAGACAAAGAACGGATAGAGCAGGGCGCCACCACCATGCCCATGGTTTTGAAAGAGCCAGACGAGATGGAGGCCCCTATATTTTTCGAATTGTGAACCTCATCGGCAAGCGCCTCTACGTCTTTAAGGCTCCAATCAGACTCCTGCGCAAGCGTCATTCTGGCGGAGTCACTCATGACCAAATGGGTCTCGATATCTGAGTCCTGCAAAACCTGCAAGATGCGAACCCCGTACATCACGCCTGATGCACCGCTGATACCGACAATGAGACGACGTGTTTGGCTGGTCATAGGGTTTGAGCTGGAGGTGTCTAGGTTAGTTACTCTGGCCGGAACTTCTCTTCGGCCTTCACGTCGTTGCGCTGTTGTTTTTCACTGATCAGGCCATTTTCTAAATAACGTCCTGTGGCTGCACGTTTGGCGGCTTCGTCCCATTGTGGCAACCAATCACCCAGAGAGTAACCAAACCACGGCGCTTGTGGTCGCAACTTGGGCAAGCCCATTTCTTCCCAAATTTGCTTGGAACGCTCCATATAGGGCCGCGTGGGCAAGGCCAGAGGCGGCATGTCGCCCTTCATGGTCGCGTCCATCAGCAGGGTCGAATCTTCTTCGCCTTCTGCTTCACGTTTGGGGCCATGCCCCTGGCCGCGGTGATCCAAGGCTTTGACGTCGTGCACCGGGTTCATGCGGTAGGCCATGGCCCACAGCAGCGCGTCGGCGTTATCAGGGTCAATGTCGTCATTGACGGCAATGCATATTTTTCCGCAATCACCTTTGAAAAAAGCGGCGCCGTAAAGCCCGCGCCATATTTCAGTTTTTGGTGTGCCCTTCTCGAAGGTGATGACGGTCACCCTGAGCAGGCCTGTCAAGGGCTCATGCAAGGACACACGTTTGACACCGCGGATGCCCAAGGAATTCTTCAGGTGGCTGAAAAACAGCGGTTCATAGGCGACGCGCTTGATGACGCTGGACTCACTGGGCGCGACTTGGCTCAGGTAGGAAGGAATCACGGGCTTCAGGCGATGGGTAATCGCCGTGATCTTCATGGGTAAATTGAACTCTTCAAGCGCCACATGCCCATGAGACTCGCCAAAAGGCGCTTCAGGCTCCAAGAATTCCAAGTCGATTTGGCCTTCAATCACGATTTCGGCTTGTGCAGGAACGCGCAAATCAACGGTAATGGCCTGGGTGACTTCAATGGGGACCCCTGCCAGTCCGCCGGCCACATCAAATTCGTCGACGCCAATGGGCAGCTTCTGAGGGCCCATGAATGCGACAAATGGCGGGCATCCCAAAACAACTGCGCAAGGCATGGTCTTGTGCCCGGCTTTCTTCCAAGCCTGATAGTGCAAGTAGCCACCGGCGCCGCCAACCCGGGTTGCCATGCGCACAACCATGCGATCCGATGCTTTGAGCGCACAGCGGTAAGTGCCCATGTTTTGCACGCCTGTGACAGGATCCTTGGTAATCACATTGGTCGCGGTCAGTGTGGGGCTGCTGTCAAAGCCCGGTGTGGACACCGGTATGGGCAGCATATCGAGCCCTTTTCCTTCGCCTAAAAGAGCGTCACCTTGATGAATCACCTCGTGGCAAACAGCGTTCTGAACAAGCGTTGGTGCAATGGGATTGGCAATTGCGCGATCCCAACGTGCTTGAATATCCTCAACAGCGGATCCCATGCCAACGCTGTAAATTTCGCGGTTGGCAGCCAGTGCACCCACCACAACCGACATCGTATATTGGCGGCCCTGGGCATTGACAATGTTGTTGAATAAAAAAGCTTTGCGTTCAGACTCATCCATGCCGCCAACAAACTGCCACCTGACCAGCGGGTGCAACTCCGAGTCTTTGTCTATTGAGCGATCAACTACTTGCAATAAGCCGCGACGCTTTAACTCTTCAATGTGATCATGCAGATCGGGATACCCAGGCTTTGTGTGATTCATGACGTCAGAGGAACTGAAAGAAAAGCGATGATGTCCCCGATCTGTTCACTACGCAAGCCCCTTAGCCTGAAAAAAACTCACAATTTGGTATGAGCGCAAGGCACTCAACGCATGGCTCTGGCCAATTGCTCAATCGATTTTTCAGTGTCCCGACCGGCCTCAATCAACCAGTCTCTGAAATCGTCGAGAAAGAAGTTGTTGTTGGCGGTGGTTGCGTGGTTGACAAAATACTGGCGCTGGCGCACATACCGCATGCCGAAAGGGGCGCATAATTTTTCCAAAAGAATGTCGTCGGCCACTAGAAAAAGAGGGACCAATACAACGCCCAAGCCCTCTACGGCAGCCTGCAGTGCGAAGTACATTTGTTCAAACTGCAGATTGTCAGCTGGTCGCAGATTGGGTACTTGCGCGAGTGTTAACCAGTCCGACCATGAAACCGGTTCTGTTTCGTAACTGATCAAGGTCAACTTGGCTAAATCCTCAGGCGCTTGTAGGTTCCCGCCTTCCAGCAGGTCGGGGTGACATATTGGCAAAATGGTTTCGGTCATGAATGGGACTGACATGCACCCCGGGAAAGGTCGGTGCCCGCCGCGGATGGCAATGTCATAACCCTCTTCTTCAAAGTTGATGGCGGCCGTTGAGGTCGTCAACTTCACCTCGACTCCCTGGCTTCTTCTTTGGAAAGTAGAAATGCGTGGGATGAGCCAACGCATCGTGAACGTCGGAGGAGCGCTGACTTTCAAGGTGGCCACTTCATTTTTTTCCAGCAACTGCATGGCTGTGACAGCAATGCGATCCAGGGCCGGGGTGACCGCTGCCAGCAAGGTGCGACCGGCCTCAGTGAGCGTGACCTGAGACTGGGTGCGGTTGAACAGCTGGGTGCTTAACCAAGCCTCCAGCACGGCCACTTGCTTGCTGACAGCGCCGTGCGTTACATACAGTTCTTTGGCTGCTTTGGTGAAGCTGACGTTTCGAGCTGCCGCCTCAAACGCGCGGATTGAATTCAAGGGGGGCAGTTTTCTCATGCGGACAATGTGTTCTGTAAAAGCCTCTACTGTATGAGAAATACTCTTGCCCTGTGACAATATTTGGATTGCCGAGGTACAGCTGAGCGCGGAAACTAGAGACTTTTGGATCGTGGAGTGACCGAATGGATCAATCTGCTCAAGGCTTAAAGGCTAAGGCATGAAAGCTGCTGTTTTTGAATATGCGCGGGTTCAAGAGATTGCTCAAGCCCTGGACTACCTGGCTCAATTTGGTGGCGACGCCAAATTGTTGGCCGGCGGACAGAGCTTGGTTCCCATGATGGCCATGCGCCTGGCGCGCCCAGCATGGCTGATCGATATTGACCGCGTAGCAACGCTTAAAACGCACACGTTTAACGCGTCCCATGTCCGAATTGGAGCGGGCACCCGGCAAAAAACAGTTGAGCACAGCGCAGAGTTTGCCGCAGCCTTGCCTTTGCTGCGTAAGGCTTTGAAGTGGGTAGGCCATGAGCAAACGCGCAACCGAGGAACGATTGGTGGCAGTGTGGCTTATGCAGATCCTTCGGCAGAAATTCCTTTGACTTGTTTGGTTCTAAATGGCGTCATGAACCTGCAAAGTCAAGCCCGCGGCGTGCGTCAGGTGGCGGCAGCAGACTTCTTTCAAGGTCCCATGTTCACCGCTTTGGAGGATGATGAATGTCTAACGGCCATCGATCTGCCGGTCTGGCAAGGCGCCCATGTCGGCACCGCTTTTGAGGAAACGGCCATCCGGCACGGTGACTTTGCCATGGCTTCTGCGGCATGCCAGCTGCAAACGGATGACCAGGGTAAGGTCGTGCGCGTCAGCATGGGCCTGGGCGGCGTTGATGGCACCCCTCTTGTATTTCCTGAGCTTTCAGCCCAGTTGCAGGGAAAGGTGCTGACGCCAGAAATAGCGAAAGAGGTGGCATTTGCCGCCGCAGCGAGATGCAACCCGGGCAGCGACATGCACGCGCAGCCGAGTTACAGAAAAGACCTCGCTGCGAAACTGCTGGCGCGTGTATTGATCCATTGTGCAAGCGATGCGATGGCCTTAACCCAAAGAGCATGACATGACAAATAGGCACACCATTCAAATCCAGGTTAACGGCATTGACTACGAACGAAGCGTAGAGCCAAGAACCACCCTGGTTGATTTTCTGCGTGACGATTTGGCGCTCAAAGGTACCCATGTTGGGTGTGAGCATGGGGTGTGCGGGGCCTGCTCGGTTTTGCTCAACGATGACCCCGTCCGTTCTTGTTGCATGTTTGCAGTGCAAGCCGACGGCATGCGTGTGAAGACGGTTGAAGGCCTGGCGCCTAATCGTGCAGAAATGTCCAAGCTTCAGGATGCCTTTTGCGAGAAACATGCCTTGCAATGTGGCTACTGCACCCCAGGCATGTTGATTGCATGCACCGCACTCTTGACCAGGTGCCCCAAGCCGACGCAAGCGCAGGTGCGCGAGGCCATCAGCGGTAATCTGTGTCGTTGTACAGGTTATCAACAAATCGTCGATGCGGTGATGTACGCAAGCTCTGACGAAAGTAAACAACATGGCTGAACTACCTACCCCATTTCGTTACATCGGCAAACACCGTCGAGCGCAAGAGCACAAGCGCTTTGTGCTCGGTCAAGGGCACTATGCGGCGGACATCCAGTTGCCCGGCATGCTGCATGTGGCGCTGGTGGCCAGTCCGCACGCCAGCGCTCGCATCGTCTCCATTGACGCGTCTGCTGCCCTGGCCATGCCCGGTGTTCGTGCCGTGGTTTCCGGCGAAGAGCTCCGCCAAGCCACTGAGCCCTTGCTGCCGGGCGTGGACGCACCTCAAGTTAAGCGCTTGCCACTGGCTATCGGCGTCACGCGCTACGCTGGTGAGTGGGTGGCCGCCGTGGTTGCTGAGACGCGCGCCTTGGCCGAGGATGCGGCTGAATACGTGATGGTTGAATATGAAACCACACCCCACACGGTAGACCCGGAAGCATCGATGCTTCCAGGCGCACCCCTGGTGCACCCTGAGCACGGGTCCAATGTTATTTTTCAGCGCACCTTCGAGTGGGGCCCTGTGGCAGAAGATTTCGCCAGTTGTGAACACCAGCTGAGCTACCGGGTGCGCTGGTCGCGTAACTCAACGGTCCCGATAGAGACCTTTGCAGTTGCCTGTGACTGGAATGACTCTGTTGGCATCTTGGATGTCTGGGCCTCTATCCAAATGCCTAAGTTTCCTGACCAAGTGGCTAAAGCGCTTCGCTTACCGGGCAATGCGGTGCGTGTTCACTTTGATGTCGACGTGGGTGGCAGCTATGGCCTCAAGCGAGGCCTCAAGCACACGGTGCTGGTCGGTTATTTGGCGCGCAAGCTCGGGCAGGCTGTTCGATTGGTCGAGGACCGGCTTGAGAACATGCGCGGCGGTGACATGCAAGGTCCTGACCGCATCTTCGACGTCACGCTGGGTTTTCAATCGGATGGAACCATTCGCTGCATGAAAATGCGCGCACTTGACGACATTGGCGCCTATTCGGGCCGCTCACCGCTGCAGTTGGGTAAACCAGTCGGGGCGATTGTGGGGCCTTATCGGATTCAAAGTGTGGAGTACCAAGCCATTGCTGTGATGACCAATAAGACACCGCAGGAGGCGGTGCGTGGGTTCGGGCAATCGCCAACCAACTACGCCATCGAGACTGGGATCGACAAAGTCGCACGCTTTCTCAATATGGACCGCATCGACTTGCGCTTGCACAACCTGATTCACAAAGATGAGTTCCCCTACCTCATTCCCAGCGGAACGAGCTACGACTCCGGTGATTACGCAACGGTTCTGGCCAAAGCCATGCATGCTGCCAAGTTCAGTGATCCGGCCGGCCTCATGCAAGAGCGTGACCGGCTGCGCGCCCAGGGCTTACTTGCGGGCATAGGCATCGCGACCTGCTTGGAGCCGTCTGGTGGTAACTCGTCTTTTGAGCCCTTGTTCAATCCGAAAAATGAGACCACCACCTGGATGGATTCATGCCTGGTTCGGGTGGATCTGTCGGGCTCCATCACCGCGCTCATGGGTACCTCAAGCTCAGGGCAAGCACATGAAACCTTGGTGTCAACGGTTGTCGGTGAAATCTTGCATCGGCAACCCGACGACATTCGCGTCATCCACGCCGACTCGCTCAACGCCTTGCCATCCAACAGTCCAGTGGGTAGCCGCATGGCCATCATGCTCGGTGGAGCGGCAGCCGGGGCTGCGAAAAAAATTCGTGACAAGCTACTTCGAATTGCGGCCCACAACCTGAAAACGACGGTGCAAGACCTCTGCTATGAAGGTGGGAACGTGGCCCTGATCTCAGAGCCTTCGCGCGCCATGACTTGGGATGTGCTCATCGAAATAGCGCATAGAAAATTCCACTTGTTGCCCACGGGCATGGAGCCCGGACTGCAGGAAAAATTTGTCTGGGAAGTGCCAACCGGTGGGCAATTGCCAACGGCAGATGGACGCGTGCAAATGTACCCATGCCATTCGTTTGAATCTCACTTGGTGCTGGCCAGCATCGACCCAGACACCTGTAAAGTCACTTTGCAGCGATACGTCTGTGGCCACGACTGTGGCGTCATGATCAGTCCTGACGTTGTGCACGGCATGACTTATGGCGGCATTGCGCACGGCATCGGCGCAGCCTTGATGGAAAAATTCCAGTTCTCCGATGAAGGGCAGCTGATTTCAGGCACCTTCATGGACTACTTGCTGCCAACCTCAGCCGAGGTTCCCAGCATTACCATCGTTGACCACTGCACGCCATCGCCACTGACTGAATTTGGCCAAAAAGGCTCTGGTGAAGCGGGCTATCTGGGCAGCCCAGCGGCCATCGCCAGTGCCATCAATGATGCATTGGCACCCGCTGGCGCATCGGTCGATTACCTGCCCATGACGCCCCAAGTTATTTGGTCGGCGCTCAGGCATGCTGAATTAAACAGCGCGTTCAAGCCATGAGCTTTAACCATGTCAACGCTGATGCAGTTTTTCCGGCTTGCGGCTAATGCTGGGCCCCTGGAACAGGCTGTGAAAGCGCTGCTCGCCCGCAGTCCAAGGTCTTTGCGTCAGGTGCTTCCTAACGCAGGCCATAGGCCTAACATTGAAGACCTGCTGGCATTCAACGCAGCTTTGATGCGCCACTATTTTTACAACTCTTTCAGGAGCCACCCATGAGTCATCCCCAACTCACCATTGAACAAGAAGGCCGCCTTTTGCGTGTAACCTTGAACCGTACACCAGACAACGGTGTGTCAGACAGCATGGCCGCAGCTTTGTCTGAGGCTGTTTTAAAAGCGCATGAAACCTCGGATGCCGTCTTGCTGCAAAGTGCGGGCCCTGATTTTTGTACCGGCCGCGTGCGTGATGCTGGTCCAACCCCGGCCTCGCCAGAGGCCTATACCCGTCGCAATGAATACGACGCCATTTTCAACAGCTACAAAGCGTTGCGCAGTTGCCAAGTACCGGTGATCGGTGTCATCGAAGGCAAATGCATGGGCTTTGGGACTGCGATAGCCTCCTTGTGTGACATCTCTTTTGCCAGCGACCAAGCGACCTTCAACATTCCAGAAATTGGACACAATGTCATGCCCACCATGGTGATGTCGGCGGTCTACGACCGCATGGCGCGCAATGCCATTTTGTGGATGGCCTACTCCACGGATTTCATTGATGCGCAACAGGCCATGGTTTATGGCATCGTCAGCCGGGTCATACCTCATGACAAGCTCAGCTCTGAAGTGGTCAGATTTTGTGAACAGTTGCTCAGCCGCCCTCGTCCCGCCATCCTGGGCTTGAAAGAATATTTGCGTGTGGCGCCGAACATGGACGAGCAAGGGGCTATCGACTACGCGCGCAGCCTGCACTCGATGGTCAACACTGCGGCTGCTATGAAGCGCGCGCCTCATTAAAGGGTTACCCATGGAGATCATTGGCCAACAAGTTATACAAGCAAGCCGTGCACAGGTTTGGAAGGCGTTGAACGATCCTGTGGTTCTTAAAGCCTGCCTGCCAGGCTGTGAGTCGGTTGATCAAACCAGCCCTGAAGAATTCCAAGTTGTCATTAAAGCGGTCATTGGTCCCATGCGGGCGCGCTTCAAGGGCGTGTTGCGCCTGAGTGATGTGAATGAGCCGGCGTCTTGCGTGATGCATTTCGAGGGTCAAGGCGCGCCAGTGGGTTTCGGCAAAGGCCAAGCGAAGGTGACCCTGAGTGAAACGCCCGAAGGCACGCTGCTAGCGTATGAGGCCAAAGCAATGGTGGGTGGCAGCTTGGCGCAAGTTGGTTCGCGGTTGCTCGACAGCGTGATCAAAAAAATGTCGGATGATTTCTTCAAGGCTTTTCGGCAACAGCTCTCGCCCCCAGACCCGATCTCGGGCAAAGCGCAAGCGCCCGTGGTGGGCCATCAAGCAGGCGCTTTTATGCCTGCGTCCTCTGCAGAGGAGAATTTGGCGCCAGAACGTGCCCAGGCAGTTCGCGAGGACGCCGCTATCATGGTGCCGGCCTGGTGGCTAGCGCCCGCTGCGGTGTTGGGGGCTTTACTGGCCATCAGTGGTTCGCACTGGATACGCTGATGCGAACAAGGCCAACCGCGAGTTTTTAACCGCAGCTGAGGTCGACACCAAGTCTGCGCCTCACTACTTTCTCAAACATTAAAGTTGCATCGACCCATCGGTCGGAGCCAAAAAAGGAGACAAGCATGAAAGCATTCATTCGTGACACCCTCATCGCCCTCGTGGCAGTATGGACGGCAAGCATATCGGCGCATGCGGCTGAGCTGGCCAAAATTGACATGGTGGTGTTTGGCCCGCCTTCTTTAGGTGCGTTCCTGACGCCGATCATCAAGTCGAAAAAAATGGACGAGAAGCACGGCATCGTCATCAATTTTGTGGAGCGAACGCCCGGTGCCTATGCCGCTCAATTTAATTCAGGCGAGTTTAAAGTTGGGGGCAGTGCAGCCCTTTTATCGGTTGCGGTGGCCAGTAGCCGTGGTGTGAAAGTGTCCTACCTGTTCAATCTTTTTGACTACTTTGGCGCCGTGGTGACGGAGCACCCTGACATCAAAACCACCAAAGATTTGATGGGCAAGCAACTGGTGGCCGCGACCGCTACCACTAACTATGCCATGTTCAGATGGCTGGCCATGAATCAAGGTGTGGATTTGCAAAAAGTCTCTGTCCAAAATACGGCCACACCAGGCTTGATTGGCTACGCGATGGCAAATCGGGCGGATGCCGTGCAACTTTGGGAACCCGCCTATTCCATCTTGTTGGCGCAAAAACCAACGATGCGCACCCTGGATCTTGGCATGCCCCAATTGTGGAAAAAAACCTTTGGTACGGACGATGTTCCCTATTTGGGTGTAGCCGCTCACCAAGACTGGATTGAAAAAAATCCTGAATTGGTCAAAAAAATGTATGCAACCTTCAAGGACGCTGCAACGTGGGTGCGAGCCAATCCTGCTGAAGGTGCGAAATTGATTGCCGCCTCCATCAAGGGCTCTGACCCTGCGATTTTGCGCAAGCTCATCGAAGACAACGGCCGTTTGGGCCTGAATGTCAGGTCTGCTTCTGAAGTGAAAACCGGTATCGAAGCCGTGTACAAGGCAGGACTGCAGAGCGGCTACCTCAAAGCTGCGGTCGACCCAGCCACGATTTACAGTGGCTTGGGCAAATAAAGCAACGTGACTGTCTGCGTAGCCGAGGCCTCATGCGGGTGAAAAAAGAACCGTTTATTTCCGCGCTGGCGCTGATCGCAGCGTGGGAGATCGCTGCGCATTTTTTTCCACCCTATCTTTTTCCGTCGGTCACCGTTATTGCCAAAGAGCTTTTGGGGATCTTGTCGAACGCAGGCAGTGTGGGTGGCGCCTTGTCCACGTTCGCCAGAATCCTTTTGGGCATGGCAGGGGCCTTCCTTGTCGGAGGCTTATTGGGTGTTTCCATGGGTGTGTCCGAGCGCATGAAACGCTACATTCACCCATTGCTGACGTTCAATCAAGGCATTCCTGCGCTCTCCTGGGTGGTGTTTTCGGTCATCTGGTTCAAATCCACTGAGTTGCGCATTTGGTTCATTATTTTGATGACAACGCTGCCGGCATTCGCCTTTCAAATTTACGATGCCTATCATGCCATGTCGAAAGACTTGGTGGAAATGAGCCTGTCTTTTCGACCGACCAAGTGGGATAAATTCCGTACATTGATCTGGCCGAGCATTTTGCCGGGCATCATCACGGCGTGGAAAGTCAACCTGGGCAATGTGGCGCGAGTTGTGGTGGTTGCAGAGCTTGTGGGGGCTACCGTAGGTGTGGGTTACGAGTTACTGCAGCGCCAACAAATGTTCGATATGGCTGGTGCCATTGCATGGACCCTGGTGCTTGTTTTGTTTGTCATTGTTTCGCAAGCCGTTGTCGCCTTCATTGAGGCACATCTGCTTCGCTACAGACCTAAGACTGAGCGCTCCCTATGAAGGTGGTTCATTTTGAAGGTGTCTCGAAGGTGTTCCCGAGCGAAGATGCAGAACAAAAATTTGCTGCACGTGACTTGACGCTGCACATCAATCAAGGTGAGCTCGTCGCGGTTGTGGGGAAAACGGGTTGTGGCAAATCAACCATGTTTAATTTGCTGATTGGGCTGCTAGAGCCTACATCTGGAACGGTTGAAGTCTTGGGGAAAAATCCTTTTTCTCAGTTCAACGAGTTGGCCGGCAAGCTCTCAGTCGTTTTTCAAAATGATCGCTTGATGCCTTGGCGAACCGCTTTGGAAAATGTTGCCTATGGCCTGGAGCTGCAAAAAGTGGAGCGCGCGTCGCGTTTGAAAATAGGACTCGATTGGCTCAAAAAATTGGGGCTTGATGCACATGCCAATAAATGGCCGCATGCCTTATCAGGCGGCATGCGTCAGCGCGTGAGCATTGCCCGAGCCTTTGCGACCAACCCCGAGATCTTGTTGTGCGACGAGCCATTTTCAGCGCTGGATGAATTAACGGGGGCCACCTTGCGAGAGGAATTCAGACGTCTTGTCAAAGAGACCAAAAAAACGGGTGTTTTTGTCACGCATTCGATCAACGAAGCGATAGAAATTGGTGATCGCATCTTGGTCTTCAGGGCGCCCGGGCAGGTGGTTGAAGACATCTCGGTTCAAGCCGCGCTTGAACAAACAGGAGCCGATGAGCTCAAGCAAAGAATTCTGGCGGCTATGGGCGCTTGAAGCCAGGGTTAGCAGCCCTTGCGCCACACTGCACAAAGTGGGACTCGCTGGTGTTGCTGCGCGACAGAGAAAAGGCGATTGGACAACACGCCAAAGACAAACCGGCCGACAACTTAGGGTAGATCAAACGCAGCAAAGTACGGCGGTGCTCGGCCTATTGCCACCTATCAGGACTGCGCCATTTCGATCTCGGGGAAAAGCGGGTCCAGCCCCGTTTTTCGAATCATGTCCTGGGCCTGAGGGCTGGCCAAAAATTGCAGAAATCGCTTCACGCGTGTCAGGCGCTGGGGCTGCGTGCACTGGGCGCCAACAGCGGCGCTGAAATAAAATGGTTTGCGAATCTCTATGGGCAATAGGCCCACCAGTTTGACGGTTTTGATGGGCATGATTTCGCTGACCTGCTGAAAGCCAATGGCGGCCTCGCCGCGCGCAACAACATGACCCACCCGTTCACTGTAAACCGTGAACGCGGTCTTGTGCATGCGCTCTGAGATGCCCAGAAGCGCAAAGACCTCTGTCGACAGGTAGATACCACTGGCGCTGGCGGCCAGGGCCACGCTTGGCGCTTTAAGCAGGGCTTCTCGGAAGGAAGCCAGGGTTGAGATGTCAGGGGCTTGCTCGTCGACGCGCACCGCCATGCCAATGTTGGATTCAACCAGATCCCAGCCTTTGCCTGCTGCCAGATGCCCCAGAGTCGCGAACTCATCCAAGGCCTTTCTGGCCAAGATAAAAGCATCAAAACACTGACCTTGTGACAAACGCGTAGGAATGGAGTCGTGTGCTGCACCCAAAGAGGAGCCAAAGTGCAGCTCAATGGCCTCTTTGTGCTGCTGGCAATAAACGGGGGTCAGTTCTTGCAACGCGGCTGCAAAGGCGCCTGATGTAATGACCTGCAGAGCGGTGTCATTTGTTTGGTGCATAGATTAATTTGAAGCTAAAGCGAAACCACCCGGCACAATTGCCTTTGCAACAGGCTTGGATAGCTCATCTGCCATCTGCAAGCGATGGATGTCATGCGCGAAACAACAACTTCGAGGAGCTTGCTGTTCTCTCAATTGGTGCCCGAGACCGGAATCGAACCGACATAATAACACAATAAAATCAATAGCTTATGTTTGTCAACGCCCCGCAGTTTGCCCATTTGAATAAAAATTATCCCGTAGACTGCCCCGTAGCTGGGAGGGGGTAGGAAGGGGGGTAGGGGGGTAGGTTTGCTTATGCAAAGACCCTCGTCAAAATCCTATAAAAATTCTGACGTGTAGCAATCGGTCAATGTAAGTTGGTGAACATTGAGTTGCAAGCGCGAGCCCTCTGTATCGAAGCTGATATGGGGAAGCACTCAG
>CAWUSQ010000009.1:0-14751 GCA_963925275.1 uncultured Rhodoferax sp.
TCAGGCCAGCCAGTAGTACAGGACAGGCATCAGAATCGATGCAAGCAAGACCTGTAGTCCCAGCGCCAAACCCGCAAATGCCCCCGCATGCGCATCAACTTGCAAGGCTCGCGCCGCACCAATGCCATGGGCTGCGGTACCCAAGGCAAAACCACGGGCCATCCAACCAGCCTGGTCGGTGCCAATGCCAAACCATGCAAACAGGTACTTGCCACTGAGCGCGCCGACCATGCCCGTGATCACGGCAAACACGGCCGCCAGCGCTGGAATGCCGCCAATTTTGTCAGCAATGCCCATGGCCACTGGCGCTGTAACCGATTTGGGGATCAGAGACAGCAATACATCAGAGGGCAAATCCAAGGCCCAGCCCAGTGCCAACGCCGACAGCGCAGCGCTAAAGCCGCCAGCAAGCGCTGCTGTTAGCAGCGCGCGCCACTTGCGCATCAGAATTTGGCGGCGCTCCCACATCGGCCAGGCGAGGGCCACCACGGCGGGCCCCAGTAAAAAGTGGATAAATTGGGCGCCTGAAAAATAAGTCGGGTAACTCACGCCAGTCAGGCTAAGCATCAGTGCCAGTGTGAGGACCGACCACAACACAGGGTTGGCCCAAGGTGCTTGAGCCAGTTTGGTGTAGGCCGCTTGCGCCAGCACGTAGACCACCAGGGTTGCGGTGAGCCCAAACAGGGGTGTTGCCGACAGGTAAACCCATAGTTCAACAAACTTAGGCATCTGGCTGCCCCTTGTCCAAATGCTGCAACACCAAAGCAGTGACCACTATCGCAATCCAGGTGGACACCACCACCACCACCAGCATGCGCAGACCATACTGGCTGATCAGCCCCAAGTGGAGCATCACGCCAACGCCAACCGGCACAAACAAAAGCGACAGATGGGCGAGCAGGTAATCGGCACAAGCGGCCACAGGGGTTCGAACCAGCTCCAGGTTGAGCGAGAACAGCAAGAGCAGCATGCCCAGCACCGGTCCGGGCACTGGCAAAGACAAGCCTTTCGATAGCAACTCGCCCAGCGACTGCAAACTTAAAAGCCACACGAAGCCCTGTAATGCGGTCATGAACAGAGCCTTGTGGGCAGCATCATCAAGCGCCGAATTTAAAAACGTTCAAGTTCTGGGTGGCTGATTTTGCCGCCACGAACCAGCATCTTGCCGTACTCGGCGCAGCGTTGCAGGGTGGGTATCACCTTGCCAGGGTTGAGCAGACCTTCTGGATCAAACGCACGCTTCACGGCAAACATCTGTTCGTTTTCAGCGGCGCTGAATTGCACGCACATGCTGTTGAGCTTTTCAACGCCCACACCGTGCTCGCCCGTTACGGTGCCCCCCATGGCCACACTGGTCTCTAATATTTCCGCTCCAAACAGTTCTGCTCGGTGCAGTTCTTCGGCTTGGTTGGCATCAAACAAGATCAGCGGATGCAAATTGCCATCACCAGCGTGAAAGACATTGCAGCAGCGCAAGTCGTATTTCTTTTCCATCTCGGCAATCGCCAGCAAAATGTCGGCCAAGCGCTTGCGCGGGATGGTGCTGTCCATGCACATGTAGTCTGGGCTGATGCGCCCGCTGGCGGGAAACGCGTTCTTGCGGCCGCTCCAAAAGCGCAGTCGCTCAGCTTCGTCGCGGCTCACCGCAATGGCGGTGGCGCCCGCATGCCGCAAAACATCGCTCATGCGCGCAATTTCTTCTTCTACCTCTTCAACGGTGCCATCACTTTCACACAGCAAGATGGCGGCCGCGTTGAGGTCGTAACCCGCATGCACAAAATCTTCAACGGCGGCGGTCATGGGTTTGTCCATCATCTCAAGGCCGGCGGGAATGATGCCCGCAGCAATCACCGAGGCTACCGCATCACCTGCTTTACGCACATCGTCAAAACTGGCCATGATGCAGCGCGCCAGTTGCGGCTTGGGTACCAATTTGACAATGACTTCAGTCACCACCATCAGCATGCCTTCAGAGCCAATGGCCACACTTAACAGGTCCAGCCCTGGTGTGTCCAAAGCGGTACTGCCCACGGTGATGGGTTCGCCAGCCATGGTGAAACCGCGAATTTGCAAGACGTTGTGCAGGGTCAAGCCGTATTTCAAGCAGTGCACACCGCCCGAGTTTTCACTGACATTGCCACCAATGGTGCAGGCAATTTGACTCGATGGGTCTGGTGCGTAATAAAGCCCCAGGGGTGCAGCCGCTTCGCTGATGGCCAGGTTGCGCACACCACATTGCACTGTTGCTGTGCGTGATGCTGCGTCCATGCGCACAATTTTGTTGAACTTGGCTAAAGACAAGGTGACGCCCATGGCATGGGGCATGGCACCGCCCGACAAACCGGTTCCTGCACCCCGAGCCACCACCGGCGCCAGCAGGGCATGACAACAACGCAAAACGGCTTGCACCTGGTTTTCATCCTCAGGCAGCGCCACCACCAGTGGGCGTTGACGGTACGCCGTGAGACCATCGCACTCGTAAGGCGTGGTGTCCTCCTTGTGCCACAGCAGGGCGTGCGCGGGCAGGCATTTCTCCAATGCTTGGACCAGCTGCTGTTGACGTACGGCGCGTTCGCTGGCCTGGCTGGCAGATGAAGGTAATGGGGCGGTCATAAGGTGAACTTGAGTCATTGGCTGTGAACAGGCTTGACTCTAACGCCTATGCAACTGTTTTGGTGTGAACTTTTTTAAACAACAGCATGAAAACCGCTGCTGCATGGGCTGCCTGGGCCATAGACGAGGCTTGCTCTATGGCCTAAGCCCAGTTTTCTTGATCTGAGACCTTCGCGTGCCTTGGGAGCATGGCAGGATGATTTGCATGTGCCGGGCGATCCATCAGCGCAACACCGTTCGAGTGATCGCATGGTGTAATTCACCTCCGATTCGCATCAAAGCTTGGCCACCATGCTCCAGTACCAGACCATCCCCGTGACCCCGTTTGCTCAAAACTGCTCTTTGGTCTGGTGTGACCAAACCCTGGAGGCCGCGGTGATTGATCCAGGGGGCGATTTGGATGTGTTGTTGGCTGAGGTCAAGCGCTTGGGTTTGGCATTGAAACAAATCTGGTTGACCCACGCTCACATTGACCACGCGGGCGGTACTGGTGAGTTGGCCGCGCGCTTGGATTTGCCAATTGTGGGGCCGCAGGAAGAGGATCAATTCTGGATTGACGCCTTGCCCGAGCAAAGCCGCATGTTTGGGTTTCCGCAGGCCCAAGCGTTTGCGCCCACGCGTTGGCTGCACGACGGTGACACGGTGAGCGTTGGCCACAGCACGCTGCAGGTGCGCCACTGTCCGGGTCACACGCCAGGTCATGTGGTGTTTCACAGTGAACAGGCCAAGCGGGCTTTTGTGGGTGACGTGCTGTTTGCAGGGTCGATTGGGCGGACCGACTTCCCTAGGGGGGACCATGCCACCTTGATTGCCAGCATCCGTCAGCGTTTGTGGCCCATGGGAGACGACACGGTGTTCATCCCAGGGCATGGACCTGAGAGCACATTTGGGCAAGAGCGGCGCACCAACCCTTATGTGGCCGACGGTCGCTGATCACCGGGTCAGCGCTTTAACTCAAACTCTTTTTCAACCAGTCGGCAAACGCTGCGCACTCCCAGCGGTCCATGGCGCCGGTTCGCCAGCACAGGTAGTGTGCATGTGGACTGGGTACATTGGCGCCAAACACGGCGTTGCTGCCCAGGCGCACCAAGGTGCCATTTTCTAGCCATGGCTGCGCCAACTTCAGGCGCACAAGTGCAATGCCCATCCCGGCGGAAGCCGCATCGCACATCAGACCGATGTCGTTGAACTGGGAGCCATCGTTTGGCTCTGGCCAGTCCAGCCCACTAGCGGCAAACCAGGTGCGCCATGGTTCCAGGGGGCTGCGCAGCAAGGTCTCACCGTCCAGGTCTTGTGCCACTTCAAATGGACCTCGTTCGCGCACATGCGCTGGCGAGGCCAGGGGCGTGACGTCGTCCTTGATCAGGCACACATGTTCCACATCGGCGTATCTGCCGGTGCCAAACCGCACCATCAAGTCAGCATCTTCTGCAACCACGTCGAGCAGCGGAATCGAGACCTGCAAGGCAATGTCGATCTCGGGGTAGGCCTGTGTGAACTGGGCTAAGCGCGGGATCAAAATAGCACGTGCAAACGTGGGTGTCACGGCCAGGCGCAGCTTTCGTTTGCCCAATAGGTTGCTGGAGCTCGGGAACCGCTGCAGCATGGACAGACCTTCGCGTACATGAGCAAGGTACTCCACACCCTCGGTCGTCAGTGAAAAATCGGCCCGTCCAAACAATTTGGTGCCGATGATTTGCTCCAACTGTTTGACCCGGTGGCTGACTGCGCTGGGGGTAACGCACAGTTCTTCAGCACTTTGGGTCACGCTGCGCAGCCGTGCCAAGGCTTCAAAAGTCAAAAGGCATTGAATGGGCGGAATGCGTGCGGCGCTCATGGGCAGATTGTGGCATCGTCGCCTTTGTTTCGCCGCAGGGTGTGCCCTGGGGGTGACGACTAGAATTCCGGTCAACTTCTCTGATGGACCCAAACACGTATGTCTGACCGACTGGCTGTGCTGCCGCAGTACTTGCTGCCTAAACAAGCTTTGACCCTGCTGGCAGGGCTTATTGCACGGGCCCGTGCTGGCGCATGGACGACCCGCTTGATCACTTGGTTTGTGGCACGCTACAAAGTGAACATGGCCGAAGCCGCGGACCCCAATGTGGCCAGTTACACCAGCTTCAATGATTTCTTCACGCGCGCACTGCAACCCGGAGCGCGCCCGCTGGCGCAGGCGGACTTGGTGTGCCCTGTGGACGGCGCCATCAGTCAATTTGGATGCATCGAGGCAGACCAGATTCTGCAAGCCAAAGGGCACAGCTACAGCAGCACGGCCTTGGTCGGTGGCGATGCCGCGCTAGCCCGTCAATTTGAGGACGGCGCCTTTGCCACCTTGTACCTCAGCCCGCGCGACTACCACCGTATCCACATGCCATGTGACGGCGTACTCACCCGCATGGTGTATGTGCCTGGTGATTTGTTCTCCGTTAACCCCACGACGGCGCGCGGTGTGCCGGGTTTGTTCGCACGCAATGAGCGGGTGGTCTGTGTCTTTGACGGCCCCTTGGGGCCTTTTGTGTTGGTGCTGGTGGGAGCCACCATCGTGGGCAGCATGGCCACCGTGTGGCACGGTGTGGTCAATCAACAGCGCAGCGGTCAGTTGCAGGAGTGGCGCTATAGCGACGATGCGCCGCGCCTGGCCAAAGGGCAAGAAATGGGGCGCTTCCTACTGGGCTCAACAGTGGTGATGTTGTTTGCCAAACAAGGCCTGCGCTTCAACACGGCTTGGCAAAGCGGCGGGGCCATTCGACTGGGTGAGGTGATGGCCGACTCGGTCTGAGCTTGTTTCCAATCCGCAGCCCTTAGCGCGCGTTGAAGCGGGCATTTGTTCAGAACTGCGACATTGGCTCAGTGAACGAGGACAGGATTTTGGGCCAATTCTGCGTACTGCTCCAAAGTGTCTTCAACCTCTTGCTGGGTAGGCGTTTTGAGTTGCCAAGCTGAGATGTGTTGCTGAAACAGCTCAGCCCACGAACCATCAAGGTACACCTCTTTGCCACTGCGTTTGTCAACGATTTCAAAACCATGGCGCGCCAGTTGGGGCACCAGCAAAGCCTGTTCACCGTCCTTCAGCGTGTCCTCGGGCAGGTCGACAGCAACCGCGTTGGCCAGCATGTGGGTGACGGAATAGGTTTCTGAGTCGTAGAGCGTATGCATTGGCAAATTATCCATGAACTGGGTGATGGCTTCAGATGGTGGCATTGCTGTGCTTTTCAAGATGGTGCCGCGGGCTCGCCGCTACGCCATTGCTGGTCAACGTAAGCGCCGTCGGGTTCAGTGATTCGGATGCGTGCGGGTAGATAGCTCAGCGCTGGCGCAAACCAAACCTCAAGCTGTTGGCCAGCTGGCGTCATTGGTTGGCGCACCCATTTCAGGGTGGCTTGTGTGCCTCCTGGCAAGCGCAGGTTCTCATGCAGCAGAAATGTCCAGCGCCACACCCCGTCACCAGATGCGCCTATGGTTTGCATGGACACACTGTGGCCTGGCTTGATCGCATCGGGCTGGCTGGCCACCAGCGCGCCGAGTTGCAGCAACACGCTGAGCCGGTCCTGTGCGCCAACAAGCAATGCAATCACGGCGGCGCGCTTGGGCAATTTGGCTTCTTGGCGCGCCTGGTCAAACACCACCACAAGGTCTTTGCCGCCGCTGTAGTCCGTAAAACGCAGTGGCACCAGTCCGACCGGCCCAATCAGACCTGAGCTGGTTTGCCGGCGCTCCTGACCCAACAGGCTGTAGCCCAAGCGGGCCTGGTAGCGGGCATCTTGGCGCTGCCACAGCAGCTCACCCGTCAGCCGAAAGGGGAAGCGGTTGGACGACACCTGGTAGGTCAGGATCGCGGTTTCGGCGAGTTTATTGGCAACAACAAGGGCGCTTGCTTGGGCGTGGAGATTGGGGCAGACAAGTGCCAATGCGAACAGCAGCGACATGCGTTTGTGCGCATCTGATAGCGAGGCTTGATGGCTGCGGTCGGCTTGCATGCGTAGATTTACATTGCACAGTGTGTTGATGCTCAACCCCTTACCTGCACCGGCACCCGTTGCGACAAGGCGCACATCAGCTCATAGGACAAGGTACCTGCGGCGCTAGCGACGTCATCAATCGGCAAGATGGTGCCCTTGTCGCTGCGTCCCCACAAGGTAACCGTGCTGCCAGTGCCTGCTGCTTGGCCGTTGGCAATCAGAGGGGTCAGGTCAACCGTGATCATGTCCATACTCACGCGGCCGACCAAATGTGTGCGCTGACCATCTACCAAAACGGGTGTGCCCGTAGGGCAGGCGCGCGGGTAGCCATCGGCGTAACCACAGGCCACGACACCAATCGTCATCGGCTGCTCCGCTGTGAAGTTCGACCCATAACCCACGGAGTCGCCGCTGTGCAATTCTTGCGTCGCAATGATGCGCGCGTTCAAACTCATGGTGGGCAGCAGATCCCAGTCCTGGCTGGTGTGCAAAGGGTGATCTGGGGAACTGCCATAGAGGCTGATGCCCGGACGAATCCAGTCGCTGGCCAGTTGGCTGTGCCGCAGGCTCGCAGCGCTGTTGCTCAGACAGCGCTCGCCTGGCAGGTCGCGGGTGACGCGTTCGAATACCGCCAGGGGGGCTTCAATGCCGCGTGGGCCATCTGCATCGCTGAAATGCGTCATCAGTGAAATTTCGTCGACCTGTGGCATGGCGCTCAAGCGCGTCCAAGCCGACAAGTAGCGCTCGGGCGTGAAGCCCAGACGGTTCATCCCCGTATTCATTTTCAGGAAAACACTGTGAGCGACATTGGTTTTGAGGGCTGCCAGCATGTCAATCTGGGCTTCGCAGTGCACGGTGTGCCAAAGTTCCAGGCGCGAACACAGTTCCAGATCGCGTGGGTCAAAGACGCCTTCAAGCAACAAAATGGGTCCACGCCAGCCAAGCGCGCGCAAGCGTGCGGCCTCATCGAGGTCCAGCAGCGCAAACCCGTCTGCACCGCGCAGGCCTTCGAACACCCGCTCAATGCCGTGGCCATAGGCGTTGGCCTTGACCACCGCCCAAAGTTTGGCGTCGGGCATGGCACGCCGATTGCGCTGCAGGTTGTGGCGCAATGCGTCGGTGTGGATGCTTGCAAGGATCGGACGTGGCATGGTGAATAGGGGAAAAGCTACAAGTCTGATTTTGACATCCTCGCGGCGTGCTATAACCCCGTACCTCTCAGGAGACAGACAAAAAAACAATGTGGCTGACAGGCCACCATCTCGTCCAATATGAAACGCGGTTTTTTTACCATCATGGCAGCGCAGTTTTTCAGCTCGCTTGCAGACAATGCCTTGTTCGTGGCGGCGGTTCAACTGCTGCGATCAGACAAGGCGCCTTCTTGGCAACAAGCGGCTTTGGTGCCGATGTTCGCTTTGTTTTACGTGATTCTGGCGCCTTTTGTGGGTGCATTTGCTGACTCCATGCCCAAGGGTCGGGTCATGTTGCTGAGCAATTTTGTGAAGATTGGGGGGTGTGTCTTCATGTTGTTCGGTACCCATCCTCTGCTGGCGTACGCCGTGGTGGGTTTGGGTGCGGCTGCTTATTCTCCTGCCAAATATGGCATCTTGACTGAGTTGTTGCCGGCCTCCCAGCTCGTTAAGGCCAATGGTTGGATCGAAGGATTGACCATTGGGTCGATCATTTTGGGTGTGTTGCTGGGTGGGCAGTTGGTGGGAAGTGTGGTCGGCCCCAAATTACTTGCGTTTGATTTTCCCTGGATCAATACAGGGGTTGATACGCCACCAGAAGCGGCGATCACTGTACTGATCTTCGTCTACATTTTGGCGGCCTGGTTCAATCAGCGCATCCCCTTAACTGGCGTGTTAATGCGCCCTATGCCGCGCCATTTGATCTCTTTGTTACCCGACTTTTGGTCATGCAACAAGCGCCTTTGGCATGACAAGCTCGGACAAATTTCATTGGCCGCTACTACCTTGATTTGGGGTGTTGCCGGTAATCTGCGCTATATCGTGCTGGCGTGGGCCGCAGTTGCTTTGGGCTACGGCGTTACCGAAGCATCGGCTTTGCAAGGTGTGGTGGCCATCGGCATGGCGGGGGGGGCGATCGTCGCATCGTCGCGCATGCGGCTTGAAGATGGCCCCAAGGTGATCACAATGGGCATGTTCATGGGTTTCCTCATCATCTTGCTGATCTTCATCGACAACGTCTGGGTCGCTGCCCCGTTTTTGGTTGCCTTGGGCGCTTTGGGCGGATTCTTAGTGGTGCCGATGAACGCTTTGTTACAACATCGAGGGCACAACCTGATGGGAGCGGGGCGCTCGATTGCAGTGCAAAACTTCAATGAGCAAGCCTGCATTTTGGTGCTGGGTGGTTTGTACAGCTTGTCCACGGGCCTGGGTTTGGCAACTTTTGGCGCCATTGCCATGTTCGGCTTGGTGGTTGCCGGCTTTATGTACCTGATCCGGCGCTGGCACGCGCACAATTGCATTGTTCACGCGCACGAGGTGGCACGCTTGGTGGCCATTGCGCGCAACGACAACTTGCACGGGTAAACGGGCGCGTGGCCTCCAACACGTTGAAGCATGGCTGATGCCGAATTTGTATGATTTTGAGGCAATGACGATTGATGGCCATCAGCTGCCTTTGCGTCAGCTTCAAGGGCAGGTGGTACTGGTGGTCAATACCGCTAGTGCCTGTGGTTTCACGCCACAGTTGACGGGCTTGCAAGCGCTGCACGAACAGTTTGAGCAACGCGGCTTGGTGATTTTGGGCTTTCCTTGCAACCAGTTTGGCGCACAAGACAAGGGGCGAAACGACGAGATTGCCCGCTTCTGCCTGCTTAATCACGGGGTGCGGTTTCAGATGATGGGCAAGGTAGCGGTCAATGGCGCCAACGCCCACCCCTTGTTCCAGTGGTTGCGCACCCAGGCGCCGGGCTGGCTGGGCAGCACATCCATCAAATGGAATTTCACCAAATTTTTGGTGGGCCGCGACGGCGCGGCGATCAAGCGGTTTGCGCCCACTGATAAACCGGTGGATTTGTGCCCTGCTGTCGAAGCCGCCTTGAGCCTGCACTGACGCGTTTAGAGGTCTTAGGCCGGCGCGTGCAAAGCCTGGTCCAAGAGTTCAATCCAGTGCCGAACCGGTGTGGATGTGCCGCTTTGCAAGTGTGTAATACAGCCAATGTTGGCAGAGACGATCTGGTCGGGCGGTGTGTTGCCAAATGTGGCTTGCAGGTTGCCTAGTTTGCGGTCGCGCAGTTGATGGGCGATGGTGGGGTTGAGCACGCTGTAGGTTCCCGCTGAGCCGCAGCACAGGTGCGACTCGCAGCTGTTGAGCTTGATATCAAAGCCCAGCTCGGCCAAATGGTGCTCGACCAGGCCCCGCAGTTGCATGCCATGCTGCAGTGAACAGGGCGGGTGGAAAACAATCTTTTGCGCGTGCGCTTTGATTTGGCTGCGCAAACTGCGACTGAGCTCAGGCAGCCACTGACTCAGGTCTTGCGTCATGTCGCTCACGCGTTTGGCTTTGTCCGCGTAGTGGAGGTCATCGCGCAGGATGTAGCCGTAGTCTTTGACGGTGGCGCCGCAGCCAGAGGCATTCATCACAATGCCTTCAACACCTTGCTCAATGGCCGGCCACCAAGCGTCGATGTTGGCGCGCATCTGCGCTTTACCCCCATCTTGGTCATTGAGGTGGAACTTGACTGCTCCGCAGCAGCCCGCTTTGGGCGCGATCACGGCTTGAATGCCTGCCGCGTCGAGCACGCGTGCGGTGGCGCTGTTGATGTTGGGGCTCATGCTGGGCTGTACACAGCCGGCCAGCATGAGCACTTTGCGGGCATGATGGCGTGTCGGCCAAGCACCGCCCGCCCGCTTGGTCGGCACTTTGTCTTTCAATGCGCGGGGCAGAAGTGGGCGCGCCAGCTGGCCCATGGCCATGGCAGGGGCAAACAAGGGCGAAGGCAGGCCTTCTTTAAGTGCCCAGCGAACCGCGCGCTCTGAAGCAGGCCGGGGCACTTGCGCGTCCACCAGCTTGCGCCCAATGTCCAGCAAATGACCGTATTGAACCCCACTGGGGCACGTGGATTCGCAGTTGCGACAGGACAGGCAGCGGTCAAGATGCTGCTGGGTCTTGCGCGTGGGTTTTTCGCCTTCAAGCACCTGTTTCATCAGGTAGATGCGTCCGCGCGGTCCGTCGAGCTCGTCGCCGAGCAGTTGATAGGTGGGGCAGGTGGCGGTACAAAAGCCGCAGTGCACGCACTTGCGTAGGATGGCTTCGGCGGCCTGGCCGTCTGCCGTACCTTGGTATTTAGGGGCGAGTTGGGTTTGCATGGCGAGTGGCTCGGTTACAGCGACGGGTACATCCGGCCGGGATTGAAAATGCCTGCCGGGTCGAACTCGGCTTTCAGGCGGCGGTGAATGGCGCTCAACACGGTATCCAAAGGCGCAAAGCGCTCGTGACTCGTCTGGGCGGTGGGATCAGGATCACGGAAAACGCTGGCGGAGCCTCCCATGCTGTGCGCCAAAGCGCGCAGCTGTGCTTGCGCTGACCAGGGCGCCCACAGCCACCGCTGGGCGCCATGCCACTCGATGAATTGTGGCCAGGCAAGGTCCAATTTGGGTGCTGTTTGGGGCAGGCTCAAACGCCACAAAACGGGCGCGTCACCGTTGGCGTCAGCTTGTGGCGGTGTGAAAAACGGCAGTTGTTGGTGACGGCACCGTTGCCAGTCTGGCGCAGCTTGCGCCTGGTCCATGACGCGCCCAGGCAGGTCTTGCAACATGCGCTGCTGGGCCGATTGAACAGCAGCCACGGCACCACGCAAGCGTACAAAAAGCAATTCTGGCGCGTTGGGCGCCGTGTCATCGCGCACCCAGCAACTCGCGTTCAGCGGCAAGGGCTGTGCGCCCCAACGGTTGAGCTGCGCCAGTGCGCTGACCTGGTCGATCTGAAAAACCAGCGTGGTTTCGGCTGGCGCAATGGGCAACACTTTGAGCGAGATGTCAGTCAACACACCCAGTGTGCCCATGGAGCCGGTCATCAAGCGCGACACATCGTACCCAGCGACATTCTTCATCACTTGGCCACCGAAGGTGAGCCTATCCGCTTGGCCATTGAGCATCTGAATACCCAGTACGTAATCGCGTACGCCCCCTACATTGGCGCGGGAGGGGCCACTCAAGCCAGCAGCCACCATGCCGCCGCAGGTGCCAGCCTGGCTCTGGAAGTGTGGGGGTTCAAAGGCAAGGCATTGATTTTTTTCGGCCAAAGTCGCCTCAAGTTCATCCAGCGGCGTCCCTGCGCGCACCGTGACCACCAGTTCGCTGGGCTCGTAGTTCACGATGCCTTTGTAAGGCGACAGATCCAGCGCGGCACCTGCGCTCGCGTGTCCGTAGAAGGCTTTGCTGCCGTGACCAAGCGTGCGCAAGGGCGTGCGCGCAGCGCTTGCGCTTTGAATCTGTTCGCAGATGTGCTTCAGTACGGCGTCCATGGCATTGGGCTGAAAGTAAAGGGTGTCAATGGTAGGCCCAACTGACGCCACCGAAGCTGAATTTTTTGAAACAAGCGTGTTATGAAATTTTTTGCCGCGACTTACACGGCCGCTTCCTGGAAGCCATGCACGGGCAGGCCTGGCGTATCAACCCGACAGGCCAGTACGCTACCCGACCAGGGCCAGGCCAATATTTCGTCGGCGTTGCGGTGTTGCCCCACGCTGGTGATGAACAGCGTTTTGAGGTCGGCCCCACCAAGGCATGGCATGGTGGGGCACAGCAAGGGTGTGGGTAGCGACTGGCGCAGCGTGCCGTCTGCATCAAACTGGCACACCCGCTGGCCCTCGTACATGGCGAGCCAATAGTTGCCCAGTGCGTCGACCGTGGCGCCATCGGGACGACCAAGGTAGCGATTGGTCGAGTCGGGGTTGAAGTCAACTTGCCAGTTGTCGGGTTTGGGGTCGAATTGGGTAAACAAGGCCTGCTCCGACAAGCGGGCGTTGGCGCCATCAAACTGCCAGCGCCAGACGCGGTGACTGGGGGTGTCGGCCCAATAAAGCTGGTCGCCTGCGGGGCTCCAGGCCAGGCCGTTGGCGGTGGTGGCCTTCAGGGCCAGGGCGTCGGCTACCTGTGTAACCTTGACTGCACCAGCTTGGCGCGCATCGATGCACCACAAACTGGCATTGTGAAGTTGGCGCGTCTCGTCGATGGTGCCAATCCAAAAGCGTCCTTGCGCATCACATTTGCCATCATTGGCGCGCATGATTCGGGTGTCACAGGGCAGCGTGGCGATCAGGCGCAGCGGTGCACCCCAGTAGTCGGCCCTGAAAATCCCATGGCGCAGCGCCAGCACCAGGCCGCCTTGCTGCGCGGGTGCGATACAGCCTGGCGCACTGGGCATGTCCCAGCATTCAGTGCGACCGGTTTGCGGGTCGCCTCTGAGCACTTGCTCGCCAGCGATGTCAATCCAGTAAAGCAACTGTTCTTGCGGGTGCCAAAAGGGCGATTCACCCAATGCGCAAACGTGCTTAAAAGTGCGCTGCCAAGTTGCTGGGTTTGTGGGTGCTGTCATGGTGCCTCTGTTGGCTTCGTATTGTGCCTGCCAGTGAATGGCGCAGGGCCTGTCTTGGCTGCAAAAAAACCACCGTGACCTGCTGGTGACGGTGGTTTTTCATTCGCTAGATTGCCGCCTTAAGTTGGCTTTGCCTTCTCAAGGCATGAGCAGATGCGTGGACACAAAGTCTGTCGCATCATGGTCATGAGCAACTTATGAATAAGCTGTTGTAGATCATCGGTTGTAAGCAACCTCGCCATGAGAGCTGATGTCCAGACCCTCGCGCTCAGCTTCTTCGGTGACGCGCAAACCAATCACCAAGTCAACCAATTTGAAAGCGATGTAAGCCACCACAGACGACCACACCATGGTGATGAGCACGCCTTCGGCCTGAACCAGCAATTGACTGGTAATGGAGAAGTCTGCTGCGCCTGTGCCGCCCAAGCTTGGCGCGGCAAACACACCGGTGAGCAAGGCGCCTGCAATGCCGCCAACGCCGTGGATGCCAAAGACGTCAAGCGAGTCGTCTGCTCCGAGCATGCGCTTGAGACCATTGACGCCCCAGAGACACAAAAAGCCAGCAGCCAAGCCGATGACGATCGCGCCCATCGGGCCAACAACGCCGCAAGCTGGGGTGATGCCCACCAAGCCGGCTACCGCGCCTGAAGCTGCGCCCAGAAGGGATGGTTTGCCTTTGCCCATGGCTTCACCCAAGCTCCAAGCCAGTATGGCAGCCGCTGTGGCCAAGATGGTGTTGATGAAGGCCAACGCTGCACCGCCATTGGATTCCAGATTGGAGCCAGCATTGAAGCCGAACCAGCCCACCCACAGCAAACAGGCGCCCAACATGGTCAGGGTCAGGTTGTGTGGTGCCATGGATTCACGGCCATAGCCCAAGCGCTTGCCGATCATGTAAGCGCCGACCAGGCCAGCCATGGCGGCGTTGATGTGCACCACGGTGCCGCCAGCAAAGTCCAGCGCACCTTTGGCCAGCAAGTAGCCACCGCTACCCCACACCATGTGGGCAATTGGGATGTAGCTGAAGGTGAACCAAATGACCGAGAACAGCAACACCGCAGCAAACTTGATGCGTTCAGCGAACGAGCCGACGATCAGCGCGCAGGTCAGGCCGGCAAAGGTCAACTGAAACGCGACAAAAATCAACTCTGGAATCTTCGCATCTGCGCTGAAGGTATCAGCCAGTGACGACGTATTGACCCCCGCAAGAAAGGCTTTAGAGCCATCCGCGATGATCAAGCCTTCTCCGCCAAATGCAAAGCTGTAGCCGTAGATCACCCAAAGCAAGCCGATGAGTGAAAACACCGAGGTGACTTGCATGAGCACAGAGAGCAAGTTTTTGCTGCGAACCAGGCCGCCGTAGAACAGCGCCAGACCTGGCACCATCAACATGACGAGCATGGTCGAGACCATCATCCAGGCAGTGTCGCCCTTGTTCACTGTGGGCGCCGGTGCAGCGGATGGGGCAGCGGCTGCGGTTGAAGTTGCTGGCATCGCTGCAGTGTTGGCGCTCGCGGTGGCGGCTATCGCCGTGCTGTCGGGCGTTGGGGTCGTTTGTGCCCAGGCGCTACCGCCCATGAGCAAGCCCAAACCGAGGGTTAGAGATAGA
>CAWUSQ010000010.1:0-20188 GCA_963925275.1 uncultured Rhodoferax sp.
CCGCGGGAGCAACAACGCTGTTCGGGAAACGGGAGGATGCGCAATGAGCTTGGCCTTGATTCAAAGTCGTGCCCTGCAGGGCCTGCAAGCAACAGCTGTCGCCGTCGAGGTGCATTTGACCAATGGTTTGCCAAGCTTTACCTTGGTGGGCTTGGCTGACTTGGAGGTGAAAGAGGCGCGCGAGCGGGTCCGCTCGGCCATACAAAATTCTGGCTTTGAGTTCCCTAACAACAAACGCATCACGGTGAACTTGGCACCGGCCGATCTGCCCAAGGACTCAGGGCGGTTTGACTTGCCAATTGCGCTGGGTATCTTGGCGGCCAGTGGGCAACTCGATGGGGCGGCGTTGGTAGGCTATGAATTTGCTGGCGAGTTATCTCTAACCGGCGAGCTGCGTCCTGTACGCGGCGCGTTGGCCATGAGTTTGGCCTTGCACACTTTGCCAGAGCGCCCGTGTTTGGTGCTGCCCCCAGGCAGTGCCGAAGAAGCGGCCCTGGTGCCCGATGCCCAGGTCTACCGTGCGCAGCATTTGTTAGACGTGGCGCAACAATTTTTACCAGGTGGGGTGGCGGCACCGTCCCAGCCTTCAGCGGGTTGGGTGCAGGTGCGTACAGTGGCGCGCTCACAGCCTCACTCGGTGCCGGACATGGCCGACGTCAAAGGTCATGTGGCCGCCAAACGGGTATTGGAGATCGCGGCAAGTGGTTCGCATAGTTTGCTCATGAGTGGGCCGCCGGGCTCGGGCAAGTCCATGCTGGCGCTGCGTTTTGCCGGCCTGCTACCGACCATGACCACGCAAGAAGCGCTGGAGAGTGCGGCCATTGCCAGCTTGGTGGGGCAGTTTTCAATCGCGCAGTGGGCGCAGCGTCCCACAGGGCACCCGCACCATACTGCCAGCGCCGTGGCCTTGGTGGGTGGTGGCTCGCCCCCGCGGCCGGGTGAGATCTCATTGGCGCACAACGGTGTGTTGTTTTTAGATGAGTTGCCAGAGTTCCCGCGTGCCGCTTTGGAGGCACTGCGCGAGCCATTGGAAACGGGCAGCATCACTGTTTCAAGGGCGGCTCAACGGCGCAACTACCCCGCACGCTTTCAATTGATTGCCGCCATGAACCCCTGCCCTTGTGGTTACCTGGGTTCGGTTCAAAAAACCTGCCGCTGCTCACCGGATCAGGTTGCGCGCTACCAGGGCAAACTCAGCGGCCCTTTGCTGGACCGCATTGATTTGCACCTGGAGGTGCTCAGTGTGTCCTCTGATGAATTGATGTTGGCTCCACCGGGGGAGTCCTCTGCGCAAATTCGCGCGCGTTGCGTGCAAGCGCGTGAACGTGCCATGGCGCGCCAGGGCAAACCCAATCAGGCGCTACAGGGGCGCGAGTTGGATGCACATGTTGATTTGGATGTCGAGGCGGTGCAGTTTTTGAGTCAAGCAGCCCAGCGCTTGGGATGGTCTGCACGCGGCACGCACAGAACGCTGCGCGTTGCCAGAACCATTGCCGATTTGGCCGGCGAGACAAGCATCAAGCGCAACCATGTGGCGGAGGCCTTGCAATACAGGCACAGCCCTGGGTCGACCCGATAACGCCGGCAATCGTTTGCCTTATGTCTCAAGATCAACCTTATGACTGGCGCCTCGTGGCAGCCTTGTCTTGGGCCCAGCTCATCAGTTGGGGCAGTATTTTTTATATGTTCTCCTTGCTCGTGGCGCCGGTTGAGCATGAGATGGCGTGGAGCCGGTCTCAGGTGTCGGTGGCTTTCAGTTTGGCCTTGTTGTCAGAAGGCTTGATGGCGTATCCGGTGGGGCGTTGGATCGACAGCGGATACGAGCGAGCGGTGATGACATCAGGCTCGGTCTTGGCCGGATTGGGATTGGTGTTGCTCAGCCAAGTGGATTCCACCATGGGCTTCTATCTGGCCTGGGTCATGTTGGGCGCTGCCATGGCTGGTGTTTTGTATGCGCCGGCCTTTGCATTGCTGACACGACGTTTCAAGCGTGACTTCAGGCGCGCCATCATCGCCATGACGTTTTTGGGTGGCTTGGCCAGTACCGTCTTCATTCCCTTGATTGCCTGGCTCATGCACCACGTCGGTTGGCGGGACGCCATGCTGTGTTTAGCGGCGCTCCATTTGTTGATTTGCGCTCCGCTGCATTACCGGGTGCTGCGTCATGCCCCGATGCCAGAGCCGCGTACCTTGGCCGACCCCGTCGCTCAGTCTGTGAGCGAGCAGATTGAGATGCGGCAATTGTTGCGCGGCCGCACCTTTGTATCGATTGCTATTTTTTTGATCATCATGATGTCGATCACGGTGGCGATACCTGCGCATTTGATACCCATACTCAGTGAGCGTGGCTTGCCCCTTGTCTGGGTGGTTGCCTTGCCAGCCATGATTGGCCTGAGTCAGGTTCTGGGGCGCGTGCTGTTGTATATTTTTGAGCGTCGCATGGACCTAGACCAAGTGAACCGAACGGTGCCCTTGCTGATTCCTGCAGGTTTGTTCTTGTTGCTCATCGCCCCGGCGTCGTGGCAGTTGGAGGCCGTGGCTTTGTTTGTATTGTTGTACGGGCTGGGAAATGGCTTGTTGACCATTGTGCGGGGCACGGTGATCGCGCAATATGTCAGCCACAGGCATGTGGCGACCTTGAACGGTGCCTTGGGTATCCCGCTTGCGCTGACGCGAGCGGCGGCGCCCATGTTGCTCGGCTTTGTATGGTCCGAGCGCTCGGGCTATCAGTGGGGGATCGCGATCATGTTGGCGCTCTCGGTGTTGGCCGTTTTGACCCTGCGGGCTGCGCAGCGTTTCAGGCGCCGCGATGATGAAGTGCTGAGGTCCGACGCCAGCGCTTAAGGCGCACCAAACTGGTCACCCAACTCGCGGGCCCGCTTCTGCGCAGCGTAAACCGCTTGACTTACGATTTCCGCGAAGCCAGCGTTTTCCAAAGCGGTGATGGCTGCGTGCGTGGTGCCGCCTTTGGACGTTACTTGATGGCGCAAAGTTTGTGGACTTTCTGCGGATTTTTGAGCCAGCTCACTGGCGCCAATAAATGTACCAAGCACCAGGTCTGTGGCTTGGGCGGGTGTCAGCTTCATTTGCACCCCCGCAGCAACCATGGCCTCCATCATGTAGAACACATAAGCAGGGCCAGAGCCTGACAGCGCGGTCACGGCATCAAGTTTGTCTTCCGTGTCCAACCAGATGAATTGCCCTGTGGTTTGCATCAGTTCAGCGACGCGCGCTTGGTCGGCGGTCGATGCGCCTGACCTTGCAAACAGCCCGCACATACCTTTGCCGATCAACGCCGGTGTGTTGGGCATGGCGCGGATCACGCGCTCAGTACCTAGCCATGCGGCAATGCTGTCGCTGCGAATGCCTGCAGCGACGCTCAAGTGCAGGGCTTTTGCGGTGAGGGAGGCCAAACCAAGCGCTGCCTCCTTGAATACTTGGGGCTTCACAGCCCATACCACCAAGGAGGCGTCGGCCATTGAAGCGTCAGCGCAGGCAAGGGCCTGTATGCCGTAACTGTGCTGCAGGCGTTCGCGCGCAGGCTCAAAGGGTTCAATCACCACGATCGATGCCGTGCTGACGCCTCGTTTAAGCAGGCCGCTGATCAGAGCGCTGGCCATGTTGCCGCCGCCAATAAATGCAATTTGATCAGTCATGAAAAGTGCTCAGCATGGAGTTGCTGGGTTGTGGACAATGCTGCTGAGTTTAAACACCCCGCTCGCATCCGAGCTGAATGCCCAAGGTACGCAAGCTGTAGCTGACACTGGTTTGTCCGTTGCGCGCACTGGCTTTAAAAGCGATGCTTAAGGCTGAGCTGCGGGTGCTAGCCCGCTGTTTTCTTGAAGTCCACCGAGGGCAAGCGTAACTTTTTTAAAAAAGTTCTTGAAGGTGTGTCGGTTTCAGTGCATAATACGCGGCTTCGCTTGAAAGAGTGCAGAATGTCTGCCCAAAGCTTAAGACATGAATGGTTCATGTTAAGTGCAACGGGCCCAAGACTGATCAGTACATCAAATGCCACGGGTGCAGGGTGTGACTGGTACAAGTTGGGAAAGAAAGAAATGATCCAAACCGAATCTCGACTAGAAGTCGCCGATAACACTGGCGCAAAGTCTGTCCTGTGCATCAAGGTGCTAGGCGGCTCTAAGCGTCGCTACGCTAGCGTGGGCGACATTATCAAAGTCAGCATTAAAGAAGCTGCGCCACGTGGTCGCGTCAAAAAAGGCGACATTTACAGCGCAGTGGTTGTTCGTACAGCCAAGGGTATCCGTCGCAGCGACGGCTCCTTGGTTAAGTTCGACGGCAATGCGGCTGTTTTGTTGAATGCCAAATTGGAGCCAATCGGCACCCGAATTTTTGGACCAGTCACCCGTGAGCTGCGTACCGAAAAATTCATGAAGATTGTCTCTTTGGCGCCTGAAGTTTTGTAAGGACATCGCATGAACAAGATTCGTAAAGGTGATGAAGTGATTGTGCTTGCTGGCCGTGACAAAGGTAAGCGGGGCAAGGTTTCATTGCGTAAAGACGATTCACACCTCGTTGTTGAGGGTGTGAACATCGTTAAGAAGCACGCCAAGCCAAACCCAATGAAGGGTGAGACTGGCGGCATCATTGATAAAACCATGCCTATTCATCAGTCGAATGTTGCCATCTTCAATGTGGCAATTGGTAAGGCTGACCGTGTGGCAATCAAAATGCAGGCTGACGGCAAACGCGTTCGCGTTTACAAGTCCAGCGGCGAAGAAATCAAGGTGGCATGAACATGGCTCGTTTGCAACAACACTTCCGCGAAAAGCTTACGCCAGAGTTGATGGCCAAGTTCGGCTACAAATCGGTGATGGAAGTTCCTCGCCTGAGCAAAATCACGCTGAACATGGGTGTCAGTGAGGCTGTGGCTGATAAAAAAGTCATGGACCACGCCGTGTCCGATATGACCAAGATTTCTGGTCAAAAGCCTGTCGTGACGATGTCCAAGAAGGCGATTGCTGGCTTCAAGATCCGCGAGAACCAGGCCATTGGCTGTATGGTGACCTTGCGTGGTGCGCGCATGTATGAATTCCTGGACCGTTTTGTGACCGTGGCCTTGCCGCGTGTTCGGGATTTCCGTGGTATCTCTGGGCGTGCATTTGATGGCCGTGGTAACTACAACATCGGCGTCAAAGAGCAAATCATTTTCCCTGAGGTTGAGTACGACAAAGTGGATGCTTTGCGTGGACTCAATATCAGCATCACGACAACTGCGAAAACCGATGATGAGTGCAAGGCACTGCTCACTGGCTTTCGTTTTCCCTTCAAGAACTGAGGTGATTTGTGGCTAAGATGGCTTTGATCGAGCGCGAGCTCAAGCGAGACAAACTGGTTGCCAAGTACGCAAAAAAACATGCGGAATTGAAGGCGATTTCCACTGACGCTAAACGCACTGACCAAGAGCGTGCTGATGCGCGCTTGGGGTTGCAAAAGTTGCCACGTAATGCGAACCCTACACGCCAGCGTAACCGCTGTGCGATCACGGGTCGCCCGCGTGGTACGTTCGCGCACTTTGGCTTGGCCCGCGCAAAAATCCGTGAAATGGCTTTCGCCGGTGAGATACCTGGCATCGTCAAGGCAAGCTGGTAATCGGCAGGAGATATTAATATGAGTATGAGTGATCCGATCGCCGACTTGCTGACACGCATTCGCAATGCACAGATGGTGGCAAAGGCTACCGTCCGTGTGCCTTCTTCCAAAGTGAAGGTGGCCATTGCCCAGGTGTTGCAGGAAGAAGGCTACATAGATGGTTTCAAAGTGAATTCTGGCGACGGTAAGCCCGAGTTAGAAATCGCATTGAAATATTACGCTGGTCGTCCGGTTATTGAGCGTATTGAACGCGTCAGTCGCCCCGGTTTGCGCGTTTACCGCGGTAGCGGCGCCATTCCGAAGGTGCAAAACGGTCTTGGCGTCGCCATTGTCACCACCCCCAAGGGCGTGATGACTGATCGCAAGGCGCGCGCCAACGGCGTTGGTGGCGAAGTTCTTTGCTACGTCGCGTAAAGCGAGACATTCAGGAGAATTAGAAAATGTCCCGTATTTCAAAAATACCCGTGACCATTCCGGCTGGTGTAGAAGTCAGTATCAACAACCTGGCGGTTATCGTCAAGGGTGCTGGTGGTGCTTTGACTTTGGCCCAGAACGCATTGGTCACCATGACTAACAATGCTGGCGCACTCAGTTTCTCGGCTGCTAATGACAGTCGTGAAGCGGATGCCATGGCAGGCACCATGCGCCAGTTGGTTAACAACATGGTTATTGGTGTCACAAAAGGGTTTGAGAAAAAACTCACGCTCTTGGGCGTTGGTTACAAAGCTCAGGCCGCTGGCAACAAACTCAATTTGGCAGTGGGCTATTCGCACGCTGTTGACAAAGTGATGCCCGAGGGCATCACTGTGGCCACACCGACGCCAACCGAGATTGTGATCAAAGGTGCAGATCGTCAGCGTGTTGGTCAGGTGGCTGCAGAAGTCCGCGCCATCCGTCCACCCGAGCCTTACAAAGGTAAAGGTATTCGGTACGCTGGCGAGAAGGTCGTCATTAAAGAAACCAAGAAGAAATAAGGACCTGCATCATGTTGAACAAGAAAGAACAGCGTCTTCGCAGGGCTCGCCAGACCCGCATTCGTATCGCCCAACAGGGTGCTGCGCGTCTCACGGTGAACCGTACCAATTCGCACATTTATGCCAGTTTGATTTCTGGCGATGGCAGCAAGGTGCTCGCAAGTGCGTCCACTGTAGAAGCCGAAGTGCGCCAAGCAATTGGTGGTGGCGGCAAAGGTGGCAATGTTGCTGCCGCTCAACTTGTTGGTAAGCGTTTGGCAGAGAAAGCCAAGGCTGCTGGTTTTGAAAAAGTAGCGTTCGACCGTGCTGGTTTCGCCTACCACGGCCGTGTTAAGGCCCTGGCTGAAGCAGCGCGCGAAGCTGGCTTGCAGTTTTAAGCAGATCGGAATACACAATGGCTAAAGTACAAGCAAAGATGCAGGGTAAGGCTGAAGGGCCTGAGGATGGTCTGCGCGAGAAGATGATTGCGATCAACCGCGTCACCAAAGTGGTGAAGGGCGGTCGTATCCTCGGTTTTGCCGCTCTGACCGTGGTTGGTGATGGCGATGGTGGTGTCGGGATGGGTAAAGGCAAATCGAAAGAAGTGCCCGCTGCTGTTCAGAAAGCCATGGAAGAAGCCCGCCGCAATCTGAAAAAAGTATCGTTGAAAAATGGTTCTTTGCACCACATGGTGACAGGTCAGCACGGTGCCGCCAAAGTCATGATGGCCCCAGCTCCCAAGGGAACCGGCATCATTGCGGGTGGTCCTATGCGAGCAGTTTTTGAAGTTGTTGGCATTACCGACATCGTGGCTAAGAGCCATGGTTCGAGCAACCCATACAACATGGTGCGTGCCACGCTGAACGCTTTGTCCCATGCGACAACGCCCGGTTCTGTGGCTGCCAAGCGCGGCAAAACAGTTGAAGAGCTGTTCGTGTAATCGGAGTTTTAGACATGACAACACAGAAGAAAATTACCGTGCAATTGGTGCGAAGCCCAATTGGTTGTGCTGAATCGCACCGTGCAACGGTTCGTGGTCTGGGTTTGCGTAAAGTCAACAGCACGCGAGAGCTTGTCGACACCCCTGAGGTGCGCGGCATGATCAACAAGATCAGTTATCTGGTCAAAGTGCTTTAAGAGGTGAATATGGAACTCAATAGCATCAAGCCGGCAGACGGCTCCAAGCATTACAAACGTCGCGTTGGTCGCGGCATTGGCTCTGGCATGGGTAAAACCGCTGGTCGTGGGCACAAGGGTCAAAAGTCGCGCGCAGGCGGCTACCACAAGGTCGGCTTTGAGGGCGGTCAAATGCCCATGCAGCGTCGCTTGCCCAAACGTGGCTTTAAATCAGCTTTGCTGAAGTTCAATGCAGAAATCACTTTGACAGCGCTCGAGCAATTGGGCATGGCTGAAGTGGATCTGTTGACGCTCAAGCACGCAGGTTTGGTCGGTGAGATCGCTAAAGTGGTCAAAGTGATCAAAACTGGCGCGTTGACCAAACCGGTCAAGCTCATGGGCATTGGTGCAACAGCTGCTGCAAAGGCTGCCATTGAGGCTGCCGGCGGTTCTGTTGCTTAATCTGGCTTTGAAGTAGACGGCAAGTGGCAACATCAAACGCATCCCTGGCAAAAACAGACAAGTACGGCGATTTACGTCGCCGCTTGTTGTTTTTGCTGCTCGCTTTGGTTGTTTACCGGGTGGGTGCGCACGTGCCCGTGCCTGGTATTGACGCTGTAGAGCTGCAAAAGTTCTTCAAGGGTCAACAGGGTGGCATCTTGGGCATGTTCAACATGTTCTCGGGCGGTGCTTTGTCTCGGTTTACGATTTTTGCCTTGGGCATCATGCCCTATATTTCGGCATCCATCATCATGCAGTTGATGGGCTATGTTTTGCCAGCTTTTGAGCAATTGAAAAAAGAAGGCGAAGCTGGTCGGCGCAAGATTACGCAGTACACCCGCTATGCAACCCTTGGTCTGGCCTTGTTTCAGTCGCTTGGTATTGCCATTGCAATTGAGAGCTCTGCTGGTTTGGTGATTTCACCTGGCTTTGGTTTCAGGCTGACCGCAGTGGTCACCCTTACTTCAGGAACGATGTTTTTGATGTGGTTGGGTGAGCAGATTACTGAGCGTGGTTTGGGTAATGGCATCTCGATTTTGATTTTTGCAGGTATCGCAGCTGGCTTGCCAAGTGCTGTTGGTGGCTTGCTTGAGTTGGTTCGCACTGGCGCCATGAGCATCATCGTTGCTTTGGTGATCATTGTCTTGGTCGCTTTGGTTACCTATTTTGTGGTGTTTGTTGAGCGTGGCCAACGCAAGATTTTGGTGAATTACGCACGCCGCCAGGTGGGCAACAAGGTTTATGGTGGTCAATCGTCACACCTGCCGTTGAAACTGAACATGGCTGGGGTGATTCCGCCTATCTTTGCATCGTCCATTATTCTCTTGCCAGCCACTGTTGTCGGATGGGTCAGTGCGGGTGAGTCCATGAGTTGGCTCAAAGACATTGCCGGTTCATTGACCCCTGGCCAACCTATTTACGTGATGTTTTATGCATCAGCCATCATTTTCTTCTGCTTCTTCTACACTGCTTTGGTGTTCAACAGCAAAGAAACTGCGGACAATTTGAAGAAGAGCGGAGCCTTTGTGCCTGGTATTCGTCCAGGTGAGCAGACGGCAAAGTATGTGGATAAGATTTTGCTGCGCTTGACATTGGTTGGCGCCATCTATATCACCTTGGTGTGCTTATTGCCTGAGTTTTTGATTTTGAAATACAACGTTCCTTTTTATTTTGGTGGTACGTCTCTATTGATCATTGTGGTTGTGACCATGGATTTCATGTCCCAAGTGCAAAATTATTTGATGTCCCAGCAGTATGAGTCTTTGCTGAAAAAGGCCAATTTCAAGGCCTCTTAAGGAAAAACTTATATGTCTAAAGACGATGTGATTCAAATGCAGGGGGAGATTGTTGAAAATCTTCCGAACGCGACTTTTCGGGTGAAACTGGAAAATGGGCATACGGTGCTCGGGCACATATCGGGAAAAATGCGAATGCATTACATCCGCATTTTGCCTGGCGATAAAGTCACTGTTGAGCTCACGCCTTATGACTTGAGTCGTGCCCGCATTGTCTTTAGAGCCAAGTGATTAATTTTTTATGAATTTGTTTAGGAGAGTGAAATGAAAGTTTCGGCTTCGGTAAAAAAAATGTGCCGCAACTGCAAAATTATTCGACGCCACGGCATCGTGCGTGTGATCTGTACAGATCCACGTCACAAGCAGCGTCAGGGCTAAAGCACGAGTTATAGAGGACTATCATGGCACGTATCGCTGGTATCAATATTCCACCACACAAGCATTCTGAAATTGGCCTGACCGCCATTTTTGGAGTAGGTCGCAGCCGGTCTCGCAAAATTTGCGAAGCTTGCGGCATTGACTATGCAAAGAAGATCAAGGACTTGTCCGACGCTGAGCTTGAAAAAGTTCGGGATGAAGTCAATAAGTTCCTTATTGAGGGTGACCTCCGTCGTGAGACGACCATGAACATCAAGCGTTTGATGGACATCGGTTGCTACCGCGGTTTCCGTCATCGTCGTGGTCTTCCTATGCGTGGCCAGCGTACGCGTACCAATGCGCGTACACGTAAGGGTCCGCGTAAATCCGCGGCTTCGCTCAAGAAATAAAGCATCTGAAGGATAACCATGGCAAAAGCACCCGCTAATAACGCTGCGTCACGCGTTCGCAAAAAAGTTCGTAAGAACGTTGCTGACGGTATTGCGCACGTTCACGCCTCATTCAACAACACCATCATCACCATCACGGATCGTCAAGGCAATTCTTTGTCATGGGCTTCCTCTGGTGGCCAGGGTTTCAAGGGTTCGCGTAAATCGACACCTTTTGCAGCCCAGGTGGCGTCTGAAGTTGCCGGTCGCAATGCGATTGAGCAAGGCATCAAAAACCTTGACGTTGAAATCAAGGGTCCAGGCCCTGGTCGTGAATCCTCGGTGCGTGCTTTGGCCGCATTGGGTATCCGTATCAACATGATCTCTGATGTGACACCGGTTCCCCACAACGGTTGCCGTCCGCAAAAGCGTCGTCGCATCTAATTTTTCAACCAAGCCCACCGCCACAGTTCATAGGACTGTGGCTCACGCATTTATGCGTCAGCTGATTTAAAGGATATTCAAGTGGCACGTTACTTAGGCCCTAAGGCCAAACTCTCCCGCCGTGAAGGCACCGATTTGTTTCTCAAGAGCGCGCGCCGTGCGATTGGTGACAAAGCTAAATTCGACTCTAAGCCTGGTCAGCATGGCCGCACCTCTGGCACCCGCACTTCAGACTACGGTTTGCAGTTGCGTGAGAAGCAGAAAGTCAAGCGCATGTACGGCGTGCTGGAAAAGCAGTTTCGCCGTTACTTTGCCGAGGCTGATCGCCGTCGTGGCAACACCGGTGCCAACCTGCTGGGCCTGTTAGAGTCGCGTCTGGACAACGTGGTTTACCGCATGGGCTTCGGCTCCACACGCGCTGAATCTCGCCAGTTGGTGTCCCACAAGGCTGTTTTGGTTAATGGCAAGTCGGTCAACATCCCTTCTTACATGGTTAAGGCTGGTGATGTGTTGTCTGTGCGTGAGAAGTCCGCTAAGCAAAACCGTGTGCTTGAGGCCTTGCAACTCGCTCAGCAGGTAGGTATGCCGGCTTGGGTTGAAGTAAATGTAGACAAGGTTGAGGGCGTGTTCAAGTCGGTTCCTGATCGTGATCAGTTCGCGGCTGACGTGAACGAATCGCTGATCGTCGAGTTGTACTCACGCTAAGTCGGCGTTTGTTTTTCCGTCGAAGGCCTTTGGTGGCCTTTGGTTGTTTGTTCAGCCTTACCGACGTAACGAGTCGGGGGTATTGATAGGAAATGTCCATGCAAAGTTTACTAAAGCCAAAAACTATTCAGGTCGAGCAGCTGGCTGCTAACCGTTCTAAAGTTGTTCTCGAGCCGTTTGAGCGTGGCTACGGTCATACACTTGGCAATGCGCTGCGTCGCGTCCTGTTGTCATCTATGCCAGGCTTTGCACCAACTGAGGTGACCATTGCTGGTGTGCTGCACGAGTACTCGTCGATTGACGGTGTGCACGAAGACGTTGTGAATATTTTGCTTAACCTCAAGGGCGTGGTGTTCAAGTTGCACAATCGCGACGAGGTTACCCTGAGTCTTCGCAAAGACACCGAGGGTGTTGTGACTGCGGCAGACATTCAAACGCCGCATGATGTTGAAATCGTGAATCCTGAACATGTGATTGCGCACCTGGCCGCCAGGGGTAAGTTGGACATGCAGATCAAGGTTGAAAAAGGCCGCGGCTATGTGCCAGGTACCATGCGCCGTCATGCAGACGAGCCAACTAAATCGATTGGCCGCATCGTTCTCGACGCTTCATTCTCTCCTGTTAAGCGCGTTAGCTACACGGTTGAGAGCGCCCGGGTTGAGCAGCGTACAGATTTGGACAAGCTCATTGTTGATATTGAAACCAATGGTGCTTTGAGTGCTGAAGATGCCGTGCGTGCATCTGCAAAAATTTTGGTTGAGCAATTGGCCGTGTTTGCACAGCTCGAAGGTGGTGAGGTTGAGGCTTTGATGACCGCTTCAGGTCGTTCCAGCGCTCAGTTTGACCCCGTGCTGCTACGCCCAGTTGATGAGCTTGAGCTGACTGTGCGTTCGGCCAACTGCTTGAAGGCAGAAAACATTCACTACATTGGTGACTTGATTCAACGCACAGAGAATGAGCTGTTGAAGACGCCTAATTTGGGTCGCAAGTCACTCAATGAGATCAAGGAAGTCCTCGCTTCGCGTGGTCTGACCTTGGGTATGAAGCTCGAAGCCTGGCCACCAGCCACGCTTGAAAAGCGCGGATAGTACGCGGCCCCTTGTTGGGCTCAAACGTGGGCAGTACCTGATACGGCTGCTCCTGAAAATTAAGTCAAGGAAATTAAAATGCGTCACGGACTCGGACTACGTAAACTCAATCGCACCTCGTCGCACCGCTTGGCGATGCTGCGCAATATGATGAACTCACTCATCGAACACGAGGCTATCAAGACCACACTGCCTAAGGCCAAAGAATTGCGCCGCGTGATCGAGCCCATGATCACCTTGGCCAAAGTAGCCACCGTGGCTAACCGCCGCTTGGCCTTTGACCGCTTGCGCGACCGTGACAGCGTTGTGAAATTGTTCAACGACCTCGGTCCTCGTTTCAATGCCCGTCCTGGTGGTTACACCCGCATTTTGAAGATGGGTTTCCGTGTTGGTGACAACGCGCCCATGGCACTGGTTGAATTGGTCGATCGTGCTACAGAAACTGTTGCTGAAGAGTCAGCTGTAACCGAATAATCGACTATAATCTAAGCTTACCGCGCGATGGAGCAGTCTGGTAGCTCGTTGGGCTCATAACCCAAAGGTCGAAGGTTCAAATCCTTCTCGCGCAACCAATCAAATCTGATTCAATCAGATGACAAAAAGCCCACTTTAGTGGGCTTTTTTGCGTCCGGATGGTTTGCGCTAAATCCCCCGTGCTCGGTCGGCTGCAAACCGTGATCGGAAGTCTGCAAAGGTGCTTGCATCCAATGCGTTGCGTACGTCTTGCATCAGGTTCAGGTAGTAGTGCAGGTTGTGGATGCTGGCCAGCATGGGGCTGAGCATTTCACCGCAGCGTTCCAGGTGGTGCAGGTAGGCTCGACTGAAGCCGCCAGACACCGTGCCGTCTGCGCGCGTTACGCCTTTGCAAGCGTAACAAGTGCAGCTTTCATCGAGCGGGCCGTGGTCTGATTTGTGCCGGGCATTGCGAATCTTCAGGTCACCAAAGCGCGTGAACAGCGTACCGTTGCGCGCATTGCGCGTCGGCATCACGCAATCGAACATGTCCACGCCTTGTGCCACGCCTTCCACCAGGTCCTCCGGCGTGCCCACACCCATCAGGTAACGTGGCTTGTCTTGGGGTAAACGGTGAGGCGTGTGGGCCATGATGCGCAGCATCTCATCTTTGGGCTCTCCCACACTCACGCCACCCACTGCGTAGCCCGGCAGGTCCAGCGCGACCAGCGCCTCAAGTGACTCTTGTCTGAGCGACTCAAACATGCCGCCTTGCACAATGCCAAACATGGCGTTGGGGTTTTCTAGGCGCGCGAACTCAAGCTGACAACGTTTGGCCCAGCGCAGACTCAGCTCCATTGAGGTGCGTGCTTCGCGCTCGGTGGTGATCTGACCCTTGGTTTTAGGCTCCAAGCTCAGGTAGGGAGTGCACTCGTCAAACTGCATCACGATATCTGAGTTCAGCGTGGTCTGTATTTGCATCGAAATCTCGGGCGTCAGAAACAGCTTGTCCCCGTTCACTGGGCTAGAAAACCGCACGCCCTCTTCTGAGATCTTGCGCATGGCTCCCAAGCTCCAAACCTGAAAGCCGCCAGAGTCCGTGAGGATGGGTTTATCCCAGCGTTCAAAGCCATGCAAGCCGCCAAAACTTTGCATCACATCCAAGCCTGGGCGCATCCACAGGTGAAACGTATTGCCCAAAATAATCTGTGCGCCCATGTCTTCCAGGCTTGAAGGCATCACACCTTTAACCGTGCCATAGGTCCCCACGGGCATGAAGATTGGCGTCTGTACCACCCCATGATTCAGGGTCAATGTGCCGCGTCGCGCGTGGCTGCTAGGGTCGGTTTTCAGGAGGTCAAATGTGAGCATGGGTGAATTGTAGGATTGCAGAGTGGGTGTGCGGCTTGGCATTGCTTGCCGTGCAGCTGTCTATCGGGACGCATGGCGCAGGCCTCACCTGCGCGCGAGCAGCATGGCGTCACCGTAGCTGAAAAAACGGTAGCGCTGGGCAATAGCGTGCTGGTACAGCGCCATGATGTGGGCATGGCCGGCCAAGGCGCTAACCAGCATCATCAGACTTGACTTGGGCAGGTGAAAGTTGGTAATCAGCAGATCCACCACTTTGAAATCGAAGCCTGGCGTGATGAATATGCGGGTGTCACCCGTGCAGTTCACCATGGCCCCTGCGTGCGTTCCCGCGCTGGCTTGCAAGGCCCAAGATTCGAGCGTCCTCACCGTGGTGGTGCCGACCGCCACCACGCGCCCGCCACGTTCCCGACAGGCGGCAATCGCCGCCTGAGCGGACACGGGCATTTGGTACCACTCACTGTGCATCTGATGCGCTGCAATGTTCTCAGTCTTCACTGGCTGAAAGGTGCCCGCGCCCACATGCAAGGTGATATGGGTGCTGTGCACGCCCCGGGCCTCCAGGCTGTCCAGCAAAGCCTGATCAAAATGCAAGGCTGCAGTGGGTGCAGCTACCGCGCCGGGATGTTTTGCAAAGATCGTTTGGTAGCGCTGGGCATCCTGCGCAGAGTCAGTGTGCGTGATGTAAGGGGGAAGCGGTACATGCCCGTGGCGGGCCATGAGCGCGTAGGGGTCGTCGCCATCGTCGTTGGACAGGACGAACCGAAACAGCGTCCCGTTGGCGTCAGGCCAGCGCCCGAGTAGCGTAGCGCAGGGGTGGTCCTTGCTGCCAGGGGCGCCATCAAGCGTCAAAGTGACACCCGCTTCGGGTTTTTTGCTGACCCGCATGTGTGCCACCACCTGGTTGCCGGTGAGCACCCGCTCAACCAGTAATTCGACTTTGCCACCTGTTGGTTTTTCGCCGAACAGGCGCGCATTCATGACCTTGGTGTCATTGAAAACCAGCAGGTCACCGGCGTTTAATTGCGCCGGTAAATCTTTGAAGCAGCGGTCGTGTGGGCTGCTTGTAGTGCCGTCTAGCAAGCGCGAGCCAGAGCGCTCTGCTGTGGGATGCTGGGCAATCAGATCTGGCGGCAATGCAAAGTCAAAGTCACTGAGGGTGAAGGGGTGGCCTTGGCCAGTGTGTGGTTCGGTCATGGTGCTTGAGGGGCTGACAGGCCCCGTGCCAAGTGGATGGGGTGCTGATTGTCGCAGGGCACAGGCAAAGACGGGCTAATTTCCGAGCACAATGGATGCATGGTGTCTGCAACTGACAAGCCCTTGAGCGGCCCGCAAAAAGCCTTGCGCAAGCTTGGGCTCGACCGCGCCATTGATTTGGCCTTGCATTTGCCACTCCGTTACGAAGACCAAACCCGTTTGATGCGCTTGTCCGATGTGCGTGAAGGTGACATGGTTCAGGTTCAAGGTGTCATCACCAAGTCAGACGTGCGCTTTGGTAGCCAGCGGCAAGTGCTGGTGGTGATTGATGATGGCAGTGCTACCTGCCTGTTGCGTTTCTTCAGCCTGTACCCCTCGCAACAAAAAGCCTTGGCTGTCGGCAAGCAGCTGCGCGTGCTGGGTGAAATCCGCGGTGGTTTGATGGGGCTGACCATGATGCACCCTGCAGTCAAGCCGGCAGATGCGGATCTGGCCACAGCGCTCACGCCGATCTACCCCACGTCGGCTGGTTTGCCGCAGGCTTATTTGCGCAAAGCGGTGGATGCGGGTTTGTCACGTGCAGACTTGAGTGAGACCGTGCCTGAAGGTGAACTCAAGCGGCTTGGTCTGGATGCCCACTGGACCTTGCGCGCCGCCTTGCATTTTTTGCATCATCCAGAGCCTGACGTCACACTTGCGGTGTTGGAAGACCACAGCCACCCCGCTTGGACGCGCCTGAAGGTTGAAGAGCTGCTGGCCCAGCAGCTGTCGCAAGCACAGGCCAAGCGTGAACGCGCCTTGTTGCGCGCCCCCATGCTGACTGCGTGCGGTGGGGGCAATGTTGCCAGCTTGACGCCGCAGGCATCCAGTCTGTACGCGCGTTTGTTGCTGGCCTTGCCGTTTTCCTTGACCGCGGCGCAGCAGCGTGTTGGCGCTGAAATCGCAGCCGACCTGGCGCGCCCAGTGCCCATGCACCGCTTGCTGCAAGGCGATGTGGGTGCAGGTAAAACTGTGGTCGCTGCCCTGGCTGCGGCCGCGTGCATCGATGCTGGATGGCAGTGTGCTTTGATGGCGCCAACCGAAATCCTGGCGACCCAACACTTTGCCAAACTACTTGCTTGGCTTGAGCCTTTGGGCGTCACTGTTGCATGGCTGACGGGCAGCCAGAAAACCAAAGAGCGCCGTGAGATGCTGGCCTTGATTGCCAGTGGTGAGGCGCAATTGGTGATCGGTACCCACGCCATCATTCAGGACAAAGTGAGCTTTCACAAACTGGCATTGGCCATCATCGATGAGCAACACCGCTTTGGCGTAGCGCAGCGCTTGGCTCTGCGCAGCAAAATGACGCAGACCACAGAAAAGGGGCAGCGCTTGGAGCCCCATTTGCTGATGATGACGGCCACACCCATTCCGCGCACCCTGGCCATGAGCTATTACGCGGATCTGGACATCTCAACGATTGACACCTTGCCGCCTGGGCGCACGCCCATCGTCACCAAAGTCATCAGCGAGCAACGGCGTGATGAGGTCATCGAGCGCATCCGTGCACAGATGCAAGCGGGGCGCCAGGTGTACTGGGTTTGCCCATTGATCGAGGAGAGTGAAGCGTTGGACTTGAGCAATGCCACTGAAACCCACGCGCAGATCAGCGCCATGTTGCAAGGCGTGGAGGTCGGCCTCTTGCACTCGCGTATGCCTGGCGCTGAAAAAAAAGCGGTGATGGCACGCTTCATCAGTGGCGCCATGGGGGTTGTGGTCTGCACCACGGTGATCGAGGTGGGCGTGGATGTCCCGAATGCGTCCCTGATGGTGGTTGAACATGCTGAGCGCTTTGGCTTGTCGCAATTGCACCAGTTGCGCGGGCGTGTGGGGCGCGGCGCCGCGGCCTCGGCCTGCGTGCTGCTGTATTCAACGGGCGCGGCGCCGCGCTTGGGCGAGTTGGCACGCGAGCGCCTGCGCGCCATGGCCCAAAGCCATGACGGTTTTGAGATTGCACGGCGTGACCTGGAGCTGCGCGGCCCTGGCGAGTTTTTGGGTGCGCGTCAGTCTGGCGCGGCCATGCTGCGCTTTGCAGATCTGGAGGCTGATGTCTCTTTATTGGTGTGGGCACGCGATCTGGCGCCACGCATGCTGGCAAACCACCCGCAACGCGCTGAACACCACATTGCCCGTTGGCTTGGCGGGCGCACCGAATACCTCAAAGCATGAAACTTTGCCAGAGCACAATCTTGTGGCGTGCCATTGGTAGCAAAATACACCCATGACCCTGACTGAACTGAAATACATTGTGGCCGTGGCGCGCGAGCGTCATTTTGGAAAAGCTGCGGAAGCTTGTTTTGTCTCGCAACCTACCTTGTCGGTTGCGGTGAAAAAACTCGAAGAAGAGTTGGAAGTGAAGCTGTTTGAGCGCAGCGCCAATGAAGTCACCGTGACCCATTTGGGTGAAGAGATCGTGCGCCAGGCGCAAAGCGTGCTGGAGCAAGCCGCGGTGATCAAAGAGCTGGCCAAGCGCGGCAAAGACCCTTTGGTTGGGCCTTTGGCTCTGGGCATCATCTACACCATTGGGCCTTACTTGCTGCCTGATTTGGTGCGCGAAATGATCGCCAACCACCCGCAAATGCCTTTGATGCTGCAAGAGAATTTCACCGTGCGCTTGCTCGAGATGTTGCGTACCGGCGAGATCGACTGCGCTATTTTGGCCGAGCCTTTTCCAGACACTGGTTTGGCCATTGCCCCTTTGTACGACGAACCTTTTGTGGCCGCGGTCCCAGTCGGCCACCCTCTGGCTGCGCAAGACCATGTGAGCACTGAGCAACTCAAGGCAGAGACCATGCTGCTGCTGGGCAGCGGACATTGTTTTCGCGACCATGTGCTGGAAGTTTGCCCAGAGTTTGCGCGTTTTTCCGTCAATGCCGAGGGCATTCGAAAGAGCTTTGAAGGGTCTTCTTTAGAGACCATCAAACACATGGTGGCCGCCGGCATGGGTGTGACTTTGGTGCCGCGTCTGAGCGTGCCCAAAGAAGCCATGCGCAGCAAACCCAAGCGCAAGTCTTTTGAAGACGCGCATGTCAAATACCTGGCTTTTGCGGGTGATCCGCCTACACGCCGCGTGGTGTTGGCTTGGCGACGCAGCTTTACCCGTTACGAGGCCATTGCCGCTTTACGCAACGCCATTTACGCCTGTGAGTTGTCGGGTGTGAAGCGCTTGTCGGAATGATGGCATGCGGTCGCATTGACGGTGCACCATGAGGCATGAGGGCTTTTGGGCGCAGCGCTTGCGTCTGTACCTGGATTTGATTCGCTGGAATCGCCCTGCCGGCTGGTTGCTGCTGTTGTGGCCTACTTTGGGCGCTCTGTGGGTGGCTTCCGGCGGCTTTCCAGGCTGGCACTTGTTGCTTGTTTTTGTGCTGGGCACGTTTTTGATGCGCAGTGCGGGCTGCTGTGTCAACGACGTGGCCGACCGCGAGTTTGACAAGCACGTCAAACGCACCGCCCAGCGTCCGGTGACCAGTGGCGCGGTCAGCGTGCGCGAGGCGCTGATCGTCGGTGCGGGGCTGGCCCTGCTGGCTTTTGCCTTGGTGCTCAGCACCAACCGCATGACCATCGGCATGTCGTTTGGGGCACTGGCCATCACGCTGGCTTACCCCTACGCCAAACGCTATGTGTCCATGCCGCAAGCGGTGTTGGGTGTGGCTTTCAGCTTGGGTATTCCCATGGCGTTTGCAGCCGTCTTGGGGCAGGTACCCCTGCTTGCCTGGTGGCTGCTGGCGGGCAATGTGTGTTGGGTTCTGGCCTATGACACTGAATACGCCATGGTCGACCGCGACGATGATTTGAAAATTGGTATCCGCACCTCGGCCATCACATTAGGGTCGTGGGACGTGCCAGCCGTCATGCTGTGTTACTTGCTGTTCATTGGCAGCTGGGTGTGGTTCTTGCTGCCCTATGTGCCCCATGCCGCTTTGTACCTGGGTGCAGCAGCGGCGCTGGCGCAAGCGTTGTGGCATTTCACATTGATACGAAGTCGCAGCCGCGAGGGCTGTTTTACCGCTTTCAGACACAACCACTGGCTGGGCTTTGCGCTGTTTGCCGGCATTGCAGCAGGCTATATTTTTCAGGCGCCGCAGTAGACCTTTATTTAAAGGTTGGGGCCGAGCATGCGGCGCACAACAGCTTCTTCCATGCCGCGGCGTTTGGCCAAGTCGCTGACCTGGTCTTCACCAATGCGGCCCACGTTGAAGTAGGTGCTCTCGGGGTGGCCCAGGTAAAAACCACTCACGCTGGCCGCAGGGCTCATGGCCAGGCTCTCGGTCAGGCTCATGCCGATTTCTTCACACTTCAAGAGTTTGAACATGGCGTGCTTGACGCTGTGGTCGGGGCAGGCAGGGTAGCCCGGTGCGGGTCGGATGCCACGGTATTTTTCAGCAACCAAATCAAGGGTGCTCAAGCGCTCATCAGCGGCGTAGCCCCACAGGTCGGTGCGCACGCGCTGGTGCAGGTACTCGGCAAAGGCTTCAGCCAGGCGGTCTGCCAGCGCTTTGAGCATGATGGCGCTGTAGTCATCGTGCGCGGCTTCAAAGGCTTGGGCGCGCTTGTCGGCGCCAATGCCGGTGGTCACGGCAAACAGACCCACGTAGTCTTTGTGCGGCTTGGGCGCCACAAAGTCAGCCAGGCAGCGGTTGGGCATCATGCGCCCATCGATTTCTTGC
>CAWUSQ010000011.1:0-27208 GCA_963925275.1 uncultured Rhodoferax sp.
CCCAAGGGGTGGTTGATGGCGGTTTTACCGCCTACCGAGGAATCAACCTGCGCCAACAAGGTGGTGGGAACCTGCACAAAGGGCACACCGCGCATGTAACTGGCCGCCGCAAAGCCTGCCATGTCACCCACCACACCACCACCCAGCGCATAAATTGTGGTTTTACGGTCACAACCGTGGCTCAGCAAAGCATCAAAAATCAGATTCAGGTTGTCCCAGGTTTTGTAGACCTCCCCATCGGGCAAGGCCACCGTATGCACCTGCGTGTACTTGTCTACCAGTGCCTGGCGCAGACGATCGGCATAGATAGGCCCCACCGTCTCGTTGGTGACGATCAGCGCAGCATCGCCCTTGGGCAATTCAGCATAGCTCAGTGGGTTGTCAAACAAAGAGCCACGAATGGCGATGTGGTAACTGCGTTCGGCCAGCTCAATGGCCACGGTTTGAAGATCAGAAGTGCTCATACCCCAGAGTTTAGGGCCTTGCGCTGAAGGCTGCGCGCAAGCAACAGTTGGCCACAAACGGAGCGACAAGCCCGATACCATCAAAGACCAGTTCCTGACAACACCAGCGCATGCCCCGCATCCTATGGCGCTGGAGAATCGAGCTTCAACTCCAAATGACCCAAAATAGCCTGCACCAAGCTTGAGACGGATGGCCGCCCAGTGTCGACGACAACATGCGCAGTTTCACGGTAAAGGGGGTCGCGCTGGGTGTACAGTTCGCGCAATCTGACCAGAGGGTCTGCCACCTGCAACAAAGGGCGATTACGGTCATGTCGCAGGCGGCGCATCAAATCGTCTGGCGTGGAGTTCAGGTAGACAACACGGCTGCGCTGGTGCAAAAATTCACGGTTCTCGGGCCGTAACACCGCACCGCCCCCAGTGGACAGAACACCCTCGCCCAACAGGGTCAGCTCATCAATAACCTGCGACTCGATGTCCCGAAAACGCTGCTCTCCCTCACGCTCAAAATACTCCCGAACCGAGCAACCCAAGCGGTCCTCAATCACGTGATCCGAATCCCAATACGGCACTTGCAGACGCCGGGCGAGTTGGCGCCCGACGGTTGATTTGCCGGAGCCGGGAAGGCCGATGAGGGCTACTTGCAAGGTAGATAAACAAAAAAGGTTGGCTTGAGATTCAAATCAGCACGTTAACGCAGCCATATCAAGGTCCAATTAACTAGAGCAGTGCGCTCAGAGCCAAGCAACCTATGGTCAATGGCATAGACCGGTCAACCTCAGCGTTCAATACACGCTGACTTTGTTAAATCCCGGCCATTCCACACCACAGGTCACAAAGGCTGAAATTAACGTCAGCTCACCAAACCATCAAAGCTACTCATCCTGTACTGTGTGCGTCAAACATTACATTAAACAAGGCTCAGCGTACTGCTTTGTCAGGTAGTACCTTGGGCGTGATGAAGACCAACATTTCTTGCTTGTTGGCAATTCTTGACCGGCTCCTGAACAAGTTACCGATGCCTGGTAAATCGCCAAATAGTGGGACTTTTGTAACAGTGTCGTTTTCGGTCATCTCGAAAATACCACCAATCACCACCGTGCCGCCATTTTCTACCAGTACCTCTGTCTTGATGTGCTTGGTGTTGATTGCAAAGCCTGCTGCGGTAGCCTGGCCCACCGTATCTTTACTGACATCAAGCGTCAAAATGATGTTGCCCTCTGGCGTAATTTGAGGGGTAACGTCAAGCTTCAAATTGGCTTTTCTGAAAGCTACTGACGTCGCTCCGCTGGCAGACGCAACTTGATACGGTAATTCTGTACCCTGTTCAATCAATGCATTTTTTTGATCTGCGGTGACCACGCGTGGACTGCTCACAACTTTGCCTTTGCCATCTGCTTCAAGTGCCGAGAGCTCCAGGTTCAAAAAGCGGTTGGCTGCAGAACTGAAAATAGACAGCGCAAAAGTCGCAGGGTTGTAGCCACCTTGACCTACCGCCGGTAGGTTTACAAAGTTACCCGTCACTGTGCCAGCCCCTGGAGCAGCACCATAGGAGCCACCTACGGCGATTTGGTTACCGCTACCGAGTGATCGGGTATCGGTACCACCAAACTTCACCCCCAGTGATTTACCAAAGGTATCAGAAGCTTCAACAATGCGCGCTTCTATGAGTACTTGCCGAGCTGGGATGTCCAACTTGCTGATCAGCTCCTGCACTTGTTCGAGCTTGCTGGGTATGTCGGTCACAAACAGCTGGTTGGTGCGGCCCTCCGCCATGACGCTACCGCGTGGGCTTAGCAGACGCGCGCTCGATGTTGCGCCTACAGCGGCTCCTGCAGCACCCTGACTGGCGCTAAGTTTGGCAGCGATTTCTTCAGCCTTGGTGTAGTTCAATTGAAACGCTTGAGTTCGCACAGGCTCTAGGTTTTTCAGCGCCGCCGCCGTTTCCAACTCCAATTTCTCTTTGTTATTGATCTCGTCCTTTGGCGCAATCCAAAGCACATTGCCAGTCTTGCGCATACCCAGGCCCTTGGCCTGCAAAATGATATCCAGAGCCTGATCCCAAGGCACATCTTGCAAACGCAAAGTAACAGAACCCGCTACAGAGTCTGAGGTAATGATGTTGAAATTGGTGAAGTCTGCGATCACTTGCAACAAAGAACGAACCTCAATGTTTTGGAAGTTCAACGACAAAGCCTGACCTGTGTAGCCTGGGCCTTGCGACAACTTCGTTGAATCAATCTTAATCGCCCGCACCTCGACCACAAACTGCTGGTCACTTTGGTATGCGCTGTGAGTCCACTGCCCTTGCGGCTCAATCACCATGCGCACACGTTCGCCTGACTGGTAGGTGCTAATGGTCTTCACTGGCGTACCGAAATCAGTCACATCCAACTGCCGACGCAAACCCTCAGGCAAGGTGGAGTTCATGAATTCAACCACCAAGGTTTTGCCCTGCTGGCGAATGTCCACGCCCACATCGTTGTTGGCCAAAGATACGACAACCCGGCCAGAACCTTCTTCCCCACGGCGGAAATCCACGTCACGTAGCGGCGCCGAATCACGTCCAGGACCGGCAGCAAACACGGGTGCTACCGCAGCAGGTGCAACTGTTGCGACAATCGGATCCAACATCAGCAACAAAGACTTGCCCTGAAGCTGCATTTTGTACGTAGTCGACTGCTTGAGGTTCAACACCACACGGCTACGGTTACCAGCAGGCACGACGCTGATTGAATTCAAATTGCCTTGCTTGACATCAATGGTGGCACGCCCCATGGCGCTGCTGACCTCTGGAAAATCCAAGGCGACACGGGCTGGCGACTGAATAGAGAAGGCCGCGGGAACCGCGCTCAGCGCTTGGCTCAGATCAATTTTGACGACTTCAACACCGCCCTGGACAGAACCACTCACAGCCTCAATGGCCGTCTGAGCCTGGGTCACGGCTGCAGCGGTTACCAAGCCAATCAGCACCAGCGCGCGCCGACCCCAATGTCGCAATTGTTGATCTGTGTAGTTTTTCATTTTGACCTTTCTTGCAGATTCAGGCTCGCTTCGCGCTCTACCCATTCACCGGCTGCATCTTGCACAATTTCACGCAGTGTCACTTTGGTTTCTGCAATCTTCATGACTTTCCCATAATTTTGACCCAAGTAATCACCAGGTCGCACTTGGTACAACAATTTTCCAACGGTCACCAACGCGACCGGCTTGCCCGCCTTAACAAAACTACCCACCATGGCCATGGCATCCAGCGGAAATTCTTCTAAAGGCTCCTTACGCCGCGCCAATTCAGGGGCGATCAAAGCGCCATTCGCCGCCACCTGACCAGACTCGCGCTTGAGCGCCTGCGTCAGTTTCAGATCGCTGTAGGGATCAATATCAGAAAGCCGTCTGTAATCTTCTGGCTTGAATTGCTTAGGCTCTGAAAGCGGTGTCACATTGGGCCGCGCTCGACTTTTTTCCTGGGTCATCCACTGACGCAATTCATCCTCTGAAGATGAGCTACATGCACCAAGAAGTAAAGACAGCATAGCCAACAGGTAAAACGGGTGTTTCATTTCTTCTTCACCCCCTTGACAGCGCCTTTTTGGGCAGCAATTTCGCTACCGTCCAGATACCGGAAGGTTTTGGCCGTAGCCTCCAGCGACAACATTCCATCTTTTCCACCAACAGGCGTGATCTTTAAATTGTTCAAAGTCACGATGCGCGACAAATTGGCAATGTCTGCTGCAAAAGAACCCATGTCGTGGTACTTGCCATTGACTCTCACGGCAATCGGCAACTCAGCGTAATAATCACGTGCAAGTACATCACCTGGTCGAAACAATTGAAACTGCAAACTGCGTCCAACACCGGCTTGGTTGATGTCAGAGAGTAAAGCATCCATTTCGGCTTTACTGGGAAGTTGTTTTTCAATTTGGCTGACATACAACTGAACCTGTTCACGCTTTTTCTTTAAGGCAGGCAAGTTCACCGCTTTTCCCAGCTTGGTGCTGTATTCCGTCTTCAGTGCATTTTCTTTTACCTGTTCCGCGCTCAACGCGTCTTGGGCATCAGCCACCAAGACAAACCACAATGCGACCACACACGAAACGGTGATCCCAGCCAACAGCAGGTTACGCGGCAAACTGGGCCAGCTCGACGGGTCTCTGCCATCAAGGTCTTGGAACTGCTTTGACACAGTCTCAGCAAGTTCTTGAAAATTCACATTCATGTTCAGGGATTTGGCCATATTCTCACCTTAGCCTTTGGCTTTGGCCGCAGGCTTGTTGACGCCTTTCTTGGCGTCAACCTGGGAGGCACTCAATAATTTGAAGCGTATGCTGAAATTTGCCACCCTGCGCTGGTCCCGCGCCGACAGTTGCACCGAAGAAGCCGTAATTTCAATCAACTGTGGCTGCGTGAACCAATCCGATCCACCGCTCAATTCACGCAACAACTCCGACACCCGTTCATTGGATTGCGCCACGCCTTGAAGCGCGACATCAGGACCTGTTTGTGTGATGGCTTTCAAATAAACGCCTTCTGGCAAAATGCGCGCCAATTCAGACAGCAAATGCACGGGTATGTTGCGATCGGACTGCAAGTTTTCCACCGCTTGCTGCCTGGCTTGAAGTGCCGCAATCTCCGCCTCCAAGGTGGCAATTTCTTTGATCTGGACATCAAAAATCTTAATCTCGGTGCGCAGCAATTCATTGCGGGCCATCTGGGCGTCTGTTTGCCCCTGAATCACCAACAACACAAGGCCGGCCAGTATGCCTCCGACCACAGCGGCTAAGGCGGCATAGATGTTAAACAGGTCTTTACGCTTTTTTCGCGCAACTTCCCGGTGGGGGAGCAGGTTGATGAGTATCACTGCAGAAACCTCCGCATCGCCAAGCCACAGGAAGTTAAATAAGATGGCGCTTCCATTGACAACGTGTCCTGACGAACGCCCGGACCGATGGTCATACCTTCAAAGGGATTAGCCACCGCACAGTTGAAACCTGTTTGGCGGGTGAGGGCTTCTTTTAAACCAGGTAGCGCCGAAGATCCGCCAGCCAGCAAAACCAGATCAACCTTGTTGTGCGTGGTGCTGGTAAAGAAAAACTGCAGGGCCCGTCCAATTTCTTGAACCAGATTATCTGTAAAGGGCTGCAAAACAGCTGCCACATAATCCTCAGGGAAATCACCCGAGATTTTTTTACTCTCAGCTTCTTCCAACGAAAACCCGTAATGACGCACCAGCATCTGCGTGAGTTGCGCGCCACCAAACGCTTGATCCCGGTCGTACAAGACATCATCGTTGCACAAGACCTGCATGCTGGTCGTGTTGGCGCCGACTTCAAATAAAGCCACCACTGCATCCACCCCATTACCCGGTCGGTTGCCGATCAGCCGACTGGCTGCCAAGCGCGAAGCATAAGACTCCACATCCAAGACCACAGGCTTGAGACCTACAGCCTCTGCCAAGCCAGAAATATCCTGAACTTTTTCACGCCGAGAAGCTGCAATCAAGATTTCCACATCGCCGGCAACAGCGCTCGGCCCCACCAAGCAGTAATCAAGGCTCACCTCTTCCAAAGGGAAAGGAATGTATTGATTGGCCTCGACTTCAACTTGCAACTCCAGCTCTTGGTCGCTTAAATCGCCAGACAGCACTATTTTCTTGGTGATCACGGCCGAGGGCGGTAAGGCCATGGCCACATTTTTGGTTTTGGTACCGCTTTTTTTCAGCACCTTTTGCACGGCACTGACGACTTCCTCAAATTTTTCAATGTTGCCGTCCACAATCCAGCCGCGCTCAAAAGGCACAATGGCGCATCGCTCAAGCACCAGCTTGCCCGACTTATCTTGATTGAGCTCAACCAACTTGACACTTGATGAACTGATATCGAGCCCGATCATTGCTGCTGGCTGACGATTCCATAATGATTCAAGTAATGACAACGCGGCTCCCCTAAAAATACCGACGACCGATGTAGATCGGCAACAGTCGCCTGGAGACCTGCAGCACAACAAACAAGTCGTTTAAACACAGGCCATAAGCGTTTCTCGCCTGAGACTATAGACTATCTGTCAGCAAATACAAAAAATCAGAAGACATTTCTCAGGCGTATCACAATAGACCGATACTAACCTTAACAACAGACAGGTTCGAAGTTTGGTCTATTTTTTTATTACCGTACCGCATACACAAACACCGAAATGCCAGAAAAAGTAACTGCCACCAAGACACACCTTAAAAAGTCACCACCAACTAAAAGACACTGGTTGATTAGGCTGATGCTGTGGGTTGTCGGCCTAGCGGTCGCGAGTTCGCTGTCTGTTGTGCTGCTGGTGGCCACGGCCATGGCTGTGGCTTATCCCAACTTACCCGATATTTCTGATCTGTCTGACTACCAACCCAAGTTGCCTTTGCGGGTCTTCTCTGCCGACGGCGCACTGATCGGTGAATTCGGCGAAGAGCGCCGCCAGCTAACACCTATTGCCGAAATCCCCACCATCATGAAACAGGCGGTTCTGGCCATCGAGGACGCCCGCTTTTACCAACACGGCGGACTGGATTACAAAGGCATTGCGCGTGCGGCCCTGGCCAACCTGGGGCGCATCAAAAGTCAGGGCGCGTCAACGATCACCATGCAGGTCGCGCGCAACGTCTACCTGTCATCTGAGAAAACATATACCCGCAAGATTTACGAAATTTTGTTAACTTTGAAGATGGAACACCTTCTGAGCAAAGATCAAATTCTGGAAATCTACATGAACCAGATTTATCTGGGTAACCGCGCCTACGGCTTTGCCGCAGCGGCGGATACCTACTTTGGCAAACCCCTGCAGAAAATCAGCATCGCAGAAGCAGCCATGTTGGCAGGCTTACCCAAAGCGCCTTCGGCTTACAACCCCATCAAAAACTTCAAACGCGCCAAAAGCCGTCAGCTCCATATCATTGAGCGCATGGAGCAAAACGGCTTCATCACCCCTGATCAGGCTGCCAGCGCCAAAAAAGAGACCATCAAAATCCGCCAACCCTCCAGTGATAACGCCATTCATGCTGAATATGTGGCAGAAACCGTGCGCCAGCTCATGTACAGCCAATACGGCAGCGAAACCTACACCCGCGGCTTGAACGTCTATACCACCTTGCGCGCTGATGATCAAATGGTCGCCTACCAAGCACTGCGTAGAGGCATCATGGATTACGAGCGTCGACAGTTTTACCGTGGTCCTGAAAAATTCATCAGTTTGCCCAGTGATCCGCAGCAAATTGAAGAGGTGATCGATGAGGTCTTGCTAGAGCACCCCGACAATGGCGATGTGCTGTCGGCGGTGGTCTTGGAGGCGAGCAGTAAAAAAGTAAAAGCCGTGCGCCAAACCGGTGAGGTGATTGAAATCACCGGCGATGGGCTGAAGCCAGCCCAATCTGGTTTATCGAAGAGCGCTGCGGCCAACATCCGGATCCGTCGGGGCGCGGTGATCCGGGTTGTGCAAACGGGCAAATCAAGCTGGGACATCACGCAACTGCCCGAGGTTGAAGGTGCTTTCATCGCCATGGACCCCCGCGACGGCGCCATCAAAGCACTGGTAGGTGGTTTTGACTTCGATAAAAGCAAGTTCAACCATGTCACCCAAGCGTGGCGACAACCCGGATCGAGTTTCAAGCCCTTTATTTATTCAGCGGCGCTGGAACAAGGTGTGACACCAGCCACCATCGTGAACGATGCACCCTTGTTTTTTGATGCGGGGGTCACCGGCGGTCAACCATGGGAACCGAAAAACTACGAAGGCACATTTGAAGGTCCGATGACGGTTCGCAAAGGTCTTGCAGAATCCAAAAACATGATTTCTATTCGCATATTGCAGGTGGTTGGACCACAAAATGCGCAGCAATGGGTCACACGTTTTGGCTTCGATGCTGATCGCCATCCAGCCTACCTGACCATGGCACTGGGCGTCGGTTCTGTCACGCCACTGCAAGTGGCCAGTGCGTATTCGGTATTTGCTAACGGTGGTTACCGTGTGAACCCGTGGCTGATCAGCAAGGTCACAGATACCAAAGGCAAGGTCCTGGCCAAGACCGAACCACCCATTCTGGATGAATCGGTTCGCGCCATTGATCCACGCAACGCTTATGTCATGAACAGCTTGCTCAACGAAGTAACGCGTACCGGTACGGCTGCGCGGGCTCAGGCCACCTTGAAACGGCCCGATCTTTATGGCAAGACAGGTACCACCAACGATTCGTTAGATGCCTGGTTCTCAGGCTTTCAGCCCAGTCTGACTGCAGTCACTTGGATCGGCTATGACAACCCGAAAAAACTGGGTAATCGTGAAACAGGTGGTGGCTTGAGCTTGCCCGTTTGGATTGAGTTCATGCAGCACGCGCTTAAATCAGTTCCCGTCATGGAGATGCCGGTGCCCCCAGGCATCGTCAACGTAGGCGGCGAATGGTATTACAGCGAATTCACCCCAGGAAAAGGGATTGCCACCTTGGGCGTCACTGCAGGCGATGAGGCTGCAAGGCCACAGGTGATTCCGATGCCAGCTGCCGACGAGCGCAGACGCATTCTCGACCTGTTCAGAAATTAAAAACCGCCCACCGGTCAGCGCCAATGTCAGGGCTGACAGGCTAACAAGTTAGCCGCCGGTCGATGCCATCAACGTGCGCTGAACGCCAAGCTCAAACCTGACTGCTCACTGGCAAACCGAGACAGTGAAACAAACAACTCGCCCTGCCCTTTGGTGTCCATCCACTGGCCCTCAGACAGCTTGTAATGAAACCCGCCGCTTTTCGCGGCCACCCAGATTTCATGCAAAGGCTTTTGCAAGTTCACAATGATCTGACTTTGGTTAACGAACACCAAAGTAACCATGCCGCCGCTGCGTTGGTTATCAATGTCTGCGTCGGTCTGTTCATTGATGCGGTCGCAACTGCCTTCAATCGCTTTCAACGCCTGCTCGGCTTTGTCCATGAATTCTGCGTCGGTCATTACAATTTCACCATGTTGATACCATGTCAAATTTTAGTGCGCTCGCTATTTCTAGCATGCCTTGTAAGTGCATTGACGGCGTGCGGACAAACAGGACGGCTGTACTTACCCCCCCACGACCTTGCCCCCGACCGCGCAACCCTGGGTCAGGCGCTGTCCCCCTTGAATTCTCAGCCCTCACCAAAAAAACGCCGATCTGACGCCAAAAACGCAGACGCCATCACCTCTTTACCTGCGAAACCATGAACACTGAGAACTTGCCAGGTCACCCTTTTCTCGCCTACCAGCAAGGCGAGCTTTACTTGGAAGACAGACAACTTCAAGCGCTCGCGCAAGCGCATGGCACGCCGCTGTTTGTGTATTCCAAGGCCGCCATGCTCGATGCTTTGAGTGCTTACCAGAGAGGGTTTGCAGGCCGTTCTGTGCAGATTTGCTATGCCATGAAGGCCAACTCCTCACTGGGGGTGATTCAAGTTTTTGCGCAAGCGGGTTGCGGCTTTGATGTCGTCTCAGCAGGCGAAATGAAAAGAGTCCTGGCAGCAGGCGGTGAGGCCAGCAAAATCATTTTTTCTGGCGTTGGGAAAACACGCCCAGAAATGCAAGCCGCATTGGCGGCCGGCATTGCGTGTTTCAACGTAGAGAGCGAGGCCGAATTGGAGGTACTCAACGAAGTGGCAATGCAGCTCGGTACGCAAGCGCCTGTCAGCATTCGGGTCAACCCCAACGTCGATCCACAAACCCACCCGTACATTTCCACTGGCCTCAAAGGAAACAAATTTGGCATTGCACACGAGCGTGTGGTGCAAACTTATTTACGAGCCGCCAGCCTGCCAGGCCTGCAAGTCAAAGGCATTGACTGCCACATTGGCTCCCAAATCACACAAACCGGCCCCTATCTTGATGCCATAGACCGCATGATGGACTTGATCGATGCCATTGAAGCGGCGGGGGTGCACCTGCACCACATTGACTTAGGAGGCGGACTGGGCATCAACTATCAAGGTGAAACCCCACCAGCTGCAGACGCTTTATGGCCGCAACTTCTAGCCCGGATGGATGCGCGCGGTTACGCAAACCGTGCGCTGATGATCGAGCCTGGACGCTCCTTGGTTGGTAATGCTGGCGTGTGCCTGAGTGAGGTGCTCTACCTCAAACCGGGTGAGCAAAAAAACTTTTGTATTGTGGACGCAGCAATGAACGACCTGCCACGTCCGGCCATGTACCAGGCTTACCACCACATCACGCCAGTGCGTGCGCGTTCGGGCGAGCCACAGACCTGGGAAGTGGTCGGTCCAATATGCGAAAGTGGTGACTGGCTGGGACACGAGCGTGAGATGGTGCTAGAGCAAGGCGACTTGGTGGCCGTGCTCTCCGCAGGCGCTTACTGCATGAGCATGTCAAGCAACTACAACACCCGCGGGCGCGCAGCTGAGCTGCTGGTCGATGGCGACAAGGTTCACCTGATCAGGGAACGCGAAACCGTGCAAGACCAGATGCGCCATGAACACCTGGTCGATGGGTAAACCATTTGGCTTCAGATAAAAGTCGCTACTTCACCAAGCGCTTGTAAACACGCCATGCCAACAGCGTGCCGATGATGGCGGCGTACACAAACACCTCAGTCACATCGTTTTTGCTGGTGCGCATCCAGTAAAAATGCAGCACAGCCAACAGCGCCACGGCGTAAACCAAGCGGTGCAATGCACGCCAACGCGTCGCTCCAAGCCATTTGATGGCACGGTTAAATGAAGTTGCAGCCAATAGGTTCAGAAACACAAAAGCCAAAAAACCGACCAAAATGAAAGGCCGCTTGCCGATGTCTTTGATGATGTCTTTAAGGTCGAATCCCATGTCAAACCAGCTGTAGCACAACAGGTGCAAACTGACGTAAAAAAAGACAAACAAGCCGAGCATGCGCCGAAACCGCGCCCATGCGGGTTGCCGCATCACTACCCGCAAGGGGGTAACAGCCAGCACCACACACAGCATGCGCAAGCTCCAGTCGCCTGTGGCACGTACCAGTGCTTGTGCCGGGTTGGCTCCAAGGGTATCGGCATACATTGCCCACAGCAAGGACGCAAGCGGCAACAAGGCCAGCATGAAAACCAGTGGTTTAACCCATACACGAAGCAGCCATGGACCAGGTGGACGCACCCTTGTCGACGGCATAACAGGGGGGTAGCTCAATGCCAATTCAAAAATACTTTTTTAAATCCATCCCGGTGTAGAGCTGTCCGACTTGTGTTTCATAGCCATTGAACATCTGAGTCTTGCGTTTTTTAGCAAACAGCCCATCCTCACCAATGCGACGCTCACTAGCCTGACTCCAGCGCGGATGATCAACGTCGGGGTTGACGTTGGAGTAAAAACCGTACTCCTGCGGCATGGTTTTGTTCCAAGCAGTCAGGGGTTGCTTGTCCGTGAAGCGGATAGCCACCAAGCTTTTTGCGCTTTTGAAGCCGTATTTCCAAGGCACCACCAAGCGCACCGGTGCGCCTGATTGCTTTGGAAGCAGTTCTCCATACATACCAAAACTCAGCAACGTAAGTGGGTGCATGGCCTCATCCATGCGCAAGCCTTCAACATAAGGCCAATCCAACACACTGCTGCGAATCCCAGGCATGGTGGAAGCATCGGCCAGCGTCACGAACTCCACATATTTGGCACTGCCCAGGGGTTCGATCTGCTTGATCAGCGCCGAGAGTGAATAACCCAACCAAGGAATCACCATCGACCAGCCTTCAACGCAGCGCAGGCGGTAAATGCGCTCCTCTATGGCACTGAGCTTGATCAGATTTTCCAAGTCGTAGCGCCCAGGCTTTTTCACCAAGCCCTGAACGTCGACCGACCAGGGTTTGGTTTTCAGGGTGTGGGCATAGCGAGACGGATCCGCCTTGTCCGTCCCAAATTCATAAAAATTGTTGTAGGTGCTCGCGTCTTTGTAATCGGTCAGCTTGTCCATGCTGATCGCACCAGAAACCCGGCTTAAGCTGTGCGCCAAAGATGGGTTTTTTCCAGGCAAGGCGTAAGCATTGCTTTGCGCCAGCGCGTCGCGCAACGCCCAAGACGCCATGGCCGCACCGGCAACACCACCGCCAAGTAAACGCAGCATCTCTCGGCGCCCGCGGTAAACCGCAGGCGCTGTGATATCGCTGCTTAAGGGGTGAATAAAGCCATTTCGTTCAGTTTTTATCAACATGGTGAAGCTTCTCTTTTCGGCCTAAGACACGCTAAGGATAGGCGCTCTTGAATAAACTTGTTGCACGTAGGCAAAAAAAAGAGGACCTCGATCGAGGTCCTCTTTTTTGTCTCCAGTGCTACATCGGCTTGCAGGTTGGAAAGATTGAGTTCACAGCCTCAGTAATCAATGCAAGCCCGCAATGTAATCTGAGACCGCCTTGATTTCACGGTCATTGAGCTTGGCAGCGACTTCAGACATCACAGGGTTGTTCAAGCGCACCCCATCACGAAAAGCCGTGAGTTGTGTGGCGGTGTACTCTGCGTGTTGGCCACTCAGACGTGGGTACTGCGCTGGTATACCAGCACCATTGGGACTGTGGCAACCAGCACAAGCCGGCACCTTGCGGTCCGCAATGCCAGCGCGGTATATGCGCTCTCCCAGCATCACAAGCGTTTTATCTTTGGCGGCTCCAGTGGAAGCCTTCTTTGCATGCAACCAAGCTGCCATGTTGGCCATGTCTTGCTCACTCAACGCAGCGACCATTCCACCCATGATGGCATTGGCTCGCAGACCCGACTTGAATTCCGCCAATTGCTTGGCCAGGTACTCAGGGTGTTGTTGAGCCAATTTCGGATTGGCAGGGATGCTTGAGTTGCCATCGGCGCCATGACACGCCGCACACACGGCGCTGTAGCTGGCCTCGCCTTTGGCCAAGTCAGGCTTGACTTGCTTGGCCTGAACGCCCGAAGCGTGACTTAGAAAGGTAGTCGCTGCAAATGTGGAGGCGATCAGAAATTGGGCAATGAGCTTCATAAAGAATGAGGTCTAGTCAGTACTGCAGAATGGTGGGATTCTACAATGCCCCATAACTACACGGCCCAGACCATGATTCATTCCACAAGCGCCCAAAGCGCAAGCAGCTCCAAGGCTTTCGAGCAAGCGCAGGCCGATCCAGCATTGGTCCGGGCTTCAGGTTGGCTACACACCGCCCGGTTCCTCACCACGGCACCACAGCTGCATTTTTTACCCCCATTGAGCGTGCCTGAAATTGCCTTCGTTGGGCGCTCTAATGCTGGCAAATCGACCTGTATCAATACCTTGACGCAGCAAAAACAGCTGGCCTTTGCCTCCAAAAGACCTGGTCGCACACAGCACATCAACCTGTTCGCCTTGGGCAAGCAAGGTTTGACGGATGCGGTGCTGGCGGACTTGCCTGGCTATGGCTACGCGGCCGTACCCAAGCAAGACAAAATCCGCTGGCAACAGGTCATGGCCAACTACCTGGTGACCCGTGAGAACCTGACAGCTATTGTGCTGATGTGCGACCCGCGCCATGGGCTCACCGAGCTTGATGAGGTTTTGCTCGATGTGGTGCGTCCACGTATCGAAGAGGGCCTGAAATTTTTGGTGGTACTCACCAAGGCCGACAAACTTACCCGAGCCGAACAGACCAAGGCTTTATCGATCATGAAACTGCAAGCCGGAGGGGGCGAGGTTCGGCTGTTTTCGGCGCCCAAACGTCAAGGTATCGATGAGGTCTCAAGCTTGCTCTGGGACTGGGCGCACCCACCGGCTCAGCCAAATCCAAGCCCGAACGTGACAGCCCCAGACCTTGAGCCAGATGCTCAGTAAAACGACGCCTCGCCTGCGGGCCTGCTCTTAAAGCGCTTGTGCACCCAATAGTATTGCTCCGGCATGGCGTCAATATAGGTTTGTAGACGCGCGTTCATCAAGGCCGTGTCAGCCAGGGGGTCATCAGTGGGAAAGTCCGCCCAAGGCGCAAACACCTGCACCTCATATCCGGCCTCAGTCATGCGGGTCACCACCGGAACAACCTGGGCCCCTGCCAAACGGGCAAAACGCGACAGGCTGCTCACGGTTGCGGTGTTGATGCCATAAAAAGGCACAAACACCGATTCCCGCACACCAAAATCCATATCCGGCAACAAATACAGCGGGTCGCCCTTTTTCAGCGCAGCAACAATGGTTTTGACACCATCGCGGCGGCCAAAAAGTTGGGCGGAGCCATAACGCCGTCGACCCTGCAAAACCCAGGTGTCCACGATCTTGTTGGCCTGGTGGGTGTAGATGGTGGTGAAGTGGCGCGGCAGCGCCATGGTCAAAGCCGTCCAACCCGCATCCAGCCCAACAAAATGGGGGGCGAAGAGCACCGTCGGTGCTGCACCAGCCAAGGCATCCAGATGGCCCGTTAAGCGCAAGCGCTGGCGCACCAAATCATCGTTACCAGACCAAAGCCAACCACGGTCAAACCAAGCCTGCGCAAAGCGCACAAACACGCGCCGCGCCAGCACCTGAACTTGGGACTCAGACAAATCCGGAAAGCACCGGCGTAAATTGATCTGCACCACGTGTCGTCGGCGCGCCACCACGGCGTAAAGCACATGACCCCACAGCGCTCCAATTCCTCGCAACCAATGCAATGGCAAACGAGCCAGCGCACGCGTCAGCGCCAAAGCGCAATGCGTCAACATGGAAGACACCGCCGCATCATGTTGCAGACTGCCCACTGGGCAGGTCGATCGGCCGCGGAATTTTGTACCGCGCATAGCCCCACAAGTACTGCTGCGGACATTGGAGAATCATCTCTTGCATGGCCTGGTTCACTAGCTTTACCGCAGCGTCGAGCTCACCCGGCAAGTCCTGCGCCAAAGGCTGCACACGCACCCGATAACCACGCCCCCATGACAAGCGCTCACCCCAGATGAGAACCACGCTGGCACCGGTCTGCTGCACCAAGCGAGCTGACAAGGTCATGGTGTAAGCCTCACGACCAAAAAACGGACTCATCACACCAAGCCCGAACGGTGGCACTTGGTCAGGCAGCAAACCCACGGTTTGGCCAGCGCGCAGGGCTTTGATCAACTGCTTGACACCCGACAAGCTGGTGGGCGCCGTCTTCAGCCCAGGGCGCTGGCGTGCTTGCGCCACCAAGCCGCGCAACCAGGCCTGCCTGGCCGGACGGAACAACACCGTAACCGCTTGGGCACCCTGGCCATAGCGCTGAGCATAAGCCTGCGCTGTGATCTCAAAACTACCCAAATGCGGGGTCAAACAAACCAAGCCCTGCCCGCTTTTCAAGGCAGCCACCATGTGATCCTCACCCTCCCAAACAATGCGCACAGGTCGGCCAAGCCAGAGTCTGGGCAGCTCGGCCACCATCTTGCCCGCATGGCCTACGGCGGGCAGCCACTGGCGCCAGCCGATGTCTGCCTGCGCGGCGTTGTCTAAAAACCGGTGTCTGTACACCGGTGAAAACACAAACACCAGCCACCCGAGCACATTGCCCACACCGTGCAACAAGCACAGGGGCACGCGTGACAACAGTCTGAACAAGGTTTCCATGATCGGGATTAGAATAGGCGCGTCGCTGAGTTACAGAACAACTTGCAGGGCGACACACACGGGCAGCCTCACACAGGGCGCCATTGTGCCTTGTCATTGAATTGGCAAATCTGCTAAAGCGTTCGCCGAAAGCCCCCAAAAGCCGACGCAACGCGAATCGGTATCAACTTTATGGGAGCACTTACTTATGGCGAACGACTTTCTATTTACCTCGGAATCCGTATCCGAAGGCCACCCGGACAAAGTATCTGATCAAATTTCAGACGCGATCCTGGACGCCATCTACAAACAAGACCCCAAGAGCCGCGTGGCAGCTGAAACACTGTGCAACACGGGTTTGGTGGTACTTGCTGGCGAAATCACCACCAATGCCAATGTCGACTACATCCAAGTCGCGCGTGACACCCTCAAACGCATTGGCTACGACAACACAGAATACGGCATCGACCACAAAGGCTGTGCGGTACTCGTTGCCTATGACAAACAAAGCAATGACATCGCCCAAGGGGTGGATCACGCCAGTGACGACCACCTGAACATTGGTGCGGGCGATCAGGGCCTGATGTTTGGCTATGCCTGCAACGAAACGCCAGAATTGATGCCCGCGCCCATTTATTACGCGCACCGCTTGGTCGAGCGCCAAGCACAGCTGCGCAAAGACGGTCGCATGCCCTTTTTGCGTCCCGATGCCAAAAGCCAGGTCACCATGCGTTATGTGGATGGCAAACCGCACTCCATCGACACCGTGGTCTTGTCCAGCCAGCACAGTCCTGACCAGTCCGAGACGCAAACCAAGATGAAGCAAAGCTTTATCGACGCAGTGATCGAAGAAATCATCAAGCCCGTGTTGCCCAAGGAATGGTTGCAAAACACCAAGTACCTGGTCAACCCCACTGGGCGTTTTGTAGTGGGTGGACCACAGGGTGACTGTGGTCTGACCGGTCGCAAAATCATTGTCGACACCTATGGTGGTGCCTGCCCCCACGGTGGTGGCGCTTTCAGTGGCAAAGACCCCACAAAAGTGGACCGCTCTGCCGCTTACGCCTGCCGCTATGTAGCCAAAAACATTGTGGCCGCTGGCTTGGCACGTCAGTGCCAGATTCAGGTGGCTTACGCCATTGGCGTGGCACAACCCATGAACGTCACGGTCTACACCGAAGGCACCGGTGTGATTCCGGATGAACAAATCGCCGCCTTGATCAGCCAGCACTTTGACCTGCGTCCACGCGGCATCATCCAGATGCTCGATCTGCTGCGTCCGATCTATGAAAAAACCGCTGCCTACGGCCATTTCGGCCGTGAAGAGCCCGAGTTCACATGGGAGCGTACCGACAAGGTACAGGCACTGCGTGAGGCCGCTGGTCTGAAATAGATCAGCGCGGTTTTGGGCTTAGCTTTGGGTCGCTTGGCGACCCAAAGCCAGGTGTAGCCAACGGTGACGGTCAATCTGCCAACGCGTCACCCCGTGCTTGTCAAACTGGTTCACCCGCACGCCTTGCTCGTCCAGCTTCAACAAGCTCCAGTTGCGTCGCCTGTCAAACTCAAACGGCAAGCCAAGGTAGTTCACACAAGCACCCGAAGAAACAATTTCATAACAAGGCGGCAAGCCTTGTGCCGACGGTGGCGTGAACAGATTGCGGTGCACATCGCCACCCAAATACAGTACGCCTGGGCGGTCTTTGACCAGGCCCTGAAACACCTTGAATTCTTCTTTGTAGCGCGACCAGTTTTCTGCACTGTGCGACAAGGTCAAACCGCCACAAATCAGGGTATAGGGCAGGTCATGCGCCAACTGTTGCTGTAAAAAAGCCATTTGGCGCGCACCCATCAGCACCGCAGGCTGTGCGGACGCTGGCGTGGCGTAAGAGCGGTTATCCAGGAAAATAAACCGGGCCAGTGGTGCGTCGTGACTGCCATGAATGTCTGGGGGCTGGGCAGCGCATGCCATGAAGCTGTGAAACAGCTGGCGCGAGATGGCTATTTTTTCGACCAGCTGTGCGCTCGCAGGGCTTGTGGGGTCGCTGCCATAGGCGTTGTTCCAGGCAAAGTCGTGGTCGTCCCAGACGCCAAACAAACCCTTTTTGGCACGCATGTGGATAAGTAATCGGGCAAAGTCGGGGTCACGCCACTGCTGCTCGTATTGCGCGCGCATGGTGCGCTCAAACACGTCAAGGCTGTACTGTTTGGGTTTACCGTTGTGGGCACGGCTGAACGGCCAGAGGCCAAAGTCCATGTAGATCTGATCGCCCAACAAAAACAGGTAGTCGGGGTCTGCGTGCAAGATATCACGCCACACGGTTTGCGGCTGACCTGGCTTGTAACGTGTACAGGAAGTGAACGCGATGGTGGTGCTCGACATGGCTACAGGGCTTGGTGCATGCACAGGGACAAACACAGTATCGCACCCATAAGCTGAACATGCAGTTGACTGAAGTGCGGTCTTTACAGCTTAAAAAATGATGCGCAAGGCATCACCGATGCACCGTCATCAGATCATGTATGAAGCACATGCGCTGCTGACAAACTTGAACGGCGTCGCCTTCAAACGTCTGCGACGCATCCAATTGCGTTGGGCCATGCAGCATGGTCTATGAATGCAAAGATAGCGCATGAATGGCTGGGTCCACACGAACGCCTTCAGGCTTGTGGATCAATTTAGCAACAGCCGGCTTGCGCTTTATGATGGCGCAATGCAGCTTGTTCACTTTTGGGTCACGGGTTTTCGGGTCAGCTTCAAGCACGCTTCACGCGCCTTGCAAAGCGGCTGGTTCACGCTTCAATTGGGCGCACTGGTGCTGGTGCTGGCGCTCAGCCCTGCAAGTTACACGTGCGCATTGCGCAGCACCTTGGCCCATCACATCCACACCAGCACCTGGCAGGTTCTGGCTTGGTTCGCTGCCCTGGCCGCCTTGTTGAGTCTGGTGCTGATTCGCATCGTTGTGGTCACGGCCTGGTCTTACGGCTTGTCGCAATATGCGCTGCAAATGGTGGTGCGTGTCTTGGTGCTTGAACTGATTCCTCTGTGCACGGCTTTGTTTGTGGCTTTACGCCTTGGCTTGAGCACACCTTCGCAGCACTTGGCTCATACAGCGCCGCTTCAACACACCCATGAGATTGACCGCGTCATGCTGCTCACCCAATTGACACCCCGCGCGCTGGCCGATGCGTTTGCTGTGGTGACATTGGCCATGGTCAGTAGCGCTTTGGTGTTCATACTCAGCTACCTGAGCTTGTACGGTCTGTCACCTTGGGGGTTGGCGAGCTTCACGCGCACGGTTGGCCAGGTTTTTGACCTGAGTGTGAGTCTTGGCCTGGTTTTGAAAATACTGTTCTTCAGTTGGGCTGTGGCAATCGTCCCCATGGCCGCGAGCTTGATCAAGCCGCCTGCTTCTGCTCGCATGCAGCCCGGCTCTACACGCTTATTTGTGATCCTGTTTGCGCTGGAAGCAGGCTCCTTGGCCATCAAATACATTTAACCCACCATGTCACAAGCCAGCCCCCAAACACCCATAACCGCAACCGTGCCCAACCTGGAGCGCAAAGCGCTGGCGCTGTTGCTGCTGGTGGCTGCCCTGTTCATGGGCTTTGTACTCTTCGTGATGCATGCCAGGGGGGTGTTCACCGCCAGCCAAGCATTGATCTTGATCGCCGACGACTCTGAAGGCGTGAGCGTGGGCATGGACTTGACGTTTTCTGGTTTTCCGATTGGCCGCATACGCCGCATCGAACTGGGGGCCTCAGGTAAAGCCCGGCTGCTGGTCGATATCCCACAAGAAGACGCGCACTGGCTGCGCACCTCCAGCATCTTCACCATGGAGCGCGGCCTGGTGGGCGACACGCGCATCCGCGCCTACAGCGGCATCCTGAGCGACCCGCCCTTGCCGCCTGGCGCTGAACGCAACCTGTTGCGCGGCGATACAGCAGCTGAAATTCCCAAGCTGGTTGCCGCCACCCGTGAACTGCTGGATAACCTGGGGCGCATGAGCGCCCCGCAATCGAGCATCAACACCAGCTTAGACAACGTACAAGCCATCACCCAGCGCTTGTCTGGCCAGTACGGTCTGATGGGTGGCATGCTCGGCAGCGATGCCAATGCCAAAAAAATCATCACCACGATTGACCGTACCAACAGCTTGCTGGGCAAGACAGACCAGCGCGTTTTCGGCAAAGACGGCGTGATGGACAGCACCCAAGCCGCCTTGAGCGAGGCGCAAGCCACACTCAAACAAAGCCAGCTCAGCGTGCAAGAACTCCATGCCATGCTGCAAGATGCGCGCAACACCCTGGCACGGGTTGATGCCGTTCTGGCTGAAGCCCAGGCAGTGGGTGCCAATGTGCGGGTCGCCAGCACCGACCTGGGTGCCTTGCGCGCTGAAGTCGAAGACAGCCTGCGCAAGATTGGACAACTCACGAACGAGGTCACTCAAAAATGGCCTTTTGCGCGCGACACCGAGATCAAGCTGCCATGAAGCCAGATGGCCTGATGCCACACCTTTCTCGCGTTCATGTCGGTATCCAAACCGCTGTGGTACTGATTGCCTGCGTGCTCAGTGCGTGCACCAGCACCCCACCAAGCCCTGATTGGCAGGCCAACGCGTCTGCCTCGCTGGACAGCTTTACCCAAGCCTATTTAAGCGGCAAGCAAACGCTCAGTGAAGCGGCCCTCGTGCGTGCCAAACAAGAAGTCGCCCAAACCGGCAGACCCAACTTGATGGCGCGCTTGGAACTGGCGCGCTGCGCTATGCAAATTGCCAGCCTGGTGCGCACCGACTGTCCGGCTTACCAGGCCCTGGCCATTGACGCCAAGCCTCCTGAGATGGCTTACGCAGCGTTTCTCACGGGTGATTGGAACGGGCTTCAAGCCGATCAACTACCCGACCAATACCGCGTTTTTTTCAATGCCGCATTGAGCATGGCGGCAACACCAACAGCCTATGCAAGCACCCTGAGCAAGCCCAATGCACACAGCGCACTGCTGCTCATTGCCAAGCCACTGTCGCGCTTGGTGGCCGCAGGCGTTTTGCAAACCCGTGGGCAGCTCAGCGCCGCTGACATGCAAGTGGCATCCGACACCGCCTCAGCTCAAGGCTGGCGACGTCCCCTGCTGGCTTGGTTAGGTCTGCAACTCACAGCAGCACAGACACAAGGTAATACCCAAAGCGCAGAATTTTTGCAGCGCAGAATCAACTTGATTGTGCAAGCTCAACCATAGCGCAGCGCGCGCGCTGGTCTTGCGAGATATCAGGGCCGCAGGTGTTCATTGACTCGGCCAATATCAGGCCAGCGTTGATGCAGCGCCAGCCAAGACACCAGACCAACCATCAACAGCGCCATCGAGGTCAGTGACAAGGCGAGCACCGAATGCATCACCATGGGCGCCAGGATGCCTGCCACCACACCATTGATGCTCGACCCAATAAAGGCCTGCAAGCTCGACGCCATGCCACGGCGCTTGGGGTACAAGTCCAGCACCAAGAGCGTGACGACCGGCACCATCAAGGCCCAACCCAAGGAAAAAACAGCAATCGGCAACAAAGCCCATGACCAGTGTGCAGGCAAGATGGTGTTGGCCAGCACGTTCACCACAGACACCAATAACATCACCAAAAATCCGTAGCGGATTTGCGTTTTTGGATGCACGCGTCCAGCCATGCGTCCGCTCAACCAAGCGCCCAGCATGATGCCGCTGACCACCAGCACAAAAAACCAAAAATACTGGGTTGGCGCCAGCGCCAGATGCTCACCCAAAAAAACCGGGGCGCACAGAACGTACAAAAACATGCCGTTAAACGGCACCGCACTGGCCAAAGCCAACATGAAAAATCGGGGGTCACGCCCCAGCTGCCAGTAGCCTTGCATCAGGTTTTTAAAAGCCAGGGACTGGCGCTGGCTCACATGCAATGACTCGGGCAAAAAGCGGTAATTGGCGACCCAAAGCATCAGCCCTATCAAGCTCAAAAACCAGAACACGCTTTGCCAACCAAAACCAGCAAACAACAAGCCCCCAAACAAGGGTGCCACCGCGGGTGCGGCGCCAAAGAACAGCGTGATCTGGCTCATGACGCGCTGCGCCTGCGCGGGCTCAAACATGTCGCGCACCACCGCGCGCGACACCACAATGCCAGCACCTGTGGTCAGGCCCTGAACCCCGCGGAAAAAAATGAGCTGCCCAATGGTCTCTGATAGCGCACAACCGGCTGAGGCCAGGGCAAAGCCCGCCAAACCCCAAAGCACCACAGGCCTGCGCCCCACGCTGTCAGAAATGGCGCCATGAAACAAGCTCATCAAGGCAAAGCCAAAAAGATACGCCGACAGCGTTTGCTGCATCTGCACCGGTGTCGCACCCAGTGCCTGTCCAATGCCGGCAAACGCGGGGATGTAGGTATCGACCGAAAACGGGCCCAGCATGCCCAACATGGCCAAGAGCAGCGCCAAAGCCCAGCGCGGCGCGCGCCAGAGTTTCTGGGCGTCTGAGTTCAATGCTTGGCCCGTCGCATCATGAACGCGCTCAAGAGCTGAACAAGAAGTTCATCACGTCGCCATCGTGCACCACGTACTCTTTGCCTTCACTGCGCATTTTTCCGGCGTCTTTGGCGCCTTGCTCACCCTTGTAGCCAATGTAGTCTTCATACGCAATGGTCTGGGCGCGGATATAGCCTTTTTCAAAATCGGTGTGAATCACGCCAGCGGCTTGCGGGCCGGTGTCACCCACATGGATGGTCCAGGCGCGCACCTCTTTCTCTCCAGCGGTGAAATAGGTCTGCAAACCCAGCAGTCGGTAAGCGACCACAATGAGCCGGTTCAAGCCAGGTTCGGTCTGCCCAATTTCAGCCAAGAACATCTGCTTGTCTTCGTCGTCCATATCGGCCATCTCCGCCTCGATCTTGGCGCAAATGGCAACCACCGGTGCGTTTTGTGCCTGGGCATACGCCATCAAACGCTCCAGCATGGGGTTGTTCTCAAAACCATCTTCAGCCACATTGGCTACAAACATGGCAGGCTTGGCAGTGATCAAGAAAAGTTGTTTGAGTAGCGGTAACTCTTCTTTGCTGAAGTCCAGCGTGCGCACCGGGATGGCCTCATTCAAGGCGGCCTGACAACGCTCCAAAATCGTGACATAACGCGCAGCCTCTTTGTCGCCACCCGATTTGGCCACCTTTTGGTAGCGCGACAAAGACTTGTCCACCGTGGCCAAGTCAGCCAAGCACAGCTCGGTCTGAATCACCTCAATGTCAGCAATCGGGTCAACCCGACCGGCCACGTGCACCACGTTGTCGTCTTCAAAACAGCGCACCACATTGACAGTGGCGTCGGTCTCACGGATGTGGGCCAGAAACTTGTTACCCAAACCCTCTCCCGTGCTGGCACCGGCCACCAAGCCGGCAATATCCACGAATTCCACAATGGCGTGCTGGATCTTTTGTGGCTTCACAATGTGTGCCAAGGCCTGCAAACGGTTGTCGGGCACTTCCACAATGCCCACATTGGGCTCGATGGTGCAAAAGGGGTAGTTCTCCGCCGCGATGCCCGCTTTGGTCAACGCATTAAAAAGAGTCGACTTACCAACATTGGGCAAGCCCACGATGCCGCATTTCATAGTGTGTCCTCAGGTGCAGGGATACATCCCACATGCAAAACACTGGATTATCCATGAGGGCGCCGATAGCTGCGCTCCTACAATCTTCAGCATGACGTCAAACTTTGACATTTGCATTCGAGGCGCGGGCATCGTCGGCCACACCTTAGCGCTGTTACTGGCGCAGATGCGCCTGCGCGTGGCCTTGGTAGCGCCCTCAGAGGACGCGGCACAAGCGCCCGATGTGCGCGCCTACGCACTCAATGCCCAATCCAAGCGTCTACTGGAGTCGGTTCGTTGCTGGCCAGATGCACTGCACGCCACCGCGGTGACGCACATGGATGTCTTCGGTGACGCCGACGGGCGCGTGCAGTTTGCAGCCCAAGCGCTAGGTGTTGATGCACTCACCTGGATTGTGGACGTTGCACCGCTGCAAGCCCGCCTGCGTGAGGCTACCCGTTACCAAGCGCTGGTTGAAGTCATGCAAACCGCCCCTGCAGCCACGCTCACTGTCATTTGCGAGGGTAAGAATAGCAGCTCACGCGCGGCCCTGGGCATCCGCTACCAAGCTACCCGCTATCCCCAGCAAGCCATTGCTGCCCGAGTGCGCAGTGAACAGCCCCATGGGCAGGTGGCGCGCCAATGGTTCCACGCGGGTGAGGTGCTGGCTTTGCTGCCCGTAGGCGGCGAACAGGGCCATGAACTGGCCATGGTGTGGTCGGTGCTTGATGCCCGTGTCGACAGCTTGATGCAAAGCACTGAATTCCAATTTTCTGAGGCCCTCACAGCGGCCAGCGCAAACTGTTTAGGACCCTTGCGCTTGAGCAGTGTGCGCCATGCCTGGCCGCTGCACTCCGCCATGGCCGAGCACTGGCTTGGCCAGTGGACCCCAGAGCCAGGCCAGCCGCATCAAACTTGGGTGTTAGCTGGTGATGCTGCCCACAGCGTGCACCCGCTGGCCGGCCAGGGCCTGAACCTGGGTCTGGCTGATGCTGGCGAACTCACTGAGCGGCTGCGTGCACGCGCCAGCTGGCGCGCACTGGACGACAAACGCTTGCTGCGCCAATATGAGCGCAGCCGCCGCGCTCAGGTGCGCACCGCAGACACGGCCCTGGACGGGCTGCAAAAACTTTTTTTCCAAGAACACCCTGCTTGGATGCGCCTGCGCAACCTGGGCATGCAGGGTTTTGAGCGCAGTGCTTGGCTCAAACATTGGGTGGCCAAGCAGGCCATGGGCGTTTAACTTTTCATAGGACACACTGATGCGACAATTTTTGAAATTATTGGCAGCCACTGCGGTTTTGGCGTGCAGCATGCAGGCCGCCACGGCACAAGAAGCAACGATTCGAAAAAACCTGGCCGAGCGGATTCCACAGCTTCCGAAAATTGACGAGGTCAGCAAAACCCCGATTGCGGGCTTGTATGAGATTCGTGTCAACGGCGCCGAAATTTACTACACCGACGCCGAAGGCAACTACCTGGTTCAAGGCAGCCTGTTTGACACCCGTAAAAAGCGCAACATTACCGAAGAGCGCCTTGAAAAACTCAGTGCGGTCAGTTTTGACAGCCTGCCTTTGAAAGACGCTGTCACCATGGTGCGCGGCAACGGTAAACGCAAGTTGGCGGTGTTTGCCGACCCCAACTGCGGTTACTGCAAACGCTTCGAGAAGGATTTGATGAAGGTCGACAACATCACGGTCCACTTGTTCCTGTACCCCATTTTGGGCGCCGACTCGACTGAAAAGTCCAAAAACATCTGGTGCGCCAAAGACCAGGGAAAAACCTGGGACAACTGGATGCAAAAGGGGGTCGCACCGGCTGTGGCCAACTGCGATGCAGCCGCCCTGGAGCGCAACGTGGCGTTTGGTCAAAAGTACCGCATTACCGGCACCCCCACCGTGATCTTTGCCGATGGCAAGCGCGTGCCGGGCGCCATTAGCGCTGATCAAATTGAGAAAAACCTCAGCCAAGCTGGTAGCTGATGAAAGCGCAGGCGCCAGCGCTGATTGCCTTTGACGTTCGCGTCAAAGACCTGCACGCACACCTGTTTGAAGTGACGCTGAGCATAGCGCGCCCACAGACTGAGCAAACCGTGCGCCTGCCGGTCTGGATTCCGGGCAGCTATTTGGTGCGTGAGTTCTCAAAAAGCCTGCAAAACCTGCAAGCACGCCAAGGCAAAACCACCAAAGCCGTGCGCCAGCTCGACAAATGCAGCTGGGCAGTCACCTGCGACGCGACCAAAGCACTGACCTTGTGCTACGAGGTCTACGCCTTTGACCGCTCGGTGCGCACCGCCTGGCTGGATACACAGCGCGGTTTTTTCAACGGCACCAGCCTGTTCTTGAGCGTGGACGCTCAGCATGACGCACCGCATCAACTCAACATCAGCGAGCGTGGGCTGCCCGCAAGCTGGCAAGTAGCCACCGCTTTGGAGCCGATCAAGCTCAGCTCACGCGGCACCGGCAGCTATTGGGCTGAGAACTACGACGCACTGGTCGACGCACCGGTTGAAATGGGTACCTTCTGGAGCGCCAATTTCAAAGCCGGTGGCATTGCCCACCGCTTTGTGGTGGCTGGTGCACCCCCTAACTTTGACGGCCAGCGTCTCTTGGCCGATACACGCGCCATCTGCGAGACCGAAATTCGGTTTTGGCATGGCGCGCAGATTCGGGGTAAACAAGGACCCCAACAGCGCAACTACCTCTTCATGCTCAACGCCGAAGACAGCGCTTACGGCGGCCTGGAACACCGCAACTCCACCGCCTTGATTTGCAAACGTGCCGACCTGCCCCAACTGGATCAGTCCAAAACACCCAAGGCCAGCGACGGCTACACCACCTTGCTGGGCCTGATCAGCCACGAGTACTTTCACACCTGGAACGTCAAACGCCTGCGTCCAAGCGAATTTGCCCAGTTTGATTACCAGCGCGAGAACTACACCGAACTGCTGTGGTTTTTTGAAGGTTTCACCAGCTATTACGACGACTTGCTGCTGCGCCGCGCTAAGCTGATTGATGACGCCACTTATCTGGCACTGTTGGCCAAAACCGTGAATGCGGTGGCGCAGACGCCGGGTCGTCTGGTGCAAACCGTGGCCCAAGCCAGCTTTGATGCCTGGGTCAAGTACTACCGGCAAGACGAAAACACGCTCAACACCACGGTGAGCTACTACACCAAGGGCGCGCTGGTGGCCTTGTGCCTGGACCTGAGCCTGCGCCGTGGTGGGCGCACCAACCTGGATGCGGTGATGCGCGGCTTGTGGCAGCGCTGTGCGGGCGGGCCCATGACCCAGGCCGACCTGCTGAGCGTGTTGGATGAACAATCTGGCGAGTCATATGCCGCGCGCCTGCAAACATGGGTGCACAGCACCGAAGAATTGCCTGTGGATGAACTGCTGCGCGCGCATGGCCTGAAGATAGAACACGATGCCGCGCCCATGGCCGAACGTCTGGGCCTGCGCGTGGCTGAGCAAGCTGGCGTGCACGTCAAAGTCGTCCTGCGTGGCAGCGCGGCCGAGGCTGCGGGCTTGTGTGCCGGCGACGAGTGCTTAGGCGTCGAGCTGGGCACTGGCCGCGAAAAGCAAGGCTGGCGCTTGAGCAAACTCGATGAGCTGCCCATGTACTTGGGCCAAGCCCGCGCCTGCACGCTGCTC
>CAWUSQ010000012.1:0-143915 GCA_963925275.1 uncultured Rhodoferax sp.
GAGATGGTGATGCCTGGTGACAACGTGTCGATCACAGTCAAGCTGATTGCGCCCATCGCCATGGAAGAGGGCTTGCGCTTTGCTATCCGTGAAGGTGGCAAGACCGTCGGTGCTGGCGTGGTTGCTAAGGTGATTGCCTAAAGTGTTCAGTCGACCAAGCCGGATGGTCCGGTTTGGTTTAATTTCTTCCTAGGGGTATAGCTCAATTGGCAGAGCGTCGGTCTCCAAAACCGAAGGTTGTAGGTTCGATTCCTACTGCCCCTGCCACCAAAAAGTGGTGCCAGTAGAAATGAAAAAGAGGCCCGCTCAAAAGTAGCGGGCTTAGCTGTCTTAAGGATGAGTGAATTTTTAAGACGCCAACAAGCGTAAGACAAGTAAACAATGGCTACCAACGAAGTTCAAACTGTCAACACCACGGCCGACAAGGCCAAGCTTGCGGTGGCCGCGACCGCGGTCGTTGCATCTTTTGTGGCTTACTATGCGTTAAGCAAGCAGGGGCCTTTGTTCCAGTGGCTGGGCTTGCTCGCTGGCTTGGCGGTGGCTGTGCTGGTGTTTTTGACATCTGAATCTGGGAAGGCGCTGGTCGCTTTTTTCCAGGATGCGGTGCGTGAGATGCGCAAAGTGGTGTGGCCTGCACGCCGTGAGGCGATCCAAATGACGGCCTACGTCTTTGGTTTTGTTTTGCTCATGGCCATTTTCTTGTGGCTGTCTGACAAGACCTTGGAGTGGGTGATCTATGACCTGCTGCTGGGCTGGAAATAAAAATGAACACTGAAGCTGAATCGGAAACTGGTGCCGCGCTGAGCGCGGCACAAACGCTGGCCTTGCCGTCAACCAACCCTGACATGCGTTGGTATGTTGTGCATGCTTACTCTGGCATGGAAAAAGCTGTGGAGCGCAATATCCAAGAGCGTATTGCCCGTGCCGGCATGGAGTCCAAATTCGGTCGTATTTTGGTCCCCATGGAGGAAGTGGTTGAGATCAAAAATGGTCAGAAAAAAACCACTGAACGCAAGTTCTTTCCAGGTTATGTGCTGGTTGAGATGGTCATGGAGGACGACACCTGGCACTTGGTCAAGCACACCAGTAAGGTGACAGGTTTTGTGGGTGGTGGCAAGATGCGCCCATCGCCGATCTCCGAGGCCGAGGTCATGAAGATCGTCAACCAGATGCAAGAGGGCACCGAGAAGCCGCGTCACAAGGTTGAGTTCATGTCTGGCGAGTATGTGCGTGTCAAAGAAGGTCCGTTTGCGGACTTCAATGGCACCATCGAGGAAGTCAATTACGACAAAAACAAAGTGCGTGTTGCAGTCACTATTTTTGGCCGCTCAACGCCTGTCGAGTTGGATTTTTCACAGATCGAGAAAACGTAGATAGACGCTCGCTGGCTGGCGGCCGGCGTTTGTTTTTTTGGCTTGTTGCGCCCCGACTCGGCAGCAAGTTTGGTTGAAGAGTCGTTAATTCCGGGGAGCCCGCGCTGCTTGCAGCAAAGGCGTTTGAACCCGATTGGAGTCCACTATGGCGAAAAAAATCGTCGGTTTTATCAAGCTGCAAGTGCCAGCTGGCAAGGCCAACCCCTCCCCTCCCATTGGTCCAGCATTGGGTCAGCGTGGTTTGAACATCATGGAATTCTGCAAGGCATTCAATGCCCAGACCCAAGGTGTTGAGCCAGGTCTGCCTTTGCCTGTGGTGATCACTGCGTTTGCTGACAAGAGCTTCACGTTCATCATCAAATCGCCACCGGCTTCGGTGTTGATCAAAAAGGCCATCAAGATTGACAAGGGCTCTGCCGTTGCCAATAAAGTTAAGGTCGGCAAAATTACCCGCGCTCAGCTCGAGGAAATCGCCAAGACCAAAATGAAAGACCTGACTGCTGCTGATATGGATGCTGCGGTACGGACGATTGCTGGATCTGCCCGCTCGATGGGCGTGAATGTGGAGGGCGTGTAAATGGCTCGCTTGACTAAGAAACAAAAGTCCTTTCAAGGCAAGGTCGACAGCGGCAAGCTGTACGCCCTGGGTGACGCCATTGGTTTGGTGAAAGAGTGTGCCAGTGCCAAGTTCGACGAGTCAGTCGATGTGGCGGTGCAGCTTGGCATCGATGCCAAGAAATCTGACCAAGTGGTGCGTGGCGCTGTGGTGCTGCCAAACGGCACCGGTAAGATCAAGCGCGTCGCTGTGTTCGCTCAAGGTGCCAAGGCTGAAGAAGCCAAAGCCGCCGGTGCTGACATCGTTGGTATGGAAGACTTGGCTGCCCGGGTGAAGGCTGGTGACATGCCTTTTGACGTGGTGATCGCCGCGCCTGATGCCATGCGCATCGTGGGTACCCTGGGTCAGATTCTTGGCCCTCGTGGTTTGATGCCTAACCCCAAGGTGGGTACGGTGACGCCCGATGTGGCTGGTGCTGTTCGCAATGCCAAAGCCGGTCAGGTTCAGTTCCGTGTGGACAAAGCCGGTATCGTGCACTCCACGATTGGCCGCCGCTCGTTTGATACCGACAAGCTGCAAGGAAACTTGGCTGCATTGGTTGATGCACTGAACAAAGCCAAACCAGCCACCAGCAAAGGTGTTTACCTGCGTAAGGTGGCCGTTTCCAGCACCATGGGTGTTGGCGTTCGTGTTGATTTGCAGACGATTGCCGGTTGATAGAAGAAATTTTGGGCCTGCCGTAAGGTGAGCCTGAAGGTGGTGGGCTGTGGCTTTTGGAAAAAGGCTACAGGTCATCAAAGACCGTTGGTGCGCAGACTGTCTAACAGGGCGTGTGCTTAATCCATGAGAGCCAACGCAGATGGCGATCCCGCTGCCAGTGAATCGAAATATTCCTGAACAGTTGGTCGCTGAAATGTGGCGTGTTTGCAGGTGGCAACGGAGTTGCCAAACCGAAACACATTTTTTGAAGGAGTAGACCTTGAGTTTGAATCGCAGTGAGAAAGAAGCTGTCATCAACGATGTGACTGGCCTCGCCGCTAAAGCTCAAACGCTCGTGATGGCAGAGTACCGGGGTATCACGGTCGCTGACATGACCAAATTGCGCGTCGCCGCGCGCAGCAACGGTGTAAGCCTGAGTGTGTTGAAAAACACCTTGGCCCGCCGTGCTGTAGCTGGCAGCGCGTTTGAAGTTGTGTCCGACCAGATGACCGGTCCGCTGATCTATAGCTTTTCCGAAGACGCAGTGGCCGCTGCAAGAGTAGTGGCTGAATTCGCGAAAACCAACGACAAGTTGGTGATTCGTGGTGGCTCGTATGGTGGAAAAGTTCTGGACGTCGACGGCGTTAAACAACTCGCAAGCATCCCATCCAAGGAAGTTTTGCTGGCGCAGTTGCTGGGCTTGATGCAATCCCCGATCTCGCGCACAGTGCGTGTGCTGGCCCTGGTTGCAGAGCAAAAAGGTGGCGGTGCGCAAGCGCCAGCCGAAGCTGTTGCGGCTTAATGGCGCACAGTAATCAAGAAATCAATTTAGTTAGGAATTAAAAATGGCATTCGATAAAGACGCATTTTTGACCACGCTTGACAGCATGACGGTCATGGAACTCAACGACTTGGTGAAAGCCATCGAAGAGAAGTTTGGTGTGAGCGCTGCTGCCATGGCCGCTCCCGCTGCTGGTGGTGCCGGTGGCGCTGCGGTTGCTGAAGAGCAGACCGAATTCAACGTGGTGTTGCTCGAGGCTGGTGCTGCCAAAGTGTCGGTCATCAAGGCTGTGCGTGAAATCACTGGCTTGGGCTTGAAAGAAGCCAAAGACATGGTCGACGGCGCACCGAAGAACGTCAAAGAAGGCGCATCTAAGGCTGACGCAGAAGCCGCTTTGAAGAAATTGATCGAAGCTGGTGCCAAAGCTGAACTCAAGTAATTGAGTTTTGTGAAAGGCTGGAGTGCTTGAAAAGGCCTCCAGCCTTTGGTGTTTCTAAAGAACATACCGAAAAGCGATCAGACCGATTGTTTTTCAGTGTCTTCTAACCCCGACAGCAGAAGACGCCTTGGTTCGGGTTGCATGCAATGTGCAACCGTCCGCCATAGATTGGTAGCGGCCAATCGCCAAGAAAAAAAGTCGCCCAGAGCTACATCCTAGTTCTACAGTTGCCCGGAGATTTCATGGCTTACTCATACACCGAACGCAAGCGGATTCGTAAAAATTTCGGCAGACGCGACAGCGTGCTTGAAATACCTTACCTGTTGCAAATGCAAAAAGACGCGTACACCGCATTTTTGCAAACCGATACAGCGCCTAAAAAACGCACGGCCGATGGCCTGCAAGCTGCTTTTGAGTCCGCTTTCCCAATCGTTTCGCATAACGGTTTTGTGGAAATGAAGTACCTGGAGTACAACCTGGCCAAACCTGCTTTTGACGTGCGTGAGTGTCAAACCCGCGGACTGACTTTTGCATCCGCCGTGCGCGCCAAAGTTCAGATGATCATTTATGACCGTGAAGCTTCCACCACGCAGAACAAGGTTGTGAAAGAGGTCAAAGAGCAAGAGGTCTACATGGGCGAAGTGCCTTTGATGACTGACAAAGGCTCGTTTGTGATCAACGGTACCGAGCGTGTCATCGTCTCGCAGCTTCACCGCTCGCCAGGTGTTTTCTTCGAACACGACAAGGGCAAGACCCACAGCTCGGGCAAGTTGCTTTTTTCTGCCCGAATCATTCCTTACCGCGGTTCGTGGCTTGACTTTGAGTTCGATCCTAAAGACCTGCTGTATTTCCGTGTTGACCGTCGCCGCAAAATGCCGGTCACGATTTTGCTCAAGGCCATTGGCTTGAACAACGAGTCGATCCTGGCGAACTTCTTTGTTAATGACAGCTTCCGTCTGATGGACAGCGGCGCGCAAATGGCATTTGTGGCTGAGCGCCTGCGTGGTGAAGTCGCCCGTTTTGACATCACCGACAAGTCAGGAAACGTTGTTGTTGCTAAAGAAAAGCGCATCACGGCTCGCCACACCCGTGAGCTAGAGCAGTCCAAAACCACCCACATATCCGTGCCTGAAGACTTCCTGCTGGGTCGCGTGGTTGCACGTGATTTGGTTGATGCTGAAACCGGTGAGATCTTGGCCAAGGCCAACGAAGAGATCACCGAGGTGCTGTTGAAAAAACTGCGTACCGCTGGTGTGCAGGACCTTGCCTGCATTTACACCAATGAGCTCGATCAGGGTTCTTACATTTCGCAAACCTTGCGTAGCGATGAGACCACCGATGAGTTCGCCGCGCGTGTAGCCATTTATCGCATGATGCGTCCTGGGGAGCCACCAACTGAAGACGCGGTGCAGGCACTGTTCCAGCGACTGTTCTACAACCCAGACACCTACGACTTGTCCCGCGTTGGCCGCATGAAGTTCAATGCCAAGATGGGTCGTCCTGAGCCAACAGGCCCCATGGTGTTGACCAATGAAGACATTCTTGAAGTGGTCAAGATCTTGGTAGATTTGCGCAACGGCAACGGTGATGTCGATGACATCGATCACCTGGGTAACCGCCGCGTGCGTTGTGTGGGCGAGCTCGCTGAGAACCAGTTCCGCATGGGCTTGGCTCGTATTGAAAAAGCCGTTAAAGAGCGCCTTGGTCAAGCCGAGCAAGAGCCGTTGATGCCACATGACCTGATCAACAGCAAGCCGATTTCGGCGGCGCTCAAAGAGTTCTTTGGTGCCTCGCAGTTGTCGCAGTTCATGGACCAGACCAACCCCTTGTCTGAGATCACGCACAAGCGTCGTGTGTCAGCACTTGGCCCAGGTGGTTTGACCCGTGAACGCGCTGGATTTGAGGTGCGTGACGTGCACGTGACCCATTACGGCCGCGTCTGCCCCATTGAGACTCCTGAGGGTCCCAACATTGGTTTGATCAACTCGCTGGCTTTGTATGCCCGCCTGAATGAATACGGCTTTATCGAAACCCCCTACCGCCGTGTGGTGGATGCCAAGGTGACGATGGACATCGACTACCTTTCGGCAATTGAAGAAGGTAAGTACGTTATTGCCCAGGCCAATGCGGCTTTGGACAAAGATGACCGACTCAGCGGCGAGTTGATCTCGGCGCGTGAGGCAGGTGAATCCATTTTGGTGACCGCTGACCGCGTGCAGTACATGGATGTGTCGCCCGCACAGATCGTCTCGGTGGCCGCCTCGCTGGTGCCCTTCCTTGAGCACGATGATGCCAACCGCGCTTTGATGGGCGCCAACATGTCACGTCAAGCCGTGCCTGTGTTGCGCCCTGAAAAGCCGATGGTCGGCACCGGTATTGAGCGTGTCGCAGCGGTGGACTCTGGCACGGTGGTTACGGCCCTGCGCGGCGGCCTGGTTGACTATGTGGACGCCAGCCGTATCGTGATTCGAGTCAATGACTCCGAAGCCTTGGCTGGCGAAGTGGGTGTGGACATCTACAACTTGATCAAATACCAGCGCTCCAATCAGAACACCAACATCCACCAACGTCCCATCGTCAAAAAGGGTGAGGTACTGGCCAAGGGTGATGTGATAGCTGATGGCGCGTCCACTGACTTGGGCGAATTGGCCTTGGGCCAGAACATGTTGATCGGTTTCATGACTTGGAACGGTTACAACTTTGAGGACTCGATTCTGATCAGTGAGCGTGTGGTAGCAGAAGACCGCTATACCTCGATCCATATCGAAGAGTTGGTCGTCATGGCGCGTGATACCAAGCTGGGCGCCGAAGAAATCACCCGCGATATTCCCAACTTGAGCGAGCAGCAGCTCAACCGCCTGGACGACTCCGGCATCATCTACGTGGGTGCAGAAGTGCAGCCTGGCGATGTGTTGGTTGGCAAGGTCACGCCCAAAGGCGAGACCACGCTCACGCCTGAGGAAAAACTGTTGCGTGCCATCTTCGGAGAAAAAGCCAGCGACGTGAAAGACACATCACTGCGTGTTGATCAGGGCTCACAGGGCACAGTGATCGACGTACAGGTGTTTACCCGTGAAGGCATCATCCGCGACAAGCGTGCGCAGCAAATCATTGACGATGAACTCAAGCGCTTCCGTCTGGACCTCAACGACCAGTTGCGCATTGTTGAAGCTGATGCGTTTGACCGTATCCATAAGTTGCTTTTGGGCAAGGTTGCCAATGGCGGGCCACAAAAATTGGCCAAAGGCAGCAAGCTTGACAAGGCTTACCTGACGTCTGTTGACAAACACCACTGGTTTGATATTCGTCCTGCCGACGATGAGGTGTCCAGTCAACTTGAGAGCATCAAAAACTCGCTGGAGCAAACCCGTCACAGCTTTGATTTGGCTTTTGAAGAAAAGCGCAAAAAGCTCACACAGGGCGATGACCTGCCGGCAGGCGTTCTCAAAATGGTCAAGGTTTATGTGGCCGTTAAGCGCCACCTGCAGCCCGGCGACAAAATGGCTGGCCGCCACGGTAACAAAGGTGTGGTCTCCAAGATTGTTCCGGTGGAAGACATGCCACACATGGCTGACGGCACACCGTGCGACATCGTGCTCAACCCGCTGGGCGTGCCCTCGCGCATGAACGTGGGACAGGTTCTGGAGGTGCATTTGGGCTGGGCTGGTAAAGGCATTGGCCAGCGTATTGGTGACATGTTGCAAGAAGAGTCGCGTGCGGCTGAGCTGCGCCAGTACCTCAATGGCATTTACAACAGCAGCGGACGTGCTGAAGACCTGAGTCAGCTTGATGACACCCAGTTGCGCGCCATGGCTGAGAATCTGACCAGCGGCATGCCATTTGCCACACCCGTGTTTGATGGCGCCTCTGAAGACGAGATTCGTGCCATGTTGAAGCTGGCCTATCCGGATGACTTGGCCGCGGCCAAAGGTTTGACCGACACCCGCACGCAGGCTTACCTGTATGACGGGCGTACCGGTGACCCGTTTGAGCGCCCCACCACAATTGGCTACATGCACTACTTGAAGTTGCACCACCTGGTTGATGACAAGATGCACGCCCGCTCAACCGGTCCATACAGCTTGGTCACTCAGCAACCTTTGGGCGGCAAAGCCCAGTTCGGTGGTCAGCGTTTCGGCGAGATGGAGGTCTGGGCACTGGAGGCCTATGGTGCTTCTTACACGCTGCAAGAGATGCTGACGGTCAAGTCGGACGACGTGCAAGGTCGTACCAAGGTGTACGAAAGCATCGTCAAAGGCGAGCACTCGATCGAAGCGGGCATGCCCGAGTCGTTCAACGTGTTGGTCAAAGAAATTCGTTCGCTCGGCCTCGACATCGAGATGGAACGCTCTTAATCGCGTAAAAAAGCTTTGCGGAGCAGGGCTGTTGGCCGAAAGCAAACAGCCCTGGCACCTCATCAATTAAAGGATTTACAGTCATGAAATCATTACTCGACCTGTTCAAGCAATTTACGCCCGACGAGCACTTCGATGCCATCAAGATCGGCATGGCTTCGCCCGAGAAGATTCGTTCGTGGTCTTTCGGTGAAGTTAAAAAACCTGAAACCATCAACTACCGCACGTTCAAGCCTGAGCGTGATGGTCTGTTCTGCGCCAAAATTTTTGGCCCTATCAAAGATTACGAGTGCCTGTGCGGCAAGTACAAGCGCTTGAAACACCGTGGTGTGATCTGCGAAAAGTGTGGCGTTGAAGTCACGCAAACCAAAGTGCGTCGTGAGCGCATGGGTCACATTGACCTGGCCGCGCCTTGCGCGCACATCTGGTTCTTGAAATCATTACCCAGTCGCTTGGGCTTGGTGCTGGACATGACGCTGCGTGATATCGAGCGCGTGTTGTACTTTGAAGCTTACGTGGTAACGGACCCTGGCATGACACCGCTGAAGAAATACAGCATCATGTCTGAGGATGACTTTGACGCGAAGTTCAAAGAATACGGCGATGAATTCCAAGCCAAGATGGGCGCCGAAGGCGTCAAGGAGTTGCTGCAAAACATCGACATCGAAGCCGAGATCGAGAAACTGCGCAACGACCCCACAGGCTCCGAGCTCAAAATCAAGAAAAACACCAAACGCCTGAAGCTGCTTGAGGCCTTCAAAAAGTCTGGCATCAAGCCTGAATGGATGGTGCTTGACGTGTTGCCAGTGCTGCCGCCAGATCTGCGCCCCTTGGTGCCGCTGGACGGTGGACGTTTTGCCACCTCTGACCTCAACGACTTGTACCGCCGCGTGATCAACCGCAACAGCCGACTGCGCCGTTTGCTCGAGTTGAAAGCGCCGGAAATCATTGCCCGCAATGAAAAGCGCATGTTGCAAGAGTCAGTGGACAGCTTGCTTGACAACGGCCGTCGTGGCAAAGCCATGACTGGCGCCAACAAACGCGCGCTGAAATCACTGGCTGACATGATCAAAGGCAAGGGCGGTCGCTTCCGTCAAAACTTGCTGGGTAAGCGCGTGGATTACTCGGGCCGTTCGGTGATTGTGGTCGGTCCAACGCTCAAGCTGCACCAGTGCGGCCTGCCCAAGCTGATGGCGCTTGAGCTCTTCAAACCCTTCATCTTTGCGCGCCTGGAAGCCATGGGCGTTGCAACCACCATCAAGGCAGCCAAGAAGGAAGTCGAATCTGGTACCCCGGTGGTATGGGATATTTTGGAAGAGGTTATCAGAGAGCATCCGGTGATGCTTAACCGTGCGCCTACGCTGCACCGATTGGGTATTCAGGCCTTTGAGCCGATTCTGATCGAGGGCAAGGCCATTCAGTTGCACCCCTTGGTGTGTGCGGCCTTCAACGCTGACTTTGACGGTGACCAGATGGCGGTCCACGTGCCTTTGTCGGTCGAGGCGCAAATGGAAGCCCGCACCTTGATGCTGGCCTCTAACAACGTGCTGTTCCCATCGAATGGCGAGCCCTCTATCGTGCCATCGCAAGACGTGGTGCTGGGTCTTTACTACACCACCCGCGAACGCATCAACGGCAAGGGCGAAGGTCTGGTGTTTGCCGATGTGGGCGAGGTACAGCGTGCGTTTGACGCCGGTGAGGTCGAGATGAGTGCGCGCATCAATGTGCGTCTGACCGAGTACACCAAGGACAAAGACGCCAGCGAACTGACGGCTTCCACCAAGCTGTGGGAGACCACGGCTGGGCGCGCATTGCTCTCAGAAATCCTGCCCAAAGGTTTGCCGTTCTCCTATATCAACAAGGCCCTCAAGAAGAAAGAAATTTCCCGCTTGATCAACGTGTCTTTCCGTAAATGCGGTTTGAAAGAAACCGTGGTGTTTGCCGACAAGTTGTTGCAATACGGTTTCCGTCTGGCGACTCGTGCAGGTATTTCCATCTGTATTGAAGACATGTTGGTCCCCACCGAGAAGCCCGGCATCATCGAGCGTGCCGAAAAAGAGGTGAAAGAAATCGCCCAGCAGTACACCAGTGGCTTGGTGACAGCTGGTGAGCGTTACAACAAGGTGGTGGACATCTGGGGTAAGGCTGGCGATGAAGTCTCTAAAGTGATGATGGGGCAGTTGTCCAAGGAAACAGTCACCGATCGTCATGGCAACCAGGTGCCGCAAGAGTCGTTTAACTCGATCTATATGATGGCGGACTCTGGCGCGCGTGGTTCCGCAGCCCAGATTCGACAGGTCGCTGGTATGCGCGGTTTGATGGCCAAGCCTGATGGCTCGATCATCGAGACGCCTATCACGGCTAACTTCCGAGAAGGCCTGAACGTGTTGGAGTACTTCATCTCCACCCACGGTGCTCGTAAGGGTTTGGCCGATACCGCTTTGAAAACTGCCAACTCGGGTTACTTGACGCGCCGTTTGGTGGACGTTACTCAGGACCTGGTGGTCACAGAGCAAGACTGCGGCACGTACGGCGGTTACCTGATGCGCGCCATTGTTGAAGGTGGTGAAGTGATTGAATCCCTGCGCGACCGCGTGCTGGGCCGCACCGCAGCCGAAAACATTCTGCATCCTGAGGACCAATCGGTGGTGGCAGAAGCGGGTGCCATGCTTGACGAAGACAAGATGGACGAGCTCGAGCTCGCTGGCGTCGACGAAGTCAAGGTTCGCACCGCTTTGACCTGCGAAACACGTTTTGGTATTTGCGCCAAGTGCTACGGCCGCGACCTGGGTCGAGGTGGTTTGGTCAATGGTGGCGAGGCTGTCGGCGTGATTGCGGCACAGTCCATCGGTGAGCCTGGAACCCAGTTGACCATGCGGACCTTCCACATTGGTGGTGCGGCTTCGCGCGCGGCAGTTGCCTCCAGCGTGGAAGCCAAGTCCAACGGCGTTGTTGGCTTCAATGCCACCATGCGTTATGTGACCAACTCTAAAGGTGAGTTGGTGGTGATTGCCCGCTCCGGTGAAATTGTGATCCACGATGAACACGGCCGTGAGCGTGAGCGCCACAAAGTGCCGTATGGCGCGATTCTTACAGTCAATGCAGACCAAACCCTCAAGGCGGGCACTTTGCTGGCCAATTGGGATCCGCTGACCCGCCCCATCATCACCGAGTACGCTGGCCGTGCCCACTTTGAACATGTCGAAGAGGGCATGACCGTTGCCAAGCAGGTTGATGATGTGACTGGTTTGTCCACCCTGGTGGTGATTGACCCCAAACGTCGTGGCTCTACCAAAGTGGTGCGTCCGCAGGTCAAGCTGATTGATGCCAGCGGTAACGAAGTCAAGATCCCTGGTACCGATCACTCGGTGACCATCGGCTTCCCCGTGGGTGCCTTGATTCAGGTGCGTGACGGTCAAGACGTGGGCCCTGGCGAAGTATTGGCGCGTATTCCGGTTGAAGGCCAGAAAACCCGTGACATTACCGGCGGTCTGCCACGTGTGGCGGAATTGTTTGAAGCCCGTTCACCCAAGGACAAGGGTGTTCTGGCAGAGATGACTGGTACGGTCTCTTTCGGCAAGGAAACCAAAGGCAAGATCCGTTTGCAGATCACTGATCCTGAAGGCAAGGTCTGGGATGAGCTCATTCCGAAAGAAAAGAGCATCTTGGTGCACGAAGGCCAGGTTGTGAACAAGGGCGAGTCAGTGGTTGATGGGCCGGCTGATCCACAAGACATTCTTCGCCTCCTGGGTGCTGAAGAACTTGCCCGTTACATCGTGGATGAGGTGCAGGACGTCTACCGTTTGCAGGGTGTGAAGATCAACGACAAGCACATCGAAGTGATTGTTCGCCAGATGCTGCGCCGTGTGGTTGTTGAAAATCCGGGTGACTCCACCTACATTTCTGGTGAACAGGTCGAGCGCTCTGAAATGCTCAATACCAATGACGCGTTGCGTGCAGAAGACAAAGTGCCTGCGGTTTTCACCAACCTGCTGCTCGGTATCACCAAGGCATCGCTGTCCACAGACAGCTTCATCAGCGCCGCTTCCTTCCAGGAAACCACGCGCGTGTTGACTGAAGCGGCCATCATGGGCAAGCGCGACAGCTTGCGCGGCCTGAAAGAGAATGTGATTGTGGGTCGATTGATTCCTGCCGGTACCGGTATGGCCTACCACGAGGCTCGCAAGATCCGTGAGAACATGGATGACGAAGAGCGTCGAGCCATTGCAGACGCCGAGGCGGCTGAGCTGGCAGGCGAAGTTAACGCTGACGTGGATGAAGAGTCTGCTGCTGAATAAGCACCGCTTGGCTTGAACCCAAACGCCTCAGTACCCTTTAGCCAGGGCTGAGGCGTTTTTTTATGATCACCCGCATGAACCCATCTGACGCGCCCATTCCTTTGTGGCAACAACTCCAAGCCACTGCGCGCATGGTGGCCCAGGTGCGACAAGGCCAGTCTGGCACGGTTGCGCTGGCGTCTGTGTCCCCGCGCCTGCGCGCTGGCGTGCAGGCTTTGAGTTTTGCGGCGCTGCGCAACCTGGGACGAGCCCAAGCACTGCGTCAGCTGTTGGCGCCCCGCCAGCCCCCGCCGCCCGCGGACGCGCTGCTGTGCACCGCGCTGGCTTTGCTATGCCACGAGGGCGGCGCAGCTTACGACGAACACACACTGGTCAACCAGGCGGTTGAGGCTGCAAAAAAAACCAAAGCAGTCCAAGCACAAGCTGCGTTCATCAACGCCTGCTTGCGCCGCTTTTTGCGTGAACGCAGCACCTTGCTGGCGCAGACCGATGCAGATGTCTTGGCCCAGTGGAATCACCCACCTTGGTGGGTCAAGCAGCTCAAGATAGATTGGCCCGCGCAATGGGAAACTATTTTGACCGCCGCTCAATCAGCCGGTCCCATGGTGTTGCGTGTGAACGCCAGAAAGACCACGCAGCAGGCCTATTTGGCACTGCTGCAGCAAGCTGGCATCGCCGCTGTTCCTGTGGGCGCACATGGTTTGCGCCTGGAGAAGTCCTGCGCGGTGCAGCTGTTGCCGCAATTCGCACAGGGTTGGGTGTCGGTGCAAGACGGTGCAGCACAAATGGCTGCCCCCCTGTTGCTCTCAGGGCTTTCATCCAGCAAGGGCGCACGCGTGCTCGACGCCTGTGCTGCGCCGGGTGGCAAAACGGCCCACTTGCTGGAACTCGCAGACCTTGACGTCTTGGCGCTGGACATCGATGCCAGCCGCTGCCAGCGTATCCACGAGAACTTGCAGCGTTTGGGCCTTCAGGCGCAGGTCAAGGCGGCAGACGCCGGTGAGCTCAACACCTGGTGGGATGGTGCTTTATTTGACGCGGTGTTGCTCGATGCGCCGTGCTCGGCATCTGGCATCGTGCGCCGCCACCCCGACATCCGCTGGCTGCGTCGACCAGGTGACATCGCCCAGCTCGTTGACATTCAACGCAGCTTGCTGAACCGCTTGTGGCCAGTGCTCAAGCCGGGCGGGGTCATGCTGTACTGTACCTGTTCGGTCTTCAGTGCTGAGGGTGAGGCCCAGGCGCAAACGTTTCTTGCGAACAACATTGATGCGCTCTTATTGCCCTCGCCGGGGCATTTGTTACCTGGTTTGGTCGGTGGATGCGTTGAGGTCGTGGACAATGCCCAGTGTGATCACGATGGCTTCTTCTATGCATTGCTGCGAAAGGCTGAACGCTAAGGCGTTGAGCGGCTGGATTTTGGCGTTCTTCATGATCGCCAGCGCCGCGGTGCATGCCCAAACCCCTGCAGAGCAAGAACCGATGTTGCGCCTGCAGCGCACGGCCGATTCGGTGTTGCTGTCAGCCAAGGTCAATTTGGAGCTGCCAACGGTGGTGGAAGATGCGCTACAAAAAGGCATTCCGCTTTATTTCGCCATGACGGCCAAGTTGACGCGCGAGCGATGGTACTGGTCCAACCAGACCCTGGCAGTGGCCCAGCGCCACACCCGCTTGTCTTATCACCCCTTGACGCGGCGTTGGCGCATCAGCACTGCGGCGGGCGGTCAGGTCGATTACAACCGAGGTATCAGTCTGGACCAAAACTTTGACAGCCTGCAAGACGCCTTGGCAGCTGTGCGCCGAGTGTCGGGCTGGCGCATCGCAGAAGGCGTGAGCCTGCCACCAGGTAACCGCTATCTGGTGGATTTCATTTTTGAGCTTGACGTCAGTCAACTGCCCAGGCCATTGCAAATTGGTACTTTGGGGCAGTCTGATTGGCAAATTTCGGTGGCCAGCGTGCAAGCGCTGGGGCCGCCCACACCGCCGTGAGTTCCACGCCATCAATCATGGGCGCCACCCTGCGCAAAAACGCGCGAACGGTGCGCTGGATGGTGGGTCTGGGTCTGTTTGCCATGGTGGCCGTTGGCCTGGTGTTGATGTTTTTGTTGACGCAAGCGACCGCGAACCGCGATCTGTATGAACGCAACTACGCGTGGCTGTTTGTTGTCAACGTCTCGGTGGCGGCGGTGCTGCTGGTGGTGATTGTCTGGATTGCCTGGCGCCTGTTGCAACGCTTGCGCAAGGGTAAATTTGGCAGCCGTTTGCTGATCAAGCTCGCCGCTGTATTTGCGCTGGCGGGCTTTTTGCCAGGCGTTCTGATTTATGTGGTTTCTTACCAGTTTGTTTCGCGTTCCATCGAGAGTTGGTTTGACGTCCGGGTGGAAAGCGCGTTAAGCGCTGGCTTGAACCTGGGCCGCACCACCTTGGAAGCCTTGTCGGCTGACCTGGGCGCCAAAGCGCGTACCGCAGCAGGCCTGTTGACCGACATACCTGATGCTTCTGCGGCTTTGCCTTTGGAGCGCGCGCGCAATGCAGTGGGCGCCGATACCATGATGCTGTGGGGTGAATCTGGGCGCTACATTGCATCAGTGGGCCTATCGAGCTACCAGCTTAGCCCGGAGAAGCCAGAGCCGCAAATGTTTCGAAACGCACGCAACCAGCGCGTCGTAACTTGGGTTGAAGGGCTGGACGACGGCGTCATGGCCAAGCGCACCACCTCTAAAGTGAAGGCGCTGGTGTCGCTCAACACCAGTGGCTTTTCTGCGCTCAGTGAACCCCGGTACCTGCTGTTGATCAAGGCCTTGCCGCCTGAGTTGGTGGCCGACGCCTTGGCTGTGACGCAAGCCAACCGGGAATACCAAGAGAGGGCGCTGGCGCGCGATGGCCTCAAGCGCATGTACATTGGTACCTTGACCTTGAGTCTGTTTTTGGCGATGTTCGGCGGTGTTTTGTTGGCGGTGTTATTGGGCAACCAAATTGCCCGACCGTTGTTGTTGTTGGCTGATGGTGTGCGTCAAGTAGCCGCTGGAGACCTCACGCCAAAAACGGCGTTACGCGGCAAAGATGAGCTCGACGGCCTGACCCGCGCATTTGCTGATATGACGGATCAGTTGGCTGATGCACGTCATGCGGTGCATACCAGTATGGAGCAGGTAGACGCGGCCCGGGCCAATCTGCAAACCATTTTGGATAACCTCACCACTGGGGTGATGGTGCTGCAAATGGATGGACGCATCGCCAGCAGCAACCCTGGTGCCACCCGTATCTTGAAACTGCCCATCGTCGCCTTGGCGGGGCAAGTGCTGTCTGAAATTGACGGCTTGCGTGAATTTGGACTTGGTGTGGAACAGCAATTTGCCACACTACTTGAGCATGGACCTGAGCGCAGCGTGAACCACTGGCAGCAGTCTTTCACGCTGGGCAATGTCAGCGATGGGCAAAGTGGCGAGTCAGCCAACGCGGTGCTCACTTTGGTGGCGCGCGGCGCTGAATTGCCAGGTTCGCAGCGCTTACTGGTGTTTGATGACATCTCTGAAATTGTGTCTGCCCAGCGGGCGCAAGCTTGGGGTGAAGTGGCCCGGCGTCTGGCGCACGAAATCAAAAATCCCTTAACGCCCATTCAGCTCTCAGCCGAGCGCTTGGCCATGAAGCTCGGTGGCAAGCTCGATGACTCAAGCCAGGCGCTGCTCAACAAATCGGTTAAAACTATTGTGGACCAGGTAGAAGCCATGAAACGTTTGGTCAACGAATTCAGGGATTACGCCCGCCTGCCTGCAGCAGACCTCAAGCCTGTCAACCTCAACATGATTGCAGCTGAGGTGCTGCAGCTCTATGCTCTTGACAATGCGGACAATGCTGCGGTGCCGATAGTCACCGAGCTAGATCCTGATTGCCCTGAGATCATGGGCGACGCACAGCAACTGCGCCAAGTGCTGCACAACCTCTTGCAAAACGCACAGGATGCAACGCTGACTGCCAGGCAAGCGGATAAAAAAATACCGGGTCAGTTGTCCGGCTCCAGCGCCTCTGTCCATGATGTCGGGGATACGGCGCGGACATCAAACTACGCGCCTGTGGTCTTGCGTACACAGTGGCGCAGCGCTTCTAACCGCGTGCGTTTGAGCGTTCTTGACAGTGGTACCGGATTTCCTGATGCCATCTTAAAGCGTGCGTTTGAGCCTTATGTCACCACCAAAGACAAAGGAACCGGTTTGGGTTTGGCAGTAGTTAAAAAAATTGCCGACGAGCATGGAACACGGGTGGACATCGTGAACCGTATGCAAGATGACGCTGTGGTGGGTGCACAAGTGTCGTTATCATTCGCGGCAGCGCGCGCTGCTGTCGATGGGTTAACTTGAGGCTGTGGCGCGGGGAAAAATCACAAGGACATAATGCGGCATGGCAAACATACTTGTAGTCGACGACGAGCTCGGCATCCGTGACTTATTGAGTGAAATACTGAATGATGAAGGTCACGCGGTGGAGGTGGCTGAGAACGCGGCGCAAGCCCGCGCCGCGCGGTTGCGCGAACAGCCAGATTTGGTTCTGTTAGACATTTGGATGCCCGATACCGACGGCGTCACTTTGCTCAAAGAATGGTCTGCAGCCGGTACCTTGACCATGCCTGTGATCATGATGAGTGGCCACGCCACCATAGAGACGGCGGTGGAAGCCACGCGCATTGGCGCGCTGGCTTTTTTGGAAAAACCCATCACGCTTCAAAAATTACTCAAAGCCGTCGAGCAGGGCTTGACGCGCGGTCAATTGCGCAAACCGATTTTGGATCATGCATCAAGACATACGGACCAAGTTGTGGCGCCCAGAGTTGAAGCGGGACAGGTGTCAACCGATGTGGGCATCGTTTCCAAAACACCAAGTCAAACCGAAGGCGTTTACAGCTTCATGCTGGACAAGCCTTTGCGGGAAGGCCGTGATGAGTATGAAAAAGCTTACTTTGAATTTCACCTTAACAAAGAACATGGCTCCATGACCCGTGTGGCTGAAAAGACTGGTTTGGAGCGCACGCATTTGTATCGAAAACTCAAGCAGCTGGGTGTTGACCTGAGTAAAGGCAAACGCTCCTGAATTTGCACCAAAGGCCCAAAACAGACAATATCGCCTGCTACAATTCTGACCCATGGCCCGGTAGCTCAGTCGGTAGAGCAGAGGATTGAAAATCCTTGTGTCGGTGGTTCGATTCCGCCCCAGGCCACCAGTCAAATTCCTTTTCCAATCCACAGATCGGTTTCGGGTGAACAAAGTAAGCGACCCCTACAAAAGGTCGCTTTTTTGTTTTCTGTAGCAGAACTGTCGCGCCATCCTACGCGCCCCTTTAGGGCACCTTGGGGCCATTAGGGAGGCCTCTTTGTAGAGCCTTGCTTGCGTTCGAACAACTTCAAAATGTAAGTTGATTCATGTCTACAGGAACGGGTGAGGTGCAAAAGTCTTTGCTGAGCAGTGCAAAAACAGGCGGGCACCTGTCCTGACAGTTCTTACCCCGGACTAAAGCCATCTCAGGGCTTTAAAAAAAGTGTCGCCGCCATGGCAACCAAAAAGACGAGCAAGATGCGTCGAAAGCGTTGCTCGTCCAGGTACTGCCTGAGTTGCCGTCCAAAGTGCATGCCAAGGAACATGGGGGGCAGCGCCAGCAGGGACAAAAGAACGGCACCGATCCCGAACCGCCCAAACCACATCATGGCTGCGTACATGGGTACAGCGGTCAATAAATAAACCGTGCTGATGGTTCCAATGAACTCTTCGCGGCGCATGCGCAACGCGATCAAATAGGCAATCACGACCGGTCCTGTCATTGATGAAACGCCACCCACAAAACCGGCGGCTAGTCCGACCAGGACGCTGAAGACGGGTTCCAGCTTGGCAGGAATGTGAAAACTGGGTTTAAACATCAACAGCGCAGCGGTCAATAAGATGCTCACACCCAGCCACTTATTGAGTTCACTTGGGCTGATGGAGGCGGTCCAACGCACGGTCACCACCATAGAGACGGTTTGACACAGCAGCAGCAAGCCCATTCTTTTGATAGACAGACCCCGTGGTTTAGTCTCATAAATTTGCATGGCATTAGATGCCAGAATGGGCGCAGCGAGCAGGGCAATGGCCAAGGGCGGCGAGACCAGCAAAGACAGCAATGGAATGGACACAAGCGGCATGCCTATACCCATGGCGCCCTTGACCGTGGCGCCCAGCAGAAGGATCAGTGCCACCAACACGATCAAAACGGGATCGGTATCGAACGGCATCAGGTGTTGACCCGGTAGAGGTCGATTAAAGTTTCCGGCATAGCCGGTATGGGCGAGCGCATGAGGCTTAAGCCGCCAGGGTTTTTTGTCTAGAACACCATGCCACAAGGGATAGACCGGCAAGCCCGCAGAGCCATTGCGACCACGCCATGGGCACGATGCAGGCGATGGCACACAGCATTAAAAACAGACGAAAACCTGGATTCAGGCGGTTTTTGCCGACGTGCCCGTTCACCGCAACGGAAGCCAGTCCAACCATCAAGAGCGCAAACAATAATGCTTGTGCAATGGTCAGAGCACTGCCTTCAAAGTTAAGGCCGGGGTTGAATAAAAAGAAAAAGGGCAACATGAAGCCACCGAGCGCGAGCTTGACAGCATGGCCACCCACGGCCATGGGGTCGGCATCTGCAATGGCACTGGCTGCAAAATTGGCGACGGCCACCGGCGGTGTAATGGCCGACAGGCATGCAAAATAAACCATGAAGAGGTGCAGTTGCATGATGGGCAACTTGAACGACTGGGTCAGAACTGGTGCCAGCAGCGCAGAAGCTGTCAGGTACACGGCCGGCGTCGGCATACCCATACCCAGCAGCACCAGGAACACGGCCGACAGTAACAAGGTGCTGACCAGGTAGCCGCCAGACAGGTAGCTGATCATCAAGGTGAATTTGCCTGCCAGCGCACTGATTTCGACCGAGCCGATGATGATGCCGGCAGCTGCAACAGCCCCTATCAGCGGCACGATTTGAAATATGGTTTGGGTACAACACTCGACGAAGCGCTTGCCATCGATGGCTGACTCGCGCGAAAACCAACTCAGCACGATGATGGATGCCGTGGAGCCGGCGGCGACATAAACAGGGGTGTAGCCCATGACCAAAAAGCTGACCAAAGCGACCAGGGGCAGGAGGTGTCGCCAACCCTTGAGCAGGGTGTCTCCTAAGTGAGGGATTTGATCCGCGGGCATCCTGCCCTCATTGTTTCGAATCGCCTCGTTGTGCACCGTGATGAAAATGGCGGCGTAATAAACAATGGCTGGCAACAGTGAGGCCAGTGCAATGCTGGAATACGCCAGCCCTGTCATGTCTGACATGATGAAGGCCACCGCGCCCATGACGGGTGGCAGCATGGCGCCTCCGCTTGAGGCGGTGGCTTCGATGGCGGCTGCACGCGCGGCAGAGATGCCTTCGCGTTTCATCAGCGGGATGGTGAGGGGGCCAGTTGTGGCAACGTCCGCCGTTGGGCTACCAGAAACCGAGCCATACAAGCCGCTTGATGTGATGCAGGCCTTGACGGCGCCCCCGCGCATGCGACCGGTCAACGCGGTTGAAACGCCGTAAAAAAGCTCGCCCCCACCTGTCTTTTCATAGAAGTTGCCAAACAAGACAAACAAAAAGGCATAGGTTGCCGCCACCTCAAGCGGCGAGCCGAAGATGCCATTGTCGGTAATGGTCAGCATCTCGACAAAATAATTCCACGTGAAGTTCTCGTGTTTCAGTGGCCCCGGGACGTAAGCGCCAAAGATGGAGAACAAAATCAAGACAAGCACCAGGCTGGTTAAACCCCATCCCGTGCTTCGTCGGCATAGCTCCACCACTAAACCAACCAGGACCAAACCGGCCGTCATGTCCATCCAGTTGGGCTCTGAAAACCCATAGCTCCAGTTCAAAAACTTGTCGTTGTAAATCAGGTAATACAGCGCAACGCAAAATGACATCAAAGCCAATAAAGCATCAGCCCAGTTCAAATGCTTGCGGTCAATATGCGATGTGGTGGTTAAAAATGCTATTGGGAAGGTCACCGCAATAAAAACCGAAATATCGCTATGGAAGTTGGCGGTGTAACTTCTTGCCCAGTTGGCAAAAGTTTCAAGCGATGCGATGGTCCAACCCATTGCCTCACCATGTTGAAATAACCATAAAGACGCATCGCCCGTGATGACAGCCAGGGCGCCAATCCACAGAACGTAGAGGGTCGCAACAACGGAGCCAAATGCAATCAGGCCCTTGACAGGTTGCCCTGGAAGGTGCCGCCCGCCTCCGCTGAGATAGCGGGTTAACAGGCGGCGACTGGCTGCATTGGGCATAAGGATGCGTTCAAGTACGCTGAGTGCGCTTAATGGATAGCCGAAAAGACCAGCTTACTTGACCAAACCTTTTTCTTTGAAATAGCGCAATGCACCAGGGTGAATGGTGATGTTGGCTGGGTTTTCTGCCATTTTCGCAGTCGAGAAAGTCTTCAAAGACCCGCCGACGGCGCGGACTCGCGCTTCGTTGTCGCCAAGGGCTTTGACATACTTGTAGACCGTTTCATCAGGGGTTTGTGCACTGACCAGCAAAGCCACCCATTGGCGAATCGTTGGGGAGGCTTTCTCCATGAATGGATATGTGTTGGCAGGGATCATGTCTGCCTGGAAATTAAAGGTGTCAGCCGCTTTTTTGGTGAAAGAAATGTCGTCATCAATCCACATCAGAGGACGCTTGCTGTGAACATCCTTGATCAGGGCGTCCCCAAGGTTGCGCACATTCATAAAGACATCGGCCTTGCCGTCAACGATGGCATTCAAGCCAGTCGAGCTGTTGCCCAGTACAAAGCTGCCGCCCCACTTCTCAATGTCGTTAATGGTGAAGCCATGCGCTTTCATCATTTCGTATGGGCCGCCAATGGTGGTTTGTGGGTTGTCTGGACGGTTGATAGCCAAACGCATGACCGGCTTTTTGGCGGCGATGTCAGACCAGGTCTTGATCCCGTTGGCATCAGCCCATTCCTTGGTCATCAGAACGTGGATGTACTGCACATCAAACAGGCGACTGGCGTGCATGAATTTGCCTTTGAGCGGTGCTTTGAATGGGAAGGCTCCTTCTGCGGCCAACCTGACTTCCGTACCGGTCGCTGTGGTGGTGAAGTCAGCTTGACCTGAGGAAATGGCCAGCACGCCACCGCCGGGTGAGTTGGGTTTGAAGGATACCGACGAGCCTTGGTACACATCACGAACCAAACCGTTGAGGCCTTCGGTCATGGCGCGTGGATAGCCTGAGGCTGTGGCCCCCGTCACAGTCGCTGTGATGGGTTTGGTGTCGTTGAAGTCCGCGTGGGCGGAAACAGCCATGATGGCTGCGGCAGCCATTAAGCTGACTTTTGTTGAAAATTTCATAGGGAGGTCTCCTTTGTCGTTGAAAAATCGGAATCAAATGTACCGTGCGCCTTACCCTTAGGGCGTACACAACAAGTGCTTGCTAGTCGATGGACCCGATGCGGCCCTTCCACAAATTCCAGGATCGCTGGATTTGTCCGTCATTCACGTCAGAAGCGAGTTGTGCTTCAGTTTCGTTCAAATACTTTACATCACCCAGCCCCATGGCTTGAAGTTGGAGTTTGGCATTGACTTCTGCGTAGATGGCACGGTAGATCACTTGGTAAAGTGAGATCCCCACCACCGTTGAGCCATGGCCGCGCATCAGAACACAGCTGTGTTGACCCAGCGACTTGGCCAGCGCTGCACCCAAGTAGGGTTCACGAATCAACATATCGCTGTCGCCGGCATGGTCATGGATTTCAAACAGCGCAGAACCAGCACCCAGGAAACCAGCCATGTGAAAGATGGGGCGCAGGCTGATCTGAGTCACACCAAAGGGAATGACGCTGGGGGAGTGACTGTGCACAACAGCCATGACATCGGGGCGTTCGCGAAAGATTTCGCCATGGATGAAGCGCTCCAGGTACGGCCGCTGACTGGTTGGCGAGATGGCCTGGCCATCTAAGTCATAACAGACGATGTCTTCGCGCTTGACCAGCCCTGGTGCCCGGTTGCATGAGAGCAAGTAGCTGTTGGGGTCCTGTGGGTTGCGCACACTGACATGGCCAAGCCCATCGACCACGCCTTGATCATAGAGAATCCGGTTCGCATAAACCAGGTCGGTCACCAAAGCGGCGTCAAGTTGCATCCTGTTGTCTCCATCATGTTGGTCGTTATTGTGTCAAACGGGACTGGCAAGATGTTCTCGCCAATCTATTTCTTTTGGAATGATGCCTTGAAAGGCGCAAACGTCCTTGGAAATAGCCAGTGTGCCGGTGCCTATGGCTGGTGCGCCGCCAGCAAAAGATTTGGCTGCTGCCACCATTTGCTGCCTAAACGCCACGATGGCCATGTCGCTGGCACCGAGTCGGTCGTGTGTGCGATCGACAATAGCCCCCATGGTGACCCACATGGACATGTCTTGGTTGGGAATGCCTGCAATACCGGTAAAGTTGCCCGAGCGCATGGCTTGTCTGTCCTGCAAGAAGTCATTGGCTACGGTTCGAAGCGGGTTAAACGAGGTATCCACATCAACGCCTACTTCGGCGTGCAAAAACTTGCGCCATGTGGCTGTGTCTGGGGTGGATTGTTCAGATCCCCAGGCAATAAAGTGGAACGCGGTGTGGGTGTCGTCAATGGCTGTATTGATGTTGGCGACGTTGTAGTGGTTGTTAGGTGGAATGAGTGCGCAAGAGGGCGCGACAAACACGGTACTGCGCACGTAATCATGCGTGGCGGCGTCCTTTATGGGCCGGCGTATGGCCGCGTAGCGAAAGCCGTAGTTGTCAAGTTGCACTTGCATGCGGGGTGATTTGTCGGTTGACGGACGCAGCCATTTGTCATCCGTGGCCTGCGCCCCGTCAATGCGTGCCGGTATCATGTCCGAAGAATGCAGACTTGAGCTGTGGGAGGAGTCGATTTGTCCCTCGAGAATCTGTGCCCAATTGCAAGGGACGATGATTTTTGCTACGGAGACACGAACGTCGGGCGTGGGCGCCCAAGCGGGTGGCGTAAACGCTGTCTGGTGTTCACTGGGCCCCATGTAGGCCCAAACCAATCCAGCCCATTCTTGGGTCGGGAAAGCCCGGTGCTTGACCTTTTGCATCAAGCCCGTTCCAGCAGGCTCTGAACTCATGTCCACCACTTGGCCTGATACGTCCATCTTCCATCCGTGGTACAGGCAACGCAGGCCACCATGCTCATTGCGGCCGTAAACCAAAGAGGCGTGTCGGTGTGGGCACAACTCGTCCATGACGCCTATGCGTCCTTCGGTATCCCTGAAAACCACCAGGTTTTCGCCCAGCACACGCGCCCGTATCGGCTTGCCGTCGGGCTCAGCCACCTCTTCAGATAAACAAATGACTTGCCAATGGCGACGCATCAGCTGCCCCATGGCTGCGCTGCCTTCCACGCGGCAAAGCAAATCATTCTCTTCTTGTGTCAACATGTTGTCTCCTCCGACTTGCCTTATTTTACTTAGCTTACTAAGATTAACGCATTGAAAATTGTTGTCAAGTCATTAACCCTCCATACCCATGAATGAAAACGCTTTGTCACTGAAAGTCGTCTCCAAACAAGAGATCGGTACGCACATCATCGAATTCAAGCTGGCGTCTCAGGGCGGGCAGCCCTTAGGCTCTTACGAGGCGGGTGCGCACATCACCTTGCAAGCGCCCAACGGGATGTGGCGTACTTATTCTTTGTGTGGTTCACCAAAAGACGCGGCGTACTGGCGCATCGCGGTCAAGCGCGAGCCCATGGGGCGCGGCGGATCAATTTCTTTGATTGATGACGCAGACGTGGGGGACCTGCTGTCAGTGTTGCGGCCGAAAAACTTTTTCTCCTTGGCCTCTCGGGCCACGGGCGCTATTTTTGTGGCCGGTGGTATCGGTATCACACCTATTTATGCCATGGTTCAACAGCTGCTGGACCAAGGAGAAGAGAACTTTAGGGTCATCTACTGCGCGCGCGACGCCAGCAGCGCGGTCTATGGGACTGAACTGCTCGACCTTGTGGGCACTGAGCGCATGGTGATGCATTTCGACCATGGCGATCTTGATGCCGCTTTTGATTTTTGGCCGATGTTTGAGGCACCAGGTCCTGAGCATGTGTACTGCTGCGGCCCCTCTGGCCTGATGGATGCGGTACGTGACATGACAGGGCATTGGCCCAATGAGCAGATCCATTTCGAAAGCTTTTCTGGGGCGCAAGTGCCCGTCGCGCTGAACACGCCGTTTGAGGTTGTCTTAAAACGCAGTGGGCTCACCTTGCAGGTGCCTGCACAGTGGACTCTGTTGCAGAGTTTGCAGGCACATGGCATTCAAGTACCTAGTTCCTGTGAAAGCGGCAGCTGCGGCTCGTGTCGGGTCGGTCTGCTGTCTGGCCAAGCAGAACACCGCGACTTGGTACTGGATCAAAGCGAGAGACAGTCAGCCATCATGGTTTGTGTTTCCCGTGCTCTGGACGCCACCTTGGTTCTGGATTTATGAGTGGCGCCGCACACCGCCCACCCTTGCGTTTGGGCGTGATTGGCTTGGGGCGTGCTTTTACGCTCATGCTGCCCGCTTTCATGGGCGATAAGCGGGTTCAATTGGTGGCGGCTGCTGACCCTTTGCCAGAGGCCAGAAGTCAATTTCAAAAAGATTTTGGTGTGCCAGCATACAGCGACCCGGTTGCCCTGTTTGCCCGTGATGACGTGGATGCGGTCTACGTTGCAAGCCCACATCAGCTGCACGAAGCGCATGTGGTGCTGGCGGCAAAAAGCGGCAAACACGTGCTGGTTGAAAAGCCGATGGCCACCACACTGCCGGCGTGTACACGCATGATTGAGGCCTGCCATAGCGCCAAAGTAGTGTTGGTGGTCGGCCACAGTCACAGCTTTAACTTGCCGATTCGCAAAACGCTTGAGCTCATTCAGAGCGGCCGTTATGGGCCCGTTCGGATGGTGCATGCGCTGAACTACACCGACTTTCTGTACCGGCCGCGTCGTCCTGAAGAGCTGGACACGGCCTTAGGTGGTGGCGTGGTTTTTAGCCAGGCCGCTCACCAGGTCGACATCGTGCGCCTTTTGTGCGGCGGTATGGTTCAGCAGGTTCATGCCCTGGTCGGCAACTGGGACCCCGAGCGCAGCACGGAGGGTGCTTACAGCGCGCTGATGCAGTTTGAACAGGGTGTCTTTGCAAGCTTGACCTACAGCGGCTACGCGCATTTCAACAGCGACCAATGGATGGATGGTGTCGGTGAACTCGGCTTGAAGGTTTCTGGCTCCAAACATGCGGACTCCAGAGCCCATTTGTACCAATCTTTGCAACTCGAAACAGAGACACAAATCAAGGCCAAGCGCAACTATGGTGCCGCTTCTTGGCGTGCACCCGATGCAACTGTGCAAGCGGCTCACCAGCACTTTGGCCCCATCATCATCAGTTGTGATAAGGCCGACCTGCGCCCCGTGCCCAGTGGGGTGCACGTTGACAGCCATGACGGCTATTTGTTCGAAGCTTTGGCACCACCCACGGTGGTTCGCCAAGATGTTTTGGATGAATTTTTAGCCGCCGTGCAAAGTGGTGTAGGCATGATGCATACGGGTGAATGGGCGCGCGCCAGCCTGGCATCTTGTTTGGGCATACTGGAATCAGCCCAACAGGGCAGGCCGGTTTCGCCTGCCCATCAGGTACCTGTGCCGCCGCCAGCATGAGCAGCAAGCCACCAGCCAACCGCTTGATCTTGCAATACTGGCAAGACACCTCGCCGTCAGACCGTTTGGCGCATTTGGTTCGAGACACCGCCCGCGCGTACATGCGTGCTTTGCAAAATCGATTGAACGATCAAGGTATCCCATTTAGCCACTGGGCTTTTTTGCGCATCCTGTGGGATGTTGAGGGCTTGACGCAACGTGAGCTCAGCGAGCGCGCTGGCGTCATGGAGTCCACCACACTGATAGCCATCCGTTCCATGCAAGCCAAGGGTTATGTTGAACGAAGACAGCATGTAGGTAACAAAAAAAACAGGTACGTCTACTTGACCAAAGCCGGCAGGTCACTACAAAAAAAATTAGTACCCTTAGCAGAAGAGACCAATGCAGTAAGCCAGCAGACCATTGCTGATGAAGACATTCAAACCGCACGTCGCGTGCTGCTGCAAATTTTGACTAATTTGGCCGAAGATGACGCCTTAGCGCATCAAGCACCCTGAGGCGTTAAATTTTTCAAAGAAGCCAGTCGTGCCAGTCGATGAAGGCGTTTACAGCTTGGCCGACAAAGGCCCAAGCCGTGCTTAAAGCAGTTCGTGCACCTGGTAAATCGGCCCCGTCGCTTCGCGCCGACCGAGGCCGACTGCGACCATGCGATTGAGCCAGTCGTAACGCATGTCACTGGTTTCAAAAACAGGTGTCATGCGGAAGTAATACAGGGCGGGGTCGACCGCTTCGCCGGCGTTCAGGCGAGCCATCACCTCGGCTGGGCCATGGCGCAGGCCGCGGTAAGTCATGAGAACCAAAGCGTCGTCGTGGGTGCGCAAGGTCAGCCGCACGTCGAGTACCAACACACCATCGGGGCGCAACAGCAGCCAGTCGCCACCTGGCGAACTTTCAACCTTGCCGTTCATGCGCTCACCTGTGAACCGGCCACCAGTGACGGTGGCGATGCGTCGATGGCCGTTGGGCGTTGGTCCTAAGTCGGCAATGTGAGGCACTGTCAATGTCAATTCGAACAGAGGTCGCGTTTGGATCATGGCACGTCTTTCCAAGGTGTTTTGCAATCCCTCATCATGGCACAAACCCGATCGTTTGCCGCTTGCACGCTTTTTTTTCAAAGGGCAAAGTACCGGTTTTTGTGCACGCTGTCTTGATACAGTGCAAACCATGCGGGTAGAGTGGATGCCTATTTGAGTCAGCATGGCCGCGGTTACCATCAAGCGTCAACAGGGGTGCGCCGAAGAGGAATCGCTACGTTTGAGCGGCGGCTTTTGTGCGTGTGACCAGACTGAATCTGAGGGGACAAACGAATGCAAGCTTGGTTATGTGAAACGCCCACAGGTGTTGATGCGCTTCAATGGAAAGCGTGGCCCATGCCTGTGCCAAAAGTAGGTGAGGTATTGGTTGCGATCAAAGCGGCCAGTTTGAATTTTCCTGATCTTTTGATTGTGCAGAACAAGTACCAGGTCAAACCCGAATTACCGTTCGTGCCTGGCGCGGAGTTCGCGGGGGTGGTACAGGCTGTGGGTGAAGGTGTTACCGAGCTGCGAGTTGGGCAAGGCGTAGCCTGCCTGGTAGGAACGGGGGGCTTTGCTACACACGCACTGGCCAAAGCAAATGCCTGCCTGCCCGTGCCTGATGGCTTCCCCTTGGATGAGGCGGCTGCACTGATCATGACGTACGGCACAACGCACCACGCTTTGCTGGACCGTGCGCAGTTGAAAGCCGGTGAAACCCTGCTGGTCTTAGGTGCCGCAGGAGGTGTTGGTAGTGCGGCCATCCAATTGGGCAAGACGTTTGGTGCGCGCGTGATTGCCGCAGCCTCTAGCGAGGAAAAGTGCGCACTGTGTCGTCGCTTAGGGGCGGATGCCACCATTGATTACAGCCAGACAAGCGTACCAAGCCAGTTTCGCGATGCGATCAAAGCCCTGACCGATGGCAAGGGCCCCGACGTCATTTACGACCCGGTTGGCGGCGACTTGACCGAGCCGGCTTTTCGTTCGATTGCCTGGCGCGGACGCTACTTGGTCGTGGGTTTCGCTGGTGGTCATATCCCGGCATTGCCGCTGAACCTGATGTTGCTCAAAGGCGCCTCGCTGGTGGGTGTCTTTTATGGCGGGTTTGCCCGGCAAGAGCCCCAGGCCAATGCCGCCATGCTGGCAGATCTGGCGCAGCTGTACCTGCAAGGCAAGATCAAGCCAGTGATTGACAGCCGTCGGCCTATGGCTGATCTCAAAGCTGCGTATGCCCACATGGGCGCACGGGGCGTGATGGGCAAGGTGGTGATGCTCAACGAGCTGAGCCTTTAACCGCGCTTCATGTCTTTTTTGCACAGGCGTTGACCGCCAGAGGGCTGGCGCGCAGCCTATTGGATGTGGGTGTTTTCTGCGCCAGGGGCGCTGGCAACTGCCGCTTCAAACAGGTGCTTGGAGACATGGGTGCTGAGGCGCTCGAGCGTCTTGTCAATGAAACGTGTATGCAGCTCGTGACCGACCAGCGGCACGATCTCTGCGGTCATGTCAACACCGTGGTCTCTCAGGCAATACGCGTCTTGCATCACGGTTTTCCAGTGGGTTATGGCGTCCTCCTTGCCGTGCAAAAAATGGATGCTCCCTAGGTAACGCACGGCCTCTGGCCTCTGCGCAAATGCACCTGCCAACGCGACCACGCGGTCTGCCCAAGGGGCGTTTAACAAAGTGCTGTGCAAGGCCAATGTTGCGCCTTGCCCAAAACCAATCAAAGCGGTGGCCTGTGTGCTCACGCCACTGTTTGCCTGATGGGCATGGATGCGTTGGGCGAGTTGATTCAAGGCGGGCTGCAGGTCTGCTGGGTTGCTGCGTCCGAGTTCGACCTTCGAATGGAACCAGGTGTGACCCGTATGGGGGTCGGACCGTGCCAGTGGTGCCTGCATGGCCACGACCAGTGCCTGCGGGAATGCTGCGCTCAGCGCGCGGCCAAGCGGGGCCATGTCTTGCGGCTTACCGCCTTCGCCGTGTAGCAGCAAGATGAGCTGCGCAGGCGTGTGCGGGTTTTGAATCAGCAAGTCCATGGAGGCGGTTTTGGGCATGTTCAATGGGCGCGATCAATTGGCAGTTGCAAAAGCTGTGCAGCCACTGCAATAGCGACCACTTCAGGCGCTTTGCCTGATATGTCTGGCACGCCAATCGGACAGGTCACGCCAGTCAAATCCTTGTCTGAAAAACCGCGATCTAGTAAGCGGTGTTGAAAGCTTGCCCATTTGGTTTTGCTGCCAATCAGACCGATGAAGCGCAGGTCTGCATGCACGCGTTGACGCTGCAAGCAGGCAGCCACCACGTCTAAATCTTCAGCGTGGCTGAAGCTCATGATGAGCACAGCACTGCCTGGCTGAAGATCGTTCACCGCAGAATGAACGGGGTCAGAGTGTTCGCACTCGACCAAGGCAGGCACATCACTTGGGAAAATTTCATCGCGGCTGTCGATCCAGCGAACAGCAAAGGGCAGGGGCGCCAAGACCTTTACCAAGGCGCGCCCGACATGGCCGCCACCAAACAAGGCAAGCGGCTGCAGGCTGGGAGCCAAATGGGAAGCCAAGTACACGCTGTCTTGGGTGCTGATGGTTTGAAAGCTCAGGTGGACCACGCCACCACAGCATTGGCCCAAGGCAGGCCCTAAGGCATAGCGTTGGAGTTGTGGCGCTGTGCCGCTGCCTTTAGCGGCCTGGTCAGCGGTGTCAGAGGTCAAGAGCTTGCGGGCATGGGCGATGGCCTGGTGTTCCAAATGGCCGCCTCCAATGGTGTTGGTGGTGGTGTCCGTGAACACGGCCATCCAAGCGCCCACCTCGCGCGGGCCAGAGCCCTGCACGGCATGCACGCGCACCAACACGCCGGTGTTGTGCACCAGGTGTTCGCACAGCGCTTGAAGATGCGCTGGCACAGGTCAGGCGCTGCGTGCAGTCACGGCTTTGGCCCGCTCACAGGCCAGCAAGATGCGCTCAGGCGTGGCCGGCGCGCTCAAGTTCACCACGGCTTGGTGGTTGGCGCTGGCACTGACCGCATCGCGCAGGGCGAAAAAGCTCGATAAACCCAGCATCAGAGGCGGCTCGCCAACCGCCTTGCTGTTGAACGGTGTGGGTTTGATGTTGGAGCCGTCAAACAGCGTGACATTGAAGTGTTCAGGTATGTCGCCGGCCACGGGAATTTTGTAGGTGCTCGGTCCGTGGGTGAGCAGTTTGCCTTTTTTATCCCAGATGCACTCTTCCATGGTGAGCCAGCCCATGCCTTGGACAAAAGCGCCTTCAATCTGCCCTTTGTCAATGGCTGGGTTGATGCTGCGCCCGGCGTCATGCACGATGTCCACAGCCTTGAGCCACCATTCCCCTGTGCGGGTGTCGATCTCAGCTTCGCTGACGGCTGCGCCGTAGCAGAAGTAATAAAACGCCTTGCCTTGCAAGGTGTTGAAGTCGTACTGGATCTCGGGGGTCATGTAAAAGCCCGTGACTGAGAGTCCTACGCGGTCAAGCCAGGCTTGTTTGGCAAGCGTCGGCCATGGCACCGACTTGCCACCACCTTGCGCTTGGTTGTTGGTGAAGCTGACCTCAGATTCATGGCAGCCCAACAAGCGTGCGGCAACTGGTGCCAGACGAGCACGCAATTGTTGTGTGCCGTTCATGATGGCTGCGCCATTGATGTCCGCGCCGCTGGACGCTGAAGTGGCCGATGCGTTGGGTACTTTTTGTGAGTCGGTGGCGGTGACGCGTACGAATGAGGTATCAATGCCCAAGCCATCAGCACAAACTTGTGCCATCTTGGTGTTCAGGCCTTGGCCCATCTCTGTGCCTCCGTGGTTGCAACTGACAGAGCCGTCCATGTACACATTGATCAGTGCGCCGCCTTGGTTGAGCATGGTGGCTGTGAAGCTGATGCCAAACTTTAAGGGCACCAAGGCCAGGCCACGTTTGCGGTGTTTACTGGTCTGGTTGAAGGCATTGATGGCTGCGCGGCGCTCACTGTACTTGGCTTGAGCCTCAACTTGGCTCAGTACTTTGTCACCCACCCAATCTTCAATGGTTTGGCCATATTGGGTGGTCATGCTGTCAGCTATGCCTGACTTAGCAGGGTCTTGGTACAGGTTGATCTTGCGAACATCCAAGGCGTCTTTGCCCAAGGTGTTGGCAATTTCAGACAAGATGGTCTCCATGCCAAACATGCCTTGAGGTCCACCAAAGCCACGAAAGGCAGTGGCGCTTTGGGTGTTGGTTTTGCAGCGGTGACTGATCAGCTTCAGGCTGGGTATGAAATAACAGTTGTCGATGTGCAGACAAGCCCGGTCATTGACTGGGCCAGAGTAGTCCATGCTGTAGCCGCAGCGTGAAGCCATCGTGATGTCGGCGCCCACAATACGACCGTCTTGGTCAAAGCCTACTTCGTAGTCGATCTTGAAGTCGTGGCGTTTGCCGGTGATGGTCATGTCGTCGTCGCGGTTGACGCGCAGCTTGACGGGACGCTGCAACTTGAAGGCTGCCAACGCCGCGCTTTGGCTGAAGATGCTGGCGTTGCCTTCTTTTCCACCAAAGCCGCCACCCATGCGTCGGCAGATCACTTCAACGTCGTTGGTGCTCAGGTTCAGCGCTGAAGCCGCTTCGCGTTGGTTACCGTCGGGGTGTTGAGTAGACACGTAGAGCGTGAGTTGGCCATCTTCGCGCGGCACGGCGTAAGTGATTTGACCTTCCAGATAAAACTGTTCTTGCTGGCCTGTTGCGGTGCTGCCTTTGAGCGTGTGCGGCGCATCCGCAATGGCTTGCGTGGCGTTGCCACGGTTGAAACCCTTCGGGGGCATGACAAAACTTTGTGCAGCCATGGCCTCTTCAATGGTCAGAATCGCTGGCAGCTCTTTGACCAGAACCCGGGCCTTGTGCGCAGCCTCTCGGGCGTAAAGCATTTCGCGTGCCACGACCACCGCCACGACCTGGCCGACAAACTCAACCTTGCCATCGGCCAGAAAGGGGTCGTCATGCACGATGGGGCCACAGTTGTTTTCGCCGGGTATGTCTTTGCTGGTGTACACCGCCACCACACCGTGTTCTTTCAAGAGGGCTTCACGGTCAATGCCGTCACCAATGAGTTCGCCATGCGCCACGGGGGACTTCACCAGAGCGGCATATAAAGTGCCCGCCAGCTCAGGCATGTCATCGATGTAGGTGGCGCTGCCGCTGACGTGCAAATGTGCAGATTCGTGAACCTTGTCTGCGCCCTGTTGAGCACCGCTGGCGGGCAAGAGGGATTTGAGGATTGACGGAGCGTTCATTTAAGCCACCTCCAGGTTCTTGTCTTCAATGAATTCAAGCACGAGGTTGCGTGCAAGCAAAGCGCGGTAGGCCCAACTGGCGCGCAGGCCGTCGCGGGCAGTGAAACTGGCGGTGATGGCGTCGTCCAAGGCTGTCGTGCTGACATGGCTTGGGGCTTGCCCTTCCAGCACGGCTTCGAGTTTGGGGGCACGGCAGGGTGAGGGCGCCAAGCCGTTGTAAGCCAAGCGCACGTCCTGGAGCTTGCCCGCCTTGAGTCGGTAGCTGATGGCCGCGCAGGTGGCAGAGATGTCTTGCTCAAAACGCTTGCTGACTTTGTGCGCGCGGAAAACCAAGCCCTCAGATGGCTTGGGCAACTCAATGGCTTCAATGAATTCGCCAGCTTGCAGCACGTTTTGTTTTTGACCGGTGTAAAACTTGTCCAGGGCAAGTTTGCGGCTACCACCGCGACGGCGCAGTACCAATGTGGCGCCCAACGCCATCAAGCAGGGCATGGTGTCGCCAATGGGTGAGCCATTGGCAATGTTGCCAGCCAGTGTGGCGGTGGAGCGAATCGGTGGCGAGCCAAAGCGTCTGAGCACTTCGGCAAAGTCGGGGTAAGGTTGGGCTACCAGGGCCTCGATGCTGGCCAAAGACACCATGGCACCAATACGCCAGCCATCGCTGGTTTCATCTATTTGACGCAGCGCTTGCACATTACCCAGGTACATGATGTGCTCGGGCCTGGTGAATTTTTTGTTGACTTGCAAACCAATCTCTGTGCTGCCAGCCAACAAGGTGGTGCTGGGGTGAGTAAAGAGGTAATCGGCAACTTCGTCCAAGGTGGCCGGCGAGACAAATTCATTGCCTTTGCGTGTCCGCACCACTGGCTGCACCACAATCTCGCCGTCCAGGCTCAAGGTTGGCACTTTGGTGCGTTGAATTTTTGTGAGCAGGGGCAAGTCGGCGCTGTCATTGAGTTTGAGTGTGTTTGATCCGGCGCAGGCGTTGGTGGCAGCCTCAATGATGGGTTTGTAGCCGGTGCAGCGGCACAAGTTGCCGCTGAGCGAGTCGGTGATCTGTGCACGACTGGGCTGAGGCACCACTTGCACCAGGTTCACCAAGCTCATCACGATACCGGGCGTGCAAAAGCCGCATTGAGAGCCGTGACACTTGATCATTTCTTCTTGTACAGGGTGCAGGGAACCGTCTGGTCTTTTCAGACTTTCAATGGTTTTGACAGACTTGCCGTCCAGCGAGGGTAGCAACTGGATGCAGCTGTTCACAGGGACGTAGTCGATGCCGTCAGCGGCGGCGTTGAGTTCGCCCACCATCACCACGCAGGCGCCGCAATCGCCCTCGGCACAGCCTTCTTTGGAGCCCGTGCGGTGCAGGCGCTCGCGCAGGTAATCGAGTATGGTGGCCGTGCGACGCACCCCCTGCGCTTCGACGATCTTGCCGTCCAGCACAAAACGAACGGAATTGGAGACTTGTGTCATGGGTGTTCAAGGAAGAAGGGGAGGACGGCTGTGCCGATAAGGCTTCATTTTAAAGAAGCTTGGCGATTTTTCCAAAGTGGGCTTGGGCGGACGGTTTGGGCGATTGGATAAAACCTGATTTTGTGCTCAATGTCCCAAGCTCGCGCCAGCGGTTTTGCGCGAGGCATCGAGCCCACCTTTGGCCAACCACTCGGTCATGCTACCTTGCAAGATACGCACGTTTTCCCAGCCAGCAACGCGCAGTGCAAAACCTGCTTGTGCACTCAGGCTGCCCGTGTTGCAATAAATCAACACCATGCGATCTTTTGGAATGCGTGCGCTTTGCGCCAAAACCTGCCGCCATTCAATATTCATTGCGCTGCAATGTGCGACTTGGCATATTGCTCGCTGTTGCGTGCGTCAATGATGACCATCTTGGCATATTGCTCACGCGCAATTTGTTCGGCAAAGATGGTGCCGCCACCGTAATCTGCAAAATCCAGGTAGGTGGCCATGTCGTCAATCAGCTTGGCTTTGTCGTCTGCTTGAGCGATTGGGCTGCTGATGCTGAGCAGCGCACACAGGACGAGGCTCAAAGTTTGGTGTTGTGACATGGACATCGATCTTGGTTCAGATAAGCACTTAATGTAGTTCGAAGGGTGGCAACTTCGAAGCCAGTACGCCAGTTTTTATTGGCAACTTGCGTCCCTCAGTTGTTTTGCAATATACTCCATGGGGTATATTTTGGAGTCCCCATGGCTTACCTGTTTTTATTGAATGCAAGCGCGTGCCAGCTGCCACGCCGCTACCTGTTGGGTTTGGTGGCGTCTTTGTCACTGGTTTCGGCGTTTGCCCAAACGGCCGTGGTGGTTCCCACCGTCACGGTGCAGCAGCAAATGGTTTCTGGCGGCTTTGAACTCGACGGCGTGATTCAAGCGGTGAAGCAGGGAACGGTTTCTGCCCAAACCGCAGGGCGTATTGAGCGTTTATTGGTGAAGGTGGGAGACAAAGTGCGCAGCGGTCAATTGCTGGCCACCATTGATGACCGCGATACCCAGACCGGTGTGCAACGCAGTCAGGCGCAAGTAGCGCAGGCCACGGCCGAACTGCATAACGCTCAAGCCCAATTCGAGCGCACGCGGGACTTGCTGCGCCAAGGCTTTGTGAGTTCTTCCGCCATGGATACGGCTGAGTCTCAACTCAAAGCCGCGCAAGCCGCCCGTGACCAAGCCCAAGCCGGAGCGAAGCAAGCGACGCTGTACCGAGGGTTTACCAATGTCACGGCGCCGTTTGATGCCTGGGTATCTCAAATACTGGCAGAAGCGGGTGATTTGGCGGTGCCTGGCAAACCCTTGCTGACGGTGTATGCGCCCTTGCCCTTGAGGGCCGTGGCGCAGGTGCCTGTCACGCGTTCCAACGCGCTTGCAGGGCTTAACCAAACGCCAGGCGCTGTCGAGGTGCAGTTGATTGGATCAGACGGTGCGCCCCATTGGGTTCGCCCAACGCGCAGCTCGCAGGTTCCCAATGCGGATCCTGTGTCGCAGACGGTTGAATGGCGACTCGATTTACCTGACGTACAAGCGCGCGCTTTCATGCCGGGCCAGCAGGTGCGCATACGATTTACTTCGGCTCAGTCCCAGCGTTTGGTTGTGCCTCAAGCCGCTGTGCTGTACCGCGGAGAGCTCACGGCTGTTTATGTGGTGACTGCTAAGGTGTTCATGCTGAGAATGGTGCGCTTGGGCCAAGACCACGGTGCGCCGGGCATTGAAGTCATCTCAGGCTTGGCCCCTGGCGATGTGGTGGCCATGGACCCGGTGCGCGCGGGGCTCTTGGGTGCCCAAGCCGAACAAGCTGTGAAGTGAGATCGGCATGACACAAGACAAGCAACTCGGCGTTTCAGGTCGACTGGCCAATGCTTTCAAGCTCAACGCCATCACGCCCTTGTTGGCTTTAGTGGCCTTGCTGCTGGGCTTGTTTGCAGTGGCCGTTACCCCGCGCGAGGAAGAGCCGCAAATCAATGTAACCATGGCCAACGTGTTGATCCCCTTTCCGGGTGCCAGCAGCAACGATGTGCAAGACATGGTGGCCAGACCGGCAGAGCAAGTGCTCAGCCAGATTGCCGGTATCGAACACACGTATTCGGTGGCGCGCCCAGGTTTGGCGGTGATCACGGTTCAGTTCAAGGTAGGTGTGCCACGCACAGAGGCCTTGGTGCGTTTGTATGACGTACTCAATGCCAACCAAGATTGGCTGCCACGTGAATTGGGAACCTTGACCCCCATCGTGAAACCCAAAGGCATTGACGATGTGCCTGTGGTGGCGGTGACGCTGTGGAGCCCCCAAGGCTTGTCTGGCGCCGAACTGGAGCGCGTGGCCTACAGTGTTGAGGCTGAAATCAAGCGCGTGCCAGGCACCCGCGAGGTGCAGACCATTGGTGGCCCGCGGCGTGCTGTGCAGGTTTGGCTAGACCCCGCACGCCTGCGTGAGCGTGGGGTGGACTTGCTCAGTTTGAAGGCCTCTCTGGCTGCTGCCAATGTCAGCATGCCTTCAGGGGCTGTGGCGCGCAACAGTGGTGCACAAGCGCAGATGATGCAGGTCGAGACGGGGGAGTTTTTACGCTCAGCGAAAGATGTTGGCGATTTGCTTGTTGGCCTGCACAAAGGTCTGCCGGTGTATCTGCACGAGGTCGCACGCATTGAAGCGGGTGCCCAATTGCCACAGCATTATGTTTGGTACACACCTGGTGCGGCAGCTGAGCCCATTGGTGAAAAATCTGCATTACAACCCCATGGTGTGTACCCGGCGGTGACGCTGCAAATCAGCAAAAAACCGGGCAGTAACGCGGTCGATGTGGCGCAAGCCGTCAGAGCACGTGTAGCAGAGCTGGGCAACACCATGATTCCAGCCAACGTACAAGCCACGGTTACCCGTGACTACGGTGTCACGGCGGCAGATAAGGCCAACAAACTGATTCAAAAACTGGCTTTTGCCACGGGTTCGGTCATCTTGCTGGTGGGTTTGGCCTTGGGGCGCCGTGAGGCCGTGATTGTGGGTGCGGCGGTCATTTTGACCTTGGCCTCCACGCTGTTTGCGTCTTGGGCTTGGGGCTTCACGCTGAACCGCGTGTCCTTGTTTGCCTTGATTTTTTCGATCGGCATTTTGGTAGATGACGCCATCGTGGTGGTGGAAAACATCCACCGACACCAGAAACTGCACCCGCATGCAAGCTTGCGCGAGATCATTCCAGGGGCTGTTGATGAGGTGGGAAGCCCCACCATTTTGGCGACCTTAACCGTCATTGCGGCACTGTTGCCCATGGCTTTTGTCTCAGGCTTGATGGGCCCTTACATGAGCCCCATTCCAATCAACGCCAGTTTAGGCATGGCCATTTCCTTAGCCATCGCTTTCACGGTCACACCTTGGTTGGCGCTGAAGCTGATGCGCGCCCACAAAGGCGCAGCGGATCAAAGTGACGGTGCAGTTCAGACGGTAGATCAGATCAAAAGCAGCCGCCTGCAGGTGTTTTTCAAGGTGGTTCTCACGCCATTTTTAGAAAGTGCGCGCAAGCGCTGGCTGTTGGTGGCTGGCATTTTGGTGGCGCTGGTGCTCTCTGTGGGCATGGTGGCGGTGCAATGGGTTGTTTTGAAGATGCTGCCCTTTGACAACAAGAGCGAGTTCCAAGTGTTGGTGGAAATGCCAGCTGGCACACCGCTGGAAGAAACAGCGTCCACGCTGTCAGATTTGGGCGCCTTTTTGGCTCAGCAACCCGAAGTGGTGAATTTACAAGCCTACGCCGGCACGGCCTCGCCCATTACCTTCAATGGTTTGGTGCGCCAGTATTACCTGCGCTCTGACCCCGAGCAAGGCGACTTGCAAGTCAACTTGGTGGACAAGCACCAGCGTACGGACAAAAGTCATGTGATTGCGCAACGCCTGCGCCCGCAACTCGAAGCGATTGGCCGCAAGCACCAAGCGCGCGTCTCGGTTGTAGAGGTGCCGCCTGGTCCGCCCGTGATGTCGCCTCTGGTGGCGGAGGTGTATGGACCCGATGAAGCGGGCCGCCAGCAAGTGGCCAAGCGACTCATGCAAACCTTTGCCGAAACCCCCGACATTGTGGGCATTGACAGCACCTTGCAAGAAGACGCGCCACGGGCTTACCTGCGTGTGCGCCGCCAACGCGCAGACGCCTTAGGTATTCCGGTTGCGGTTGTGGCACAGACCGCGGCCATGGCACTGTCGGGTTATGACGCGGCCTACCTGCACGATGTGCACAGTAAATACCCCATCCCGGTTCGCATGCAATTGCCACTGCGCAGCCAAGTGGGCTTGGACGCCTTGTTGGCGCTGCCTTTGAAGGCAGCCAATGGCCAAATGGTTCCAATGTCTGAGTTGGTTGAGGTTGACAACGGCACGATTGATAAGCCGCTGTTCACCAAAGATCTGCTGCAGGTGAGCTACGTCTTTGGCGACATGGCTGGCAAGCTGGACTCGCCTTTGTATGGCTTGTTTGAGATTCGAAAAAAACTACAAAATGCAGCCCTACCAGGCGCTGGTAATTTGGGTGAATACTGGATCAATCAGCCATCCAATGCCTTGCAGCAATATGCCATCAAATGGGACGGTGAGTGGCAGGTTACCTATGAAACTTTCCGTGACATGGGTACAGCTTACGCGGTTGGTTTGGTGCTGATTTATTTGCTGGTGGTGGCGCAGTTCAAAAGCTACCTCACGCCACTGGTGATCATGGCGCCGATTCCCTTGACCATCATTGGTGTGATTCCAGGGCATGCGTTGCTGGGCGCGCAGTTCACGGCGACCTCCATGATTGGCATGATTGCCTTGGCAGGCATCATCGTGCGCAACTCTATTTTGTTGGTGGACTTCATCGAGCTGCAAGTTGCGCAGGGCATGGTCTTCAAACAGGCGGTGATTTTGTCGGCCGCTGTGCGCGCTCAGCCCATCATGCTCACCGGTTTGGCCGCCATGATCGGAGCGTTCTTCATTTTGGATGATCCGATCTTCAATGGACTTGCAATTTCGCTTATATTTGGCATCTTGGTGTCGACGGTGCTGACCTTGGTCGTGATACCGGTACTTTATTACGCACTGTACAGGCAGCGTATTCAAGCGCACCCAGTGGCGCAGAGCCTGTGAAGGGGTTCAAAAAAAGCAAGGAGATGCACTTGGCAAGTTGGCTTATGAGACATCCATCATGGGCGTGTTGGGCATCAACCGTTTGGATCAATAGGTTTTTTTAAAAGGAGTTCTTACTGTGAATATTCAACGCATGATTCTCGTGATCGCTGGCTCTTTCATCATGCTTTCTTTGGCACTTGGTGTTGAAGGCAGTCCTATTTTTGTCAGCAAGTGGGCCTTGGCGTTCACGGCTTTTGTGGGCGCCAACTTGTTCCAATTTGGGTTCACTAAAGTGTGCCCAATGGCTTACATCTTGAAAAAACTGGGTGTGCCGGAGTCTGTGTGAGCAAGCTCAAAGGTGGCGCTGCCCGTGCCGACGTGATCAATCGTTTGCGTCGGGCAGAAGGCCAAATTCGTGGTGTGCAACGCATGATTGAAGAGGGCGAGAGCTGCCTCAAGATTGCCCAGCAATTCTCAGCTGTGCGCAAAGCCTTGGACAGCACTTACCTGCGCATGACCATGTGTTTCATGGAGCAAGAGCTCAATGCAGAGCCTGGTGAGATTGCCAAGACGCCAGCTGAAACCCAGGCCGTGTTAAAGGATCTCGAAACCTTGCTGGCCCGCATGGGCTAGGTCGGTCAGGCTGCGTAGCCCGCAGCTGATGGCCTAGGCGGCGGTGATGATGCCTCCGCCCAGGCAAACATCGCCCTCGTACAAGACGGCTGATTGGCCGGGGGTTACTGCCCATTGGGCCTGTGCAAATGCCAGGGTGCAATCGCTCAGTGATGCGGCGGTGATGGTGCAGGCGGCATCTTGTTGGCGGTAGCGCGTCTTGGCTGCTGATGCACCAAGTTGCGGGCTGGCACCCGCTACCCAGCTGGTTTGCTTGGCGTTTAACTGGTGCGAGAGTAGCCATGGGTGGTCATGGCCCTGCACCACCCACAGCGTGTTGGTTTGCAGGTCCTTGCGTGCCACAAACCAGGGCGCGTGTTCGCCCCCACCGCGTTGCGCACCCTTGGTCTTTAAGCCGCCAATGCCCAAGCCTTGTCGTTGCCCCAAGGTGTAAAAACTCAGACCCACATGCTCGCCAATGGTGTGGCCCTTGTCGTTTTTGATGGACCCAGGTTCGCGGGCAATGTAGCGGTTCAAGAATTCCCGAAACGGACGCTCGCCGATGAAGCAAATACCCGTGGAATCTTTCTTCTTGGCATTGGGCAGTTTGATCTCGTCGGCCATGCGCCGCACCTCTGTTTTGTGCAATTCGCCAAGCGGAAACAGGGTTTTTGACAATTGAGCCTGGTTCAAGCGGTGCAAGAAGTAGCTTTGATCCTTGGATGGATCCAAGCCTTTAAGCAGTTCAACCAAGCCCGAGGCTGGGTTGGAGCGAACCCGCGCGTAGTGGCCGGTGGCAATTTTTTCTGCCCCCAGACGAATGGCGTGGTCTAGAAAGGCTTTGAACTTGATTTCTGAGTTGCACAAGATGTCGGGGTTCGGGGTGCGCCCGGCACTGTACTCCTTCACAAACTCTGCAAAAACCCGGTCTTTGTATTCGGCTGCAAAGTTGACGTGCTCGATGTCAATGCCAATGACATCCGCCACGGCCGCTGCGTCAACAAAGTCTTCATTGCTCAAGCAGTATGCCGTGTCGTCGTCATCCTCCCAGTTTTTCATGAAGATGCCCACTACCTCGTGGCCCGCACGTTTGAGCAACCATGCGGTCACCGCGGAATCGACACCACCACTCAGGCCCACAACCACCCGCTGATGCTTCATGGCAAGGGTCGCTCCTGGTACACGCTAGGGTCAGTGTGAATCGCGCCCAAGGGCATGCGGTGACCACTTAAATAGTCTTGCATGCAACGCACGACTAATGGGCTGCGGTGCCGATCGGCGCTGGCCAAAATCTCGTCAGGGCTGAGCCACAGGGTGCGCACGATTCCGGTATCGAGTTGTCGACTTGCATCCAATGCCCCGAGCTGACCGCAAAAAGCAAAGCGCAGATAGGTGATGTCTTGCACGGGTGTTTCTTGTTTGGCAGGACGGATAAAGCGCGACATGTAAATGCCGACCAAGGCCTGGGGTTCAAAGCTGTACTTGGTTTCCTCCAGCGCCTCACGGCTGCAGGCTTGCAACAGCGACTCGCCCTCTTCAAGGTGGCCGGCCGGGTTGTTCAAGCGCAGGCCTTCGGGCGTGTGCTCCTCGACCAGCAGGAATTTGCCCTGGTGTTCAATGATGGCCGCCACAGTGGCGCTGGGTTTCCATGGGTAGTGCATGCCCGATTATCGGAAAAAAGTGGCTGTCAAAACGCAGGTTCAGCAGCTTGCCCTACTTAAGCGGGGTGGTTTCTGAGGTAAGCTCGTTCCTTTTCCACGTTCCCCCTTCCTATAACGACGAGGAGTCCACCATGCAAAATGGCACTACCCCAAGTGAGACCACAGCGCCAGATGCGCCAAAGCAACAGCGCATTGGCGTACCCAAAGAAGTATTCCCAGGCGAAAAGCGCGTTGCCACGGTTGCGGAAGCGGTTGAAAAACTGATCAAACTCGGCTTCGCAGTCTGCGTGGAGTCTGGTGCTGGCGCGGATGCCAACATCAATGACACCGATTACCAACAAGCCGGTGCGGTGGTTCTGGCCACGGCAGCGCAGGTCTGGGCCCAAGCCGATATCGTGTTCAAGGTGCGTGGACCCACGCCTGAAGAAGTTGCTCTGATGCACGAAGGCCAAACCTTGGTCGGCTTCATCTGGCCTGCGCAAAACCCTGATTTGATGCAGCAGCTCGCTGCCAAAAAAGTGACCGTGCTGGCCATTGACGCCTTGCCGCGCATGCTCAGTCGGGCTCAGAAAATGGACGCACTGACCTCGCAGGCCAGTGTGGCTGGTTACCGGGCTGTCATCGAAGCGGCCAACGCTTTTGGCCGCTTTTTCAATGGCCAAATCACGGCTGCGGGCAAGGTCGCACCGGCCAAGGTCTTCATCGCTGGCGCCGGCGTGGCCGGCTTGGCTGCCATCGGTACAGCGGCAGGCTTGGGTGCCATCGTGCGCGCCAATGACACCCGCGCCGAGGTTGCTGACCAGGTGGTGTCCTTGGGGGGCGAATTCGTCAAGGTTGATTTTGAGGAAGAGGGTTCTGGCGGTGGCGGCTACGCCAAGGTCATGAGTGAAGGCTTCCAGCAAGCGCAGCGTGCCATGTACGCCAAGCAGGCGCGTGAAGTGGACATCATCATCACCACCGCGCTTATTCCTGGCAAGCCTGCTCCCAAGCTCATCACCGCCGAGATGGTCCAAAGCATGAAGCCAGGCAGTGTCATCGTTGACATGGCTGCCGAGCAGGGAGGCAACTGCGAGTTGACCGAGCCCGGCCAGGCTGTGGTCAAGCACGGTGTGACCATTGTTGGCTACACCGACTTGGTCAGCCGCTTGGCCAAGCAGTCGTCGACCTTGTATGCCAGTAATCTGTTTCGACTCGCCGAGGAGCTGTGCAAGACCAAAGACGGCATCATTGACGTCAACATGCAGGACGACGCCATCCGTGGTTTGACCGTCATCAAAGACGGTGAGGTGACCTGGCCGGCACCTGCGCCCAAGTTGCCTGCGCCGCCCGCTGCAAGCACGGCTGCCAAAACAGTGTCCGTACCAGCGGCTAAAAAAGGTCATGGTCATGGGGCGTCCAGTGCGCCGATGGCAGGCAGCAAGTTGGCCATGGTATTTGGTGTGGCTGCTTTGCTGTTTTGGTTTGTTGGGGCCAATGCGCCGCAAGCCTTTTTGGCGCACTTCACCGTGTTTGTGCTGGCCTGTTTTGTGGGTTATATGGTCGTGTGGAACGTGACGCCAGCCCTGCACACGCCGCTGATGAGTGTGACCAACGCGATCAGCAGCATTGTGGCCATTGGCGCTTTGGTGCAGATTGCACCGCCTGCTGGCTCTCCCAATGAGTGGATTCGGTGGTTGGCTGTGATTGGTGTGGTGCTGACCTCGATCAACATGTTTGGTGGCTTCGCTGTAACCCAGCGTATGTTGGCCATGTTCCGTAAATAAGAGAGGCACGACATGTCCGCTAACCTTTCAACAGTCGCCTATATTGGGGCGACGATTTTGTTTATTTTGAGTCTGGGTGGCTTGTCCAATCCAGAGACCTCGCGCCGAGGCAATCTCTACGGCATGATTGGCATGACGCTGGCGGTCTTGGCCACGGTGTTGGGTCCGCGTGTAACCATGGCCGGTGTGCCCTGGATCATCGCCGCCATGGTGTTGGGTGCTGGCATTGGTCTGTACGCTGCACGCAAGGTGCAAATGACTCAAATGCCTGAGCTGGTGGCCTTGATGCACAGCTTGGTGGGTCTGGCAGCGGCTTTGGTTGGTTTTGCCAGTTACATCGACACTTCCGTGGTGCTCACGGGGGCAGAAAAATCCGTTCATGAGATGGAAATCTATGTTGGCATTTTGATTGGTGCGGTGACGTTCGCGGGCTCATTGCTTGCTTTTGGCAAGCTCAATGGACGCATTGGGGGCAAACCATTGTTGCTGCCAGGGCGGCATTGGCTCAATTTGATGGGGCTTTTGATCGTGATCTATTGTGGTCAGCGCCTGATGGCGGCGCAGACCACTTCGGATGGTTTGGTAGCGTTGTTTGTGATGACAGTGGTTGCTTTGCTGTTTGGTGTGCACATGGTGCTGGCCATTGGCGGCGCCGACATGCCTGTGGTGGTGTCGATGCTCAACAGCTACTCGGGCTGGGCGGCAGCGGCCACCGGATTCATGCTGTCCAACGATTTACTGATCGTCACGGGCGCCTTGGTTGGCTCCAGCGGTGCCATCCTGTCCTACATCATGTGCAGAGCGATGAACCGCAGTTTCATCAGTGTGATTGCTGGCGGCTTTGGCACGGGCAGCGGCACACCAGCGCCCAAGGGTGACGCGGCGCAGCCGGCCGGGGAGGTGACTGCGCTCACGGCCATTGAAGCAGCCGAGCTGTTGCGCGAGGCCAAGAGCGTGGTCATCGTGCCGGGCTACGGCATGGCCGTGGCCCAGGCCCAGCACACGGTGTTTGAAATTACCAAGCATTTGCGCGACAAGGGGGTGAATATTCGCTTCGGCATTCACCCTGTGGCTGGTCGCATGCCCGGGCACATGAACGTGTTGCTGGCCGAAGCCAAGGTGCCATATGACATCGTGATGGAAATGGATGAGCTCAATGACGACTTTCCAACGACGGATGTGGCCATGGTGATTGGCGCCAATGACATTGTGAACCCCGCGGCGCAGGACGACCCCGGTAGCCCGATTGCCGGCATGCCAGTCTTAGAGGTTTGGAAAGCCAAGACCTCGATCGTGATGAAGCGCAGCATGGCTTCGGGTTATGCTGGCGTGGACAACCCACTGTTCTACAAGGACAACAACCGCATGCTGTTTGGCGATGCCAAGAAGATGCTGGAAGAGGTTTTGACCGCTCTGAGAGCCTGATTGTTTCATGTGCCACAAAGGCCGACCACCTAACTGGCTGTCGGCCTTTTTTGCGCCTGTCTCTCTGGCGAAGTGCCGAACAAGGCGTGGCAGAAGCCCTGACCTGAGCACGCGCGCATGACCTTGGCCATTCTCAGTGCTTTGGCAGATGAGCAGCAGGGCATGCTGGATGAGTTGCGCAATCCTGTGAAAGTTGTGCGGGCCCGTCGTGATTTTTGGCGTGGCAAGTGGTGTGGCCAAGACGTGGTGCTGGCGCTGTGTGGCATCGGTAAAGTAGCCGCAGCAACCACGGCGAGTACCCTGATTGAATCTTTTGGCGTGCAAGCCATCGTTTTGACCGGCGTGGCTGGTGGCCTAGCGCAAGGCGTGGCGGTTGGCGATGTAGTCGTAGCCCGAGCCTTCCTGCAGCATGACATGGATGCGTCCCCACTGTTTGCCCGCTATGAAGTGCCAATGTATGGGCGTAAAACCTTTGATTGCCATGCTGGTTTGAGCCGCCTGCTGGTGCTGGCCGCTCAGAATGCTGTCAGTGGATTTTTGCCGCCGATTTCGGTCCATCAGGGCTTGATCGTCAGTGGAGACCGTTTTGTGTCGGGTGCTGGAGAGTCCAGGCGTCTGGTGGATGACCTGCTTCGCGTGGGTTTGAGTCCGCTGGCCGTTGAGATGGAAGGCGCGGCCGTTGCGCAGGTCTGTTTTGACCACGGTGTTGACTTTGCAGCGGTGCGTACCATTTCCGACCGCGCGGACGCCAGTGCACATCAGGATTTTGCAAGCTTTGTGCACTCGCTTGCGGGCCCACTTGCACTGGCCATGCTGGGTCATTTCCTGGTTTTGCGCGAAGGCAAGTCAGGCTAACCAGCCGCGCTTTCGGAAGTACCACATTGGACCCAAGGCGCTGCACAGCATCAAGCCAAGCGCAAACGGGTAGCCAGCCTGCCAGTCCAGTTCAGGCATGAACTTGAAGTTCATGCCATAAATGCTGGCAATCAAGGTGGGCGGTAGCAAGGCCACACTGGCCACAGAGAATATCTTGATGATCTTGTTCTGGTTGATGTTGATGAAACCAACGGTTGCATCCATCAAGAAGTTGATCTTGTCGAACAGGAACGCGGTGTGTGAGTCCAGTGAATCAATATCCCGCAGAATTTGCCGTGCTTCTTCAAACTGCTCAGCCGTCAGCATTTTGCTGCGCATCATGAAGCTCACGGCGCGTCGGGTGTCCATGGCGTTGCGACGAATACGTCCGTTCATGTCCTCGTGCCGGGCGATAGCGCCCAGTACCTCGCCTGCCAGTGCGTCGCTCACGTCGCCAGAAAGCACCTTTTGGCTGGCGATCTCCAATCCGTCGTAAATTGCTTCCAGCGTGTCGGCCGAGTATTCGGCGTCCGCATCAAAGAGTTTGAGCAGCACCTCTTTGGCGTCTTCTATCAGCCCCGGGGCGCGTCTGGCACGCATGCGAAGCAAACGGAAAACGGGTACATCCTCGTCGTGGATGGAGAAAAGTACGCCTTTGCTCCTGAGCTGATCGTTTTCTAAGTTCAGGATAAAGGCCACACGCACGGTGTGGGGGTTCTCATTGTCTGCCACCAAAAAGTCGCTTCGGATGTGCAACTCGCTGTTGTCTTCCTTGTAAAAACGTGCCGACTCTTCGATATCCTCGTCCATCGCGTCTTCAGGAATGGAGAGGCCGAAATACTGTTTGATCCAGTGCTTTTCCTCACGGGTCGGCGATTCCAGGTCAACCCAAATGGGCCGAAAGCGCGACAACTCTTCAAGAGACTCGATCTCTTCTTGAACTAAGCGGCCGCTGTTAAGGGTGAAGATATTGAGCATAGCTAAGAAGGCTGGAGCCTGGTGCGGGTTGAACTGGGGCGCAGCAACAAGCCGATCCATTTGATTATGGCACTGCTTTAGCGGCCTTGCTAAATCGACGGATCGTTGTCCTGCCAATGTAGTGTGCAATCACGACAAACCATTGCCATCGATGAAAAACAAGTGCATAGTGGCCTCAACAATTATCAAAAGTCACCGGTTGTTGGCATGGGGTCAGCAACCACTTCAACCAAGCTGCAGGAGGTTTTTTTTATGAATTTGACAATCAGTGGGCACCATTTGGAAGTCACTCCGGCCTTGCGGACCTATGTCACAAGCAAGTTGGACAGGATCAAGCGCCACTTTGATCAGGTGGTGGATGTCAAGGTGTTGCTAAGCCTGGAGAACATGAAGGAAAAGGAACTGCGTCAAAAAGCGGAGTGCAATATCCACATCAAAGGCATCGATTTATTTGCTGAAAGTGCGCACTCAGACCTGTATGCCGCGGTGGATGATTTGGTCGATAAACTGGATCGTCAGGTGGTGAAACACAAGGACCGCTTGCGGTCGCATCAGCACGAAGCCCCCAAGCGTCTGATGTGATTTAAACTCTGGGTGGCCGCCCGCTTGGTGCGAGCGGCTTTTTTTTCGCTCAAAATTTTGAACGTTCCTCAGTTTGTATTCAACATGAACCGTCTCGCTTCCATTCTCTCCGTTGAACACGTGTTGGTGCAGGTTGTCGCCTCCAGTAAAAAACGATCGTTTGAAGAAGCTGGTTTGCTGTTTGAAAATCTCCATGGCTTGAGTCGAGCGCTTGTTACCGATAGCTTGTTCTCTCGGGAACGACTTGGTTCAACCGGTTTGGGCCATGGCGTTGCCATTCCACACGGCCGGATCAAGGGCCTCAAGGCGCCTATGGCGGCGATATTTCGCTTGGCCGAGCCGATTGGTTTCGATGCGCCTGATGAGCAGCCTGTCTCGTTGATGATTTTCTTGCTGGTGCCCGAGGCGGCTACGCAAAGACACCTTGAAATCTTGGCTGAAATTGCAGAAATGCTGAGCGACAGCGTGCTGCGTGAAAAACTCATTGCCAGCACGAGCGCCCCAGAGCTTTTCAATCAGATTGCTGAGTGGCAGTCTGTGCAAGTTGAGTAAACCAGCTAGTTGGCACTTGATCTGACGCCATGAAACCTACAGTCATCAGCGCTGATGTGTTGTTTGAAGCCTTTCGCGGCAACTTGAAGTGGGAGTGGGTGGCCGGATTGGGGGCCTCTGAGCGGCGGTTTGACGAGGTCGCGGTACGCGCTGCGCGCTCGGGCTCAGACCTGGTCGGCTACTTGAATTACATCCACCCGTATCGGGTTCAAGTTCTGGGAGAGCGTGAGCTGGCCTACCTCAGCAACTCATCTGAGGAGGACTGTGCCCGCCGTGTAGCGCGCATCGTCACGCTGGTTCCGCCGGTGTTGGTTTTGGCTGATGGGCAGCGCCCCCCCAAGGCCTTGCTTGCTCTGTGTGAGAGTGAGCAAATTCCCATGTTTGCTACCACGGGCTCCTGCGCTTTTGTGATCGATGTCCTGCGCGCCTATTTATCCAAGCACTTTGCTGACCGTAGCACCATGCACGGTGTGTTCATGGATATTCTGGGTTTGGGCGTCATGATCACGGGCGAGTCTGGTTTGGGTAAAAGCGAACTTGGCTTGGAGCTGATTTCGCGTGGTAACGGTTTGGTGGCGGACGACGCTGTAGACCTTTACCGCATCAACCAAAACACGATCGAGGGTCGCTGCCCAGAGCTACTGCAAAACCTGCTTGAGGTTCGGGGCATTGGTTTGCTCGATATCAGAGCTATTTTTGGCGAAACCGCAGTACGTCGCAAGATGCGTTTGCAGCTCATTGTTCACCTGGTGCGCCGTGAGACTTTGGAGCGTGATTACGAGCGTATTCCGCACGAGCCTTTAATCCAGGACGTGCTCGATGTGCCGGTGCGCAAAGTAGTGATTCAAGTGGTGGCCGGGCGTAACATTGCCGTGCTGGTGGAGGCGGCGGTGCGCAACACAATTCTGCAAATTCGCGGCATTGATACCTACAAGGACTTCATCGAGCGCCAGGCGCAAGCCATGGGTAACGGTGCTTAAAGGCTTGGTCTAGGGTGCCGCGACTGATCTAGGTCTGGGTGTTAACGTTACGGTGCCGACAGTCTTTTTGTGTGCAGTGCGCATACAGACTCAGGGCGTGGTCAGCGATGTTGAATCCCTTGGCCTGCGCCACGGCGTGCTGGCGACGTTCAATCTGCTCATCGTAAAACTCTTCTACGCGGCCACAATCCAGGCACACCAAGTGGTCGTGATGCTGCCCCTCGTTGAGTTCATACACCGCTTTACCGCTTTCAAAATGGTTGCGGCTCAAAATGCCAGCCTGTTCAAATTGCGCCAGCACGCGGTAAACGGTGGCCAGACCGACGTCGGAGCCTTCTTGCAACAGCACGCGGTAAAGGTCTTCAGCCGTCATGTGGCGCTGTCCACCATTTTGAAAAATTTCCAAAATTTTGAGGCGCGGCACCGTAACTTTGAGTCCGGTGCTTTTGAGTTCATCGACCTTGGTCATGCGGTAATTCCTTTGATCTGGGCTCGTGTAGCCCCTTGATGTCAAGCGCTGACAGCCTGATGCAGCCATTACAATGGTTCGATCATATCGTTCCCGGGCCTTTTGCGATGTTTGAACCATTCTCACGCGGTGTTTGTCTGACTGTGCTTGCGATCACAGCTGCTGTGCTTTCTGGGTGTAGCTCGGTTAACAGTGCCAGTAACCGACTGGCCGGCGTGGTCACGCCCTACAAGGTTGACGTCGTGCAAGGCAATTTTGTCTCACGCGAGCAGCGTGAGGCCCTGAAAGAAGGTATGGGCCGCATGGAGGTGCGTGATATTTTAGGTACGCCTTTACTGGCCAGTATTTTTCACGCTGACCGCTGGGACTATGTGTTCACCATGCGTCGCCAAGGTGTGGCGCCACAAGCGCGTCGCGTCACGGTTTTTTTCAAAGATGACCGACTGCAGCGGGTCGAAGCGGACCCCTTGCCTACTGAGGCCGAATTTGTAGCCTCAGTGGATGCGCGGCGCGGTGCGGTGAAGGTGCCTTCGCTGCAGATGACGGAAGAACAACTTAAAGCCACCACGGTGGGGTCTGTCAAACCCGCGCCCGCCAAGTCTTTGGCCCCATTGCCCGCGACATACCCGCCGCTGGAACCCGCCGCAAACTAGGTCTTTAGGTTTACATATGACAGATTCCATCACTCACGCCATCTGTGTTGCGGGTGCCAGCGGGCGCATGGGGCGCATGCTGATTGAGGCCGTGTCTAACGCGCCAGACTGCGTCCTGTCCGGCGCCATGGACCTTGCGAGCTGCCCGGCTATCGGCCAGGACCCTGCTGCTTTCTTGGGCTTGCGCAGTGGCGTGTCGATGACCTCGGATTTGCGTCTTGGCTTGGAACCCTCTGAGTGCTTGATTGACTTCACCCGTCCGGAAGGCACCATGGCGCATTTGCGTATGTGCCGCGAGCTCGGCGTGCGCGCGGTGATTGGTACCACCGGATTTTCTCCTGAACAAAAAGAAGAAATTGCGCAAGTGGCCAAAGACATTGCCATTGTCATGGCGCCCAATATGAGTGTGGGTGTGAATGTGACATTGAAGTTGCTCGAGATGGCGGCGAGATCGCTGTCTACCGGCTACGACATTGAAATCATTGAAGCACATCACCGCCACAAAGTGGATGCGCCCTCGGGTACCGCCTTGAAAATGGGTGAAGTGGTTGCCAAGGCCCTGGGTCGGGACTTGGCCGATTGTGCTGTCTACGCCCGCGAAGGCGTCACGGGCGAGCGCGATCCGTCGAGTATTGGTTTTGCCACCATTCGCGGTGGTGACATTGTGGGCGACCACACCGTGCTGTTTGCAGGCATTGGTGAGCGTATCGAAATCAGTCACAAGTCTTCAAGTCGGGTCAGCTACGCCCAAGGCAGTTTGCGCGCCGTACGCTTTTTAAGCGACAAAAAGACCGGGTTGTATGACATGGCTGACGTGCTTGGCCTGTAATGATGTATCTGGAAGCCGGCAGTTGGTCGGTTTCAGGTGCCGTGTTCCTTCGCTTGCCAACGCGCAACAGGCCAGGCAATAAGCCTGTCACCAAGCGCCAAGCCAACCCTAAAATAGGGCACAGAATAATCAGGACTGCTGAGCTGCTAGTGGCATATCGCTGCGCACGCTATTTGTCCGTCCATCGCAGCCGCTGAGGTTGCCTTTGTTGAATTTGTTGAGTCGCCATGCAAGAAAAATACAACCACCTCGCTGTTGAACCTGCTGCGCAGCAGCATTGGCAGGCGCACGATGCCTACCGTGTAGAAGAACATGCGAAAGACGCAGGGGGGCAAGCTAAGAAGAAGTTTTACGCTTGCTCAATGTTGCCTTACCCCAGTGGCAAGTTGCACATGGGCCATGTGCGCAACTACACCATCAATGACATGCTCTCGCGCTACTTGCGTATGAACGGCTACAACGTGCTGATGCCCATGGGTTGGGATGCATTTGGATTGCCTGCGGAGAATGCGGCTTTGAAAAATGGCGTGCCACCTGCGCAGTGGACGTTTGACAACATTGCGTACATGAAAAAGCAGATGCAAGCGATGGGATTGGCCATCGACTGGAGTCGAGAAGTTGCGACCTGCACCCCTGAATACTACAAATGGAACCAGTGGTTGTTCTTGAAGATGTTGGAAAAAGGCATCGCCTACCGCAAGACGCAAGTGGTGAACTGGGATCCGGTTGACCAAACCGTGCTGGCCAATGAGCAGGTGATCGATGGCAAAGGTTGGCGCACGGGTGCGGTGGTGGAAAAGCGTGAGATACCGGGCTATTACCTGAAGATCACAGACTACGCTGAAGAATTGCTGGCCAATGTCACTGGCGAGAGCATGCCGGGTTGGCCAGATCGCGTCAAGTTGATGCAGGAAAATTGGATTGGTAAGAGTGAGGGCGTGCGTTTCGCCTTCACGCACGATGTGCGTGGTTCGGATGGTTCTCTTGTGAACGATGGGCACATGTACGTGTTCACCACGCGCGCTGACACCATCATGGGTGTGACGTTTTGCGCAGTCGCCGCCGAGCACCCACTGGCGGCATGTGCTGCACAAGGCAATGCAGCGATTGCATCCTTCATCGAAGAGTGCCAAAAAGGCGGCACCACTGAGGCTGAGATGGCGCTCAAGGATAAGCTGGGCATACCGACCGGTTTATTTGTCACGCACCCACTGACGGGTGAGCGCGTGGAGGTTTGGGTTGGTAACTATGTGCTGATGAGCTATGGTGATGGCGCTGTCATGGGTGTGCCAGCGCACGACGAGCGTGACTTTGCATTCGCCTTGAAATACCGCTTGCCAATCAAGCCCGTTGTGGCCCTGGATGATGCGCAGTTTGATAACACGGTCTGGCACGACTGGTACGCTGAAAAAGGCAGGGGGCAGGCCATTAACTCTGGCCACTATGACGGTCTTCCTTTCAAAGAGTGTGTTGCCGCGGTGGTGGCTGATTTGTCTGCCAAAGGCCTGGGCGAGAAGAAAATCACTTGGCGCTTGCGAGACTGGGGTGTGAGCCGCCAGCGCTATTGGGGTACACCGATCCCCATCATCCATTGCGACGACCACGGCGCGGTACCCGTGCCCGAGAAAGACCTGCCAGTGGTGCTGCCGCTGGACTGTATTCCAGACGGTTCAGGTAACCCTTTGCACAAGCACAAAGGCTTCCATCAGGGGGTGGTCTGCCCAGTGTGTGGCAAAGCTGCCCGGCGCGAAACCGACACGATGGACACGTTTGTGGACAGTTCTTGGTACTTCATGCGCTATTGCGACCCCAGCAATGCGGACCAAATGGTGGCAGATGGCGCCGATTACTGGATGCCAATGGATCAATACATTGGCGGTATTGAGCATGCCATCTTGCACCTCTTGTACGCGCGTTTTTGGACCAAGGTGATGCGTGATCTGGGTTTGGTCAAAGTCGATGAGCCATTTACACGCTTGCTAACTCAGGGCATGGTGCTCAACCACATTTATTCGCGGCGCACCCAAAATGGCGGGAAAGACTATTTCTGGCCGCAGGACGTGGAACATGTCTTTGACGAAGCAGGCAAGATCACGGGCGCCAAGCTGATACGCCCTGTTGGGAATTTGCCGGTTGGCAGCGCGATTGATTACGAGGGCGTGGGCACCATGTCCAAGTCGAAAAATAACGGCGTCGATCCGCAAGACCTGATTGAAAGATATGGGGCTGACACCGCGCGCCTGTACACCATGTTCACGGCGCCACCTGAGGCCACGCTGGAGTGGAATGACGCGGCCGTCGAGGGAAGCTACCGTTTTTTACGACGGGTCTGGAATTTTGGCGTGCGCTTGCAAGGCGCAGTGGACGTGGCGGATGTGGCCGCCAGCGTGCATAACCGCGGGATTGCGGCCAATGTAGGGCCCAATGTTAAAACCCTGCGTCGCGAGCTGCACACGGTACTCAAGCAGGTGGATTACGACTACCAGCGCATGCAGTACAACACCGTGGTGTCTGGCGCTATGAAAATGCTCAATGCCTTGGAAGACTTCAAGTCGCCAAGTGAAGCGGGCGCGTCATTGGCGCTGGTGGAGGGCTTTGGTTTGTTGCTGCGTTGTCTGTACCCGGCCACACCACACATCGCCCATGAACTCTGGACCCAGCTGGGCTATGCCAATGCCGGGGGTGATCTCTTGGACGCCGCTTGGCCGCAGGTGGATGCACAAGCACTCGTTCAGGATGAGATCGAGCTGATGCTGCAGGTCAACGGTAAGCTGCGCGGTGCCATTGTGGTGAGCGCCTCAGCCGACAAAGCCACGATCGAGCAAGCTGCAGTCGCGCACGACATGGTCCAAAAACTGTGCAATGGCGTTACGCCAAAGAAAGTGATTGTGGTGCCTGGGCGTTTGGTCAATGTGGTGGTTTAGCTGAACCGGTCTGTCTTCATGCATTTCAACCGATTTAAACCTTTCGTGAACCACGCTCTTGTGGCTGCCGATGCACTGGGTGCCCTTGGCATGAGCCGGCGCACTGGTTTGGTTCTGGTTTTTGCGGGTGGGTTGGGCGGGTGCGGTTTCAAGTTGCGGGGTGATGCGCACTACGCGTTCAGCAGCATTGCGGTCAACCCCAACCCCGGTGGCGTTGTGGCACTGGCGCTCAGGCGTCATCTGGAGCGCTCGGTTCAAGTTTTGGCTGAAGGTTCGCCACTCACGCAAGCGCAGGTTGTTCTGGACGTGCTGTCCGAACAGCGCAGCACAACGCCAGTGGGTAAAACCCCAAGTGGACAGGTGCGTGAGTTTCAGTTGCGCACGGCGGTACGCTTCAGCTTGCGAACACCCGAAGGTCAGGAATTGATCGCGCCCACCGAGATCGTTCAGCAGCAAGACGCCAGTTACAGTGAATCACAGGCTTTGTCCAAAGAACTGGAACACGCTTTAATGTTTCGGGATATGCAAGGCGATATCGTTCAGCAAATCCTGCGTCATCTGGTGCGGGTAAAAAAGCTGTCTTGATGTTCTTGGATAGCCATGTGCACGCTGACTGAACTTTTTACCTTGCTTGGGTGGATGTATGCAGCTTAGTCCTGCTCAGCTGCACAACCATGTGCACAAAGGACTCAAGAGCCTCTATGCCCTGCACGGTGATGAACCTTTGCTGATTCAAGAGGCACTGGACACGCTGCGTGCGGCTGCGCGTGAACAAGGCTATACCGAGCGAAGTGTTTTTACGGTGGCTGGCGCCCACTTTGACTGGGGCGAGGTATTGGCAGCGGGTGGCTCCTTAAGTCTGTTTGCCGACAAGCAAATCCTGGAACTGCGGATCCCATCCGGGAAACCCGGTAAAGAGGGCAGCGTGGCGCTGCAGAAGTTGGCGCAGGCAGCGCAGGGAAATGACAGCACGCTCACCATCGTCGTCTTGCCACGGCTCGACCGTACCACGCAGGGCGCGGCTTGGTTTGCCGCGCTGGAAGGTGGCGTGACCATTGCGGTGTCTGCGGTGGAGCGCGCGGTACTGCCACAGTGGCTTGCACAGCGCCTGGCAAAACAAGATCAACGCGTCGTGGCCGGAGAGCCTGGCCAGCGGTGCCTACAGTTTTTTGCCGACCGGGTTGAGGGTAATTTATTGGCTGCACACCAGGAAATTCAAAAACTGGCCTTGTTGTATGAGCCCGGGGAATTGAGTTTTGAACAGGTGGAGCGCGCGGTGTTGAATGTCGCGCGATACGATGTTTTTAAGCTATCGGAGGCTGTGTTGTCCGGGCGTTTGATGCGGGTCCAGCGCATGCTCGATGGCCTGCAAGCGGAGGGCGAGGCCGAGGTGCTGGTGCACTACACCTTGAGTGAGGATATCCGTGCGCTTAAACGCGTGAAGGATGCTATCAAACAGGGTAAGCCAATGCCCATGGCTTTGCGTGAGCAGCGGGTTTGGGGCGTGCGTGAGCGCTTGTTTGAGCGCGCCTTGCCCAAGCTCAGTGATGCGGTCCTGCTTGATTTGTTGCAGGCGGCCCACCAGGTTGATGGCGTCGTGAAAGGGCTCAAAAGCAAGGATTGGCCAACGCATCCTTGGCGGGCATTGCATCAACTCGCCGCCATGGTGTGCCAGGCTTGCGCAGCGGCAACATTGTCAGCTTAGCGACGCAGATAGACCAAGCCGTCTTTGATGGCTTGGTTGACACGGGTTTTCTGCAGTAGGTTCAGCTTTTGGCGTGCCAATGCCAAGCCATGAACCAGGATCTGCAGCCCAGACATGTCCTCACAAGGGCTGCCTAGGACCTTGTTGGCCTTGCTCAGTGTGAGCTTGCATTTGCCAGGGTCGTCATCACCGCCTTTGGATAGCACATGCGTGCGCAGAATCCCAAGATTGCTGCAATTCGTGAGCAAGGTGCTGATCGATACGCCCAAACAAAGCCACCCTAGGTAAGGCTTCATGCGTATTGCCTTGCATGGTGAGAGGGACATTTTCACAGTCGGCCACGGGTGCCTGAGGTCAATTCGGCCGCTGCCTTGCAAGGCGCCACTGCGCAAGCCATGTTGGCATGCCAAAATGCGCCCATGAATGACAATGACTTATTCGAACAGACGCGCCAACTTGGTATGCAAGCCAGAAGTGCGTCGACGGCCATGGCCAAGGCCGGTGCGGCTGCAAAAAACCAGGCTTTGCGCGCGCTGGCGCGTTTGTTGCGGGATAACGTCACGGCTTTGCAGCTTGATAACGCGCGCGACATCGAGCGCGCTCAAGCCGCTGATTTGTCGGCCCCCATGGTTGATCGTTTGCGCCTGACACCCAAGGTGATTGAAACGTGTGCCCAAGGGTGCGAGCAATTGGCTGGTATGGCCGAGCTCATTGGGGAAGTTATCGGCATGCGCCAGCAGCCCAGCGGTATTCGAGTGGGACAAATGCGCGTGCCCATCGGGGTTTTTGGCATGATTTTTGAAAGCCGCCCCAACGTCACCATTGAGGCCGCTGGTTTGTCGATTAAAAGCGGCAATGCGTGTATTTTGCGTGGGGGGTCGGAAGCCATCGAGTCCAATAAAGCGCTGGCCAAATTGGTTGCGCTGGCGCTTGAAGAGGCCGGTTTGCCGGTGGATGCGGTGCAGTTGGTACAGACTACCGACCGTGCTGTGGTGGGCCAAATGATCGCCATGCCGCAGTATGTGGATGTGATCATTCCCCGCGGTGGCAAGGGCTTGATCGAGCGCGTCAGCCGAGACGCCAAGGTGCCGGTGATCAAACACCTTGACGGTAACTGCCACACCTATGTGGACGATCCGTGTGACTTAGACATGGCTTTGCGGGTGACGGAGAACGCCAAAACCCAGAAGTACAGCCCGTGCAATGCCACAGAAAGTCTGTTGGTAGCGCGGTCCATGGCGCCTGCATTTTTGCCTGCAATTGCTGCCATCTTTGCCGGAAAAGGGGTGGAGATGCGTTGTGATGACGAGGCGCATGCCCTGATCGCAGCCAGTCAAGGTGTCGCGCACCTTGCGCTGGCGAGTGAGCAAGACTGGTATGAGGAATACCTGGCCCCCATCATCAGTATCAAACTGGTGGACGGCGTGGATGAAGCCATCGCGCACATCAACCGCTATTCGAGCCACCACACCGACGCGATTCTGACGCGGGACCACCAGCATGCACAGACATTCTTGCGCGAGGTCGACTCCGCCAGCGTCATGGTCAATGCCAGCACGCGTTTTGCAGATGGTTTTGAATATGGTTTGGGTGCTGAAATTGGTATCAGTACCGATAAATTTCACGCCCGAGGCCCTGTTGGTATTGAAGGGCTTACCTCACTTAAATATGTGGTGCTGGGTCAGGGCGAGTTGCGTGGCTAGGGTCCACGGGGGCGCAAGTTTTTTCTTGGCTTGGAAAGCCGCGGCTAGACCTTTTATACGGCTTTCTGAAGAGCCTAGAATCAGCTCTGTACTTTAGTCAATTTCTTAATGGTCCCTCATCTCATCACGGCCCTCACGGGTCCTATCAACGAACTGGAGCAGCGTGTGCTGGACTCCATGCCGGCGATTGAGCGCTGGTTTCGCTTAGAGTGGATGGAGCACACGCCTGTTTTTTACAGCTCGGTCGATGTGCGTAATGCGGGATTCAAGCTCGCCCCCGTTGATACCAATCTGTTTCCGGGTTGTTGGAACAATCTCAGCGCCGAAATGCTCCCGCTCGCGGTTCAGGCCGCCATGGCGGCGATTGAAAAAATCTGCCCAGAAGCCCGCAATCTGTTGGTGATCCCAGAAAACGGGCGTCCCAGCGCGGGGTATTTGGCTAATCTGGCACAGCTGCAGCGCATTTTCAACATGGCCGGCTTGAATGTTCGTCTGGGTTCGATTGATCCGGCGCTGACCCAAAGCACCGCGTTTGAGTTGCCTGGCGGTGCGCGTATTACGTTGGAGCCTGTCGTGCGGGAAAAAACCCGTATCGGTCTGACAAATTTTGACCCGTGCACGATTTTGCTCAACAACGACTTGAGCGCCGGCGTGCCCGGTATTTTGGAAGACTTGCACGAGCAATTTCTCTTGCCCCCACTGCATGCCGGGTGGTCGACACGCCGTAAAAGCACGCACTTCACCTGCTATGAAGAAGTGGCCAAGCGCTTGGGCAAGCTCATGGGTGTGGACCCTTGGCTGATCAACCCCTTGTTTGATAAGTGCACATCGGTCAGTTTCGAGCGCGCTGATGGCCTTGATTGTTTGAACAGTCAAGTCGATGTGGTGTTGGGTCGGGTGCGGCGCAAGTACAAAGAATACGGTATCAAAGAAAAGCCATTTGTAGTGATCAAGGCCGATCACGGTACCCACCCGCTAGGGGTGGTCACGATTCGAGATGCAGCAGATCTGGCCCAGTTGGCTGAACGGGTAAAAAATTTCCCCCGTAGCGTGGATGCAGCACCGCAGCCACATGACTTCCTGGTGCAGGAGGGTGTACTGACCCAAGAGCGCGTTGATGCTGCCGTGGCAGAGCCCGTGGTCTACACCATGGATCGGTATGTGGTGGGTGGCTTTTACCGTGTGCATGCCGAGCGCGGTGCTGACGAGAGTCTGAAAGAGCCGGGCTCCGCGTTTGCGCCGCTTGCCTTTGAGCAAAGTGCCCAGCTACCGCAACCCGGTGTCAAGCCGGGCGCCAGTGTGCCCAACCGTTTTTACATGTATGGTGTGGTGGCCCGTCTGGCCATGTTAGCTGCCAGTTACGAACTTGAGGCTACCGACCCCGAGCTCGAGGCCGACGAGTGAAGGTCCGTGTAAGCGGCCTCGGGTTTGAGCCATTGCGCAGAAGGCTTGATCTGCCAAAACAAGGGCGTTCGTGAGTGCCTCTCAAACATCCATGCGGGCATTGACGCTGGGTGCTATCGGTGTTGTCTATGGCGATATCGGGACCAGTGTGTTGTACGCGGTCAAAGAAGTTTTTCGCTCTGGCCATGTGCCGTTCACGCACGATAACGTGTTGGGTGTGCTGTCGCTGCTGTTTTGGACGCTGACACTGATCATCTCAATCAAGTACGTGAGCTTGGTATTGAGAGCCGACAACAACGGGGAGGGCGGCTTGGTGGCCATGCTGGCGCTGGCATCGCAGTCGGTACAAGACAAACCTAAAGTGCGTAAAGTGCTGTTGCTGGTGGGCATTTTTGGCACCTGTCTATTTTATGGCGACGGTGTCATCACCCCAGCGATTTCTGTTCTGTCTGCCGTTGAAGGCCTGGAGGTGGTGTCCCATACCTTCAGTGTGGCCGTCATACCCTTGACCTTGGTGATTTTGTTTGGCCTGTTCGTGGTGCAAAAAAGAGGTACGGCGGACCTGGGCAAATTCTTCGGCCCGATCACCCTGACCTGGTTCATAGCGATTGCCGTCCTTGGCGTGTCGCACATTGTGGCTTACCCCGAGGTTTTGCAGGCGCTCAGCCCTCATTACGCGCTGTTGTTCATGTTTACCAACCCCGGCGTCACCTTCGTGATTCTGGGCGCCGTGGTCTTGTGTGTGACCGGTGGCGAGGCGCTGTATGCAGACATGGGTCATTTTGGCAAAAAACCAATCAGGCTGGCTTGGTTCTGCGTGGTGATGCCTGCCTTGACGCTCAATTACTTTGGTCAGGGTGCGCTGCTGCTGAGTAACCCTGAGGCGGTGAAAAATCCATTTTTCATGATGGTGCCTTCTTGGGCCCTGATCCCGATGGTGTTGTTGGCCACCTTGGCCACAGTGATTGCCTCGCAGGCTTTGATCACAGGGGCTTTTTCTGTGACCAAGCAGGTGATTCAGCTGGGTTATTTGCCGCGCTTGCAGATTTTGCACACCAACGTCAAAGAGGCGGGTCAAATCTTCATGCCATTTGTGAACTGGAGTTTGTTTGTGGCGATTGTGCTGGCTGTGCTGTTGTTCAGATCGTCGAGCAATCTGGCTGCGGCCTACGGCATTGCCGTGACGCTGGATATGCTGATCACAACGGTGCTGACATTTTTTGTGGTGCGTTACGCATGGCGTTATCCCTTGTTGCTGTGCATCGCCGTGACCGGTGTTTTCTTTGTGGTTGATCTGGCATTTTTTGCATCTAACCTGATGAAGTTTATGGGTGGCGGCTGGTTCCCTGTTCTCATCGCTGGCGCGATCTACATCTTGATGTTGACGTGGCAAGACGGACGCGCCTTGATGAAAGAAAAACTCAAAGCGGACGCGATTGACTTAAACAGTTTTTTGGAAGCGGTGTTCATCAGTCCCCCCACTCGGGTGTCCGGCACGGCCGTGTTCTTGACGCCTGAGCCAGGGACTGTTCCTAATGCCTTGCTGCACAACCTCAAACACAACAAGGTGCTGCATGAGACCAATCTGTTTGTTGCGGTTCGCAGCCACGAGGTACCTTGGATTGGCTTGGACAAACGCATCTCAATCGAATCGTTGGGGCATGACTGCTGGCAGGTCGTCGTGAACTATGGGTTTAAAAACGACCTTGATTTGCCCAAAGCGCTGATGTCTATCAAAGGCCGTGGTTGTGATATCGACCCCATGACAACCAGCTATTTCCTCAGCCGCGACAGCATCATGCCCAAAGAGCGCAGTGGTATGGCGCATTGGCGTGAAAAACTCTTCGCCCAAATGCACCTCAATGCCAGTGATGCCGCAGACTTTTTGAACCTGCCCAGCAACGCGGTGGTACAGCTTGGTAGCAAAATAGAAATTTAATAGCTTTGTGGGTCAGACCAATATTTGCGAAGTAAATTTGCTCTGACCCCAACTGTTTGTTGGATATTTGGATGTTGGCTTTGTGGGTGAGACCAATATTTGCGAAGTAAATTTGCTCTGACCCCAACTGTTTGTTGGATATTTGGATGTTGGCTTTGTGGATCAGACCAATATTTGCGAAGTAAATTTGCGCTGACCCCAAGCGTTTGTCGGGTGTTTGGATGTTGGCTTTGAAATGAATGTATCGGGAGTGTTGGATTGAAAAAACTGCTGTTTGTGGCCGACCCCTTAGAGTCTTTTAAGGTACACAAGGACACCACCTTTGCCATGATGCGTGAGGCGCAGCGGCGCGGGCACCAAATTTTTGCCTGCGAGCCCAAAGAACTGCGCTGGCAAACGGGTCTGCGGGTGATGGCCCCCGTGCGCCAAATCCACCTGACGGGTCACAGCGTTGATTGGTTCACACCCGTTGGTGTTGATCCTCAGGATTGGCCTTTGTGTGATTTCGATGCTGTCTTGATGCGCAAGGATCCGCCGTTTGACAGCGAATACTTCTACAGCACGCACCTGCTTGAACAAGCTGAGCGCGAAGGCGCTCGGGTGTTTAACTCGCCTCGGGCGCTGCGCGATCATCCGGAAAAACTGGCGCTGCTGGAGTTTGCCCAATTTGCCGGGCCCACCTTGGTGACACGTAGTGCAGAGGATATTCGGCGCTTTCACGCTGAGCACCGAGACATCATCCTGAAACCTCTGGATGGCATGGGTGGAGCAGGAATTTTTCGTGTCCGAGATGACGGAATGAACCTTGGAAGCATCATCGAGACCTTGAGCCGCGATGGCGCGCAGTCGGTGATGGTGCAGCGGTTCTTGCCCGCTATTGCACTTGGAGATAAGCGCGTGTTGGTGATTGGCGGCGTCCCAGTGCCGTTTTGTTTGGCACGCATTCCTCAAGGTGGCGAAGTGCGGGGTAACTTGGCTGTTGGCGGCAAAGGGGTGGCACAAGCCATCAGTGAACGTGACCGTGAAATTGCTCAAGCAATTGGTCCCAAATTGGCCGCGCGCGGATTGTTGCTGGTGGGTTTGGATGTCATCGGTGACAGCCTGACCGAAGTCAATGTCACCAGCCCGACGTGTTTTCAGGAAATTTTTGACCAGACCGGTTGCAATGTGGCCGCAATCTTCATCGATGCTTTGGAGGCTGCCATGGACCAGTCTCAGGCAGGCGTTTGACGGTCATCAATCAGTTGAACCTGTAACTTGCCCGTGCGCATGTGCAGGTCACGCTGGGGGAATGGAACTTCGATGCCGGCCACTCCCAACTGGGTTTCGATCTCCCACAGGTAGCTGGCATGTACGCGGCCCGGTGAGCGCACGCCATCAATGCCAACCCATACCACCAGTTCAAAATTCAGACTGCTGTCGCCCAGTGATACCAGCCAGACCTCTGTGTTGTGCTGCTTGTCTTCGTTGGTGAATGGCACCGCTCTGGCCGCCAATAAGCCGGCCGCTTTGACCTTGTCCTTGTCGGTGCCGTAAGCCACGCCAAATGGGATGTGCACTCTGCGCAGTTGCTCGCCATAAGTCCAGTTCACCACGCGACCGTTGATGAACTCAGAGTTGGGCACGATGATGTCGACCGCGTCGTTGGATGTGATGCGCGTGTAGCGCATATTGATCTCGGCCACGCGGCCCATGACGCCTGACTGCAGGTCTACAAAATCACCCACCTTGAGGGTCTTTTCCAGAAGAATGATGACGCCTGAAATCAGATTGCTGAAAATATTTTGCAGACCAAAGCCGATGCCCACGCCCAAGGCGCCACCCATCAGGCTCAAGCTGGCCAAGTCAAAACCCACAAAATGCAAGCCGATGATGGAGCCCATGATCCAGATGAGGTAGCGCACGATCCGGCCTAAGGCATAGACGCCATGCTCGCTCATGGAAGTGCCCGTGCGCCGAGCGGCCATGCGTTGCACCGATCGCTCCACCGCCAGGGCTGACCACCATGACAGCAGCAAAATCAGCACAAAACCGATCAGGCGCTGGGCATTGACCGATGTTTCGCCAAGGGTGAACCAGGTGGTATCAACCAGCTGCCCAACAATCGTGAAAAAGTCGTTAGCGTTATTCATGGTGAAGGGATGGTTGGTTTTGCGTAGCCGCTGGTGTCGCACTGAAGTTGGGCTTGTACCCGCCCATCCACAAAACTGATGAGCTCGCCACGCGCCATCTGTACCCAGGCCTCGTTGGTGGTCAGGGGCTCGGTCACCACCAGGCTCAGGCGGTCGTCTCGGCCGTTGAGCTCTGCCATATCAATGCGCATCTCAGCGTCCTTCAGGTGAACCTCGCCAAACGGAAACTCGCGTGTCAGGTAACACAGCTGGGTGCTGGCGTGTGCCCACAGTGCTTGGCCGTTGCTAAGCAAAAAGTTGAGCGTACCGTGGCTCGCAATCTGCGGTATCAGCTCTTGCAACGTGCAGTTGAGTTCATCGGTGCTGGGAACGCCTACGTGCGATTTATTGAGTTCCTGCAGTAACCAACAAAAAGCGCGCTCGCTGTCGGTGCTGCCGACGGGGTGGAAATTGCCGTGCAGCCTAGGTTCAAAATTTCTCAGGTCGCCGTTATGCGCGAACACCCAATATCGCCCCCATAACTCACGTACAAAAGGGTGGCAGTTTTCAAGCGACACATCGCCAATGGTGGCCTTGCGCACATGCGCGACCACGTTGTGACTTTTGATCGGGTATTGCTTGAGCATGTGCGCAATGGGCGAGGTCACCGCGCTGGTCTTGTCAACAAAGTGGCGCACGCCTTTGCCTGGTGTCTCGCTGTCGCTCTCAAAAAAAGCCACACCCCAGCCATCGCTATGGTGGTCTGTCTCGCCACCACGGCGGGTAAAACCGGTAAAGCTGACAGTTAAGCTGGCCGGCAGGTGGCTGTTCATTCCGAGAAGTTGGCACATGGTTCACGGCTTAAGTTGTTGGGCGTCAATGGCGTGCCCGCTAGGCTCACCATTGTGAATGCAAAATGCGCAGCCCTCGGTTGGGGCGACTCACAGCTGCAAGCCTGGGTTGGTTTCTGCCATGTGCTTTGCGGCGCAGGCCGCACAAACACAAGCCAGATCACGCGCTGCCAGTGGCACTCTGGCGAGCAGAGCAGGACTGAAGCTCACTTGGGTGCACCAGCAGGGAGTTTGTTCAAGGCCGCTGCTGCGTGCAATTTCCATGGCACACGCATTGGCTTGTCCACACAAGGGGCAGTTCGCAGCTGACAAACTGATCTCGACTTTGCTGGGTGCGGGCTGGTCATCCATGTGCAAGCTACGCCCTGTTGTGTGTTGTTGCAGGCCTTAGGCCGCTGCTTTGACCTTTTGACGCCAGTTGTGCAACAGCGGTTCGGTGTAGCCGCTGGGTTGTGCCAGACCTTTGAACACCAGATCACACGCTGCCATGTAAGCCATGCTGGTGTGTAAGTGAGCTGCCATGGGTTGATAGAGTGGGTCGCCGGTGTTTTGGTCATCCACGACAGCGGCCATGCGCTCAAAGGTGGCACGAACCTCGTCCGCGCTCACCACACCATGCAACAACCAGTTGGCAATGTGCTGACTCGAAATGCGCAAAGTCGCACGGTCTTCCATCAGGCCCACGTTGTGGATGTCGGGCACTTTAGAGCAACCCACACCTTGGTCAACCCAACGTACTACATAGCCCAAAATACTTTGTACGTTGTTGTCCAGCTCTTGCTGTTTTTCGGCTGCTGTCCAGTTGGTGTTGGTGGCCACAGGGATGGTCAGCAGGCCATTGAGCAGGGGGTCACGCTCTTTGTCGGCCTTGATTTTTTCCAGGTCTTTTTGTATGTCGCTGACCAGCACCTGGTGGTAATGCAGGGCATGCAAGGTGGCGCCCGTGGGGCTTGGAACCCAGGCGGTATTGGCGCCGGCCATGGGGTGCGCTATTTTTTGCGCCAGCATGGACTTCATCAAATCAGGCATGGCCCACATGCCTTTGCCGATTTGTGCGCGACCGCGCAGGCCACACTGCAGACCTACCAAGACATTGTTGCGCTCATACGCACCGATCCAGGCACTGGCTTTCATGTCGCCCTTGCGCACCATGGGGCCAGCGTACATGACGCTGTGCATCTCGTCGCCAGTGCGGTCTAAAAATCCGGTATTGATGAAAGCCACACGGCTGGCTGCTGCAGCAATACATGCTTTCAGGTTGATGCTGGTGCGGCGCTCCTCGTCCATGATGCCCAGCTTGACGGTGCTTTCGGGTAGCCCCAGCATGTGTTCAACTTGGCCGAACAACTCACTGGCAAATGCCACCTCGGCGGGGCCATGCATTTTGGGTTTGACGATGTAGACGGAGCCTTTGCGCGAGTTGCGAATGGCATCTTTGGATGTTTTGGCCAGGTCGTGCATGGCAATGGTCGTGGTGACGACCGCGTCCAGAATGCCCTCAGGAATCTCACGCACTTGGCCAGCTTTGTCGGTGTACAAAATCGCTGGGTTGGTCATTAAATGACCGACGTTGCGCACGAACATCAGTGAGCGACCGGGTAAGCGCACCGATTTTTTTCCGTCCGTCGCGGTGTACATGCGATCAGGATTGAGCCCGCGGGTGAATGATTCGCTGCCCTTGGCGACTTCCTCCGTTAAAGTCCCTTTCAATATGCCGAGCCAGTTGGTATAGGCCAGCACTTTGTCATCGGCGTCGACCGCCGCTACTGAATCTTCTAAATCGACGATGGTCGACAGCGCCGCTTCGAGCACCAAATCCGATACGCCGGCGGGATCGCTGGCTCCAATGGTGGTTGCGCGGTTGATGATCAGGTCGAGGTGCAAGCCGTTGTGCACAAACAGCAATGAACTGGGCGCCTGCGCAAGGCCTTGGTAGCCCACCAACTGGCTGGCATCTTGCAAGCTGCTGCTGCTGCCATCCGCCAGTTTGACGCTGAGCTTGCCGTTTTTGAGGCGATAGGCCACGCCGTCAACGTGAGAACCCTTTTTCAAGGGTAGGCAACGGTCTAGCACGTTGCGGGCATATGCAATCACCTTGGCGCCGCGTTTGGGGTTGTAGCCATCTTTTTTGCCCAGCTTTTCGCAACCTTTGCTCTCATCGATGACGTCAGTGCCATAAAGTGCGTCATACAAGCTGCCCCAACGGGCATTGGCTGCATTGAGGGCGTAGCGGGCATTGAGTACCGGCACCACCAATTGTGGTCCGGCCTGCTTGGCCAGCTCAGAATCGACGTTGCTGGTGGTGATACGGGTTTTTCCAGGCTCGGGCATCAGGTAGCCAATGGCGCTTAGAAAGGCGCGGTAGGCTGGCATATCGGTTATCGGGCCTGGGTTGGCTTGATGCCACTGGTTGAGCTCGGTTTGTAAGCGCTCACGTTCGGCCACCAAGGCCATGTTCTTGGGGGCCAGATTGGCCACCAATTTATCCAAATCTTTCCAGAATTTGGCTGGACTGACACCGGTTCCTGGTAGCACCTGCTCATCGATGAATGTACTGAGCTTGGCGGAAACTTGCAGGCGGTGGCGGGTGATGCGTTCAGTCATGGTTGGGATTTCTTTTTAAGTTCTCAGGAAAGATTCGATGGAAAAAATGAAAGCACTGCGCGCAGGTCGTCTCCCACGTGCTCGGGCTGTGTGCCCAGTTCCTCAAATGGCAACTTGCCACGGTTGACCCACAAGGTCCGGTAGCCAAACCAGGTGGCGCACAAAGCGTCCCAACTGTTGGAACTGACGAATACGATCTCGCTGGCCGGCAGTTTTAACTTCTGCTCACCCAAGCCATAAGACAGCGGGTGGGTCTTGAATTTACGCACTTCGTCAACGCTGATAACGTGGTCCAGCAAACGGTCAAAGCCAGCAGCCTGCACAACAGCGTTGAGCATGCCGGGGTCTCCGTTGCTCAAAATGCCGGTCACGATGCCCTGAGCTTTCAAGTTTTCAAGCACGGCGCGGTTTTCTTCGAATGGACTGAGGTGTAAATACTGCGCCATCAGGCGCGCCATCGCGTCGCCATGCATGGCTTCAAAGGCGCTGGCTTCTGTCGCCTCTTTGCACACCAGGCGCTTGAGGGTGTAAGTCAGTGCCGCGCGGGTCAGTGCGCTAAAGGGTTGGTAGTGGGCGCCGTCGTTGCTGGTCGTCACCAACCGGGTGTATTCAATTTGCTTGTCGCGCCACAGTAGGCTGATCGCTGCGCCTTGTCCGGGAAACAGACTTTCAGCGCATTGCGCGACGCTGTAGACGTCAAACAAGGTGCCATACGCGTCAAACAGAACGGCTTTTGCTGGACGCACGGCTGAAAAGGCAGGTGTGGTAGTCATGGTTCATTTTAAGGACGATGAATCCAGCGATTGCCGGCGCTGTCATCGTGGCATTTGTGACTTTTTTGGTGGTAATTGAAGCTTGGTCTGCACATTTATCAAAAAAATTGCTTAACATAGGCGCCTTGCATTGCGTGCTGCAGCCAAACAATGCTTAGGGTCGGGCGCGTTGCATGGCACTTTCTTGGTAACCAGGCGGGCATTGAAGATGAGCAAGCTCAAACAACTCGAAACTTTCGTGGCAGTGGCTACCCGTGGAAGCCTGACAGCTGCGGCCAAGTCCGAAGGCGTTGCGCCAGCCATGATCGGGCGGCGAATTGATGCATTGGAAGAGCGATTGGGCGTCAAGCTCTTGGTGCGCACGACCCGGCGTGTTTCCCTCACCCATGAGGGCAGTTCTTTTTTGGAGGATTGCCAGCGCTTGTTGACCGATTTGTCGGATGCTGAAGCTGCTGTTTCCGAGGGTGGGGGCAAGCCGACTGGGGTCCTGAAGGTGACCGCCCCAGCAGGTTTTGGTCGGCGTCATGTGGCCCCTCAGGTACCAATTTTTCGCTCCATGTACCCGATGGTGAAGATTTCACTGGACCTCAGCGATCGGGTGCTGGATCTGTCTGGTGAAGGTTATGACTGTGCGGTGCGCGTGGGTGAAATGGCTGACTCCTCAATGGTCAGCGTGCGCTTGGCCGACAACCGGCGCATGTGCGTGGCCAGCCCCGAATTTCTCAAACGCCATGGCGTGCCACTTCACCCGAGTGAGTTGAGCGAATTTGATTGTCTCTTGCTCAGCAGCGAAGCGGCGCAATTGAGAGGCTGGGCATTCACCGTGCTGCACGGTGATAAAAATGAAATGATGCGTATTAAACCAAGTCGCGGTTTGAGTTGCTCAGACGGTGAGGTCTTGTTTGACTGGTGTCTGAGTGGGCATGGTATTGCCTGGCGCAGTACCTGGGAAGTGCAAGGGGAAATCAAAGCGGGAAAATTGGTGCCTTTGCTCGAGAATTTTGCCGCGCCGCCTAACGGGATTTACGCAGTGTTTCCTCAGCGCAAACATTTACCCTTGCGTGTGCGCCTTTGGATTGATCACATCAAGCGCACTTACGCTGATCCTGCTTATTGGCAAAGTGTATGAGTCAGGCTTCACGACCCTTGGTGCTGTGTGCTGATGATTTCGCATTGAATGAAAGCACCTCGCAGGCCATAGCGCGCCTGGCCCAGGCTGGTCGCATCAGCGCCGCCAGCGTCATGAGTCTGTCGCCGCGCTGGCCTCAAGACCAAGCCCTGTTGCGCAACTTGGCTGGTTCAATCGATGTTGGCTTACACCTAGACTGGACCAGCGACTTTGCCAAAGCGGCAGGTCACGGCGTGTCATTGGGTGCCGCCATGCGCGAAGCGATCATCGGCGGGTTTGATGTGCAGCATGCCAAACAGGTGATTGCCAGACAACTGGATTTGTTTGAAGCGCATTGGAAGCGCGCACCTGATTACGTTGATGGACACCAGCATGTGCACCAGTTTGCAGGCATACGGGATGCCTTGGTCGAGTTGTTAAGCCAGCGGTACGGTACATTGACCCAAGCACCCTACGTGCGCATTGCGCAGGTGCATGCGCCTGGACTCAAAAGTTGGATCATCGCTTGGATGGGCGCTAAACCATTGGCCAAACGGCTCGGCTCGGCAGGCTTTGCGCACAGCGCCGTGTTGTCCGGTGTGTACGACTTCAAGGGTTCTCAGGCGCGCTATGCCGACCTGATGCGGGATTGGCTACAGCAGGCCCCGGCGCACAGCATCGTGATGTGTCATCCCGCCGTTAAAGCTGAGTCTGGGGATGCGATTGGTCGGGCGCGAACGCAGGAGTTCGCCTACCTCTCTGGTCCGGAATTTGCGCAGGCCTTGCAGCACAGCGGTGTGCAGGTGGCGCGTGGCAGCCACCTGTTCGGTGCACACAACTAGAATCCGTTGGTGATTCAAGACACCACTTCCTTGCCCATTAAGGGCCGCTTGCAACGCCTGCCGTCGTGGGCGCTTTTGCTCGGTTTTTGCTTGTTGCTGCTGCTGCTGGCGGCGTTGCGGCCGCTGGCCGTTCCCGATGAAGGGCGTTATGGCGAAATTGGTCGCTGGATGCTGGTCAGTGGGGACTGGCTCACGCCACGCTTGGACGGCCTGCCGTTTTTTCACAAACCGCCGCTGCTTTACTGGCTTGACGCGATCAGCCTGTCAATTTTTGGTGTGAATGCTTGGGCACTGCGCCTTGTTCCTGCCTTGCATGCCGGACTGATGCTGACGGCCTTGTATCTGACGGTGCGCCGATTGGCCAACGAAACATTGGCCCGGCGCGCACTTGTCATGCTGGGCAGTAGCCTGGGTTTTTTGGTTGGTGGCCAGTATGTGAACCACGACATGGTGGTGGCCACCTGGATTAGTTTGTCCATATGGTGCTTTGCACTGGCGTTTTTCGCCGCTGATCGCCCCACGCCCTGGTTGGCGCGCGCTGGTTTTGTGTGCAGCGCTTTGGCCATGCTGAGTAAAGGCTTGATTGGAATTGCACTGCCGGGTTTGGTGATGCTCGTATGGCTTGTTTGGACGCGCCAATTACGTAAGCTGCTGTATTTGCCCTGGGTCAGCGGTTTGGGTTTGTGGTCAGCCATTGCCCTGCCGTGGTTTGTGTCGGCGCAGATGCGCTACCCAGATTTTTTCAATTACATGTTCATTGGCCAACAGTTCAATCGCTACACCGCCGCCACCTACAACAACCCACAGCCTTGGTGGTTTTACCTCCTGGTTTTGGTCTTGATCTTGTTTCCCTGGTTATTTTTTGCACTTGGTCAAATCAAGCGAATGCCCCAGGCAGCGGCTGAGGCAGAGCTGGAACCGGCTGTGTGGCGTTTGTGTTGGGCTTGGCTACTTGGGATTTTGGTGTTCTTTTCGATCCCGCACTCCAAGCTGGTGGGTTATATCCTGCCCGTATTGCCGCCTTTGACGTTGCTCAGTGCAGCCGGTTGGCAGCGCTGGATGGCGCCTCGTGTCCACGCGCCGAGGTGGTTTGCTGGACTGAACCTGCTCAATGTTGGCATTGCTTTGGCGATGGTGTTGCTGGTAGGGGGCATTACCCGTGCAGGTAGATCAAAAGATGTGGCCGAAGTCTTGGCCTGTGCGGCATCGCCAGGTGACACCATTTACGCGTCCGATGCCTATCCTTACGACTTGCCGTTTTACGCCCAGACCCGGCACGCCATTGTGGTGGTTCAGGACTGGGGTGCGGTACGCGTTCAAGCCGGCGACAGCTGGCAGCGCGAGCTGTTTGAGGGGGCTGATTTTGATCCGCAAGCCGCCAAGGTCCTGCAAGGGCTGCAGGCTTTGGACCTTGCTGGCGCGGCGCAAGGCAACTGGGCGGTGCTGCGCAAAGGCAGCACGCGCGCCAAACCAGATGTCGGTTGGCGACTGCATTTTGCTGGCGCAGGCTGGGATCTTTACCGCTCGGGCGGTGTGGCTTCAGCGGCGAAAGGCCCAGAAGCGACTCAGCACAAAGGTTTGGACGGCTGCGGCCACTAGCGCGGCCATCAACGCCGGGATGGCGGGCCAGTCCAGGCCGCGCAGCAAGAGGATGAATACCAGCTCGTTGTTGACGAAGCCGAGCAAGGCCGTTACGGCAAAACGGCGCAAGCTGGTCAACAGCGGTGTGCCCGCATCCTGAAAGCTGAGTTGTCTGTGCCCCGTGAAGCTCACGCCGAAGGCCACCACAAAGCCCAGTGCATTGGCCAACTCTGGCCACATCGCATGCTCAGCCACGCTAAAGACTGCAAGATGGGTCAGCGCTGCGCTGGCACCCACGGCCAGAAACCAGAAGGTCGACGTGTTCAACTCGGCTCTCGTTTGTCGCTGCGTGGTGTTAACCCTGCGCCGATGCGCTGGCTTACCAAGAAATTCGGGCGCTGTTTCACTTCCTCGTAAATGCGGCCCACGTACTCGGCCAAAATGCCAATTGACAGCAACTGAATGCCGCTGAAAAACATCATGCCCACCACAATGGTGGCATAGCCAGGGATCTCAATGCCGCCGATCAGGTACTGGCCTGTGACCCACAAGCCATAGCCTAAGGCCAGTGTCGACAGCGTCAAGCCGACCAGACTCAAGGCGCGCAAAGGCGCAATGGAAAACGCCAGAATCCCCGTGAACGCCAGCGACAAAGAGCCACGTAGTCCGAAGTTGCTGCGCCCCTGCCCGCGTGGTAGCGGTTCGTAGTCAATGGCGCTGCTTTTAAAGCCAACCCAGGCGTAGAGGCCTTTCATGAAACGGTTGCGCTCGGGCAAGCGTTTCAATGCATTGACGACTTGGCGGTCCATCAGCCTGAAATCTCCTGCGTGCGCCGGGATCTTGACCCTGTTGCCCAAATTCACCAGCTTGTAAAACCAGTTGGTTAAGGTGATCTGTAAATTGGACTGGTCTAAGCGGGTTTTGCGCACGGCGTACACCACGTCAAAGCCTTCGCGCCAGCGTGCCAGCATTTCAGGCAGTAAGCGCGCGGGGTGTTGGCCGTCACCATCCATGAGGACAACGACATCACCGAGGCAGATTTCAATGCCTGCGCTCAGCGCTGGCTCTTTGCCAAAGTTGCGTGAGAGTTTGATGTAGACCAGCGCCGGGTGGTGGGCACATAAATCGCGCATGACTTGTTCGGTGTCGTCGCGGCTGCCATCGTCCACAACCAGCACTTCAACTTGCCCGCTCATGGCATGCAAGGTAGCGAGCAAGCCCGGTAACAGCTCGGGCAGGTTACGTGCCTCATTGAATGCGGGGACAACGCAGGAAATGGAAGGATGAAGGTCTGGGTGTCGTCGCATGGTGCACATCATGCCAAAAAAAATGATGAACTGCAGCCTGTCGCCCGTTTATCTTTGCGGTGCACCCTGAAGTTGTGGTGGCTTGCCGCATCCTCTGGTCGTCCCCTGAGCGTTTTTCATACCGGCGGGTCGTAAAATCAGCCCATGCAGAATGTAAAGAATGAATTACTGGGTGCGCTTGCCCAAGCGCTTGACGTGTTGATGCCAGGCGCTGGCGCCAAAGCGGCTTTCGAATCCCCTAAATTGGCGGCGCATGGGGATTTGGCCACCACCGCAGCCATGCAACTGGCCAAGCCACTCAAAGCCAACCCGCGCCAGTTGGCAGAAACGTTGCGTGCGGCTTTGCTGCAGCAAGAACCCTATAAGCGCTGGGTCGATACCCTTGAGATTGCGGGTCCTGGTTTCATCAACATTCGTCTCAAGCCCGCGGCCAAGCAACAGGTTGTCGTCTCGGTGCTGGCGCAGGGGGGCGCGTTTGGAACTCAGGCCAACAATGGTCAGCGCATGTTGGTCGAGTTTGTGTCGGCCAACCCAACAGGCCCGCTGCATGTTGGCCATGGCAGACAGGCGGCATTGGGCGACGCCATTTGTAAGCTTTTTACCACCCAGGGCTGGCAGGTTTACCGGGAGTTTTATTACAACGATGCGGGTGTACAGATTGCCACCTTGGCCACCAGCACCCAGTTGCGTGCCCAGGGGTTCAAGCCGGGCGACCCGAACTGGCCGACCGACGCTGACAACCCCTTAAGTAAGAACTACTACAACGGCGAGTACATCGCTGATATTGCGGTGGACTTCCTGGCTAAAAAAACAGTGTCTGCTGATGATCGCTCGTTCACCGCTTCGGGTGATGCCGCCGATCTGGATGGCATTCGTCAGTTCGCTGTGGCCTATTTGCGCCGCGAGCAAGACTTGGACCTTCAGGCCTTTGCGGTGCAGTTTGACAACTACTACCTAGAGTCCAGTCTGTACACCAGTGGCAAAGTTGACGCCGCTGTCAAGCGTTTGCAAGAGGCCGGGAAAACATACGAAAAAGATGGTGCTTTATGGCTTCAGTCCACCGACTACGGCGATGACAAGGACCGGGTGATGCGCAAGCAAGACGGCTCTTACACCTACTTCGTGCCGGACGTGGCATACCACATCACCAAGTGGGAGCGCGGTTTTGAGAAGGTTATCAACATCCAGGGAACCGACCACCATGGCACCATCGCCCGGGTGCGCGCCGGTCTGCAAGCCGCTGATGTCGGCATTCCTCGGGGATTTCCAGATTACGTGTTGCACACCATGGTGCGGGTGGTGCGTGGTGGGCAAGAGGTGAAGATTTCCAAACGGGCGGGCAGCTACGTCACGCTGCGCGATTTGATCGAGTGGACCAGCAAAGACGCTGTGCGGTTCTTCTTGCTTAGCCGCAAGCCCGATACGGAGTACACCTTCGATGTGGACCTGGCTGTTGCCAAAAACAACGACAACCCGGTCTACTATGTGCAGTACGCGCATGCGCGTATTTGCTCCGTGTTAGCGGCTTGGGGTGGTGACCGAGCGACGCTGTCTGGCGTTGATCTTCAGGCCTTGGACAGCACTGCGGCGCAGGCGCTGATGTTGGTGCTGGCCCGCTATCCAGAGATGCTGACCAACGCGGCCTCAGATTTTGCGCCACATGATGTGACTTTTTACCTGCGTGAATTGGCGGCCTGCTACCACAGCTACTACGATGCCGAGCGCATTTTGGTAGATGATGAAGCCACCAAGCTGGCGCGCTTGGCCTTGGTGGCCGCCACGGCCCAAGTGTTGCACAATGGCCTGGCGGTGCTGGGTGTGAGCGCACCGGAAAAAATGTAATCAAGTTAACGGATTGGGTGACACATGCAGCAAATGACGCTTCAACGCGGGGGCACGTTTCTGGGCTTTGTTCTGGGCTTGGTAATGGGCCTGGGCGTGGCTCTGGGTGTGGCGGTTTACGTCACCAAAGTGCCGGTGACGTTTGTCAACAAAGTGCTTAACCGCAGTGCCGAGCAAGACGCCTCGGAAGTACAGAAAAACAAAGACTGGGACCCCAACACGCCTTTATACGGGAAAAATCCAGCTAAACCGACTGTGCCCGCGAGTTCGCCAGAGAAGCCATCTGCTACCCAGATCGCAGCGCCGGTGCCTGCCGAATCCCCCGCTGTGTCAAGTTCAGCCGAGGCGCCCAGCGCTGACCCCATTGGCGATTTGACCCGGTCGCGCGGCATCGCGGCGGCCCCTGTTGCGGCGCTGGACCCGTTTACCTATTACGTGCAGGTTGGTGCCTACCGTACGGATGAAGACGCCCAAGCTCAGCGGGTGAAGCTTTCGTTGGCGGGGTTTGAGACCAAAGTGTCCAAACGTGAGCAGTCTGGCAAAGCTGTGTTTCGTGTGCGGATGGGGCCGTTCCAAACCCGTGATGAGGCCAACAAAGCCAAGGAAAGTCTTCATGCCAACGGCAATGAAACGGTCATGGTTCGTGTGCAGCGCTGAACCCTTTTTGCCTGCGGGTTGCCAAAACCTGGGTGATTTTTTGTCAGGAGATATTCAAAATGAAGCGACGTGATGTTTTTGTTGGGGGCGGTACGCTGTGTCTGCTCGGTTCTTCCTTGATGCCAGGTCTGGTGTTGGCACAGACCAGTGTGCCCAAGGCCGGTAAAGAGTATGTGCGGCTGGACAGGCCAGCGCCAGTAGAGGCCAATGCCAGTCAAGTCGAAGTGGTCGAATTCTTTTGGTACAACTGCCCGCATTGCAATGCCTTTGAACCCAAGTTGGGTGACTGGCTTGCAAAATTACCCAAACATGTGGCTTTCAGACGGGTGCCTGTGGCCTTTCGCGCTGATTTTGAGCCCCAGCAACGTTTGTATTACGCGCTAGAGGCCATGGGTCTTGTCGATAAGTTACACGCCAAAGTGTTTGCTGCGATTCACGGCCAGCGCCTGAACCTGAATGCAGCGCCTGCCATCGCCGATTGGGTTGTTTCCCAAGGTGTTGATCGAAACAAATTCACCGAGCAGTTCAATTCCTTCTCTGTTGCAACCAAGTCCAAGCGCGCCACACAGTTGCAGAACCTGTACGGCGTCTCAGGTGTTCCTGCCATGGGTGTAGCGGGTCAGTTTTACACCGATGGGGAACTGGCCCGCAGCATGGCTGGGGTTTTGGATGTGGTGAATTTTCTGGTGGCTCAGGCGCACGCAGGGCGCTGAGCGCCCGCCAGCGCCGGGCCCGGTTGTTTGCTGCGTGAGCGCAGTCAGCCCCCGAGCCCTCGCTACAATGATTCCTCGTCCTATGCAAGATTCGTGCCCTATGAAAAAACTGTCTGTGATATTGCTGTCGTGCTGGCTGGTTCTGGCAGCGCCATGGGTGTACGCAGAAAAGGCTGATCGAGACCAGCCGATGAATATCGAGGCCGATGCATTGCGTTACGACGAAACGCGTCAAATCAGTGTTTTCACTGGCAAGGTGGTTCTGAGCAAAGGAACGATTCAGATTCGGGGCGCACGCGTTGAAATACGCCAAGACCCGCAGGGTTTTCAGTACGGCGTGGTCACCGCGGAGCCGGGTTCCTTGGCTTTTTTCCGGCAAAAACGCGAAGGCCTTGACGAGTACATCGAGGGGCAGGGCCAGACCATTGACTACGACGGTTCTAGCGACACGGTTAAATTCATTGGCCAGGCGCAGTTGCGACGCTACCAGGGCGCCAAGCTCAACGACGAGTTCAATGCGGGTGTGATTCTTTACAACAACACCACCGACGTTTTCACGCTCGATGGTTTGCCGGGTGTTGGCAGCACAGGCAGCGTCGGTCAACCTGGCGCGCCCTCTGGAAGGGTGCGGGCCATGCTCGGACCCAAACGCACAACGCAGGCGCCTTCAGCAACGCCAGGTGCGCTGTTGCGCATCAGCCCCAAGCTGCAAGACAGTAAAAAACCATGAGCAGTGTTGCCGCGCATACAGCTGTTGCAGATAACGGCGAGCGACTCCTGGCACCCCAGGCGGAAATCAGCTTAGAAGCCAGGCATTTGCAAAAGTTTTACGGTGGCCGTGAGGTGGTGAAGGACGTCTCGCTATCGGTACGCAAAGGCGAGGTGGTGGGCCTGCTAGGCCCCAATGGGGCTGGCAAGACAACGTCTTTTTACATGATTGTGGGGCTTGTTCGCGCCACCAGTGGTGACATTACCATTGATGGGGTATCGATCGAGCACCTTCCGATCCATCGGCGTGCGCGCATGGGATTGGGCTACTTGCCTCAGGAAGCCTCTATTTTTCGCAAGCTCAATGTTGAAGACAATGTGCGCGCCGTGCTGGAATTGCAGTTGGACGAGGACGGCCGCGAGCTGGCCAAGCCGGAAATTGAGCACCGCTTGACCGCCTTGTTGCAGGATTTGCGCGTTGATCATCTGCGCCAGTCCAGCGCTTTGTCACTCTCAGGGGGGGAGCGCCGGCGGGTTGAAATTGCCCGAGCGCTGGCTACACAACCAGGCTTCATCCTCCTTGACGAGCCATTTGCGGGCATTGATCCGATTGCAGTGATCGAGATTCAGCGCATCATCAGCTTTTTGAAAGCGCGCGGGATTGGTGTTTTGATAACAGACCACAACGTGCGCGAGACACTGGGTATTTGTGACCACGCTTACATCATCAGCGAAGGGCGCGTGCTGGCCCAGGGAACACCTTCTGAAATCGTCAACGACGCCGATGTGCGCCGAGTGTATCTGGGTGAACATTTCCGCATGTGAGTATGAAACAAGGCTTGTCACTGCGGGTATCGCAGCACCTTGCGCTCACGCCTCAGTTGCAGCAGTCGATTCGCTTGTTGCAACTCTCGACCTTGGAGCTGAGCCAAGAAATCGACCAGATGCTTGACGATAACCCGTTTTTGGAACGCGTGGACGAAGCTGCGGAGCAAGAAGGCTTCGGAGTTGATCAGGCTGATGCCATCATCAACCGTTCCGACCGAGACGCTGAGTTGCCCAGCTACACCAATGTCGACGTTGCAGCTGCCAACTCTGATGAAACACCAGACGCATTTGCCGCATCCGAAGCACCCAGCTGGGACGGCGATGGCAGCGCCAGCCTCGCGCCTGATGACAGTGAGTGGGGTGGCGAGGCTGCAGCGCGGGGCAACAATCTGAGTGCCGGTGATGAACGCGAGGCCTCTGAGCTGGCGCGTCAGCAGGGTACGCTGCAAGACTTTCTGCACACACAGGCCCTGAGTCTGCGCTGTAGCGCTGATGACCGCTCTGCTCTGTATGTGTTGATCGAGTCATTGAACGACGACGGTTATCTGGAAGACAGCTTGACCGAGTTGGCTCAAAACCTCGCACCCCACGGCGGACAAGACCAGACTGAAGTGATTGAGCATCACCTGAAGGTGGCATTGGGCTTGCTGCAAAGCTTGGAGCCAGTGGGCGTTGGTGCCCGCGACCTGTCTGAATGTCTGGCGCTGCAGTTGCGCGCCATGCGCCAAGCGCAGAGTCACAGGCAAGATGCAGACTTGGCGCTGCGCTTGTGTCTTGAAGGCATGGATTTGCTGGCGCGGCGCGATGTCAAACGCTTGACTGTGCTCTCGGGCGCCCCAGCCGATCAGGTGCGCGATGCCATGGCGCTTATCACGCGTTTGGAGCCCAAACCAGGGCGGCGGTTTGTCGATGTTGAGCGCAATGTCGTCGTGCCAGACGTCCTTGTAGCACGTGTGCGCAGTCATGGCTTGGAAAAATTTCAAGTTCAACTGAACCCGGCAGTACTGCCACGTCTGCAGGTGCACAACATTTACGCCGAGGCGCTTAAAAATCATCGCAGCACAGGCAGCGAGGCCGTCCAGTCGCAAGCGTTGCAACAGCGCTTGCAAGAAGCACGCTGGTTCATCAAAAACGTACGGCAACGGTTCGATACCATTTTGCGGGTGAGTACCGCCATCGTTGAGCGACAGCGTAGTTTTTTTGTGCACGGTGAATTGGCCATGCGTCCATTGGTGCTGCGCGAAATAGCCGATGAGTTGGGCTTGCACGAGTCCACTATCAGCCGGGTGACCACGGCCAAATACATGGCCACGCCATTTGGCACTTTTGAGTTGAAATATTTTTTTGGTTCTGGCTTGGGAACCGAGTCGGGTGGTAATGCATCGAGCACCGCCGTGCGCGCGCTCATCAAACAGTTTGTTGGTGCTGAAAACGCTGAAAAGCCGCTCAGTGACAACCAACTTGCGCACATGTTGAAAGAGCAAGGCATTGAGTGCGCCAGGCGAACCGTGGCCAAATACCGCGAAGCACTGCGCATTGCGCCGGCTAATTTGCGTAAATCGCTGTGAAATTTTGGGCCCAGTGCCCTGTGTGAATGAATGGTATGACATGAATCAACTTGAACTTTTTTTGCCCTGCGCCGCCGGCGTTGAAGATTACCTGGCCCCAGAGGTCATGCGCATCACCGAACGCGGCCCTGAAGACGTGATCAAGCAGCGCGGCGGGGTGGCCGTTCGCGCCTCTTGGCGCGACGTGTTCTTGCTTAACTTGCACAGCCGCTTGTCACAGAGGGTCTTGGTGCTGCTCTCACATACGGGCTACCGCCATGAGCAAGACCTGTACCGCGCTGCCAGCGAGGTGGCGTGGGAAGCCTGGTTCACACCGCGTGAAAGCATCAAGGTTGAGATCACAGCGCAGCACAGCCCGCTGACCAGTTTGAATTTTGCAGCGCTCAAAATCAAAGACGCGGTGTGCGACCGCTTTCGCGTTAAAGCCCATGGCGTGCGCCCTGATGTGGACACGCGTTGGCCCAAGGTGCGCATCTACGCCCACCTGACCACTGACAGTTGCTCCTTGTACATCGACACCTCGGGTGAGCCCTTGTTCAAGCGTGGTTGGCGCGAAGACACGGGCGACGCTCCTTTGAAAGAAACCCTGGCTGCGGCCATGATTGCCGCCACTGGCTGGCTCGATGGCGACGCGGACCTACAGCCCCTGTACGACCCTTGTTGCGGCAGTGGCACCATCGCCATTGAGGCAGCGCAAATGGCCTGCAACATGCCAGCCGGTGGCCTGCGCCGCTTTGCGTTTGAGCATTTTGTGCCCTTTCAACAACACGTTTGGCAAGCCATCAAAGACCAAGCGGCGCAAGCCGTGGTGATGCCCGAGGCGGGTCAAGCCCCTATCATCTACGGCAGCGACGTGGCCCACCGCATGGTGGACTTTGCCCAGCGCAATGCCGAGCGCGCTGGTGTGGGCCAGGTGATTGAGTTTCGCGGGGGGGATGCCTTGCAGCGCATGCCCCCCGTAGCAGGCGGTGGCATCATGTTGCTTAACCCGCCTTACGGTGAGCGTATTGAGGTGGCGGGTGTGGCCCGTGCAGACCGTGCTGAGCAGTCTTATGAAGACGAAGACGAGTCGGCTGCACAGCAAGGTCGTTTTGGTGCGCGTGAATTGCCGCAAACCGAACAAGGCGGCGAATTCTTCCAACAGTTGGCCAGCCATTGGAAGAAAAACTATGCGGGTTGGACGGGCTGGATGCTCACGCCCGACCTCAAGCTGCCGGGCAAAATGCGGCTCAAAGAATCGCGTCGTGTGCCCATGTGGAACGGCCCCATTGAATGCCGGCTGTTTCGTTTTGACATGGTCAAGGGCAAACTGGCTGACAAGCATGCAAGCACGGGTACTTGATACCAACATTGTCTTGGACCTGTGGGTGTTTCAAGACCCAGGGTCTGAGTCCTTAAGCGAAAGTTTGAAGCAAGGCGCTTGGGTTTGGCTTGCCACCGAGGCCATGCGGGAAGAGCTATCGCGGGTGCTGGCTTATGCCCACATTGCGCGTCGTCTTGAGAAAAACGCCCTGAGCGCAGAAAGTGTGCTGGCACGCTTTGATGCTGCTGTCACGCTGGTGGCTGCAGCACCTAAAGCCGGGATCAGCTGCAAAGACCCCGATGATCAAAAATTCATTGATTTGGCGGTGGCGCACCAGGCCCAACTGTTCAGCAAAGACAAAGCCGTTTTGTGTATGAAAAAAAGGCTGGAGGCGCTGGGCTGTGCGCTCAACCTGGCGCTTAAAACGCAATGAAGGGTCCGGTGCCCAAAGTGGTGACTTCACCATCAATGCCGTGGAAAACCTTGCGACCAAAATAAAACGGCAGGCCCCAGTCGAATATCCCAATCCAATTGATGGGGCCTCCCAGCGAAGGTATCACTGCATCATTCCTGTTTTGAAACAGTGTTTTGGCATTGGAAACGTTGAAGTTCACAGGTTTAGACGATAAGTTGAAACCAGTCATGATCGCACTTAATGCCAAATCCGTGCTTGGGCAATAAAACCCTTCAGGGTCAGGCCGAAGGCCACAGGGCTGCAGCGCATCCCAGGTACTGTCAAAGAATATGCCGTTGGAGCCTGTGTCGATGAAACTGCTGGCATAAGTGGCCACTGCTTGTGAACTGGTCACTTGGGTTCTTCTGATGTAGCCCAGGCTATTGGTAGTGAGCGCCGTGACATTGGAAAAAGCATTGTTGCTCTGGGTGTCAATGCCAAAAACAATTTCACCTGTCAAGCTGCTTGCGCCGGGTGCGGGCACCGCAGGCAAGTTGACGACAAAGCCGTTGTTATCAAAGCTTAAAAGCGGCACCGGGTTGCGCAGTTGCTCAGACAGGCTGGCTGTTGCGCCTGTGATGGCATTGCAATCGTTTGTGGTGCAGGTGTAATAGTAGCCAATGGCGGCATTTGTGGTGCAAATTGAACCGCAATCACGCTGTAACAAGCCCATGCCCAAAATGCCTTTGGCGCCAAGCTGAGCCACAGTCTTGAGTGCTTCATAGGTGCCACTGCCAGCGCACGCGCTGGCCTGACCAAGTGCAGCATAGGTCGGGGCACCTGCAAGCTGAGTGGGTAAATTGGGAATGGTTTCGCCACCCAGCTGTAAATCGACTTTGACAACCGGTCCCCAGGCGTAGCTGAGATCTAAAAACTGGGCGCAACTGAGCAAAGGGTTGGTGCCAGTGCGCACGCTCGATTGCGTGATGGCTGGGTTGGTGACCGCTTCAGATAACAAGCGCAGGCCTGTTGAGCCCGTGTCCACCAGCACATGGTCGATGGTTTCGCACACCGATGTGCCAGGTTGGCAGATGGTGATGTTGGTGTAGAGGCGGTTGACGTCATTGCCATTCGGTCCCAAGTCGACGTAAACAGCCATCACATTGTTGCCCGTGCTGGGGTTGCCCAGCGACACGGGTGTCGATGAATTGGGCGATGACGAGCCACCACCACAGGCAACTAGCCCAAGCACCACCAAGCCCATCAGCGCCCAGCGCGCCATGATGTTACTGTAAGAGGTCATCAACATTCACTCCAGCGGGCACCAGTGAAGGCACGTAAGCGTAACCTGTGAAGTGGCCCATCTTGCCACGCGAGACCATCACCAAAGTGTCTGATTCCATCGATAAAGGCGCGCCCCGCTTGCGCGAAGCACGGCTGCGCTGGGCTTCGGCTTGCAAGGCGCTGAAATGCGTGCCGAACAAGGCCTGGAAGTTGGGCAAAACAGGCCCCGACCAACGCACAGCAAACACCACACCTTGGGTATTGACGTATTCATGGGTAACACCGCCACCGCCATCGGTGATCACGCTGTCTGTAAATGGCTGTGCTCCTGCGGGTACCACGCTGGCTGCTTGGGCGGCTTTGGGTATGGGTGCGGCAGCGGTGTTGGGGCGCGGATGGGGCGGGCCGCCTAAAGACGCCAGTGCAGACGTGGCATAAACAAGCCCCAAACAGCCCAGCAGCCACAGGCGGGGATGGTGGTTTTTCCAAACGCTCACGGACAAACTCCTGAATGCATGCGTCCCATTTTCCTCATTTCTTTTCCGTACCGCATTGTGAATCAAGCAGTGGCCAGATTCTGCTGGTGAGCAAGGCAAAATAGGGGCTTCTTATTGAGAGTATGCCCCATGACCCTTGCTGCCGTTTTTGAGCCCCTCAGTGCCGACGAGTTTGATGCGCTTGACGCCGTGTTGGACGATTTACGCCAGCGTGATGATGAAGTGCCGCAGTGGGAATTTTGCGAAGGCTTCATGGCCGCTTTGGTGTGCTGCCGCAGGCCGATAGACGCACAGGAGTTTTTGCCAGTTCTGCTGGGGTCAGACGCGCAAGCCACTGACGACCTGGCGCCGTTCTTGGACGCCGATCAGCGCGCACATTTTCTGGACTTGTGGTCACGCCGCTATGCAGAAGTGGTGAAGTGTCTGGATGCCGATGTGCAGTCTTTAGAGGATGAAAACGCTTACCAGCCTGAAGTCATGGACGTGCGCGGGGCGATTGCCGCGCTCACGCCTGAGCAGCGCGCAGAGATGGGCGAGTCCCCTGTGCCGTCTTTTGGTCAGATCTGGGCCATTGGCTTCATGTACGCGGTTGAAAACTGGCCCGAAGAATGGGAGCCTCCGCGCGAGCGCAAGGCCGCTGGCGTGTTGGACGCCGCGCTTGAAACCGTGGTGGCTTTGACCGAAGACGACACGGATGAACTGACGGTCAACGCCTTTGATGAAGACGGCCCCGCTACCATGAGCGTGCGTCGCCTCAATGAATTTGCAGATGCCATTTTTGCGGTCTACGACTTGCGCGAGCTGTGGCGCAACTTTGGTCCACGCGTTGAAACCGTGCGTGTAGCCGCCACACCTGGGCGCAACGACGTGTGCTCTTGCGGCAGCGGTAAAAAATACAAGAAGTGTTGTGGTTTGAATTGAAAGACCAAACCTGAACCAAAGGTATGCGTGAACAGGTGCCACGCATGCGCTTCAACCAGCGCCAGGGTCAATCGGTCATCAGCCTTTTAGCCAGCTTACTGGTAGACCCGAACGTATTCCACAACCATGCGGTCACTGGTGAAGTTGCTGGGCACGGCGCCACCCAAATCACCCCCTATGGCCAAGTTCAAAATCATGAACTGCGGCTGATCAAATGGCCATTCTTGGTAGGTTGCATTGGCAGGCTTGGTGTATTCAAAATAGACTTGGTCGTCAAGCCCGATGGCAATCTTGTCCGAGGTCCAGGTCAGTTGGTAATTGTGAAAGTTGTTGCAGGCATCACTGATGGAGGTGCTGCTGCCTTTTCCAACACCCAATGAGCCATTAAAGTAGTTGTAGGCACGGGTGTGTATGGTGCCGTTCACGCGTGATTTCTCAGCACTGGATGTGCCCTTTTGCTCCATGATGTCGATTTCACCGTCATCCGGCCACCTGCCGCCACTGCCTAACATCCAAATGGCAGGCCAGGTGCCCAAGCTGCATGGCAGCTTGGCCCGCACTTCAAAAAAACCATACGTCCAGCTGGCCTTGTCCTTTGTGATGAGTCGTGCTGAACTGTAGTTTTGGTTGCCGTAATCTGCTTGGGTGCTGAGGCGCTCTTTGATGGCAGTGATGGTCAATGCGCCGTTTTCAACCTTGGCATTTTCAGTGCGGTTGGCACTGTAGTACTGAAGCTCATTGTTGTACCAACCAAGGCGGTTGCGCTCTGTGTCATAGACCCACTTGGTGGCATTGGGCAAACCGTTGCCATCAAACTCGTCGCTCCAAACCAGGGTGCGTGAGAGCTTGGGATCAGGCTGCTGCACAAGTCCAGCCGCACCGCCGCCACCACCGCAAGCTGTGAGCAATAAAAAGGGGGCCAAAGCCCCCAAGAGGAATCGCATGGATGGCCTTGTTAGAAAACGTAAACCGTACCTAAACCAAGCCATTTGCCATTTGTTGCTACACGTGGATCAATGCCAGAAAATGAACTGTGGCCAGGCACGGACAGTGGCGCCAAACCTTTTTGTCCGTAGTTCACGGCACCTGCGTAGCCATACACCGACCAGCCTGGCATGATCTCATAGCCAAGGCCCAATGCGCCCAAAGTCATGGTGTTGGACTGACCACGTTCACTTGGGTTATCTGTTCGAGCTTTACCCAAATACACCAAACCAGCGTTCATCGTTACTTTTTCGCTGATTTTGTAAGTAAAGCCTGCACTGATGTCTTCAGATTGGGCCGGATAAGCGGTAAATGGATCTGCCAAAACGCCAGGGCCTGACAGGCCCACGTTGAACATAGAGTTCCATAAATCGTTTGTACCATCGTTGCCAACAATATGCGCTCTAGCACCACTCCACTCGTTATGGCGCAAGCCTGCAAACAGCACGGTTTTGGCATTCATTTTGTAACGCGCCATCACCATCACAATGGACTGCTGGTTATCAGGACCAGCTGCTTTGTCATCTCCAGGTTCATTGGTCATGCCAGTGAAAGGTCCATGCGTCCAAGCTGATGGCTTGCCATTCTTCGCATGCTGCACAACGCCCTCAATTACCCAGGGACCGCCCGCGTATTGGGCAAACAGCTCCAGAAACTGAGGCTTGTGGTAATAACCGCTTGCACCAAAATCATAGGTGGCCTCAAGTTGCAAGTCACCACCAAAAACATACTGCTTGGGCGCGCCATAACGGATGGCGCGCGTCAGCAGGCCATAGCCTGATCCACTGGAAGCCCAAGCGTCCGCTACGCCAATTTGGGTGCCGTAGGGGTAGTCTGCAATACTCCAACCGCGGGTGGGGAAGGCACCCAGTTGCAGGCTACCGTAGTCTTCTTGTGTGAAGGTGATGTTCTTCTCGTACTCAAAGCCTTCGATGTCCACCTTGCCATCACGCCAGCGCTGGCTCCAAAGACCACGTACTTTGAAGCCCTTGCCCAAGTTGAAATCTTTGGTGCCGATATAGGGTTGCGCCAAAGTGATAACGCCGTCTTGGGTGCCAAAAGGCTTACCAGGGGCGATGGCATCAGCCCAAGGGCGATGGCGATCTTCATCACCAAATTGGTCAGTTCTTACAGCCTGGCACTTTTCGCATACGTTAGATGTGCGACCAGCTTCGATTTTGACAAAACCATTGATGACAAAGGGGCCAATGTCAACGGCTTGGCTGAGTACAGGTGTCGCAATCAGCAACGCTGCCGCAGCCACTTTGCCAATCGATGCTAAGGATTTGGTTTTGTATGAGTACATGTCAGCACGCTTTCTGGTTGCTTGAATGATGGGTTTTGTCGTGTACATAAGTCTAATTTCCAGGCATGTTTATTTGAAAGGGTTGAAGACATCAACCACCTTCAAATTGGCCATGTACATGGTTTGATCGCTTGCCGCAACACCTGGGTCGGGCAAAACAACCAATTCTTTGTGTACCTCAGGTTGAAAGTTGTTCAAGCTAAAGCGGTAGGTTTTCCAAACCCCTTTTGTGTCTGTACTGACTGTGTTCAAAGTTGCAGCCGTTGTTGCATTTTGGTAGTTACCTATTTCCTGTGCCACGATAGTGACTGGAAAGCTGGAACTTTCTTGGTAAATATCCACTTCCATGGTGACGCTTGAGCCAGTTAAGCCTGTTGCAAAGTTTGTTTGCGTCATACCTGAATACACGGTTGCGCAACATCCTGTTTTGATCATTTTGATCAAATCACCTTGCTGAGTTAACGCAGAATCCACGACAAAGAACTCTGGATATGTGTCAGCTAAACCATAACTAGCCCAATTGCTGTCAGGGGTGATCGTCACAGAAGTTTCCCAGTTGTCGTTTGACATCTGAATCTTACCGACCATGACCTCAATATTTGGACCAGCGTAACCGTCCTTACCAGTTTTGATCTGCAGCAAATTGTCATCGGCGAGCACACCATAAGTGTTCCCGCTGGTGCCCGTGCTTGTATCAATTTCGTATGTTTTCCAACTATTTTTCCCGTCCTCTGGTATCTGAACCGTTTTTTGTTCAATGTGCCAATAACCGTTAGTTGTCAGCCAAACCAAATCAAATTCGGCCAGACCGGTGGACTCACCATAAGCCTTTTGACTTGCGTATAAGTCCACTTTGAACTTGACTGCTCCGCCTTTGTCTTTGTTGACTTGTGCGGTGTAGTCAGCAAAATTTTTCACCTCTATACCAGCGCCATATTCACCTGAAAAAATCACATAACCAGCTGCGACTTTTCCTTGGTAGCTCGGTATGTAACGCGAGCGCATGACCTCATACCCTTCAAACTTCTTCATGTCAACGCTTGCCACTGTTTTGTAAACCGGTGCCGCGTTTTTTGTCTGATCGTCTGCTAGTGCCAGCAAGGTGGTGACCTGTGATGGGTCAGCATAGGCTTGCTGGGCTAAATCGCTGGCATTTGCTACAGCCAGTTTCAGATTGGTGTCATCTATTGGGCCACTGCCAACAATGTTGCTCAAAGCTTGGTTGACGACGCGAGCTGCAGCATGGGCACCAGCGTCTTGCTTGGCAACATAGTCATCTTGGAAGTTGAAGCCGCTGGGCAGCCCTAACAGGGTTTTGGCGTTTGTTTCAGCATCTGCAATTGAGAGTGTTGAGTCAGCTTTGACAAAACCGGCCACAACGGTCGTCAGCGGCGTGATCAAACCTGTTTGGTCAGCAAAGGCCAGCATTTTGCTTGGCATGGCGGGCTGGCCTGGGTTATCAGAGTCTTCTGAAGCCGTCGTGACAACAGCTAAGAGGTATTTGCCTGCCAGCGACGAGCCCTCTTGCGCATACAGCTTATAGCTTCCACCTTCACCAGTCATTGCGCTAGGTTCACCGGCATCGCACGTTCCACTGTTATCCAAGTCTATGCAAACGGTGGCATTTTTAATGTAGCCGTCAACCAACCTTCCGGTAACTGGGGTGCCGGTGGTGCCGCCGCCACCGCAAGCGGCGAGTGCCAGGCCTGCGGCGATGGTTGCCAGTGCGGCTGTGCTTCTAAGCGATGCTGACTTGTGTATGAAATGGGTCTTTAAAAACATGTTTGTCCTTGGATGATGTGCAAACTGAAATCGCTTTCTGAAAGCGCTTTCATGAGAATTCTCATTGTTTTGGTGTAGGTGTTCAATTAGTGTTTTCCCTAATGTGTGACCAAATCAATGAACCGATAAGCCCTTTGCTGCCGCTTGAACCTGTTTGCCGTCGCTGAACAACACATTCACAGGTGTGTTGGCGTGGTTGTAAACCAGGTAACTGCGTTTGCCTTGTGTTGTTTTGAACACAGCAAAGTAGCTGGTATCTGCGCTCACAGTCAAATCTGGCGTACCCATCTGGGCCATGGTTTGTAGCCAGTGGTAGGTGTGGGTGCGGGTGTCACCCAGTTCATACGAGCCGTACCGGTCCCAGCGGGCCATGCCTGCTTTGGCGTCCACCAGCCCCAGGTATTTGGCAAACAGGTCTTGCCAGATGTCCTCAGGCTTGGCGCGCTTGCCACGGCCCTCAAAGATTTTGATTTCTTTGTCCAAGGCGTCCAGGTTGCGTTTCACAAACGCGGGGCTGGTGGCCAGATAGGTGGATGCCGTGGTGAAAGGCAGCAGGTTGATGCCGTGGATTTGCCGTGGCTCGTCAATCCACCACGTGTTGTGCGCGAGCTTGCCGCCAAACACCATGCTGACTTCAACGTTCAGGTATTCCTTGGGCAGCGTGATACCGTGGATGTCGAACCAGTAGTGGTTGATCGCCTGTATCTCTGTGGTGTACAGGTAGGTTCCCACATCGACCAAGGCTGGGTTGTTGGTCAGCGTGCCCCACAGCATCAGCGCCACCCAGGCGTTGATGGCTTCAGACGACGACTCTTGGTTGTTGCCGTCAGGCGAGGTGCCTACGCCAGAGGCCCAGGCGTGCCCCTCGTAGGGGTCAAAGTTGCGCAGGTACGGAAAATCAGCCCGACCGCGCTCAGCCGTGCCGATGTCTTTAACCAGCAGCTCAATCATGCCACCCCATTGCTCGGGCTTGATCCAGTTGGGGTCAAGCAGGCCAATGTCTGCTGCAGCGCGAATCCAGTAGCCGTAATGGAAATGGTGGTCATTCATGTCTTTGACCGCGTCGTATTCCTCGGGGTAGCTGGTGATGGTGCCAAAGGCCTTGTCCTGATGGAAATAGTTGAAACTGCTCTTGCCTGATAACCAACCTTCAGAGCGCTCTTTGAGCTTGGCCAGCAGGTCATCACGCACATCTTTCATGCCTTCTTGGTCTGCAATGCGCATCACATTGGCTATGCGCTGCAAGCCTTTGCCTTGCCAGTAAGGGCCTTGACCAATTTCCAGCATCATGGGCTGGGCGCGGCGAGCGTCTTTTTTGATGAACGAGCGCAGTTCATCTTTGCCCTCGCCCGCAGCCAATCCTGGCCAGAAGGGTACGAAGCCGTTGAGTCTGTAGCGGGTTTGGAACTGATCAGCTTGCACCATGCGAATCGGCCCGCGGATGCTGTCTACCGTGGCCAGCGTAGGCTGTGTCAGCACGGGGTTATCAATGTAGTGGTGTGGGTACAGGCCCTGCATGGGTGTGCCCTCGTGCCCAGGCAATGCGGTGGCCGTGACCTTGTACGTGGTGTTGAGCACGCCAGCTTTTCGGTCCACGGTAAAGTCAGCACGGGTGTCGGTGATGCGCATGTATGCACTGCGCTCGTAGGTTTGCAAGGTGCTCACATCGTTGGCCGGCATTGAGGCAATGGCCACTTGCTTAGGTAGGGCGGCAAAATCTGCCACTGCCCAGCCTCTGCCTGAGGCCTGCCAGCTGCTGCCCTTGGGGGCAAACGCTGCAAAGTGTTTGTTGCCTAAGCTGATGCGCAGCACGTTGGGGTGATCTGCCCACGGCTGAACCACAGCGTCTTTGCCCAGTTGCAAGGCCACACCACCGCGGTTGACCTGTGCATACACCCAAGGGCTGCCGTGCAAGATGGTGGCGCGCAGTGCATCAGCGCCTGAAGCCAGGTCCATGTCAACAGACCAATCCCCGTAGCCGGCCAGCAAGGCCGCTTCAGGCTTGAAGGCTGTGGCTTGCAAAACCAAGTCTGCTACGTGGGGGTAGTGCACCTCAACGTCTTTGCGCTCGGTGGGCACAATTTTTTTGGTGGGTTGGCCGATCTCAAGGCCGGCCGCTGTGGCCTTGAAGGTCAAGGGCACAGCGTGAATCACCTCTGACCAACGCGTGAACACAATGGATGAATACCATTGGTTGGTGGGTACAGCACGCTTGGCCATCTCGGCGGTGCGAAATTCTGCCTTTGGCGTGGGGCGGTCACCGCTGTTGATTTCGGTGCGAAAGCCACCAGCACCCACAGGTGTCACTTGGGCTTGAGCTGTCACAGTTAGCAAAATACCTGCTGACACAACGCTGGCAAGCATCCACTGCTTTGCAATCATTTTGATTCCTTCACGATTCGTTTTCCCTGCGCATCAAACACCATGGTTTGGTTGGCGGCTGGCCAGACTGTCACGGTGTCGCCGTGTTGCATGTGCGCCCGCTCAGCCGGCAACTTGACCACCAGTGGGTTTTGCAGCCCAGCGACTTGCAGGTAGGCAATCACGGCGTCGCCCAGGTTTTCCAGAAACTCAACTTGGCCTTTGATGCCCGCTTGTTCGTTGGGTAGAACATGCCAAGCCTCTGGTCTGACGGCCAGACTTGAACCCTTGGTGATCTGACTGGCGCTCAGGCCCAATGTGTCGGTGGCAATGGTGTTGTCGCGTCCAATGGTGAAGCCTTTGGTGCTGTCCCAAACATAAGGTAAAACATTGATTTTGGGTGAACCCAAAAACTGTGCCACAAACAGGTTGTCGGGTTGGTGGTAAAGCGCCATAGGCGTGCCGAGCTGCTCGATGCGTCCTGCGTTGAACACCGCAATGCGGTCACCCAAGGTCATGGCCTCGGTTTGGTCGTGCGTGACGTAGACCATGGTGGTGCGCAGGTCGGCGTGCAGTTTGGCCAGCTCGATGCGCATTTGCACGCGCAGCGATGCATCCAGGTTGCTCAGTGGCTCATCAAACAAAAACGCAGCAGGGCGGCGCACGATGGCGCGACCAATGGCCACCCGTTGTCGTTGACCGCCTGACAGTTGTTTGGGGAAACGGTTCAGCAGTTCGGTGAGTTTGAGTTTGTCTGCGGCGGCTCGAACCCGTTCGCGCACTTCGGTCTTTTTGGTACCACCCATGCGCAAACCAAAGCCCATGTTTTCCTCAACCGTCATGTGGGGGTACAAGGCGTAACTTTGAAACACCATGGCGGCACCACGATCGGCGGGCCCTAGATCGTTGACCTTCTTTTCGTCAATGAAAATCTCGCCGCCGCTCAAGGGTTCTAAACCCGCAATCAAGCGCAAGATAGTGGATTTTCCGCAGCCAGAGGGACCGACAAATACTAAAAATTCGCCGTCTTTGACTTCGAGGTTGACCCCGGGAATAACTTCAACGTCGCCGAAGCGTTTGGCAACGTTTTTGAGTGAAATAGAACCCATGTCAGTTGCTGCCTAAAAAGGCCTTGTACCAACGCGCACTGTCTTTTAGCAGGCGCTGTTGGGTGGCGTAGTCCACGTAAACCAAGCCAAAGCGCTTGGCATAGCCGCTGGCCCATTCAAAGTTGTCCATCAAGCTCCAGGCAAAGTAACCTTTCAGCGGCACACGATTTTTCAAAGCTTGCAGGCAGGCCACGATATGGGTACGAAAATAGTCCAATCGCTCAGCGTCATGCACCTGGCCATCGATCAGCTCATCTTTGAATGCTGCACCATTTTCAGTGACCACCAGTGCTTTGGGTGCGTAGTCTGCGTGCAGGCGCTCCAGCAACTCAGTCAGGCCTTGGGGGTAAACCTCCCAGCCCATATCGGTCACTTTGGCGCCGCTGGCTGTGGCGTCCCATGGGTTGCCTGATGATGAGAAATTGCGGGTGTAGTAGTTGACGCCCAAGAAGTCAATGGGTTGACTGATCGCGTCCAAGTCACCAGGTTCCACGTTCGGCGCATCAGCGCCAAGATGTTGCCATACATCGGTCGGGTAGTGCCCCTTGTACACCGGGTCCATGTACCAGCGCAGAATCAAGCCGTCGTCCAAACGGGCTTTGGCCAAGTCTTCCTTGGCTTGGGTAGCTGGGTAAATGGGCGATAAATTCAGCACCAAACCCAGTTCAGCGCGGATGTTGAGTTGGCGCATGGCCTTCACAGCCATGCCATGGCTAAGCAATAAATGGTGTGACACCTGCATGGCCGTGGCTCTGGACTTCAGGCCAGGCGCAAAGATGCCATGCTCATGACCGAGCACCGCCACAACCCAGGGCTCGTTGTGGGTGACGATGGAGGCCACACGGTTGCCAAAACGGCGCGCAATCTCTTCCGCGTAGCGCACAAAATGGGAGCAGGTATCACGGTTGTTCCAACCGCCCGTGTCTTGCAGGGCTTGTGGCAGGTCCCAGTGGTTCAGAGTGATGTGTGCGGCCACGCCACGCTCGGTCAGGCCGGTGATGATGCGCTCGTAAAACGCCATGCCTTCTTCGTTCCAGCTACCACTGCCCAGTGGCTGCACGCGTGGCCAAGCCACAGAAAACCGGTAATGTCCAACGCCTAGGTTGGCAATCAGGTCCAGGTCTTCAGCCCATCGGTTGTAATGGTCGCAAGCCACATCGCCGTTGCTGGCGTCTGCAATACTGCCCTGCGTTTTACAAAAGCGGTCCCAGACGGACTCGCCCCGGCCACCGCTTGTTGTGGCGCCTTCAATTTGGTAAGCGGACGTGGCCACGCCCCAAGCAAAGTCAGTGCCAAAGTCCGCGCGTTGTGGTTCGATTGTGGACAGGCGCTTGGCTACTAAGTCGTTCATTGATCTCAACCCCATCATTTAACCGCTCCAGCGGTCAATCCTTCGATCAAACGCTTGGAGGAAAATACAAAAATCACCAGCAAGGGCAATACGGCTACCGCCGAGCCCGCCATCAAAGCACCCCACTCGGTGTCAACAGGGCTTTGCACGCTGCGCAAAGCCAGTGGAAAGGTGTACATCTCGGGGGTGCGCATCACAATCAAGGGCCCCATGAAGTTGTTCCAAGAGGCAATGAACACAATCAGGCCCAGCGTGCCAAAGGCCGGGCTTAACAGCGGTACCACCACGCGCCAATAAACAGACCACTCAGAGCAGCCGTCCATGCGGGCGGCTTCGTACAGATCTTTGGGGATTGCTGCGCTGATGTATTGGCGCATCAAGAAAATGCCCATGGCAGGGGCGGCTGCCGGAAGATACAGCGCGCGGGGTTGGTCGATCCAGCCTAACGCGTCCATGATCATGAAGGTTGGAATCATGCCCAGAAAGGCCGGCACCAGCATGGTGGCCATGACCAAGCCAAACAGCGCGTTTTTGAACCGAAACTCGTAGGCCGCAAACGCAAAACCTGCCATGGAGCAAAACAACAGCGTAAGCGCGGTGCTCATCAAGCCCACATACAGTGACAAGCCCAGATTGCGCCAGAACGGAATTTTGCGCATCAATATGTCCATATTGGCAAAAAACTGATCACCAAAAAACAGGGGCGGTGGCACGCTGAAAATGTCGGCGCGTGAATGGGTGGCAAACACAAACATGAAAAAGAAGGGCGCTAGCATGGCCAAGGCACCCAGCGCCAAAAAGATGACGCCGGTCAACTGCAGGCGCTCGGTTGTGCGCACGTTGTTGGAAGCGGTGGACATCATCAGCTGCCCTTTCTTTCTCGAAAAGCGCGGTTGGTGAGCCATGTGACCACGGCGATGATGGCAAACAGCATCCAAGAGATGGCGCTGGCTAAGCCGAAGTCATTGAACTCAAAAGCTGTTCGGTACATGTACATGGCAGTGGTCATGCCCGCGTATTCCATGCCACCTTTGCCGCCCGTCAAGATGAAGGGCTCTTCAAACAGTTGGAGTCCGCCGATGACGGTGAGCACGGTTCCGAAATACATCATGGGTTTGAGTTGGGGCAGCGTGATGTACCAAAACAAACGCCAGCCATTGGCGCCATCCATGCGGCCAGCTTCATACAGGTCACGCGGAATGCTTTGCATTGCAGCCACATACAAAATCACGTTGAAGCCAACATAGCGCCAAAACACCACCGCAGCGATGACCGGTTTGATGGTCTCAGGGCTGCCCAGCCAATCTACATTGGCGTTGGGAAACAGGAAACCAATCACTGGCCATTGGGCCATTTCACCCAAAATGACGTTGATCACACCGTAGTCAGTTGAAAACAAGGAGCTGAACATGATGGCAATGGCCACCGTGGACGTGATGTAAGGTAAAAAATAGGCGCCCATGGCGGCATTGCGCCATTTGCCCAAAGCTTCGTTGATGAAGTACGCCAGTGGTATGGCTACCAAATGCTGGGGTAGACCTGAGCCGATGGCCAACCACAGAGTGTTCTTGAGTGACAGCCAGACCAAAGGATCTTGTGCTGCAAATTGCAGGTTTTCGACGCCTACAAACTGCATGGATGCCAGCCCTTGTACCGGGTCCCAAACCTGAAACATCAGGTAAAAGGAAAAGGCGATGGGAAACAGCCCGAATACCAGGAACAGCGCCACAAACGGGCTTAAAAATAAATAAGGTGCCACGCTGAGACTCGATCTTTGGCTTGTTTTGCAGGGGTTCAGCGAGATGCCCGTCGGGCGATTTGTCGGTCGGCGTCAGCCAGTGCTTTTTTCACGTCCTTGCCGCGGTTGAGCACTTGGTCAAGTTCGGCATTGACAATTTCTTCAGCCACAGCGTCGTACTTGAACACTTTAGTAGGCACGATTTTCATGGCCGAATCGCGCCATTGAATCAAGGCGGTTTGACCGCCCAAGAAAGCAATCGGCGCAGAGAACTCGGGTCCTTGCTGAGCTGAAACCAGTGCTGGGAAGGCATTGAATTTTTCAAGGGCGAGTTTTTGCTGCGCAATGTCTTGCGTCAGGTATTGCATGAAAGCCCAGGCCTGCGCTTTGTGTTCAGCGCGCTTGGGTATAGCGTAGAACGTACCGCCCCAAGAAGCCGCTGCACCATTGGGCAGCACGGCAGAGCGCCATTTGCCTTTGGTCTCAGGCGCCAGCCAATTAGCCAAATGGCCGCCCAGCCAAGCCCCCATCATTTGTGTTGACACGGTGCCACGTTTGAAGGCCTCGCCCCACTCGTTAGACCAGGCATTGATCTTGGCATCCAGACCTTTAGCCCGCACCGTTTTCGCCAACTCAAACGCCCGTACAAACCGCTCGTCTTTGCCCACCACCGATTTGCCCTTGGCGTCAAAATAAACCCCGGAGCCAGATTGCAGCCCAGTGCGGATGACGATGTCTTTGATGTCTCTGGCGTGGGCCATCAAGGATGCGCCGGTTTTTTTCTTGATGCATTCACCGACATTCAGGTAACTGTCCCAAGATTTGATGAGATCGGCTTCACTAGCGCCGCATGCGTCCAGCAGGTCTTTGCGGTAGAACAAGGCACCAGGTCCAATGTCAGTCGGCAGCGCAACTTGTCCAAAACCCTCGTAACTGCCCTGTGCCACGGCGTAAGGTACAAACTTGTTCAGCGCACTTTTGGCGCCAAAGCTCCCTGCGCCCAAGTCTTCCAAGCCACCGCTTTGCGCAAAGCGGCCCAGATAGCCATACTCGATGGCCATGATGTCGGGTGCATGTGAAGAAGTGGCCAGTGCGGTGGTCATGGCTGTGTGGTGGTCTGCATAAGCACGACCAACCACCTTGATGTGAACATCTGGATGCGTGCGTTGCCATTGCGCGGCCGCCAATTTCACGATCTCATCCACTGCAGGAAAGGCTGCGACCGTCAATTCAATTTTGGGCCCTGCCAGAGCCAAGGCGGATAAACCAAATCCAGCGAGGAAAGCAAACAGTTTTTTCATCAAAGCACCTTGTGAAAGCGCTTTCATTGTACGTTCAAGCCTTTAATTAACCATTAGGGTTTACACCAATTCAGCGGTCGTTGGCCGCAGACGTTGACTCGCGAACCATCAAGCGGGCTTCTAAAACAGGGTGTTCAAGTGGCTTGCCCGCGATCAGCGCTAACACCGATTGCGCCGCTTGTGCACCCAATTCGCGTGCAGAGTGCCTAACCGTGGTGAGTGGCGGGGTGAGGTACTGCGCAATTGGCAGGTCATCAAACCCCACCAAGGAGATGTCTTGCGGAACCCGTAAGCCTTTGCGGTGCAGTGCCAAGCGCGCACCGAAGGCCATTTGGTCATTGCCAGTGACGACTGCGGTGAATTTGACGCCAGTCTGCAGTAACTGGTTCATGGCGATCATGCCACCGTCTTCAAGGTAGTCTGCCTCCACAACCAGACGTGGGTCGATGCTGGCGCCTTTTGCCAGAGCCGCTCGATAGCCGGCCAAGCGTTCGCGCGCATCGCTGTGGTGCATGGGGCCCGAAATGTAGGCAATGTGCCGGTGTCCCAGCTCCAGCAGATGCTCGACCGCCAGGCGCGCAGCGCGCATGTTGTCAAAATCGATGCTGGTGACATTGTGGGCTGCCAACTGCCGACCAGTGATCACAGTGGGAGTGTCTTGGGCGATGGACACCAAAGCTTCGTCTGGTAGGCAACTGCTTAATGCAATGATGCCGTCGACTTTACGCTGTCGCAGGAAGTCGATGCAATCATGTTCATTTTTTTCGTTCCAGTGGCCGCTGGCAAACAAGGGTACGTAATGGGCAGCGGTCAATACATCTTCAATGCCACGCAGCGCTTCACCGTAAAAAGGACTGTCGATGAACTGGGTGATGACCCCGACGGTGGATGTCTTGCCACCTGCCAAGGCACGGGCCGCAGGGTTGGGCCGAAAGCCCAGTTCCTTGATGATCGCCATGACTCTGGCATGTTTTTCAGGATCCACATGGGCGGTCCCGTTCAAAATGCGAGAAACCGTACTCGGCGATACCCCGGCCGCTTGGGCCACCATGGACAACTTAACTTTCATGATTTCATGGCGGAAGTATTGAAGAAAAGGCGTAATTCTCGCGCCGTTTCTTCAGAGCGCTCTTCCGGTATGAAATGCCCGCAGTCCAGCGTTTGGCCAGTGACATTGGCTGTGCATTGGGCTCGCCACAAATTCAAAGGGTCGAACAGGCGCTGGACCACGCCGCGTGCACCCCAGATGACCAGCGTGTCGCAGCGTATCTTGTCGCCCTTGGCGCGGCTGGCACGGTCATGTTCTAAATCGATGCTGGCGCTGGCGCGGTAGTCTTCGCAGATGGCGTGAATGGTCTCGGGCGTGCAAAAACAGCGCGCGTATTCACTGAGCGCTGGCGCTTCAATATGCCCTATTCCGCCCGTTCCCCAGCCGCCCAGTTTGTGGTGCAAGTAGGCCAGGGCGTTGCCGCCGATCATGGTCTCTGGCAAAGGGGAGGCTTGCGTCAAATGGAACCAGTGGTAATAGGCCTGTGCAAACTCAAAATTGGTGGCCTCGTACATGTCCAGTGTTGGCGCGATGTCCATCACACACAGCTTGGTGACCCGATCGGGGTGGTCCAGCGCCAAGCGGTGCGCCACCCTGGCGCCTCGGTCGTGCCCGCACACCGAAAATTGCTGGACGCCAAGCTGGTCCATCAGGTCCACCATGTCGTGTGCCATGGTGCGCTTGCTGTACGTGCTGTGGTCGTTCAAGCCTGCTGGCTTGGCCGAGTCGCCGTAACCGCGTAAATCTGGCATCACCAAATCAAAGTCATCACACAGCTGCGCGGCTACGCGCTGCCACATGACATGGGTTTGCGGAAAGCCGTGCAGCAGCAGCAAGACAGGCTTGCCCCCGATGGCGCGCTGGGGCACCCGCGCTGCCAGTTCGGTGTGTTTGAGTTCAAAGCGTTGGGCTTGAAACGATGCAAACCAGCTCATTGCAATCCTTTTGTTTTTGCCAAATGGTTGGCGGCCAAGCCACAGCCGGTTGTCGCCGCCACCAAGCCCTGCAGTGCTTGGTGCACTGCAGCCTTGCGGATGGCGGTGCGATCCCCTGTAAAAAGCAGGCCTGCGCTGCGGACTTCACTGGCTGTTGCCCAAGCCAGCCACACGGTTCCCACTGGCTTGTCGGGGGTGGCGCCACTGGGCCCAGCAATGCCGGTTACCGCAACAGCAATGTGCGCTGCAGAATGCGCCAAAGCACCACGGGCCATGGCCACAGCCACGGGCTCGCTGACAGCACCATGGCGCGCGATCAGTTCCGCATCCACACCCAATAACTCGGTTTTCGCCGCATTGCTGTAGGTCACAAAGCCGCGCTCAAACCAAGCGCTCGAGCCGGCCAGATCGGTGCAGGCGACAGCAATGGAGCCACCGGTGCAACTCTCTGCAGTGGCCAGCATCCACTGGCGCTCAACAAGCTGTTGGGCCAGTTGTCGGCATTGCTTTTCCAGGGAATCAGACGGGGTGCTCATTCAGTGCATCATCCCACCGAACCAGTGTGTGCCGTCCATGTGGCCGCCTGGCAAGAACCAAAGTAGCACCAGCATGGTGAGCAGCGTACATGCCGCTGCCACATAGTCATCGAGCATGATGCCCCAGCCCGCTTTCATCCAAGCATTGGGGTCAGTGCTTGGGTCGATGTCGTGGTACAGGCGGTCGGCCCATCCGACCGGACCGGGTTTGACTGCATCAAAAAATCGAAACAACACAAAGGCGATGAGTTGCACCCACAGGGAGGCCGGCCCTATCAGCCACAGCACCAGCCAAAACGCCGCAATTTCGTCCCACACCACACACCCCGGGTCAGTGGTGCGCAGGTTGCGTGCCGTGGTGGCGCTGGCCCACCAACCTAGACCCAAGCTGATGGCCATGAGCCAGCCCAGTTGCGTGTTGTTCAGCCAGGGTTGCATCACCCAAAACGCCAACCAGGCCCACAGTGTGCCCATGGTGCCAGGAGCCTTGGGGCTCAAGCCCACGCCAAAACCCATGGCCATCAGGTGGGCCGGATGGCGCAGCATGAAGCCCACCGTTGGGCGCACGGCGCTGGTGTTGTTTGGTGGGGACGGGGTGGTAGAAACTTCTGACATGGCTGGGTTGTGATTTGTTGGCTCAGGCAAAGTGATCGAATGTCGCGTAGTGTGTGCCAAGCGCTTGACCCCCAGCGTCCAGCAGGCGCAAACCCGGCGTGGCATCAATCTGGCCAATCAGGTGCAAGGGGGTTTGGGTCATTGCGGCTGCTTGCACAATCTGATCGCGCTGGCGCGCAGGTGCTGTGAACAGCAACTCATAGTCGTCACCACCGGACAAGGCGAAAGCTCGCCACTGCGCAACACTCAATTTGAGATCTGGGAATGCATGGCGCGCCGCGACCGCTTGGGCGACCACGTCTGCCTGAACGGTTGCGCCCATACCCGAGCATTTCAGCACGTGGTGGAGGTCGCCAACAAGGCCATCGCTCAGGTCGATGGCTGCGCTGGCCAAACCGCGTAAAGCCATGCCCAGTGCTACGCGAGGCGTTGGGCATTCCAGGCGTTTGCGGGCCTGCGCCAGCACATGCGCTGGCAGCGTGATACGACCCTCAAGTGCATCTAAGGCCATGCGTGCATCGCCAATGCTGCCGCTGACGTAAAGCTCATCGCCCGCTTGGGCGCCGCTGCGCAGCAGGGCCTGGGTACGGCCGTCTAGCAGGGGGACTTCTCCATACACGGTGATGCAGATGTTCAGCGGGCCCTGGGTGGTGTCGCCGCCGATGAGTTCGCAAGCATGGGCGTCGGCCAGCGCGAACAGCCCTTGAGCGAAAGCCGCGAGCCAGGGGTCGTCTACCGCGGGCAGGCTCAGCGCCAGGGTAAATGCCAAGGGTTTGGCGCCGCAGGCGGCCAAGTCGCTGAGGTTCACGGCCAGCGCTTTGTGACCCAAGGTGCGCGGATCTACGTCGGAAAAAAAATGGCGCCCTTCAACCAGCATGTCACAAGACGTGGCCAGTTGGTGGGCGGGACTGATGTTCAGCAGCGCGCAGTCGTCACCTACGCCCAGCGCGGCATGACGCACCGCACGCGTGAAGTGGCGTGCGATCAGGTCAAATTCACCCATGCTGGTGCTGACGTGCTTCGTCAGTGCAATGTGCGCTGGCCGCCGCTTTCACTCAGAGCGTCCAGCACAAACATGGGGATGTCTACATCAAATTTCTCACCGTCTTCGGCTACGCAGAAAAAACTGCCGTGCATGGTGCCTGTTGGCGTGCGCAGGCGCGTGCCACTGGTGTACTCAAAGCTCTCTCCAGGTTTGAGCAGGGGTTGATGGCCCACAATGCCGAGTCCGCGGACTTTTTCAGTGTGACCCCTGGCATCGTTCACGTTCCATGTACGTGAAATCAGCTGTGCCGTCACGCTGCCTGTATTGCGGATGGTGATGTGATAGGCAAACAGGTACGCTTCTTGACCAGGCTCAGATTGATCTGGTAAGTAACGCGGGGTGACCTGCACCTGAAATTCGTAGCGAGGAGATGTCATGGCTGACCAGCTAAAAGTGGAAGTTCCAGCGTGATGCTGGGCGGCTTGTTGAGGTCTGCGCCCAAGCTCACACTGCGCACAGAGACCGATTGAAGCACCAGGCCCGGACTCACCTCGTCGCCCACGCGGTAAGGTTTGGCGGGCTTGGCTTGCTCGCTGATCAGCGCGCTGCCTTGGCCTTTACGCCCCACGCTGACCACGCCCAGCAGCTTGTAAGTGGCCTGAACCAAGGGGTTGCTGGTGACCATAGGCCCGATGTTCTTGACGCCCAGTAGGCGAGCAATTCGGCTGCTATCACCGTCCAGTGTACCCGTCACATCGAGCGGCGTGCGTGCGGGTGAGGCCGTGGCCGACCATTTCAAGATCCAAAAAACAGCACTGCCTGCCACCATGCTTGCTAACAGCAAAGTCACGATGCGCGTGGACCAAGTGGTGTTGGGTAAGGTTTGCATGGCGCGATTATGCGTTGCCGCGCTTGTGGCTGAACCGATCTGTTTTATTTGGGTCGATGCATGGCGGCTCCTGGTCTTGCGGGTACAAACGCAGCCGGACCCTTCAAGGGGCTTGATTCTTGATAACAGGTGATTTTGGGTACCATACAGCGCTTATCAACTTGGCGACAGCCCAACAGGTTGACACAACTTGTCTCATCTACACAAACCATTTATGAACGCTTCGCGACAACCACGGCTGAATCGAACGCAATCGGGTTTCACGCTCATTGAATTGATGGTGGTGCTGCTCATCATTGGCGTGTTGGCGTCTCTCATTGTTCCCAATGTACTTAACCGGGCGGATGACGCACGGGTGACAGCGGCCAAGACGGATGTCACCAACCTGATGCAGGCGCTCAAACTCTACAAGCTTGACAACCAGCGCTACCCGAGTGCCGAACAAGGTTTGCAGGCGCTGTTGGTGAAGCCCACAACGCTACCCGTGCCGCCCAACTGGAAGAGCTATCTCGATCAATTACCCAATGATCCCTGGGGCAAGTCTTATGTGTACCTGAACCCGGGCATCAAAGGCGAGGTGGATGTGATGTCCTACGGCGCTGATGGTCAGTCTGGCGGCGAAGGCAACAATGCCGACATTGGCAGCTGGCAACCCTAGACCTGTTGCGCTCGTGCGCGGCTTTACGCTGCTGGAGTTGCTGTTGGTGCTGGCAATCGTGGCATTCGCCTCGCTGGGTGTGGCGGTGTCCATGCGAGACGGCGCTCAGGCCGGGCTTGAACGTGAGGCCCTGCGTCTGGCCGCTTTGCTGGAGTCGGCACGGGCCCGCTCCCAAGCCACTGGCGTTGCCGTGCGCTGGCGTCCTCTGCGAGCAGGCTTTGTGTTTGAAGGCCTGCCACCCACGCAGCGCGCTGAAGACGAATTGCCGCGCAATTGGCAAGAGTCCGATACCCAGGCCGAGGTCTTGTCTGCCGTGCAAAGTAGCACAGTGACCCGTGTGCTGGTGCTGGGGCCTGAGCCCATCATTGCGCCCCAGGCGGTAGCGCTGCGTTCACGTTCGGACCCGAGCCGGCAAGTGGTGCTCGCGACTGACGGCGTGCGGCCATTTGCTGTGCGCCCAGACCCGCCATGAGCCGTTTAGCTTCTGGCAAACTGCACGGCTTTACGCTGGTAGAGGTGCTGGTGGCCCTGGCCATTGTGGCCATTGCCTTGACCGCCGGTTTACAGGCAGCAGGGGCTTTGACACGGCACGCTCTGCGTCATGGTGACATGGTGCTCGCGCAGGTGTGCGCTGAAAATGAACTGGTCAAATTGCGCCTGCAACGTCAAATTCCTGATGTGGGGGACAGCACTGTGCCCTGCGAACAAGCTGGCCATAGCCTGACGGTTGCATTGACAGTTCGCCCAACGCCCAATCCCAACTTTCGGCGCATTGATGCCCAAGTTTTTAACGGTGATGCGCCGATTTGGCGCCTGTCCACCATTCAGGGGCGTTACTGATGCACGCCCGCCGCCCGCGCCACCTGCGCGGCTTTACCCTGATCGAGCTGCTGGTGGCCGTTGCCATCATGGCTTTGATGGCCGTTTTGAGTTGGCGTGGGCTCGACGGCATCAGTCGAACCCAGATTGGATTGCAGCAACGCACTGACGACGTCATGGCATTGCAGGCCACACTGGCGCAATGGGGTGCGGATTTGGACGCCATGGAAACCCAACCCGACTTCAAGTCCATCGATTGGGATGGTCGCGCCTTGCGCGTGTTGCGGCGCTCCAGAACAGAGCCAGAAAAAGGCTTGCTCGTGGTGGCGTGGACGCAACGAAATCTGGACGGGAAAAGTCAGTGGCTGCGTTGGCAGTCGCCGCCGCTGTCTTCGCGTGGCGCCCTGGAGCTGGCTTGGCAAAAAGCTGCGCAGTGGGGGCAAAACCCGAGCGAGGACGACCGTCTGCGGGAGGTGGTGACGGTGCCGATTGACCAATGGCAAATTTTTTACTACCGCGGTAATGCGTGGACCAACCCGTTGTCCAGTGCGGGTGCCACTGCAGGCGCGGTCAATGGCCTTGCGCCTGCGAGGCCAAGCACACCAGTCACGCCAACTGCATCCGACGACATACCGCAAGGCGTGCGGCTGGTATTGAACCTGTCAGCAGGTCAAGGCATCAGCGGCAAGCTCACCCGTGATTGGGTGCGTCCAGTGCTTGGGGGTAACCCATGAAAACGCGTCAAGCTGGTGCCGCTATTTTGACGGCCATGCTCACTGTCGCCCTGGTGGCAGTCATGACCTCAGCCATGCTGTGGCAGGCGTGGCGTGGGCTTGAGGTGGAGTCGGCGCAACGAACCCGAGTTCAATCAACTTGGATTTTGAATGGTGCGCTGGATTGGGCACGTTTGATTTTGCGTGAAGACGCGCGTCAGGGCGGCGCCGACGGTTTGTCTGAGCCGTGGTCGGTGCCACTCGCGCCAGCACGGCTATCCGATTTTTTGGCTGCTGAGCGGGGTCAAAATTTGGTGTCTGATGAGACCGACCCGTCTCAAGAAGCCTTCCTATCGGGTGCCATTCAGGACATGCAAGCGCGACTGAATGTGCATAACCTGTTGGAGGGTAAAAAACTGAACATGGCCGGCGTGGCGGCATGGATGCGCTTATTTGAGCAGCTCAATCTGCCTGAGGCCGAGTTGCTGCGCCTCACGAACAGCTTGATGGCGGCCAGCGCAAACGGGCCCCTCAGCGCCGGCGAAAATCGTCCCTTGTGGCCACAGGATGTCTCTGATTTGCGTTGGTTGGGCCTGTCGGCGCCGAGTTTGGCGGCGCTCTCACCTTACATCACGCTCTTGCCCGCAAACACACCGATCAACCTCAACACGGCAAGCCCTGAGGTTTTGCTTGCCGGCATTGATGGCATGGACCTGGCCCAAGCCAGGGCCTTGGTGAGTGTACGTGCCAGCAAGCGATTCAACACTTTGGCGGATGTGGCCAAACTCATAGATAACCCCGGCATCAAGCTCGAGCCTAAACTGCACAGCACCTCGTCGCGGTATTTCAGTGTCATGGGTCAGTTGCGTGTTGGTCAGACCACGGTTCAGGAGCGCAGCTTGATTCAGCGCGATGGCCTGCAAGTCCTGGCCTTGCGCCGCACGCGGGAGATCGTGAACCTGACGATGCAAAGCGTACTTCGGGACCAGCCTGCCAATGCCCCGCCTCTACAATGAAATCAGACCATGACGACTTTGTTGATTCACTTGCCGATTGAGGTGCCCAGTTCGAGCGCTGAGTTGGCCTACGTCCTGAGCGCTGACGGCTTGAGCGTGCGCCAACAAGCTGTCACGGCTTGGGGTCAGTGGCCGGTATTTGCCCAGCCGCTATCCGATGTGGTGCTGGTTTTGCCGATGGCGTCCTTGTCCTGGCACCAGGTCCGACTGCCTCAAGGTAGCCTGCCGCGTGCCTGGGGTGCGCAGCAGGGTCTGAGTCGCCTGCGTGCGATTCTTGACGGCTTGATGGAAGAGCAATTGCTCGATGAGCCAGGCATGCTGCATTTGGCGCTACAGCCGGATGCAGCTGGCGTGGACATGCCCTGGGTGGTAGCGTGTGAGCGGACTTGGCTTAAAGCTTGGCTGGCGGCATTGGCTGGTGCGGGCTTGAGCGTCAAGCGCATCGTGCCGGCACACACGCCAGAGCAGTTGGCCGACAGCATTTACGTGACGGGTGATGCTGGCCAAGCCCAGCTTGTGGGCATCACGTCAACATTTGGCGTGTCCTCTCAGCGTTCTGGCGTCATTGCCTGCGCGCTGTCGGCCTCGGCGCTGGCACTCTTGGGTGACGCTGATGCACTGGCCCAGCGCCAGATCTTGGCCGAACCCGCGGTGGCGGAGCTCGCTGAGCAGTTGTTTGGCCGACCAGTGCTGCTGCTGCATCGCAGTGAACGCATGCTCGAAGCCGCTAAATCCAATTGGGATCTGGCCCAGTTTGACCTGGTAGGTGCCGGGCGCGGCCAGCGGTTCGCCGGCCTGCGTCGTGGTTTTGCCAGCCTGATGCGTGCGCCCCATTGGCGCCCTGCGCGCTGGTCGCTGCTGGGCTTGATGCTGGTGAACCTGATCGGACTCAATGCCTGGGCGATGCATGTGCGCCAAGGCCTGATGCAACAACGTGCTATGGCGCACAGCTTGCTGACACAAACGTTCCCAAAAATTCCCGTGGTGGTGGACGCGCCTTTGCAGATGGCGCGCGAAGTTGAGGCTTTGCAACGCAGCCGTGGTGCATTGTCTGGCACCACTCTGGAGTCCATGCTGGAGATCTTCGCAACCGCTGCGCCAGCCAATTTTCAGCTCACAGCAATTGATTTTGTGGCGGGTGAACTTCGCCTCACCGGACCTGCTTTGAATGCAGCTGAGCAAACCACCTTGGTCGCCAGTTTGAAAGCGCGTGGTTTGCGCGCACAGCACCAGGGTGGGCAGTGGCTGCTTCGTCAGCAGGGCCGGTCTTGATGGCCTCAAAGAACACGGCCAACGCGCTTGTGGCCAGCTTGTTTGGGCGCTGGCAGGCATTGGCTGCACGCGAGCAAAACCTGCTGCGCCTGGCTGCGGTGCTGGTCAGCTGTACGCTACTGTGGCAGCTGGGGTTGGCGCCTGCACTCAAGGTGCTCAGGGCCGCGCCAGCGCAGCAAGCCAGCCTGGATGGCCAGTTGCTGCAGATGCAGCGTTTGCAAGCACAAGCGCGTGCCCTGCAGGCCATGAGCACACTGGACGCGCCGGCGCAGCGCAAAGCCCTGGAGGCGGCGATCAAACCTCTGGGCGCTGCAGCGCAGCTGTCCGGGCAAGCCGATAAGCTCACGGTGACGCTGCGATCGGTCAATGCGCAGGCTTTGGCTCAGGTGCTTGCGGCGGTTCGCCAGAATGCCCGCTTACTGCCGCAAGAGGTGCATGTGCAGCGCACAGCGGCACGGGTCTGGGACGGGACCCTGGTTTTTCAACTCACAAACCCCTGAGTCCACTAGATGTTTGCACGCGCTAGCCGAAACTCAGACAGCATGGCCGCCCGCGGTGGACCAGCCGCGCCGGCAGTGCCTTGGGCTTGGGCGCTGTTGGGCGGATTTGTCGGCGCGTTGTTGGCCGCACTGGTGTTTGCGCCTGCCAGCTGGTTAGCTTGGAGCGTTGGTCAGGCCGTTGGTCACAAGGTGCAGCTAGAAGATGCACGCGGCACTGTTTGGCGCGGCTCTGCGCGTTTGACGCTCAGTGGCGGACCTGGCAGTTTGGAGACCACCACTTTGCCCGGGCGTATAGGCTGGAACGCCCAGCTCAATGGGTCAGGGTTTCAAATCGCGTTTCAAGCGGATTGCTGTATGGACAAGCCGTGGCAGTGGCAGCTGGCCCCGCGCATGGGTGGTGCGCTCTTGACCATGGCGGCCACTACTTCAAGTTGGCCGGCTGAATTACTTGCCGGCTTGGGTACGCCTTGGAATACCCTGCGTGCACAGGGACAGCTGAGCTTTAGCAGCCAGGGTTTGGTGCTGAGCTGGGTGTCTGGGCGTTTGCAGCTCAGCGGTAATGCCCAGCTCGATGCCCTTGGTTTATCCTCTCGACTGTCAACTTTGCGGCCCATGGGTAGTTACCGCTTGATGTTGCAAGGCGGTTCCAGTCCAAGCTTGTTGCTCAGTACGCTCAGCGGTGGTTTGCAGCTCAGCGGGCGTGGCCAGTGGGTTGGTGCGCGTTTGCGCTTCACCGGAGAAGCCCGTGCTGCTGATGGCTTTGAGAGTGTGCTGTCGAATCTTTTGAACATCATCGGGCGGCGCCAAGGTGCGCGCTCCATCATTCAAGTGGGTTGAAAAAATATGAAACCTCGCCAATCTTTTCAATGCCAGACGACCCCGGTGCGCTGGTCTCGCCTGTTGCGCTTGACGCTGCTTGCGGCAACGCTGGGCGGTATCGGTTTGCCACTTGTCAGCCAGGCCGCTTCCAAGGCCGAGCCGGTCATGCTCAATTTCCAGGGGGCCGACATTGAAGCCGTGGCGCGGACATTTGCCACCATCACAGGTATGAACGTGGTGGTTGACCCGCGGGTTAAAGGTGTGATGACACTGGTCACCGATAAGGCGGTCAGCCGTACAGAAGCAATGAGTCAGTTTGTCTCTGCACTGCGCTTGCAGGGCTTTACGCTGGTGGAGTCAGCCGGGCTCTACAAGGTGGTTCCTGAGGCAGAAGCGAAATTGCAAAGTGATGGTGTGACGGTCAGCGAAGACGGTAGCAGCCAACTGCCTGCGGGCAACCAGGTTGCCACCCAGGTGTTCAAGCTCAATTATGAAAATGCCAACAACCTGGTGGCGGTGCTGCGCCCTTTGATCAGCCCCAACAACACCATCAATGCCAACCCCGGCAGCAATGCGTTGGTGATCACTGACTATGCTGATAACCTGCGGCGCATTGCGCGCATCATCGCCGCGATGGATGTCTCCAGTGGCACTGATGTGGACGTGATCCCGCTCAAGCACGCCGTCGCCTCAGATCTGGCGCCACTGGTGTTGCGATTGATTGGCGAAAGCGGTGCGCCCGCGCCCGCCAACCAAGCAAGCGCTAACTTCAAGACGACGCTGTTGCCTGAACCCCGAGCCAATGCGCTGATCGTGCGTGCATCCAATGCCGCGCAACTCGTGCTGGTGCATTCACTGGTTGAAAAACTCGACCGACCTGATGCCTTGGGGGTAGACGGCAGTGGCAATATTCACGTGGTCTACCTGCGCAACGCTGATGCCACCAAGCTGGCGGCTACTTTGCGTGCCGCGCTCAGTGGAGAAGCACGTACCGCCCCGGCGACGGCGACCCCTGGCGCGCCCGCAGGGCCGGCGACTGCCGCCGCTGCCACCACCACAGGTGGCCAGATTCAGGCCGATGTGGCCACCAACTCCTTGATCATCACCGCACCGGAGCCGCAATACCGCCAATTGCGCGCCGTAATCGATAGGCTCGACACCCGCCGCGCCCAAGTGTTTGTTGAAAGCTTGATCGCCGAGGTCAGTGAGACCAAAGCGGCTGAATTCGGCATCCAGTGGCAAGGTCCTCTGGGCTCGGCTGGCTCGGGGTTGATCGGACTCTTGGGTACGAATTTTGGCGCCGGTGGTAAAAACATCATCAACCTCGCCACCGGTGCGGCCACGGGCGCAGTGGCGCCAGCAACCGGCTTGAACCTTGGTGCGGTGCAGCGTGTCAATGGTGTCTATGTACTTGGACTTTTGGCGCGTTTTTTGGAGTCATCTGGCAGCGGCAACGTGCTGTCCACGCCCAATTTGCTGACGCTCGATAATGAAGAGGCCAAGATCGTCATTGGTCAAAATGTGCCATTTGTCACGGGACAGTTCACCAACACCAATGCGGGCAACGGCGCGGTCAATCCGTTTCAGACCATTGAGCGCAAAGACGTGGGTTTGACGCTGAAAATCAAACCGCAAATCAGTGAAAACGGAACCGTCAAACTGACGATTTTCCAAGAGGTCTCCAGCGTGCTGGCTTCGACCGCCAACGCGGCCAATGGCCCCACGACCAACAAGCGCACCATCGAGTCCAGTGTGCTGGTTGATGACGGCAGTATCGTGGTGCTGGGTGGTTTGTTGCAAGATGAATTTTCTGGCAATCAAGACAAGGTTCCTGGGCTGGGTGATGTGCCTATTTTTGGCAATCTGTTCAAAAGCGGTGCGCGCAGTCGCAATAAAACCAACCTGATGGTGTTTTTGCGTCCGGTGGTGGTGCGCAATGTCAAGGACAGTGACCAACTGTCGTTTGACCGTTACGATTTAATGAAAAGCGGTATGAAGGCCCGCCAGCCTGTTCCAAGCGATGTCATGCCGATCAATGAAGCCGCGACTTTGCCTGATCTGCCACCTGTCAATTCTGGCAAAGCGGGCTGGTCGGTGCCTGCCCCCAAGCCGGATTCTGGCGCGGCTGATGGCGTTGTGGTCACGCCGGTGACGGGCCGCTGAACACTGGCCGCTCACACCATGTTGCGTTACCCTTTGCCCTACGCCTTTGCGCGCAGCCATCAAGTGCTGCTGGAAGAAGACGCTGATCGCTACTGCCTTTGGGTGCACGGCGACTCCAACCTGGCTGCGGTGGGCGAGGTGCTGCGCAAGTACCCGCGCGCGCAGGTGCAAACCCAAACCACCGGGGCGATGACGCAACGCATCAGTGCCGCCTACGCGCAGGGGGAGTCCAGCGCAGCTGCCGTGGTCAGTGAGGTTGAAAGCGATGCTGACCTGAGCCGCATGATGCAGGAACTGCCTGCCATTGAAGACCTGCTGGAAACCGCAGACGACGCACCTATCATCCGCATGCTCAACGCCTTGCTGACCCAGGCTGCGCGCGACGGTGCCAGTGACATTCACATTGAGCCTTACGAGCGGCACTCCAGCGTGCGTTTTCGGGTTGACGGCAGGCTGCGTGAAGTGGTGCAGCCCAACCGTGCGCTGCACGCCGCCTTGATTTCACGCCTGAAGATCATGGCCGAGCTGGATATTTCTGAGCGGCGTTTGCCGCAAGACGGACGCATCAGCTTGCGTATCGGTACGCGCGCCGTGGACGTGCGGGTGTCGACCATTCCCAGCGCGCATGGTGAGCGCGCGGTGCTGCGTCTGTTGGATAAGTCTGAAGGGCGCTTGAGCTTGGAGGCCTTGGGCATGCAGGGTGAGGTACTTCGCCGCTTTGAGCGCTTGGTCAAGCAACCCCACGGCATCGTGCTGGTGACGGGGCCAACGGGTTCCGGTAAAACCACTACCTTGTACGCGGCTTTGAGTCGCCTGGATGCTTCGAGCAGCAACATCATGACGGTTGAAGACCCGATTGAATACGAGTTGTCAGGTGTTGGTCAGACCCAGGTGAACCCCAAAATTGAGCTGGATTTTGCCAAGGCTTTGCGCGCCATTCTGCGCCAGGATCCTGATGTCATCATGATTGGTGAGATCCGTGACTTTGAAACGGCACAAATTGCCATTCAGGCCTCGCTCACCGGCCACTTGGTGCTGGCAACCTTGCACACCAACGACGCTGCCAGTGCGGTCACGCGCCTGACGGATATGGGCGTGGAGCCTTTTTTGCTGAGCTCCAGTTTGCTGGGGGTTTTGGCCCAGCGCCTGGTTCGCAAATTGTGCCCGCACTGCAAAGCGCCGGCGCCAGAATTGGGGGCAGATGCCGACTTACAGCAAAAAGGCGCGTACAAGCCGGTTGGCTGTAGCGTCTGCGGTCAATCTGGTTACATGGGGCGAAGCGGTGTGTTTGAGTTGTTGTTGACGGATGACGCGATTCGTGCCCAGATTCACACGCGCGCGTCCGAGGCTGATATCCGCGTCGCAGCGCAAGCTGCTGGCATGACGCTGATGCGTGAAGACGGGCAGCGGTTGGTGCACAGCGGCATGAGCTCGCGCGAGGAGTTGTTGCGCGTCACGCGTGACTGATTGGCCAAGATGCCACAGGTATTTGCATGACAGCCTACGCTTTTGAAGCCATTGATGCGCAAGGTCAGACGCGCAAAGGCGTGCTTGATGCTGATTCGGCAAAAGCCGCGCGCACTCAGCTGCGTGCTCAGGCGCTGGTGCCGTTGGCCGTGCAAGCTTTGGGGCCAGAGTCCAAGCAGACGCAGTCTGGATCGACGTCTTTGTTGCGACGCATACCGCGTGTGTTCAGTGCCATTGGTTTGACGATCTGGACCCGCCAGCTCGCAGGTTTGGTCGCTGCAGGCTTGCCGCTGGAGCGCGCCTTGGCATCCCTGTCGCAAGAGGCTGAACAACTGCAAGAGCGTGACTTGGTGGCGACGCTGCGCTCGGAGGTCAATGGCGGCGCCCCTTTTGCACGGGCTTTGTCGCAACACCCTCGTGAGTTCTCTGATATCTACGTTGCCGTGGTTGGTGCCGGCGAGCAAAGCGGCCACCTTGGCTTGGTGTTGGAGCGCCTGGCCGATGACCTTGAAGAGCAACAAGCGCTGCGCAGCAAACTCTTGGCCGCCGCCCTGTATCCCGCCATTGTGTCTGTGATTGCGATGGTGATTGTGCTGTTTTTGGTGACTTATGTGGTGCCGCAAGTCGCCCATGTGTTTGCCAGCAGCAAGCGCGCGCTGCCCATGCTCACGGTCATCATGATGGCTACAAGCAGTGCGGTGCGCAGCTATGGTTGGCTCATGGCGCTGGGTTTTGCAGGCGCTACGCTGGTCGTCCGCCTGAGCCTTGCTAACAGAGAAGTGCGTCTGCGTTTTGATGCTGCTTGGCTGCGTCTGCCGATTTTGGGGCGCTTGTCTCGCAGCTACAACGCAGCGCGTTTTGCCAGCACCTTGGCCATGCTGGCAGCCGCGGGCGTGCCCATCTTGAAAGCCCTTCAAGCGGCCTCTGAGACCTTGTCCAATCGCGCACTCAGAGCGGATGCGCAAGACGCACTGGTGCTGGTGCGAGAAGGTGCGCCACTGGCCGCAGCGCTGGCGCAAAAAAAACGTTTCCCCCCCCTGTTGGCCATGTTCTCCCGTTTGGGTGAACAAACGGGTCAGTTGCCGGTGATGCTGCAGCGCGCAGCACGCCAACTCAGTGCCGAGGTGCAGCGCCGCGCCATGCAGTTGGCTACCTTGCTCGAGCCTTTGCTGATCGTGGCCATGGGCTTGGTTGTGATGCTGATCGTGTTGGCTGTTTTGCTGCCCATCATCGAGCTCAACCAATTGGTGCGTTAGATGCGCACGCTCCTCGGGCTTACCAGTCCACCAAACTCAAACCGATGCTGAGAACGGTGCGACGGCGGTTGTAGTCTAGGAGCGAGTCACCATAGCCTGTAAAAAGCTGGGTATGCAGACGCAGTCCATTGTTGACGCCGCCCTTTGCGCTGTCGCCCAGGCTACGCAGCCACTCCAGGCGAGCTGACCCATTGGCTGGCGAGCGCAGGGCATGGCGCAGTGTCAGCCCCCAGGTGTTGCGGGTATCGGCTGCCCAAAATGCACTGAATTCACCACGCCCTACCAGGTTGCTGATGTCAGGATTGTCGTCATTGGCGGCGTCCTCCGATAGACGCCTCCAAAGCCGTGCTTGCAGGTAAACGCCTGAATCGTTTTCAAAGCCTGCCATCAGCATGTTGCGGTTCCAACTCCGAGACAGCGGGCGTGACTGCCCGTTGGACTGGTGGTTCAGTCCCAGTCCTGCATAAGCCATGCGCCAATGGTTTCCTAAAGACCAGTTGGCGGGGTACACGTACATCAGCTCCGGTTCGTGGTCGGTGCTGCGAAACGGGCGCGAGATGTCGCCGTTAAAGACTTGCCAATACGACTGTTGGCTGTAAGCAAACCAAAGGGCGTCACGTCGGGTTTTGTCGTTGCCAGTGAGCAAGCCTTGGGCGATCTTGGTGCGAACAGATAACTGGATGCGTGTCTCGTTGTGATCGTAGGCTACGGCGTCGACAGCGGTGTGTCCTGGGCTCGGGGATGACGGCTGGGTGTTGACCGAATTGGCGCCGATCCAGCTCAGATTGATAGGCTTGTAACCTCGGATGGTGAAGACGCCGCAGTCGCTATCGGCGTCGAGCTCCCAAAATCGTACGAAGCCGCCGCTGTGCGATGCGCGACAGTTGGTGGTTGGTTGGATGATTCCGTGGCCTTTTTTCTGGCCATTTCCAAGGCCTTCAAAAGCCTGAACAGTAGCGCTTGGTAAGGACTTGGCCGGGGTGCTGACTACTGGCCAAGCGAGCCGTGGCGAGGTCTGCACGACAGGTGGTGTTGATTGTTGCGCGGCCCACTGGTCAAAGCAGGCCAAACGTGCACTGGCATTGCTGAGCTCGGCGCACGGCTGCCAATTCAAAGGCGTGTTGGCCCATGTGGTGGTGCCCATACTGGCGCCAGCCAGCAGAAACCAAAAGCCGGCGAGTTGCCGGCAAGTTGCAGCGACACGCTTGTTCATGTGCGGTTCCCCGTGGTGTTACAGGCTTGTGCCGCCAGTGCTTTTTGCGCAAACTCTGCGCGCAAAGCACGCAGTTTCTCGCGCGGGTCTTCACGCGTGGTGGCCTGCTCCAGCCCCATTTCAGCAATGAATCGGCTGGGCTGGGCGCTGACCATCTCACGGCCTTGCTTGCGTTTGCGCGTCCAGCTCACTGCCAGACTGCGTTGAGCACGCGTGATGCCCACATACATGAGGCGGCGCTCCTCCTGCAGGTGGCTCAGCGTTAGCAGGTCCGGACTGCCGTCTGTATGCGGCGTTCGTTTAGGGGCGTCGGGCTCAGCACTCTCGCGCAGGCGAAACGGCAGCAGCCCTTCGGTGGCCCCGACCAGCATGACATGCGGCCACTCCAAACCCTTGGCGGCATGCAAGGTCGACAGCGTCACCACGTTTTGGTCTTGTTCACGCTCGCTGATGGTTGACAGCAGTGAGACCGTTTGGGCCACTTCCAAGAGTGATTTCACTTCGCCTGCGGGTGTTGCGCCGCTGGTGTCATCCAGCTCGCCGCCACAGCGCGCAGCCATCCAGTCCACAAAATCCAATACATTGCGCCAGCGCGCCGCCGCTACTTTGTCGTTGTCCTCGGCATCGAGCAGGTAGCGCTCATAGCCAATGTCACGCAGCCATTGCAGTAAAAAGGCCTGCGCGTCTGGCGCGCCCATGGTGCGCCGCGCACGGAACTCCAAATCGTTAACCTCGCGTCCAAATTCGTGCAGTGAGCCCAGGGCTCGACCACTCAGGACGCTGCCCAGCGAGCTGGAAAACAAAGCTTCGAACATGCTGACCTTGTAGCGTTTGGCAAAGTCGCCCAAGTTGGCCAAGGTTTGGTGTCCAATGCCTCGCTTGGGGGTGGTCACTGCGCGCATAAAGGCCGGGTCATCGTTGTTGTTGATCCATAAGCGGAACCAAGCGCACAGGTCTTTGATTTCGGCACGATCAAAAAAACTGGTGCCTCCTGACACCTTGTAGGGAATCTGCGCTTTGCGCAGTGCTTTCTCGAACGCTTTGGCTTGATGGTTGGCGCGGTACAGCATGGCAAAGTGGCGCCACTCCTGGTACTGGACGTTGGAGCTGGCAAGCCCTGATGCGCGTAGGCTTTGGATGCGTGCGACCGCTCGTTCGGCCTCATGCTCTTCGGTGTCGGCATCGACAACCCGCACCGGCTCACCTTCGCCCAGATCACTCCATAAATTTTTGGGAAACAGTTTAGGGTTGGGGCCAATCACATTGTTGGCGGCACGCAAGATGGCCGATGTGGAGCGGTAGTTTTGCTCGAGTTTGATGACTTTGAGCCCGGGAAAATCCAGGGGTAATTTGCGTAAATTGTCCAAGGTGGCGCCGCGCCAACCGTAAATCGACTGGTCGTCATCTCCGACGGCGGTGAACCGGGCACGCTCAGCATCACCGACCAACAGTTTGAGCAGCTCGTACTGGGTCGCATTGGTGTCCTGGTACTCGTCGACCAGCAAGTGGGCCAGGCGCTGCTGCCACTTGGCGCGCACCTCGGGGTGTTCTTGCAGAAGCTTCAGCGGCAGGCCGATCAAGTCGTCAAAGTCCACGCTTTGAAACGCGCTCAGGCGCTCTTCGTAATGCGCCATCACACGCGCCAGAATTCGTTCGCTGTCAGTGCTTGCCTGTGCGCCTGCGCGTTGCGCGTTCAAGCCTTGGTTCTTCCAAAGGCTGATTGACCACTGCCATTGACGGGCTGTGGCGGCATCGACCGTACCACCGGCATCTTTCAAGATACGCACCACATCGTCGCTGTCCAAGATCGAGAACTGCGGCTTGAGCCCGAGCGCTGCGCCATCTTCGCGCAGCAGGCGCACGCCCAAGGCGTGGAAGGTGCAAATCATGACCTCGCGCGCAGGCTTGCCAATGAGCTGACGTGCACGGTTGCGCATCTCCGCAGCTGCCTTGTTGGTGAAGGTGATAGCCAAAATACGCTCGGGGCGGGTGCCAGCCTGAATCAGTCGACCAATTTTGTGCGTGATGACGCGGGTTTTTCCCGAGCCCGCTCCGGCCAGTACCAAACAGGGGCCATGCAGAAAATTCACAGCCTCTTGTTGGGCCAGGTTCAGGCCACTGGGATCGGGGGAAGGTGATGACACAGGAACAATTCGGTCAGGAGAAGGCAAGAACAGAGCGCTCATCATAGCGCTGAGCCAGGTTCAGACAAGTCGGCGCCCAGTCTCAGAGACAATGCGTCCGTGATCAACATCTTTCAAGTTACGTTTCCATTTTTTGCACTGGTTTTTTGCGGCTATGTGGCCGCCCGTCGTCGCCTGTTGCCGTTGGAGGCAATTGCTGGTTTGAATGGGTTTGTGCTGTACTTTGCAGTACCGTGCATGCTCTACCGTTTTGGTGCCAACACGCCTGTTGCGCAGTTGCTTGATCCGGGCGTGCTCATCACCTGGCTGGTGTGCGCGCTGGTGATGGTGGGTTTTTCAATCGTCAGCAGCCTCAATGTGCGCATCGGCTGGAACGATGCCTCGTTTGGTGCCTTGGTGGCGGCGTTTCCCAATTCTGGTTTCATGGGTGTGCCCTTGTTGGTTGCCATCATGGGAGTGGCCAGTGCTGGCCCGGTTATTTTGACCATCACCATTGACCTGCTGATCACCACGACTTTGTGCATTGCCTTGTCCCAGTTGGACGGTGCTGATGAACACGGCATGGCCAAGGCGTTCAAGAAAACCCTCAAAGGCGCGGCGTCTAACCCCATGCCTTGGGCGATTCTGGCCGGTGCCGTGGTGTCTTGGCGCGATCTGAGTCTGCCAGGTCCTGTCCATGCGACTGTGGGTTTACTGGCTGATGCGGCTTCCCCCGTGGCTTTGTTCACCATTGGCGTTGTGCTGGCACGTTCGCAGATGTTGGCGATCAGCGGTCACGCGCCCAAGCCGGTTTTGGCCGACTACCTGCCCGTCGCCTTGTTTAAATTGTTGTTGCACCCTTTGCTGGTGCTCCTGGTTGGCAGCGCTGTGATGAAACTAGGCGTATCAATGAGCAGCTTTGCGTTGACTGTGCTGGTGTTGACGGCTGCGCTGCCAAGTGCCAGCAACGTGTCACTGCTGGCCGAGCGCTATGGTGCTGATAACGGGCGCATTGCGCGCATCATCTTGGTGTCTACTGCCGCCTCCTTTGTCAGCTTCTCGCTTTTGGTGGGTTTGGTGACCGCGAGCTGATACGTGCTGCGTCTGCGCTGTGCACGGTGCCTGGCGGGTCAGCACTTGCCGGCATGCGCGCAGCTAGAGGGTCGCTGCGGCGGATCTTCGGTTCTGTTGAATTTTGGTTAAATTACCAAGGGATCTACATCCACCGCCCAGCGGATCAGGCCTTTGCACTGGGGCAGCGCCTGGGTGGCGTGTAAGGCAGTGTGCCAGGCAGCCAAAAAACGCTGCATGGCCGTGCGTGAGGGACACTCAACCAGCATTTGGGCGCGCTCCACATCGGCAATGCGCTGGATGCTCATGGGTACCGCTGGGTACAGGGTGACGCTTTGCAAGGCTTCATGTTTTTCTATCAGGGTGGCGCCGGCTTGGTTGGCTGCGCTTAAAAATGCTTGTGCCACTTCTTGCGTTTTAGCCTCAGCCCGCACCAAGGCTTGAAAGCTCCAGGGTGGCATGCCCGCCTGTTGGCGTTCGATCAGTTGGCTCTGTGCAAAAGCCGGGTAATCATGGCGCTTCAAAGTTTCATACAGCGGATGCGTCGGGTACATGGTTTGCAGCCACATTTCACTGCCCGCCCCAAAAGCCGCGTCGCGCCCAGCGCGTCCGGTGGCTTGCATCAGCAAGCTGAACAGGCGTTCAGGTGCGCGAAAGTCGCTGGAAAACAGCGCCCCGTCGGGGTTGATGGCCGCCACCAGCGTGATGCGCCGAAAGTCATGTCCCTTGGCAATCATTTGGGTGCCCACCAACACATCGATGGCGCCACTGTGAACCTGCGCCAGTTGCGACTCCAAGGCGCCTTTAAGGCGGGTGGTGTCGGCGTCGATGCGGGCAATGACCACAGGGCCGCCATCAGGGCGGCGGACGTGGGCCAAGAGCTGCGCCATGTTCTCTTCAAGGCGCTCGGTGCCGCGGCCCAATGGCGCAATGTCTGGGTTCCCACAGGCGGGGCAAGCACGTGGCACGCGCTCACTCAAGCCGCAATGGTGGCATTTGAGCGTGCGGTCAATTTTGTGAAACACGCGATACGCGCTGCAGTGTAGGCACTCGCTTTTCCAGTCGCAGTCTGTGCACTGCAACACCGGTGCGTACCCGCGCCGGTTCAAAAACAGCAGGCTTTGCTCTCCGCGGGCCACGCGTTGCGCGATGGCTTCAATCAGCGGTGGGGCAATCACGCAGGCTTTGGGTTGGTGGTTCATGTCCACGCGGCGCACCAGTGGTAAACCAGTCTCTGCGCCTTTGGCCTGCTCTGTACCAAGGCCAATACGCTCGGGCATGCTTAAGCGCGCATAGCGTCCGCCTTCGCTTTTTGGGCGACTGTGGTGCCAGCTCTCTAAGGACGGAGTGGCAGAACCCAGAATCACTTTGGCGCCAGCTTGCTGTGCGCGGTAGACAGCCAGGTCACGCGCGGAGTAGCGCGCACCTTCCTGGCTTTTGTAGCTGGGATCGTGCTCTTCATCAACCACGATCAATTGAAGGTGTGGCATGGACGCAAACACCGCCATGCGTGTGCCCAGCACAATGCGGGCACTGCCGCTGTGCGCGCCGAGCCAGCTTTTCAGGCGCTGCGCTGGCGTCATGCCGCTGTGCATGGCGACCACCGCATCGGCGCCAAAACGTGGCACAAAGCGCTCGCCAAAACGAGCCTGCAGCTGCGGTGTGAGGTTGATCTCGGGCACCATGACCAAGACTTGGGCCTGTGGATCGGCGCTCAGTACCAGTTCGGTGCAGCGCATGAAGACCTCTGTTTTACCACTGCCCGTGGCACCAAACAGCAAAAACGGACCGCACTCTGTCTGAATGCGCTCAATCACAGCGTGCTGTGCCGCAGTCAGGCTAAGGGTCTCTGGCTCGCTTGCTGGTGGGACGTGTGCTTGGTCGGCGGCGCTGCGCTTGGCCGCTGTTGCTGAGGCCGCTTGACTGGCGGTTTTTTTCAGGCGGCGCGCCAACTGCGTCGGCTGCAGGTCGCGCAACTGGGGTGGCAGCGCGGCCAGCGCCACCTCGCCGGCGGAACGCTGGTAGTAGCGCGCGGTAAAGCGCACCAGCGCGCGCCATTGGTCGCTCAAGGCGGGCAGGGCGTCCAAGGCCGATGAAACAAAGCGCAGTTTGTCGGCAGCCAGGCGCGGGTTTTGCGCGTCGGCTGGGTCGGTATCCCACACCACGCCCATGACTTCACGTCGGCCCAAGGGAACACGCACCAGCGTGCCGGGCGCCAGTGGTTTGTCGCTGCCGTAGGTCAACGCAGACGGCGCCTGGCTGTAAGCCGGGGTCTGCACAAGAACGGCAATCAGGTGGGTCATGTGGGGTGCTTGCTTAGCAGGCTTGTTTCAAGTCAACTATTGGATGTGGTGCTAAGTGTTTGATTTGTGACGGCTTTGTGAGATTTCTAAAAATCCTGTGGATAACTTTGTTGAAAACTCCCTCAGGAAGTCCCGCCAAGCCACGTCGATCAAGGCTTTGCCGTGTTTTTGAACGCGACAACGTCATTTTAGAGGCTTATATAAATCAACAACTTAGAGCTGCCATGGCTTTTAAAGCAGATAAACGCTGCAAGGGCTGGCGATAAAAGTGTTTACCCTGAGTTTTGTGCATAAGTTTCATTTTTTATAGCAGCAAAGCATGTAAATCAAGGGTTCAGGACTCGCAAACCCTTTCTATTGTTGGTTCGCTGGGTCATTGGCTCAAACTGCCTGGCGTAAACGCCTGGAGTGTTTGTGCACGGCTTCGATCAGCGCACTCACATGCTCGGGTGGCGTGAATTGGTTGATGCCGTGACCCAAGTTAAAGACATGGGTCGGCCCATGGCCCTGGCCTTGGTGCGGTGCACCAAAGGCCTCCAGTACTTTAATGGTCTCGGTCTCAATGACGCTCGGCGGTGCAAACAGCACATTCGGGTCTAAATTGCCTTGCAAGGCTTTGCTATCACCCAGCAAAGCACGGGCTTTGCCCAAGTTGACGGTCCAGTCCAGGCCCAATACGTTGCAATCCAGGTCGGCCATATCACTCAGCCACAGGCCACCGCCTTTGGTGAACACGATGCTTGGGATGACAGCGCCCTGCCAGGTCTTGTGAAGTTGCGCCAGTACCCGTCGGGTGTAGGACAGGCTGAACTCCTGGAACACGCCGTCCGCCAGTACGCCACCCCAGCTGTCAAACACCATCACCGCTTGGGCGCCCGCTTCGATTTGGGTGTTCAGGTAAATCGCCACAGCATCGGCGTTGATTTGCAGCATGCGGTGCATCAAATCAGGACGGCTGTAGAGCATGGATTTCACCAAGCGGTAGTCATCGCTGCCAGCGCCTTCCACCATGTAGCACGCCAGCGTCCACGGGCTACCTGAAAAACCGATCAAAGGCACCCGCCCTTTCAAGGCTTTGCGGATGGAGGTGACCGCATCGAATACATAGCGCAGTTTGGCCATGTCGGGCACAGCCAATTTCGCCACCGCAGCCTCGTCACGCACAGGATGGGCAAATTTGGGCCCCTCGCCCTGGGCAAAAGACAAACCCAAACCCATGGCATCGGGCACGGTCAGGATGTCGCTGAATAAGATAGCGGCGTCAAGTTGGTAGCGCTCCAGCGGCTGCAGCGTGACTTCTGTAGCGAAGTCGGTGTTGGTTGCCAAACCCATAAAGCTGCCAGCTTTGGACCGGGTGGCGCGGTATTCTGGTAAATAACGTCCAGCTTGGCGCATCATCCACACGGGGGTGTGATCGGTCGCTTGGCGCATGCATGCGCGCAGAAAACTGTCGTTGTCCAAAGGGGTAAAAGAGTGGGTAGCGCTTTGATTCATGATTGAATTGTCTCATTGCGGCGCTTGTAAGGGATGGCGCAATAGCGTCGCCTTAGCCTGCACGTGCTTTGGTTGGCCTCGTCAGCACCAAACCGCGTCTGCGTCTGCGTTCGCCCGCAATGCAAAGGTATTTAGAGCTTGGCCAGTGCGGCGTGCACCTCAGTGGGTGACAGCAGCTCTGTGAGCAAGTGTGCTGGTCTGCCCGGTGCATAGAGCACATACGCCGGCACGCCACTGCGTCCAAGCGCGCGCAGCGCAGCGGCTATGGCGGGATCTGGGCGTGTCCAGTCTGCGCGCAGCAGGGTGACCTTACGCGCATCAAAATCGGCCAGCACGCCCGCATCGGTCAAAGTGGTTTGTTTGTTGACCTGGCACGTGACGCACCAAGCCGCGGTGAAGTCGACGAAGACGGCTTGACGGTTTGCCAGCAGGGTGTCGACCTTCTCTGTCGACCAGGCTTGCCAGCGCGCTGAGGTGCTGGTGTTGATGGGTTCGATGTAGCGCACCACATAGGGGCCAACTGCAAACAGCAGCCCTGCTAGCAGCGCCAGCGCGACCAATGCCATGGGCATACGGGCTCGACCGTGCAGGTGCAAGGCCCAAACCAGCATCGACAAGGCCACCAGCACGGTCATCAAAGCGGCCGCGCCATCAATACCGGTTTGCTGACCCAATACCCAGAGCAACCACGCCACGGTAGCAAACATGGGAAACGCCATGGCATGACGGAAGATGTTCATCCACGCGCCCGGGCGCGGCAGGGCGTAGGCCAAGCGAGTCGACCAGCTTGCAGCCAAATAAGGTATGGCCATGCCCAAGCCCAGTGTGGTGAAAATCAGCATCGCGTCCAGGGCTGGTAGGCTCAAGGCCAAGCCAAGCGAGGCCCCCATCAACGGGGCGGTGCAGGGGGAGGCAATCAAAACAGCTAAGACGCCAGACAAAAACGCGTTGACCACAGGGTTTTTAGCTTCCAGTGTGGCCATGCTGTTGGGCAGGAGTTGGCTTACCTCAAACACACCAGCCAAGTTCAAGCCGATCAACGTAAACAAGACTGCAAGCCCCGCCACCATTGCAGGTGACTGCAGTTGAAAACCCCAGCCTAGTTGGGTGCCCGCGCTGCGCAGCACGAGCATCAGGGCGCCCAGCGCCATGAACGACAGCACCACGCCTGCGCTGTAGCTCAGGCCTTGCACGCGGTGGTTGTGGGTCGCGCCAGGTTTGCGGGTAAAGCCCACCACCTTGATGGCCAGAACGGGGAACACGCAGGGCATCAGGTTCAAAATCATGCCGCCTATAAACGCGCCCACCAGGGCCAACCACAAACTGCTTGAAACGCCAACAGGCACTGCCAGGGCAGCATCACCTGAGAGGGCAATGTTGTTGAGCAAGGCTGGGGTTGCTGTTGTGCTGGCTGCTTTAGCTGCGGGCCATGGGCCAAGCACCTTGGCCAGCGTGGAGAAACCTTGACGTTGAGCCTTGACCGAACCTGCAATCACCAGCGGCATCTCGGCTGGGCTGGCGCTGCGGTAGCGGTTGATGGGTACCAAAGCTTGCCAAGTGCCATCCTGCCAGCTTTGCGTCCAGGGCGCTGAAGTCTCGATCACCTCGGGGGTTTCTGGGAACAGATCCAAGGTCTGCCCGCGCAGGGCATCAGGCAGGCCAGAGACTTCAAACTTCAGCATGGACCCGCTGATGGTGACGGCGCTCGCGCCGTTGATGGCTTGGGGCTGATGAGCGGTGTTGGTTTGAAAGTCGCCAGCGTTGATGGCTGTGGAGCTCTTGAGCGGCAGATCAAGTGAGAAGCTGCCTTCTTGCGGAATGCATTCAGTTTTGCAAACCAACCAGCTCGCTTGCAGAGCAATGCGCAGATTGGGGGTTATCAGTGAGGACTTGAACTCGGGGCTGATGGTCAGTGGTACGGCCAGCAACACGGTGTTTTCATAGCCGTAGTTGATCAGGCTGCCGATGCGCAGGATCTGAGGCGTGGGCCAGGCGATGGGGCCGGCTTGCACGCCTGCTGGCAAGGTCCATTGCAGGGTGGTCGCTTGACCAGAGTCGCCTGAATTTTTCCAGTAGCTGTGCCAATGCGGTGCGTGCGTGAGCTTGAGCCCTACCCACACGTCGCTGCCAGGCGTGGCGCCCTGTGGCGCATGGGCAATCAACTCGGCTCGGACTTGCTCGGTGAGCACCACGGCGCTGTTGGCTGTGCCCAAGGCAGCCAATGCACTCAGGCTGAACAAGCCAATCCAAAGCGCTGCCAGCAGCTTGCACAGGTGATAGGTAGAGCGTTGAAAAAAAGTCATGGCGAATCTAATCGGGTCAAGGCGAGGTCTGAATGGGCTTATTGTCGCCGTACCCGGCCCGAGTTGTGTTGTTGATCTGGGTGCACACAAAGGATAGGCTTGCCATTGCCAGTATCTTAGCCAGACCTACAATGACCCTACCTTCACGGAGTTCACCTGCCATGTTATTGCCATCACGTTTCTGGGCCGATTTACGAAGCGATGATTTTGCTGCATTAAAGACCAGTGGCGAGATCAAGCGTGTGGTGGCTGTGCTACCTGTGGCCGCTACCGAACAACACGGACCGCATCTGCCTTTGAGCGTGGACACCGTGTTGGTCGATGGGGTGATTCGAGCCGCTTTGGCGCAGATCGATGCCGCCCTTCCTGTGTTGGTTTTGCCCACCCAAGCCGTTGGCCTGAGCCCGGAGCACGCTGCTTATGCTGGCACGCTGACGCTGAAAAACGAGACCATTCTTCGACTGTGGACCGACATTGGTGAATCCGTGGCCGCCACCGGTATTCAGAAGCTGGTGTTGTTGAATGCACACGGTGGCAATGTGGCGGTGATGGACATGGTGGCGCGTGATTTGCGGGCACGGTTGGCAATGCTGGTGTACAGCGTGAGCTGGTTCAACCTGCCGGCACTGGATGATCAGGGGCGTGATGTGGGCGCGCAGTTTTCCAGCGATGAACAGCGTTTTGGTATCCATGCGGGTGATATTGAGACCTCTATGATGCTGGCGCTGGACCCTGACCATGTGCACATGGATGCGGCGCGTGATTTTGCATCGGCCTCGCAAGAGCGTGCCAAGCACTTTGCCCTGCTGGGTAATGGTAAAAGTGCCAAGTTGGGTTGGCAAATTCAGGACTACAACCCGGCCGGCGCAGTGGGCAATGCGGCCGCCGCCACGGTGCACAAAGGGCAGGCGCTGCTACAAGCCAGTGGTCGTGCGCTGGCGAGTTTGCTCGGCGAGATTGACCGCTTGCCGGCTGACACCATTCGCCCACTTTGACGCCAGTGACCTTTCATCACCCCCATGCTGAGCTATGACTTGCTAGCGCTCGGCGCTGCCGCGTGCTGGGCCTTGGGCAGTGTGATGTCGGTCACGCCTTCGCGGCACTTGGGCGCGTTTGCCTTTACCCGCTGGCGCCTGCTGATGGTGGCGGTGATGCTGTGGCTGGCCGTGGCTGCGACGGGCGGTTGGCACGGTTTTGATTCTGCCAACATGGGTGTCATGGCGCTGAGCGGTTTGATCGGTATTTTTGTCGGCGATACAGCTTTGTTCGCTGCCATGAATCGATTGGGGCCGCGCCGGGCCGGCGTGCTGTTCGCCACGCATGCTGCGTTCAGTGCTGTGTTGGGGTTTTGGGTGTTCAGTGAGCGCATGACGCTACAGGCGTTCGTCGGCGGTGTGCTGACATTGTCTGGTGTGATGTTGGCCATCGTCTTGGGCCGGCGTAAAGGCGAGCCGCATGCCTGGGAGGCTGACATGGGCCATGTCGGCGTCGGTGTGGGCTTGGCCTTGCTGGCGGCGTTTTGCCAAGCTTTGGGTAGCCTGATTGTCAAACCGGTGATGGCGCAGGGCGCCGACCCCGTGATGGCCTCTGCGGTACGGGTGAGTGTGGCCACCGCGGCACATTTTGTGTTGCTGCTGGCGGGCTTTCGTGCTGCCCGTGCGATGCAGGCGCCCACACTGGGCATCTTGGTGCAAACCGGCTTGAATGGCTTGATTGCCATGGGTATTGGCATGACCTTGATTCTGCTGGCCTTACAAAAAGGTGATGTGGGTTTGGTGGCGATTTTGTCCTCGGTATCACCGATCTTGGTGTTGCCATTGCTGTGGTTGCAGCTTCGGCGTGCACCAGCCGCTGGCGCTTGGGTAGGCGCGGTGCTGACAGTCTTGGGCACCGTGTTGATCTTGCACCGCTGAGAATTTCACCTGATGGCGTTGATGCAGGTGCGCGTGTCAGGCATGAATTGATAATCACGCTGATCCGTTTGAACACAGGGAGCTCCAATAATGACCAATAGTTCACAAACTCGCCAGGACACTGCGCCTTTGGATGTACTCATCATGGCAGCGGGCAAAGGTACGCGCATGAAAAGCCGATTGCCCAAAGTCTTGCACCGCCTGGCTGGGCGCGCATTGGCGCAGCATGCGGTCGATACCGCGGCGGCTTTGTCGGCTCGTCAGGTCACGGTTATCACTGGCTTTGGCGCAGACCTGGTGGAAGCTGCTTTGAGTGCCCAGGCGCCAAGCGGCGTGACGCTGAACTTTGTACGTCAAGAGCCCCAGTTGGGAACGGGTCATGCGGTGCAGCAAGCCGTCCCCCTTTTGGGTGATGACGGCATCGTGGTGGTGCTTTCGGGGGATGTGCCTTTGATCCGTAGCGAGACGCTGGCGCAGTTGATCACCGCTTGCGGCAACGAGCGTCTGGCGCTTTTGACCATTGACTTTGCCGACCCCACCGGATACGGGCGCATCCTGCGCCATGGTGAGGCGGTACAGGCCATTGTTGAGCAAAAAGACGCCAGTGTCGAGCAGCGTCAAATCAAAGAGGTTTACAGCGGCATCATGGCTGTTCCGGCTCGGCTGTTGAAGCCATGGCTGGCGCGCTTGGACAACCAGAATGCGCAGAGTGAGTACTACCTCACTGATGTTGTGAAGTTCGCGACCGCTGATGGTGTGGCGGTTGTGGCGTACAAAATTGAGGATGCGCTTCAGGTCGCCGGCGTCAACAGCCCCGTGCAATTGGCGCAGTTGGAGCGCGCGCATCAGCGCCAGACGGCGCTCAGTCTGATGGAGCAAGGTGTCCGCTTGGCTGATCCTGATCGCCTGGATGTGCGTGGTACTTTGGTCTGTGCACAGGATGTGTTCATTGATGTGAACTGTTTGTTTGAAGGCCAGGTCAGTCTGGGTCAGGGTGTGCACATTGGCGCCAATTGCGTGATTCGCAATGCCAATTTGGCTGCAAACGTGGTGGTGCACCCTTTCACGCACATAGACGGGGGTGATGCGGGTGGGAAAAATGCGGTGGAGGTCGGCGAAGGGGCTTTGATTGGCCCGTTTGCGCGCTTGCGCCCTGGTACGCGTTTGGGTGCTGAGGTGCACATTGGTAATTTTGTGGAAGTTAAAAATTCCACTTTGGCCAAAGGTGCCAAGGCCAACCACCTGGCCTATTTGGGCGATGCCACCGTCGGCGAGCGGGTGAACTATGGAGCAGGTTCTATCACCGCCAATTACGATGGTGCCTTCAAACACACCACCGTGATTGAGGCCGACGTGCATGTGGGCAGCAACTGTGTGCTGATTGCGCCGGTGACCATTGGCGCTGGTGGCACTGTCGGGGGTGGCTCCACCATCAGCAAAGACACGGCCCCCTTGGCGCTGACGGTGGGGCGCGCGCGTCAAATCAGTATGGCCAACTGGAAGCGACCTAAAAAATAAGCCCCCAGCGTGTGCCTAGCGGTCTACTTGGTGGCTTGGCAAAACGCCTTTGTGACGTTGCACCCACAGCGGCCACAACAGGTTAACGGCCAAGCCGGCCATCACCAGCGCGGTTGCGCTGAGCTTCCACAGCGGCAGCGCCTCGTCCAAATACCAGCTCGAGGCACCCATGCCAAACAGAGGTACCAAAAGCGCCATGGGCGTGATGGTGGCCGCGCTGTAGCGTGACAAGAGCCAGCTCCAAGCGGCGTAGCCAAACAAGGAGTTACCCCAGGCCTGCCAGCCCACTGCCAACCAGGTCATGGCGCTGGCTCCGAGCAAAGCCTGGCGCACTGGGACCCAGCCTTCCACCCAGAGGGCCAGAAAAATCAGCGGCGGCACGGCAAATAGGCTTGACCACACCACATAAGCCACCATGTTGATCTGACCAGCACCGCGCGACACCACATTGCCCGCTGCCCATGACAGCGCGGCCACCAGCGTGAGTGCCAGACCCAGCAAGGTGGTGCTGCCATCAGTTTGCAGCGCGATCACGCCCAGGCCGCTGGCAGCCAGTCCCAAGGCCAGCCACTGCACGCGCCTGAGCGATTCGCCCGTCTGCTTCATGACCACGCCAATGGTAAAAAATACCTGGATTTGAATCACGAGCGAAGCCAGGCCGGGCGAGATGTGTCCATTCATGGCGATGAACAAAATGCCAAACTGTCCGACGCCAATGCACAAGCCGTAAGCGGCCAGGTTGAACCAACTTACCAGAGGTCGGCGAATCAAAAAAACCATTGGGAAGACCACCAAGGCAAAACGCAAGGCTGCCAGCAACAAGGGCGGCATCTGGCCCAGTGCCACTTTGATGATCGCAAAGTTGCTACCCCACACCGCCACCACCGCCAAGGCCAGCCAGAAATGTTTAAGTGATAAGGAGGAGGGCATGTGTGGGGGAAATCCCAAAAAGGCGAGAAGGTTTGTTGGTGACGCAGTCAGGCGGCTGGTCAGCGCAAGGCTGCAACCTGAACCTGACAGTCATAAAACGTGGGCCCGCGCCCCAGATCCGTGAGGCGCTGGCTGGTGAGCTGATTCACATTGGTGTGGTTCAGTCCCATTTTGCGCCACCAGACACCCAAACCCACCACCAGCCCAGTGCGGGCCCGTGAATTCAAAGCAAGGCGGCAGTGGTACTCGCCGCGCTGGTTGAAAACGCGAACCACATCGCCCGCATTCAAGCCCCGTGCCCTTGCATCAAGAGGATGCATTTCGAGCAAGGGTTCATGCTCCATTTGGCGCAGACTGCTGACGTTGACAAAACTGGAGTTTAAAAAATGGCGTGCCGGTGGTGAGATCATGGCCAGCGGGTAACGCGCATCGGTTTGGACTGATTCATGGTTGGGCACGTGGTCGGGCAGGCCGTCCAAACCCATCGCCTCCAAGCGGGCGCTGAAAAACTCACATTTGCCTGAAGGTGTGGGGAACTTGCCCTCGGCAAAGGGTGCATCGGCAACAGGCAGCGTGACGAACCCTTGTGCCAGCAAGCGCTCAAAGTCGATGGCCTGACCGTAGGCCTGGCGACACAGGGCTTCATCACTGTCTTGCAGGCACGGGTCGCTTAAACCCATGCGCCGGCTCAGCTCGCGAAAAATATCGGTGTTGGTTTTGCATTGACCGATGGGTGCAACAGCGGGCCGGTTGAGCAACACATCGGTGTGTCCATAGCTGGCATGCACGTCCCAGTGTTCCAGTTGCGTGGTGGCCGGCAGCACGTAGTCAGCGTAATCAGCAGTATCCGTTTGAAAGTGTTCTAGCACCACCGTGAACAGGTCCTCGCGGGCAAAGCCTTGTACCACTTTGCTCGATTCAGGCGCAATGGCCACAGGGTTGCTGTTGTAGACAATCAAGGCTTCAATTTGGGGACCAAAAGACGGGCTTGCAGGGCGCAGCAAGTCGTCGCCAATGGTGGCCATATTGATGGTGCGTGGGCGGCGCGCACCCAGCAGGTCGGGGCGTTGCAGGGCTTGGCGTTGCACCGGAAACTGTCCGGAATTGGACAGCAGCACACCACCGGCTGGCGCGCGCCAGGCGCCGATGAGCGCCGGCAGCATGGCAATCAGACGCACTGCGTTGCCGCCACCGTGCACGCGCTGCAGCCCGTAGTTCATGCGAATCGCAGCCGGGCCTGCATGGCCGGGCCGATTGGCCACGCAGGCCCCATAGTCAGCGGCCAAGGCCTCAATTTGTTCTTTGGGGATGCCGCATACCTCGGCAGCGCGCGCCGGCGGCCATTGCAATGCCCGCGCCCGCAGACCCTCCCAGCCCAGCGTGTGCTGCGCCAGATAGTCATGGTCCAGCCAGTCGTGCCTGATGAGTTCGTGCATCAGGGCCAGTGCCAGCGCGCTGTCAGTGCCTGGTAACAAGGCAATGTGCTCGTGGCACTTTTCAGCGGTTTCCGAGCGGCGCGGGTCAATGCAAATGAGCTTGGCACCAGCCTTTTTGGCTTGGTTGGCGTAGCGCCAGAAATGCAGGTTGCTGGTGATGGAGTTGCTCCCCCAGATCAGAATCAGCTTGGCGTGGCGGAAGTTCTCCACCCGCATGCCCACTTTGGCGCCCAGCGTCTGCACCAGTCCTTCGCCGCCGGCCGCCGCGCAAATGCTTCGCTCCAGCAGCGACGCGCCCAGGGTATGAAAGAACCGAGCAGCGATGCTTTCACCCTGCACCAAACCCATGGTGCCTGCATAGCTGTAGGGCAGGATCGCTTCAGGCGCACGCTTGGCGATGACCTGCAAACGGCTTGCGATGTCGTGCAGCGCAGTCTCCCAGCTCACCGGTTCAAACTGTCCGCTGCCTTTTGGTCCAACGCGTTTAAGCGGCTGCACCAGGCGCTCTGGGTGGTAGGTGCGCTCGGTGTAGCGGGAAACCTTGGTGCACAGCGTGCCATCGGTTTGTGGATGCGCCGGGTTGCCATGAACTTTGATGGCGATGCCGTTTTGCACTGTGGTGATGATCGAGCAGGTGTCGGGGCAGTCGTGGGGGCAGGCGCCCACAATGTGTTGGGGGGCAAGAGGGCCGGGCAGGAAAGACATGGTGGTGGGTGCAGAGGGTTGTCGCCTTGAGCCTGCATTGTGGCGCAATGTGTCATTTTGCGACCGTATGACGCCAGATTGATGGGGGCTTTGGCTTCGGTTTCATAATGGGTGCGTAGCAGCGCCCGATTTGCGCTGGTGGAGGACGACATGAATTTGATTGACGAGATTGTTGCCAGCAGCGCTGAGATGGCGCAGTTACGACGCGACATCCATGCCCATCCCGAGCTGTGTTTTCAAGAAGTGCGCACCGCTGACCTGGTGGCCCAAAAACTGAGCGAATGGGGCATCCCCACTCACCGTGGCCTGGGTACGACTGGTGTGGTTGGGATCATCAAAAACGGCGCCTCCGAGCGGGCCATTGGCTTGCGCGCGGACATGGACGCTTTGCCCATGCAAGAGAAAAACACCTTTGCACACGCCAGCACCCATGCCGGCAAGATGCACGCTTGTGGGCATGATGGACATACGGCCATGCTCTTGGCTGCGGCCAAACACCTCAGCACCCACCGGCAGTTCGATGGTACGGTTTACCTGATTTTCCAACCGGCCGAAGAGGGCGGCGGCGGGGCGCGCGAGATGATCAAAGACGGCCTGTTTGAACAGTTCCCCATGCAGGCCGTGTTCGGCCTGCACAATTGGCCGGGAATGCCAGCGGGCACTTTTGCCGCATCGAGCGGCCCCGTGATGGCTTCGAGCAACGAGTTCAAGATTGTGATTCAAGGTAAAGGCGGCCACGCTGCCATGCCGCATAACGCGTTGGATCCCGTGCCTGTGGCCTGCCAACTGGTGAGTGCGTTTCAAACCATTGTGAGCCGCACCCTCAAGCCGATTGATGCAGGGGTGGTCTCGGTCACCATGATCCACGCGGGTGAAGCCACCAATGTGATCCCGAATCAGGTGGAGTTGCAGGGCACAGTGCGCACGTTTTCGATCGCGGTACTCGATGCCATTGAAGCCCGCATGAAAACCATGTCCGAGCTCATTTGCGCTGCGGCCGGCTTGAGTGCCACTTTTGAATTTAATCGCAATTACCCCCCGACGGTCAATAGCGCGGCCGAGGCTGCGTTCGCCCGAACTGTGATGGCCAGCGTGGTGGGCGAGCAACAAGTGTTGGCGCAAGAACCCACCATGGGCGCGGAAGATTTCTCATTCATGCTGCAGGCCAAACCAGGTTGTTACGGCTTCATTGCCAATGGTGACGGCGCGCACCGTGAGATGGGTCACGGTGGCGGGCCGTGCATGTTGCACAACGCCAGTTATGACTTCAACGATGACTTGCTGCCATTGGGGGCCACCTATTGGGTGCGTTTGACGCAAGCGTGGTTGAAGGCCAGCTAAAGCCTGTGCAGGGGGTTGTTTTTCCCGCGATATTTGGCGACTTTTGCCCGGGAATTCGAGCGCTATCGCTTCGGTGTATCTAAGAGCTATGGGCGGCACGGTCACTTCGTAACATGCGTGGCCGATGTGCCAACGCCTGATCGGTCGCCCAGGGACGGTATTAGGGTAAGTACTAGGGTAAGTACTAGGTCCCGTATTGATTCAGGGGTATACCATCTCCCCAGTTTTTTTATCAATCAGGAGTGAGGCCTACCATGTCGAAATTATTCAGGTTTGTATTGGTTTTTTCCATGCTGTTTGCGGCCGCCTTCAGCGCGCAGGCGGGTAAGGTGCGCATCGCGCTTGCGGAAACGCCTTCCGATGAGCTTGCGGCTTTCTTTGTTGCGCTTGACCGAGCCAAAGCCAAAGGTTTGGATTACGAGTGGACGGCATTTGCGGATGAAGAACTCGCTATCCAGGCAATTCTGAGCGGTCAGATGGACATTGGCTTTGGTACGCCGTACTCGGTGATGCAAAAATCAAAGGCGCCAATCAGGATCATCTACCAGTTGTCCAAGCTGAAGTTCTTTCCTGTGACCTCCAAAAAATATTCCAAACTGGAAGATTTGAAGGGTCAGCCGATCACGCTGCATTCGCGTGGTGGTGGTACAGATTCGATCGCCAACGTGATCGAAGAAAAAATGAGTATGAAGTTTGGTGCACGGTCATACGTGCCGGGCTCGGGCAACCGGGTTGCGTTGCTGGTTTCTGGCAGGACTGACGCCACGATCATTGACCTGTCTAATAAAAATAAACTGATGAAAATGCATGGTGAAAAATTCAATGTATTGCCCATGTTTGATGTGGATGCCAGTGATGAGGCCTTGTTCGCTAATCTGAACTGGATGAAGTCCAACAGCAAAGATGTGGATATTCTGGTGTCCTCCTTGCTAAGCGTATACCGGGACATGGCCAAAGATCCAACGATCATTCGCAAGGAAACCAATCCTAAAGGCCCGATCGGGACCTTGCCCAAGGCTGTGCTTGATAGCTTGGACAAGTTTTACACCGATGCGGTCCAAGGGGGCCTGTATGACAAGGATGGCGGCGGCATGAAGGCGGCTAAAGCTGACTTGGAGTGGTATTCCGGAGCGGGCCAGCTTAAAGGTGACCTGAAGACTTTGAAGGTTGAGGACTTCTGGTACATGGCACCACTCGAAAAAGCCAAAAAATAAAGTCATCGCGCACTGCGCGCAGTTCGAGAGTCACCAGCTGGTGTTGGTGACTCTGTTTGGCTTCGCATCGTGCCGGCCGTACAACACCTTTTAAACATGATCAAAATAGGTTTGGAGCGCTACCGGTCGTCTCTGCTGAGTGCGCTGTCGGCATTGATTGGTCTCGGGGCTTGGGAAATTGCAGGCCGTGTGCCGATCAGCTTTGCTTTCCCGACATTTTTGGAGTCCATGCAAGCGCTGTGGGTGCTTTTAATGGATGGGAGCTTGTTTAAGGCGTATGCCGAAACACTCAAACCCTTGATTTTGGGTGTGTTCATTTCCGGGGTGTTGGGCGTTGTCATCGGGGTTGGGATCGGTTTGAGTGAAAAGTTCGATTGGCTGGCCTCGCCGATTTTTGTTGTCATGCAAACGGCACCCCTGGCGGCCCTGATTCCCCTGCTGGTGATCGCTTATGGCATCGGGTTGACCTCTAAGGTGTTCGTGGTGTGCATCATGGCGATGCCTGTGATTGTGTTGAACACGGCCGGTGCCGTGCGCAACACGCCGGCGTCCATCGTTGAAATGGGGCAGTCTTTTCTTGGCTCACGTGCACAGATCATCTATAAGATCATCATTCCTGCGGCCTCGCCCATCATCTTTGCAGGCTTGAGGCTGGGTGTCTCGGCTGGATTCATTGGCGCCATCCTGGCGGAGCTCAAAATCACGCCAACAGGTATTGGCGACATCATCACTTACAGCCGTTCAACCGCAGATTACCCCAGCATGTACGCTGCGATCTTCTCCATCATTGTGTTGGCGGTTATTTTTTTGAACGTGCTGGAAAAAATCGAAGTACTCTTGTTTGGTCGGGTCAATGCAAAATATGCGGCCGACTGATTTCATGCCACTGGAACAATTGAATGACTGTTGAATCTCAAACTGCCGACCATGCGGTCTCGGTACGAAGTATTTGTAAAAACTATGGCAATGTTGAGGCCTTGCGCGACATGTCCTTGGATTTTCCGCGCGGCCAATTGACCTCTTTGCTGGGCCCGTCTGGGTGCGGTAAGACGACTTTGCTGAAGATCATCGCGGGTTTGTTGCCCGCCAACAGCGGCGAGGTTCTGATCAACGGCAAACCGGTGAATGCGCCCGGGCCAGACCGTGCCTTTGTGTTTCAGGACTTTGCGCTGTTGCCTTGGGCTTCGGTGTTGCGCAATGTGGCCTTTGGCCTGGAGTTGCGCAATGTGGCGAAATCCGAACGCGAGGCGATCGCCGAAAAATACATTGCCAATGTGGGGCTGAAAGGCTTTGAGAGCAGTTATCCCCACGAACTGTCTGGCGGCATGCGCCAACGTGTCGGCCTGGCGCGCGCGCTGAGTGTCAACGCAGAGGTGTTGTTGATGGACGAGCCGTTCTCGGCTGTGGACGAACAAACACGTAGAAAGTTCCAGGAAGATTTGCTCGACCTGGTGAAAAATGAAAACAAAACTTTTATTTTTGTGACCCACTCGATCGAAGAAGCGGTGTACGTCTCTGATCAGATTGCCATTTTGTTGCCGCGGCCAAGCCGGGTCTCTGAGATCATTCGGCCATCGGGCTTTCGCCATAAAGCGGTTGACAGCATTCGCCGTGACTCAGAGTACCTGGATATCGTTGACCGCATCTGGGCCTCTTTGCGTACCTACGTTCAATAGGAGAGCCTGGTGAACTTATTTGGAATACGGCTGCCGCCCATGTCATCCCTGATTCTGTGGGGTGTGTTGTGGGAAATCGTCGGGCGTTTGGAGCTCACCTATCTGATTCCGCCGATGTCAGATATTTTCAATACGCTGCTTGAAATCTCCACCACGGACGTGTTCATCAAAGCCTTACAGGAAACCGGCTATGCCTTTTTTGTTGGTACCGCCTTCGCCATCCTCATTGGTGTGCCCGTTGGCGTCTTGATGGGGAAAAGCCGTCTGCTTGATGAGATGCTGTTGCCCTGGGTGAATATTTTTCTGAGTGCGCCTTTGACGGCATTGGTGCCGGTCCTGATGGTCTTGTTTGGGTTTGGACTGAAGACCATCATCATTACCACCGCACTGTTTGCGATTTGGATCATCGTGCTGAATGCCCGTGCAGGCGTCATGCAGATCAACCGCTCGTTGATTGAGATGGCGCGCTCGTTCGGCGCCAGTCCGAAAGACGCTTTCTTTAAAATCTATCTTTGGGCGGCGTTGCCTGAAATTTTGGGCGGTATTCGCATTGGCTTTATCCGGGCCGTTAAAGGTGTCATCATTGGTCAGTTGCTGGTCTCGATTGTTGGATTCGGCGCTTTGTTTGAGTTGTACTCATCCAATTTTTTAATGAGCCATTTTTGGGCGGTCTTGCTGGTGCTTTTTGCCTTATCGTTCGTTATCGCTGAGTTCTTGGCGTATCTTGAGCGCAGCGTCGCTTACTATGCGTCACGGCGCTAGATTGGGTGTGCCGGTTGTTTAATGTTGAAATGAAGGAAGTCTAGAAAATGACAAATTTTGTGATTGATGCACCGAAGCAAGTAACGCTTCCTGTGCGTGGTAGCGATGCACTGTTTCCGGTTCGTCGTATTTACTGTATTGGGCGTAATTACGCTGATCACGCCATTGAAATGGGGCATGATCCAGATAAAGAGCCACCGTTCTTTTTTCAGAAAAACTCTGAGAATGTCGACACCAGTGGCAATTTCCCTTACCCAACCCAAACCAATGATGTCCATTTCGAAATGGAAATGGTTGTTGCCTTGAAAAGCGGGGGCGTCAATATCAGTGAATCTGAGGCCTTGGGTCACGTATTCGGCTACGGGCTTGGTCTGGATATGACCCGCAGGGATCTGCAAAGTGAAGCCAAGAAGACGGGGCGCCCTTGGGAGATCGGCAAGTCTTTTGAGCGCTCCGCGCCCATGAGCGAGCTTGTGCTCGCCAGCCAGACCGGGAACCTCGACAGCGGCCGCATTGCATTGCACGTGAACGGCAAGCAGCGCCAGGTTGGCGATCTGAATCAAATGATTTGGAAGGTGCCAGAAATGATTTCGTATCTGTCACGCTTCTATGACATTGCAGCCGGCGACCTGATCATGTCGGGCACGCCTGCTGGCGTTGGCGCGATTGTCCGTGGCGATGTCATGGTGGGTGAGGTTGAGGGCATCGGGTCATTCACGGTGACCGTTGTTTGATTGAGCGGTCTTGTCGCTGATCTGACCGAGCTCAGATTGGCGACAGTTCGATGTAAGGGCTGCCCAGGTCATGCGCCTGCGTAGCCCCACGGGGAAGCTATGCATCAGCGCTGAGAAAAGCGGATGCGGGCGATTTCTAATAGACCGTCAAAAAGTAAGTTGTCGACCAGCTCAAATGGCACCGACATGCTCGGTGCCATCTTCCAGCCGGCGCCGCCAGTCATCACACAACAAGGGTCGGTGTCGCAATGCTGCTGCACGTGCTGCACCATGCGCGCCACTGCGCCAGCGATGGCGTAGGTGCCCCCGCTGGTGAGTGCGTCGCTGGTGTTGGTGGGGAAGTTGCAAACATTGCCAGTGGGGACATGCAGGCCAGCGGTGCCCGACTCGAGGGCGCGCAGCATGATGCCGTGACCGGGCAGAATAAAGCCACCCAGAAAGCGACCTTCAGCGTCAATGGCATCCACCGTGACGGCCGTTCCCACCATCACAACCACAAGTGGTTTGGGGGCGTTGGAGGCGCACACGCGGTGCCAAGCACCAATCATGGCCACCCACCGATCAGCACCCAGCCGAGCGGGATGATCGTAGCCATTGCTGATGCCGGCCTCAGCGGCGCTGGCGACAACCCATTGGGGCGCTACGTCCCAGATTTCCATTTGTTCGGCGACGCGGTGTCTGACGGCATCACTGGCCACCAAACAACCCAACATGCTCGTGGGTACCGGCAAATTAGCCCATGGACCTTCAGCCAGGCGGTCAATGTTTTCCAGAAACTCCGCACCTTGCGCCAGAACCGGAGCGTGGGGATGGGGGGCGTTGTGCAAAGCCCATTTCAAACGGGTGTTGCCAACGTCGATGGCCAAAAACGTCATGGCCGAATTATGCCCAGCCTTTTGGCGCGTCAAAAAAGCGACTTCAGTTTTGTCGCCAAGGTAGGCCGTTTAAACGCCAGCCGCCCAGTTGGCCGCGATGGGCGAGGTCATCCAGGTCGCCTTCAAAGCCCCCGAGAATGTTGTAGGCCAAAAGGCCCAGTTCAGTAGCGCGTTTGGCAGCTGCGATGGAGCGCACGCCACTTCGACACAACAGCAGCACCTTTTTTCCATTGGACACTTCTTTGAGCAGCAGGGCATCGAAGTCGGGATTGCTGGCCATTTCAGGCCATTGTTTCCAGGCAAGCGCGACTGCGCCGGGAATGAAGCCGACCCAGGTGCGTTCGGCGTCGCTGCGCACATCAACCAGCACCGCTTCCTCGGCCTGCCACCAGGCCAGTGCCAGTGTGCATGACACGTCGCCGGCGTAGCCCTCTGCTGCGCGTTCAATCAGCTGGTGCGGCAGGGGCGCATCGTGGCGCCGCAAGCCAGAATGTAAATTCGCTGGCACGGCTTCATCCAGACGCTTGGGCGGTGGCAGGTGCAGTGCGTCCATGATGGCGGTGAACTCTGCCAAGGTTTTACCCGCCACGCGGGCGTTGCTCGTCTGTTCTTGTCCTATCGTGGAATGGGTTCGACCCTGGTAGTCGTGGGCAGGCCACACGGTGGTCGATGCGGGCAGCTTGAACAGCACCTCTGTGAGACTGTGGAACATGGCCTGGGCACTGCCTGACTGAAAGTCGGTTCGCCCGCAGCCATTAATCAACAGTGTGTCGCCGGTGAACACGTGCGTGCGCCAGATGAAAGACATGCTGCCTGAGGTGTGGCCTGGCGTGTGCAGTGCGCGGATGTGTTCCTGGCCAAAGCTCAGCAGGTCGCCATCATTGAGCTGAACCGATGCGGTGCCGATGGCGCAGGCTGCGGGCGCTGCGGTTTTAGCGCCAGCCAGCTCAGCGAGTTGCCCCGCACTGGTGATGTGATCGGCATGGGTATGGGTCTCCAGCGTCCAGACGAGCTTCAGGCCGTGTTGGTGCAGTACCTGCAGGTCACGTTCGATTTGGGCGTCCACAGGGTCGATGATGATGGCCTCGCGGCTGCCTGCATCAAACAGCACGTAGGTGTAGGTGCTGGAGCTGGTGTCAAAAAGTTGAATGGGCTGCATAAAAAAGGGTAAAAAATGAAAATGGACAAGAACGCGGCAGGCAATCACGCCGGCCACAGACTTTCTTTGCCGGAATACGCAGACATTACCACGTTAAAAGTGATAGGTGTTGTTTCTGTTTTGTGAGTGAAAAATCAGCAACACGAGGGTAAACCCTTGCCTTTTTAGGGGTCGGCCTGGGTTATCGTATGCAAATCGGACTGAGGTAATGCCAAGGTAGTGCGCAAGTGCCGATGTTGTTCTAACTTAAAAACTGGAGAGACCATGTCTGTAAATGAAATTAAGCCGGAAGTTCAAGCTGCGCCTGCGACTGCGTCGCGTCGTAAGTTTTTTGTGGCCGCTGCGGCTGCTGCTGCGCCTGTAGTGGGTGTGCGCGCTCAAAGCGCTGCGGTGTCTGTCAAGCCTTCGCCTATCGTTTTTAAAATGCAAGGTGCATGGGGCGCCAAAGACATCTTCAACGAGATGGCTGAAGACTACGTCAAACGTGTCAACGAAATGTCTGGCGGCCGTCTCAAGATTGAGTACTTGACAGCTGGCTCGGTTGTGAAACCTTTCGAAGTTACCGATGCTGTGAGCAAAGGCGTGCTCGATGCAGGTCACACGGTTGCGGTTTACTGGTACGGTAAATCCAAAGTAGCCTCTTTGTTTGGTTCAGGTCCTGTGACCGGCGCCAATGCTGATCAAACCCTGGGCTGGATGTATGCTGGCGGTGGTCTCGCACTGTATGAAGAATTGCAACAGAAGTTGAACCTCAACCTCAAAGGCTTCTTCGCATTCCCCATGCCAACACAGCCACTGGGCTGGTTCAAAAAGGCGCCACCAAAAACGGCTAAAGAGCTGGTTGGCTACAAGTACCGTACCGTGGGTCTGGCTGCTGACTTGATGCAAGAGTTGGGCATGAAAGTGACCCAATTGCCTGGCGGTGAGATCGTGCCAGCCATGGAGCGTGGTGTGATTGACGCCTTCGAGTTCAACAACCCCACATCTGACAGCCGTTTCGGTGCGCAAGACGTTGCCAAGTACTACTCGATGGGCTCCTACCACCAGGCTATGGAGTTCTTTGAGATCATCTTCAACAAAGACAAGTACAACGCACTGCCAGCTGATCTGAAGGCTATTTTGCAGTACGCTGTCGAGGCTGTGTCTTCCGCCAATACATGGAAAGCGCAAGACAACTACTCCAAAGATCTGCAGAAACTGATCACCAAAGACAAGGTGAACGTGTCGCGTACGCCTAAAGCTGTGTTTGATGCGCAGATCAAGGCCTGGGACAAAGTGGTTGCCAAGCTCGAAGGCGAAGATCCTTTCTTCAAGCGTGTGCTGGCTTCGCAGAAAGACTGGGCGCGCCGGGTTGCCTACTACAGCTTCTTTAACGACGCTGACTACAAAAGCGCGTTCGAGCACGTGTTCAAGACGAAGCTGCCAACTTAAGTTAGTGAGATCAATCTGGTCGCCGCCTTTTCGGTGGCGGCCTTTTTTTTGAGTATTCCATGGAAAAATTTGTACGCAACGTAGACGCGTTCTCCAAAGCCGTTGGACATTGTTTTGGCTGGACCGTGCTGGTGTTGACTGCTGGCACATGCTACGAAGTATTCAGGCGATATGTGTTGAATGACCCGACTGATTGGGCCTTCGACATGAGCTATATGTTTTACGGCACCTTGTTCCTGATGGCAGGGGCCTACACACTGTCAGCCAACGGACATGTCCGCGGCGACTTTATTTACCGCAGTTGGAAACCTCAAACCCAAGCCAAAGTGGACTTGGCCTTGTATTTCCTCTTTTATTTTCCCGGAATACTTGCGCTGGTGTTTTCGGGCCTGTCGTACGGTTTGGAGTCTTGGCGCATTGGCGAGGTCAGTGTGAACAGCCCTGTGGGTGTTCCGGTTTGGCCTTTGAAGATGGTGATTCCTTTTGCTGGGGTGACCATGTTGCTTCAAGGCATGGCCGAGGTTTGCCGCTGCCTGTTGACGATTCGCGATAAGCAATGGCCTGCACGCGCTGACGACATTGTTGAGTTGGAAGTGGCTTTACAAGAACAATTTGGTAATAAAAAAGAAGGTGCCGCATCATGAGTGATCCCGCAATTGCATTGATGATGCTCGGGCTTTTCATCGTCTTTATTTTTCTAGGCTTCCCAATTGCCTTCACCTTGATGGCCATGGGCATCATGTTTGGCGTTTATGCCTACTATGATCCCGCGCACAGCCTGCTTGAGAACAAGATCTTCTATCTGTTTACGCAGAATACTTTCAGCATCATGAACAATGATGTGTTGATATCTATCCCACTGTTTTTATTCATGGGCTACATCATTGAGCGCGCCAATATTTTGGATCGTTTGTTTTTGAGTTTGCAGGTTAACCTCAGGCACATTCCGGGCTCGATGGCGGTGGCGGCACTGATCACTTGCACCTTGTTTGCAACTGCAACCGGTATCGTGGGTGCGGTGGTGACTTTGATGGGCTTGCTGGCCCTGCCTGCGATGTTGAAAGCGGGGTACGACGAAAAACTGGCGACGGGTGTGATTGCAGCAGGTGGCACATTGGGTATTTTGATACCTCCGTCCATCATGCTCATTGTGTACGCGGCCACGGCTGGTGTCTCCGTGGTCAAGCTGTACGCAGCGGCCATGATTCCTGGCATCACCCTGGCTGGCCTGTACTTGGTGTACGTGATCGTGCGTGTGGTGATCAATCCCAAGCTCGCACCCAAGCCCAAAGACGTTGATCAAATTGGAATCTTTCAGTCCCTTTACTTGTTGGCCACCGCCTTCTTGCCGCTTGCCTTGTTGATTCTGACCGTTTTGGGCTCTATCCTCTTTGGCTTGGCAACACCCAGTGAAGCTGCAGCCATGGGTGCACTCGGCGGCGTGATTCTGGCGATTGTTTACCGCGCATTTTCATGGCAGCGCCTGCGTGAGGCTGTATTTTTGACCTCCAAAACCACAGCCATGGTGTGCTGGCTTTTCGTTGGGTCCTGGACTTTTTCAAGTATTTTTTCCTACCTGGGCGGCGAGTCGGTGATCAAAGAATTCGTGCTGGGCATGGATTTGTCGACGGTTCAGTTCTTGCTGCTGACACAAGCAATCATCTTCATTCTGGGTTGGCCCCTGGAGTGGAGCGAGATCATCATCATTTTTGTGCCCATTTTCCTGCCCATGCTAGAGCACTTTAAAGTAGACCCCTTGCTCTTTGGTGTGCTCATTGCTGTGAATTTACAGACCTCATTCTTGACCCCACCAATGGCGATGTCAGCCTATTACCTCAAGGGTGTGGCGCCCCCGCATGTGGCCTTGTGGACGATTTTTAAAGGGTGCTTCCCGTTCCTGGGTTTGGTGTTTGTCACCTTGGGTCTGATTTATTACGACGACTCCATGGTGACCTGGCTGCCTGACTTGTTGTACAACGTTGAAAACGTCGAGACTGTTCGGCCAGTTAATCCCGGTGATGGCAGCATGATGGATCCATCGTTCTTGGGTGGCGGATCTTCCTCAAAATAACAAGCCTGAGCCCGTGATGGGCCTACGGCTTCTTGGTTTTAACTGGAGAATGTTTGGTGAGTCAGGACGGTAAATATTTGTATGAGCTAGGGGCAACCGAGCTGGTTGCCCATCTTGCCCGTGGCACGGTTCATTTGAAAGAGTACGCACAGGCCATGATGGCCTTTGCGCAGGCGACGGAGCCTGAGGTACAAGCTTTTGCCCATTTTTCTCCTGAGATTGTGGGCATGCAACTTGAGCGGCTTGAGCGCAGTCGGCAAGCTGACACTGTGCCGCTTGCGCTGCTGGGTGTGCCTGTTGCGATCAAAGACAACATTGATACGGAAGACTACCCAACGGAATACGGCTATGTCGGAACCCAGGGTCGCACTCCCCGCGTTGATGCCTATTTGGTGCACCGCTTGCGCGCTGCTGGGGCCCTTATCTGGGCCAAGTCCAGAACCACGGAGTTGGCTTACCTGCACCCAACGGTGACCAAAAATCCACGCGTTGCTGGTCATACCCCAGGCGGCTCTTCGAGCGGTTCGGCGGCGGCGGTGGCTTCGGGCATGGTGCCTGTTGCGATTGGCACTCAGACCAACGGTTCGGTGATTAGACCTGCTTCCTTTTGCGGTGTGTTTGGTTTCAAGCCAAGCCGAGGCTTGGTGTTCAATGGTGGTGTTTTGAAATGCTCAGAGTCGTTGGACCAGGTGGGCATCTTTGCCCGCAACATTGACGATTTGGCTGCTGTGGCTGAAGTCCTGATTGGTGGGCATGAAGACGCAACCGGGCGACTGGTGTTCCCAATGGGAATTCGCGAGCTTGCGGCGCAGGAGCCGCCCTTGCAGCCCAAGTTGATGTTTGCCCGTACGCCCATGTGGGATCAAGTGGACCCGAGGTCGCAAGTCGCATTTGAGGACTTGCTGGGTGAACTCAAAGACTGCATGGTTGAGGTGGAATTGCCCGCATCAGTTGCCAATGCGGTGCCCATGCTCAGATCGGTGATGGATGCCGAAATGGCTGCTAACCTGCAGCCCTTGATAGACGCCAGCGGGGGCAAGAGCAGCGCACCCATGGCCGATTTGCTCAAGCGTGGAGCAGACATCGGTGCCGTACAGTACCTGCGCGCACGTGATCGCATGGCAGCGGCTGCGCAAGGCTTTGAGGAGTACTATGACCACTTTGATGCCATTGTGACCCTGTCTGCTCTGGGCCCTGCGCCAGCAGGCTTTGACTCTACGGGTGACCCCATCATGAGCACCATTTGGACCTATGCGGGTCTGCCCTGTATCTCTTTGCCTTTGCTGCAAACTGAAGACGGCCAGCCCATTGGGGTTCAGTTGATCGGTAAAACCAACGAAGACGGTCGCTTGCTGCGCACCGCGCGCTGGTTGATGAGTCGGCTAGCGGCTTCAACTTAAACTTTTTTGATCGAGGTAAATCATGAATAACGTGCGCATTTTTAACTTCATTGCCTTGATGTTGTTGGCCCTGTTTTTTTGGCCCTATATCCACAAGCTCAAACAGTTCGATCTCCTGGTTATTTTGCTCGCTGGATTGGCCATGCCGATTTATGACTTTCTGTTTTACAAGCCCAAGAAAGAATAGCTGCACGGCAGTTTGAAGTTGCTTGAGGGACGCTATGGCGTCCCTTTTTTCATTGGGTTTAGGAAGGGGCTAACATTGGCGCTAACGTTAACGTCAATCTGTTGGCCTGTGATAGCGGGACCGCACCGACCGGAGTTTCTGTCATGACCGATTTGTCCGCCGATTTGAAGGCGCTTGCCAATTACCGACCCTCACACAAAGTGCGTTTTGTGACTGCGGCGAGTTTGTTTGACGGCCACGACGCGGCCATCAACATCATGCGCCGTATTTTGCAAAGCATGGGCGCCGAAGTGATTCACCTGGGCCATAACCGCTCGGTCGATGAGGTGGTGAGCGCTGCTTTGCAGGAAGACGTGCAAGGCATTGCCATCAGTTCGTACCAGGGGGGGCACGTGGAGTACTTCAAGTACATGGTCGACCTGCTTAAAAGCCGTGGCGGCGCACACATTCAGGTCTTTGGCGGCGGCGGGGGCGTGATCGTGCCCAGTGAAATTGCCGTGTTGCAGGCTTACGGGGTGACGCGCATTTACAGCCCTGAGGATGGTCAGCGCATGGGCTTGGTCGGCATGATTGGCGACATGGTCATGCGTTGCGACAAAGACCTTTCTGGCTTCGCTCCGGAGAGCCTGCGTGCCATTCATGGCCAAACGGAGACCGCCTGGCGCGCCTTGTCGCAGCTCATCACTGTGTTGGAAAACGGGCAGGCAGGCGCTGCGATGGTGCGCAGTGTGCGCGAGGCAGCCCAAGGCCTGAAAGTGCCAGTGCTTGGTATCACGGGCACCGGTGGTGCGGGCAAATCGAGTTTGACCGATGAGTTGATTCGCCGCTTGCGGCTGGACCAGGACGACAGCTTGCGCGTCGCAGTGATCAGTATTGACCCCTCGAGGCGAAAGTCAGGCGGTGCACTGCTGGGCGACCGCATCCGAATGAATGCGATCTCGCCCTGGCAGCGTGGTCAACGGGTCTTTATGCGAAGCTTGGCCACACGTGACTTTGGCTCTGAGATCAGCGCCGCCCTGCCCGATGTGCTGGCTGCGTGCAAGGTCGCGGGTTTTGACTTGATCGTGGTCGAGACCTCGGGCATTGGTCAGGGTGATGCGGCCATCGTGCCGCATGTCGATGTGCCGCTGTACGTCATGACGCCTGAGTTCGGTGCTGCCAGCCAGCTGGAGAAAATCGACATGCTCGACTTTGCCGAGTTCATTGCGATCAATAAGTTTGACCGCAAAGGTGCTGTTGACGCTTTGCGCGATGTGGCCAAACAAGTGCAGCGTAACCGCGAGGCCTGGACCACGCCCTTGGAGCAAATGCCGGTCTTTGGGAGCATGGCTGCGCGCTTCAACGACGACGGCGTCACGGCGCTCTATCTGGCCTTGAAAACGCGTCTGAAAGCCCTCGGTTTGAAGGCTGGTGCATCCAATCTGCCGATTGTGTCAGTGCGCCACAGCACCAACCAAACACCAGTGGTGCCAGCCAGCCGCACACGCTACTTGGCCGAAATAACTGACACCGTGCGCACCTACAAGCAGCGTGCGCGCAGCCAGGCCAAATTGGCGCGGGAACTCCAGCAGTTGCGCGCTTCGGCCGACATGTTGCATGCCGATGACCCGACGCGCAATGGCGCCAAAAATACCGTCTTACGGCTGGCCGGTGAGCGCGCCAAGCAACAGGAACCAGCCGCCAAACACCTCATCGATCAGTGGCCTGAAATGCAAAAGGCCTACGGCGGCGACGAATATGTGGTGAAAATCCGCGACAAAGAAATTCGCACCAGGTTGACCAGTAAGACATTGTCTGGAACCACGATCAGAAAGGTGTGCCTGCCGCAGTACGAAGACCACGGTGAGATCCTTAAGTGGTTGATGCTTGACAACGTGCCGGGCAGCTACCCCTATACCGCGGGTAGCTTTGCCTTCAAGCGCGAAGGTGAAGACCCGACCCGTATGTTTGCCGGAGAAGGCGATGCGTTTCGCACCAACAAGCGATTCAAATTGTTGAGCGAAGGCTTGCCAGCCAAGCGCTTGTCCACGGCGTTTGACTCGGTCACACTCTACGGCAACGACCCCGATCCCCGCCCTGACATTTACGGCAAGGTTGGTAACTCCGGTGTCAGCATTGCCACGCTAGAGGATTTGAAGGTGCTCTACAGCGGTTTTGATTTGTGCAACCCCGCCACCAGCGTGAGCATGACCATCAATGGGCCTGCGCCGAGCATCTTGGCGATGTTCATGAACGCCGCAATTGATCAAAATCTTGACAAGTTCAAGCAAGACAATGGGCGAGAACCAAGCGACACCGAAGTGCAAAAAATCCGCGAATGGGTATTGGCCAATGTCCGCGGCACAGTGCAGGCCGACATCCTGAAAGAGGACCAGGGCCAAAACACCTGTATTTTTTCAACGGAGTTCAGCCTGAAGGTGATGGGCGACATCGCCAGCTACTTTGTGCACCACAACGTACGCAATTTCTACAGCGTGTCCATCAGTGGCTACCACATAGCCGAAGCCGGCGCCAACCCTATCAGCCAGTTAGCGTTCACCCTGTCTAACGGCTTTACTTTTGTGGAGGCCTACCTGGCCCGGGGCATGCGTGTGGATGATTTTGCGCCCAATTTATCCTTTTTCTTCAGCAACGGCATGGACCCGGAATACACGGTGATGGGCCGTGTGGCCAGACGCATCTGGGCCGTGACCATGAAGGAAAAATACGGGGCCAACGAGCGCAGCCAAAAACTCAAATACCACATTCAAACCAGCGGACGCAGTCTGCACGCCCAGGAAATCCAGTTCAACGACATCCGCACCACCCTACAGGCATTGATCGCTATTTACGATAACTGCAACAGCCTGCACACCAATGCCTTTGATGAGGCCATCACCACGCCTAGCGAAGACTCAGTGCGCCGCGCGATGGCGATCCAGCTCATCATCAACCGTGAGTGGGGCTTGGCGAAAAATGAGAACCCCAGCCAAGGCGCGTTTGTCATCGAGGAACTCACCGAATTGGTGGAAGAGGCGGTACTGACCGAGTTTGAGCGCATTGCTGAGCGTGGTGGTGTGCTGGGAGCCATGGAAACCGGCTATCAGCGCGCCAAGATTCAAGACGAATCGATGCACTACGAGATGCTCAAGCACACGGGTGAGTTGCCCATCATTGGCGTTAATACCTTTAGAAACCCCCACGGTGATCAGGTCATGGACAAGCTGGAGTTGGCGCGCTCGACCGAAGACGAGAAACAAAGTCAACTCAAACGTTTGAATGAATTTCATGCGCGCCATGCGCAGCAAGCGCCAGCCATGCTCAAGCGCCTGCAACAGGCCGTGATCGACAACGCCAATGTGTTTGAGGTGTTGATGGACGCGGTGCGCGTGTGCTCCTTGGGTCAGATCACCAACGCCTTGTTTGAAGTGGGTGGTCAGTACCGGCGCAGTATGTAGCGGGTGCACCCGCCAAAGCCTTGGCGCGAGATGACGACTTCAGCCAGCTGGGGCAAGGTGATGATGGGCTACTTGGTGCAGCTGGGCTGATTGCTGGCCCGTATGCTGCGAAATCAGCGCACTTGCTTTCGGCCCTTCTGTGCAGTTGAGGTGAGGTGAGGTGAGGTGAGGCCTGTTGTCCACATGCGGCGTACGCATTTAAGTGTTATCCCTAGCGTACAGGACTGCAATTCTGGGTTTATGATGCTGCTGTTGCGTATTTTTTATGAATACCTTTGCAGCACACGTTAACAACATGGAGATGACATATGACTGAACGTTTGAAGAGACAAACCCTTGCGCGACTCGCTGTTGCAGCAGGTGTGGCCCTGATTGGCCTAGGTGGCGCGAGCTCGGCCATGGCGCAGGCCTTTCCCAGCAAGCCCATCACGATTTTGGTGCCTTTTGCTCCCGGCGGCTTCAATGACCGTCTGGCGCGCGCTTTCAGCCCTTTCCTTGAAAAACAGTTGGGCCAACCCCTGACCGTTGTCAACAAAGGTGGTTCTGGTGCCTTGTTGGGCCACACCTATTTGCTGCAACAACCAGCTGATGGCTACACCATCGCCATGAGTTCGGTGAACTATATTTCCACCAACATTGGCATTGCCAATGCCAAATTCAAGGTGGGTGATTTTGATGTGCTGAACCTGCCTTCAAGCGACTACTCGTTGCTGGCAACGGCTGCTGACTCCAAATGGAAGAGCATGCAGCAGGTGCTCGATGCCCTGAAGAAGGATCCTAAAAGCGTGTCGGTTGGTGTGCAGCCGGGCTCCAATGATTTGATCAATATCAGTTTGCTGCTTGGCGCTGCGGGTATCGATGTCAAGCAGGTTCGCATCGTGACCTACAAGGGCGGTGGCCCAACCCGTAATGCTGTCGTGGGTAACACGGTGGACATCGGTTTGGT
>CAWUSQ010000013.1:0-31864 GCA_963925275.1 uncultured Rhodoferax sp.
AGCGAGTTCTACGCCCCCATCAGGCCCAAGCGCGTCGGCCTCAAGGGCGAGCGCCCGGCACTGGCCCTGAAAACCTACGGGGTCCAGTACATCGAGATGCGCTTGTTTGACCTGAACCCTTTCATCGACATTGGCATCGCCCCCGAACAAAGCCTGTTTGCCGACACCTTGCTGCTGATGTGCCAGTTCAGAGACAGCCCCCCCATCACCGCGCGCGAACAATCTGAAATTGACGAGAACAAGCGCCGCGTGGTCAACCACGGCCGCCAACCCGACCTGCAGCTGTTGCTGCACAACCAGGACCAGCCCCTGCGTGGCTTGGCGCATGAACTGTTTGATGACATGGCGCCTTTTGCCGCGATGCTTGACACCGCCTACGGTGGTGATGCGTACCAAAACATGTTGCAGACCCTGCGCGAGCGCATCGACCACCCTGAGCTCACCCCCTCGAGCCAGGTCATAGAAGCCTCGCTCCAGGCCGGCAGCTACTTTGAGTTTGCGCTGGACATGTCCCAAAAGCACACCCAAGGACTGCGTGCCCAAGTCCTGCCGGCCGAGATGCTGGAGAGTTTCCGTCGCAGCGTACAAACCTCACTCAACGAACAGCATGAGTTCGACACCACCGTGACCGGCAGTTTTGAGGATTTTGTGGCCGCGTATTACGCCTAACGCATCGGCAGGCCCGGCATGGCTCGCGCGAACAGGCCTGTTGGTGCATGCAGCTGAGCCGCTTGCGCCAACTTCGGCGAAAATTTACCCATGACCGATCGCAACTGACCCGATTGCAGCGCTTAAGCCGAGCACCTGATTGGACACCCCGTACACGCCCAACATAAGGCCTGCATTTTTACCGAAGGACATCACTGTGGAAATCAAATTGAGCCGTTTTGCGCGCACCTTGGCTTTGTCGCTGATGGTCGCGTCTTGCCTGGCGTTTTCGTCGGCCCAGGCCATCGCACAGCCAACAACGCCTGTTGCCAGCGCAGCGGTCGGCCAAAACGTGCGCGCTGGTGCAAGCGATAAAGCCCAGTCCAGCGCCACAGACAACCCCTACGGCATCATGTCTCTTTGGCAGGCCTCGGACGCCGTGGCCAAGACCGTGCTGCTGCTTTTGGCCATCATGAGTGCGGGCAGCTGGTACATCCTGGCGGTGAAATTTCTTGAGCAAGCCAAGATGATGCGCCACGCACGCACTGCAGCCAGCGATTTTTGGACCGCCAAAACCGTCGCCGAAGGCAAGACCGCTTTGCCTGCGGGCAGTGCCTACCAATTCATCGTAGAAGCGGGTCTGATGGCCACCGACAAACACGCAGGTCTGATGGGGAAAATTCCACTCAATGACTGGATCACCATGAGCATCAGCCGCTCCATTGACCGCGTTAACAGCAACATGCAAAACGGCCTGGCCTTCTTGGCGACGGTTGGCTCCATCGCGCCATTTGTCGGTCTGTTTGGAACGGTATGGGGCATCTACCACGCGCTCAGCGCCATCGGCGCATCCGGCCAGGCCTCTATCGACAAAGTGGCGGGGCCCGTGGGCGAGGCCTTGTTGATGACAGCCATCGGTCTGGCAGTCGCCGTACCGGCTGTACTGGCTTACAACTGGCTGGTTCGCCGCAACAAAGCGGTCATGGACGACGTGCGAGGCTTTGGCAATGATTTGCACGCGGTACTGCTGAGCAGCTCACATGGGCAATGACTGGGCTTTGTCTGCGTTGAGCGAGCATCACAGATGGCGATAAATTTCGGCTCATCGCAAGACGACGAGGTGATCTCGAGCATCAACACCACGCCGCTGGTCGACGTGATGCTGGTCTTGCTCATTATTTTCATGATCACCATCCCTGTGGTCACCAGCAGTGTTGAGGTGTCCTTGCCCAAAGAGCGTGTAGAGATTCGCGAAACAAAACCTGAGAACATCGTGATTTCGGTCAATGCGCAAGGTGAAGTATTTTGGTTTGATCGCCGCTTGTCAGGGCAAAAAGAGTTGATCGGGCTGCTCAAACAAACAGCGACCCAAAAGCCACAGCCTGAGGTGCAGATTCGTGGCGATTTGTCAGCATCCTATGCAGGTGCCGGCAGCATTCTGTATGCCTGCCAGGTGGCGGGTATTGGCAAAGTGGCGTTCATCACTGAACCGCCCCCTTTGAACTGAGTACAGCACGCACGCAGAAGCGTTCAACCATATGTCCATGAACATCACCAACACCAGCCACGACGCAGGCGACCCCGAGCTGATGATTGACATCAACACGACGCCGCTGATCGACGTGATGCTGGTGCTTTTGGTGATGTTGATCATCACCATCCCTATTCAGTTTCATGCGCTCAGCATGGACCTGCCCGTCGGCACCCCGCCGAGCAACACCTCGGTGCCGCAGAAATTTCAAATTGATCTGGACAGCAAGAGTCTGGTGTACTGGCAAGGCATTGCGCTCAGCGACGCTGAGCTGGAGCTCAAAATGGCTGAGGCAGCCCAACAAGCCACGCAGCCTGAGCTTCATATCCGCCCCCACAAGGATGCCCAATACGCCGTCTTTGCGCATGTCTTGTCATCAAGCAAGCGCCACGGCCTGAACAAAGTGGCGGTGATCGGCAGCGAACAATTTGCGCCATGAAGACCCCCGCACTGCAACCGGTTTATCGACCGCATGACCCCTCACGCCGGATCCTAGCGATCGGCTTGGTCATTGCCTTGCATGTGCTGCTGGCTTGGGGCATTTTGTCGGGCACCGCACGCCAAACACTGCAATACGTCAAGAGCCCCTTGCAAGCCGTGCTCATCCAAGAGGTGATCATTCCACCGCCGCCGCCAGCGCCCCCCCAACGCATCGAACCGCCGAAACCGAAACCGAAACCCAAACCCAAACCAAAGCCCCCGCCACCCCCTGCGCCATTCATCCCGCCACCTGAAACAGCGACTGCGCCGATCAGCGCTGCACCGGTGGTGCAAGCCACGCCCGCGCCTGCACCCCAAGCCCCTGTGATCCAAGCGCCAGCGCCGCTTCCTGCGCCCGTAGCCATAGCTGCACCCGTACCCGCACCGGCACCGCCCCCAGCGAAGCCCGCCGGACCCACGATCACCTCGGCAGGGCTTGCTTGTCCGAAACAGGTGGCACCTGTCATGCCGCGGGCAGCCATACGTGAAAACATGTCAGGCGTGGTCAAGGCGCAGGCGCGCATCAAGGATGGCAAGGTGCTTGAGGTCACGATTTTGTCGGGGCCACGCGTGTTCCACCAGGCTGTGCGCGAGGCCATGGCGCAATACGGGTGCACCCAGACGGACGCAGAGGTGTTGGCGACGCAGGTTTTTCAGTTCAAACTCGAGTGACACAGCGCCACTGGCACTGCCCTGTTGGCCGATCAGGTCACGCTGATGCGTTTGAAAAGGCCGCGCGCGTGCAAGTTGCCTGCGTCATTCGCTTCAAATGCTGGCCCAAACACTGAAGGCACCGGTAAACTGCTGATGTGCCACTGAGGCCAAGGTCGCAAGCCATGCAGCAGCGTGTGTACTCAGAGGCACGCCCGTGGAGCGGGCAAACAGAAGAACCCGATGGGCTTGGTTTCAAACAATGGAGAAGGCGCTCACATGAAGTCCAGGCTGCAAGCCTTGCGCGATTACATTGCTCGGCGCGTCTTGCTGATGATTCCCACGTTCATCGGCATCACCTTTGTCACTTTCGTGCTGTGCCAATTTGTACCCGGCGGGCAAATTGACCAGTTGCGCATGACCTTGGCTGGGGCGGGCGGCGCCGGCGAGGCCAGCGCCAGCGGCTCATCCAAAGTACAGCTCGATATTCCCGACGAACAACTGGCCCAGTTGCGCGCCTACTACGGCTTTGACAAACCCGTGCACATCGCTTATGCCCACTGGCTGGCTGACACGGTGCGGCTCGATTTGGGCACCTCGTTTCGTTACAGCGAGCCGGTGACACAGGTCATCGCAGAGCGCTTGCCGGTATCCATTTACTACGGCATCATCACGGCCATCTTCACCTATGGCATTTGTATTCCGCTGGGCATTTTGAAAGCCCTCAAACACCGAACACGCATTGACACCCTCACCTCGGTGCTGATCTTCATGGGCTACGCGGTGCCAGGGTTCGCGCTGGGCGCGGTGCTGAGCAATTTACTGGCTGTTCGCTGGGAACTGTTCCCTTTGGGTGGCTTTGCCTCTGCGGGCTCTGAGCACTTGCCTTTAGCGTCTCGGGTCTTGGACATCGTCTGGCACTCGGTACTGCCCTTGGTCGCCTACCTGGCGGGCTCTTTTGCCGTGACCACCATGCTCATGAAAAACAGCCTGATGGAAAACATGAGCGCGGACTACGTCAAAACCGCCTTGGCCAAGGGCTTGACCTGGCGACGTGCCGTGTTTGTGCACGCTTTGCGCAACTCTTTGATACCCATGGCGACAACGGCTGGCGGGTTGTTGGGAATATTTTTAACAGGCAGCTTCTTGATTGAAAGCGTGTTCAATATCCGCGGTGTTGGCCTGCTGGCGTTTGAAGCCATTCAAACCAGAGATTTCCCCGTGGTGATGGGCTTTTTGGTGATCTCCAGCGTCTTGCTGATGCTGGGCAATGTGCTCAGTGACCTGGCAGTGGCCTTGGTCGACCCGCGCGTGCGCTTCGAGTAAGCCATGGCTTGCTTGCAACTTGACCCCATCACCCGCAAACGCTGGCAGCGTTTCAAGCGCATCAAACGCGGCTACTACGCCTTGATCATCTTGTGCGCGGCCATGGTGTTGGCTGTGTTTGCGCCCTTTTTAGCCGAAAGCCGTGCCCTGCTGGTGTGGCACCAAGGCCAGCTTTATTTCCCGACATTCCAGTACCTGGAGATGAAAACCTTTGGCCAAACGCCGCCAGCGGCTTGGGACACTGGGGAAATTGAAACCGAGTACTTGCGCCTGCAGCGCGAGTGGCAAGTCGAGCGCAGCTTGTACGAGCGCGAGCGCCAGGCCTTAGCGCAGGATGCCCAGGCTTTGTTGGCGCTGGATGGGCGTTACCCCAACCGCGCCAGTTATGTGCTCATGCCGCCCATTCCATGGAACCCCTACCAAAACGATTTTTGGTCCAATGAAATCCTCAACGAAATCCAGCTCGAACTTGACGCCAATCGCACCGACCAAGCCGAGCGTATAGCGTTGCGAGACGGTTTGGATGAGCTGGCCAAGGCCATTCAAACGGGCAGCCTGGCGGCCATGCTGGCAGACCCCAAGCAATCAGCCACAGGCAAGCTCAAGGGCCTGGCAAACAGTGGCGCCATGCCGTCTTTAAAGGGTTTGGGTGGACTGCCGCCCAGTGCGCCTGACGGCGCGCGGCAACATTTTTTAGGCACTGACTCGCAGGGACGCGACGTGGCGGCACGCCTGCTCTATGGTTTCAGAATTTCCATTTTCTTTTCACTGTTTTTGGTGTTGAGCGGCCAGGTGATCGGCACGGCCATCGGCAGCATGCAGGGCTATTTGGGTGGGCGCTTTGACATCCTGAGCCAGCGTGTCATTGAGGTGCTGGTCGCCATTCCTTTTTTGTACGTGGTGATTGTGGTGGCCGCTTTGTTTCAGCCAGGTTTTTGGATGCTGCTGGGCATCTTGGCGGTGTTTCAATGGATTGGCATCACTTTTTTCATGCGCACCGAGATGTACCGCGAAAAAACCCGCGAATACTGCTTGGCAGCCAAGTCCTATGGCGCGTCCCACCTGCGCATTGTGTTCAGACATCTGCTGCCCAATTGCCTCACACCGCTGGTGACTTTTACCCCGTTTGCGGTGGTGGGAGCGATCTTTACCCTCACTGGCTTGGATTACTTGGGCTATGGTTTGCCAGCACCCACACCCAGCTGGGGCGAATTGATTGGCCAAGCCCTGCAAGCAGAAAACAGGGACAAGCTATGGCTGACGCTGGCGCCCTTCAGTGCACTGACACTCACGCTGGTTTTGGTGGTCTTCATCGGCGAGTCGGTCAGAGAAGCCTTCGACCCCAAACAGTATGCGCGCTATGAGTGAGCGCGCCCACATTGCGCAGCGAATGAACCGTGCCATGGCTGTGCTGCTCTTGGCTTGCGCAGCATGCTGGAGCAGTGGCGCAAGTGCCGCTGACAACACTGCAGCGGGGCCAACCCAAACCGCAAGCGCCGCCACGCGCATCGCCCTGCCTGCCGACATTCAGTGGGAGACCAACAACGATGATCCGCCCATCGGTTCAGCACAAGCCATCCGTGGCGGCACTTTTCGAGACGCCATCGGTGCTTACCCGCTGACCTTCAGGCTGATGGGGCCCAATTCAAACGACGCGTTTGCGGGATGGAACCGCTTGTTCACCATGGGTTTTGCGCTGGTGCAGCGCCACCCAGTGACCGAGCGCTTCATTCCAATGATGGCAACGCACTGGTCCATTCAAAGTGACCAGCGGACACTTTTTTTCAAACTCGATCAAGACGCTCGCTTCAGCGACGGGCACCCAATCACGGCCAAAGACTATGTGTTCACTTGGAAGATGTTCCAGTCCAAACACATTGTTGACCCGTTCTACAACAACTACGCCAAGCAGTACTTTGAGTCCGTCGACGCGCTTGACGACTACACCTTGCGCGTTGTGGGCACCCGAGCCAGTTGGCGCCCGCTGTCCGATTACGCCGGCCTGTGGCCAACACCCACGCATGCCACCGTGCTCGATGCGGACTGGGTCAAGCGCACCACCAACCAGGTGCAAATTTCACCAGGCCCCTATGTGGTGTCGGCCATGCAACGCGGTGAATCCGTGACCTTTGAGCGGGTGCCCAAATGGTGGGGCGACGGCAAGCGCTATTTCCAAGGCATGTTCAACTTCGAACGCATCCATTTGCGCGTGATCGAAAGAGACCGCGTGCTGGACTACCTGCGCCGTGGCGAGCTCGACATGATGCAGGTCAGCAGCGCACGAAGTTGGAACGAAGACTTTGTTTTTCCGGCGGTCAAGAACGGCTGGCTGCGCCGGGCACGGATCATGGTCGATTGGCCAAGCGGGGTGTCGGGGCTGCACATGAACCTGCAAGCCCCAGTGTTTGCCGACAAGCGGGTGCGCCAAGCGATGCAGCATTTACTCAATTTTGAGCGTTTGAACCGCAACCTGATGTTCAACGAGTATTTTCGTCAGGTGTCTTTTTTTGAAGGCAGTGCATACGCCAACCCAGAGCTCAGGTCTTACGCATTCAACCCTGCCAAAGCGCGTGACCTCTTGGCACAAGCGGGCTACCACCGCCCACTGGGCATCCAGGCAAAGGGGCTAGGCGCCAAGGTTTGGAGTGTGCTCAAGGGTTTGGTATTTGCCCGCTCCGACACCGATGATGTCTTGGTCAACGACCGCGGTGAAAAACTCAGCTTCACCCTGAGCTACGGCAGCAAAGGCCTTGAGCGCCACTTAACCGTCATCCAGCAGGAGTTTCGCCGTGCCGGGGTAGACATGCGCTTGCAGCTGCTCGAGCCCGGCACCGCATTTGAGCGCGGTCTGGAGCGCAAGTACGAGATGACCATGACCAGTCGTACCTCGGGCTTTTACCCAAGCCCCAGGCAGTACCTGGGAACCGAGTTCAAAAAAGCGAAAAATAACAACAACATTTGGGGCTTTGGCACAGAAGAAGTTGACGCCTTGATCGCTGTCTATGAAAGAGACCAGCAGCTTCAGGCTCGCCAGCGCGCAATGCACCAAATTGACGCCATCGTGCACGACGAGGCGTTTTACATTCCATTCTGGTCAGCCCCCTACCTGCGCATTGCGCACTGGGACTACCTGCGATTTCCAGACTTTTACTTGCCCAGGCGCACCGAGCAGTTAACCGACTACCTGGTGTATTGGATTGACCCCAAGCGTCAGGCCGCGCTCAAACAAGCCATGCAAAAAGACCAAGCCTATGAAGTCGACACAGTGCTGGACAAAGATTTCTACAACATCCGCCAGCGGGCCAGCAGCAAGCCTGAGTGATGCCAAGATCTACAAGAAAGTAACCACGTGGCACTGCTGGAAATTGATAACTTGCAAGTTGGTTTTGAGACCGAGTCTGGGCTGATGCGCGCCGTTGACGGCGTGTCATTTGAGCTTGAAGCCAAACAAACACTGGGGCTTGTGGGTGAATCGGGCTGCGGCAAAAGCGTCACCGCTGCATCGGTCATGCGTTTGGTGCCGCTGCCCCCTGGGGTCATGCTCGGTGGTGCGATTCGGTTTCAGGGCGTGGACATCTTGCAACTGCCGGCGCACGCCTTGCCAAACATGCGCGGCAAAGACATGGCCATGGTTTTCCAAGACCCCATGACCTCGCTCAACCCGGTATTCACCATCGAGCGACAAATGACTGAGGTGTTGTCGATGCGATTTGGCTTGGACAGACACGCATCGCGCGCGCGCGCCGCTGAGATGTTGCACACCGTTGGCATGGCTGATGCGCAGGCGCGTTTGGATGCCTACCCGCACGAGTTGTCCGGCGGCATGAAGCAGAGGGTGATGATCGCCATGGCGCTGCTGTGCGAACCCAGACTCCTGATCGCTGACGAACCCACCACGGCACTGGACGTGACGGTGCAGGCGCAAATTCTGCACCTCATGCGCGCGCTGCAGCAACGCACGGGGGCAGCCATGTTATTCATCACCCACGACATGGGCGTCATTGCTGACATGTGCGATGCCGTGGTGGTGATGTACGCCGGCAGGGTTGTGGAGCGGCGCGCCACCATTGCGCTGTTTGAGGCACCGCGCCACCCCTATACCCTGGGTTTACTCAACAGCGTGCCCCGCAAAGGCTTCACACACAAAGGCAGGCTGCCCACCATCGAAGGCACGGTGCCCTCGATGTTCGACTTGACCGCAGGCTGCCGCTTTGCTGAGCGCTGCACGCACAGACAGTCTTTGGACCTGGCCTCGCAAGCCCGCTGCACAGAACAAGACCCCCAGCTCACTGCAGACGCTGAGGGGTGGGTCGCTTGCCATTTCCCTTTGAAGGGCTCAAGAACATGAGCGCACAAGCCCAGCAGGTCTTGCTGGAGGTTCAAGACCTGCACAAGCATTACCCGATCAAAGGGGGCTTATGGGGCGGCAGGCTCGGCCATATCGAAGCAGTGGCCGGCGTCAGCTTTTCTATTCTGGCCGGGCAAACCTTGGGTTTGGTTGGAGAGTCGGGTTGTGGCAAATCGACACTGGGTCGCACCCTGATGCGTCTGGAAGAACCCACCAAGGGTCTGGTGCGCTTTGAAGGCCAGGATGTGGGCAGTGCCAAGGGCCGGGTTTTGATGCAGTTGCGCCGCGATATACAAATGGTTTTTCAAGACCCTTATTCCTCGCTGAACCCCCGCATGACGGTGGGAGACATCGTGCGCGAGCCTTTGCTGGTCCACCGTTTGGGCAGTAGATCTGAGCAAATTGAGCGTGTGTGCAGCCTGCTCGCAAAAGTGGGCTTAAGCGCAGACGTCATGAGCCGATACCCCAGTGAGTTTTCAGGGGGTCAGCGCCAAAGAGTTGGTGTCGCGCGCGCATTGGCGCTTGGGCCCAAACTGGTGATTGCCGACGAGCCCGTCTCGGCGCTGGATGTGTCGGTACAAAGTCAGGTCTTGAACCTGATGGTGGATCTGCAAAGAGAACTGGGCTTGAGCTACCTCTTCATCAGCCATGACCTGTCGGTGGTGCAGCATGTCAGTGATGTGGTGGCCATCATGTACCTTGGGCGCATGGTTGAACTCGGCCCAGTTGAGCGCATTTTCAATCACCCTGCACACCCCTACACACGCGCCTTGTTGCAAGCCATTCCATCTGGCAACCCACGACAGCGTCAACGCGTCGCCCCGCTGGCCGGTGAGGCACCCAGCCAGACCGAGCGGGCGCAGGGGTGTGTCTTTGCCAAGCGATGCCCCCACGCCATAGACGCCTGCAGGCAGGCTGAGCCCGAACACACCGTGCTTACAGCACCAGCACAGACGAGCGCGCAGGCGCACTGGGTAGCTTGCATCCGGCACGCCGATTTGGCGCTGTAAGGCCTGGTAACGGGAGCGTTTCAGGCTCCCCAGAGCCGCGGGTCGGATAATCGGCCCATGCACATCCCCCAAACAACATTCGACGCCCTGCCCCTGAACCCTGCCACGCAAGACAACCTGAAACAACTGGGCTATACCCAGATGACGCCGATTCAGGCACTGAGCTTGCCCCTGGCCCTTGCGGGTACGGACGTGATCGCTCAAGCCCAGACGGGCAGTGGCAAAACCGCGGCTTTTGGTCTGGCACTGCTTGAGCGCCTGAACCCACGGCGCTTTGCGGTGCAAGCCATGGTGCTGTGCCCCACACGTGAATTGGCTGACCAAGTCACCGTCGAAATCCGCCGCTTGGCCAGGGCCATGGACAACGTAAAGGTGGTCACGCTGTGCGGCGGTGTGGCCTTGCGCGGACAAAGAGCATCGCTAGAAAATGGTGCGCACATTGTGGTCGGTACGCCAGGTCGCATCATGGACCACCTGTCACGCGGCACGCTGACGCTAGAGGCCCTCAGCACGCTGGTGCTGGACGAGGCTGACCGCATGCTCGACATGGGTTTTTTGGAAGACATCACCACGGTGGTCAAGCAGTGCCCGCCCGAGCGCCAAACTTTGCTGTTCTCAGCAACTTACCCTGAAGGCATTGAAAAGCTGGCCAAACAGTTCATGCGCGAACCCAAAATGACCAAGGTAGAAAGCACCGCGGCCACCACGCAAATTGAGCAGCGCTTTTATGAAGTCACCCGACCCACCCGCTTTGAAACCGTGGCCCGCTTGCTGAACCATTTCAGACCCATCAGCACGCTGGCTTTTTGCAATACCAAAAGCCAGTGCAACGAGCTGGTGGCTTACCTGCGCGCTCAAGGCTTCAGTGCGACGACGCTGCATGGTGATTTGGAACAACGTGAGCGCGACCAGGTGCTGGCGCAGTTTGCCAACCGCAGCACCTCTGTCTTGGTGGCCACCGACGTGGCCTCACGCGGTATTGATATCAAAGAGCTGGAAGCTGTGATCAATGTGGACATCACGCCCGACCCCGAGGTGCATGTACACCGCATAGGACGCACGGGACGCGCCGGTGAAGCAGGCTTGGCCCTGAGCCTGGCGGCCATGTATGAGATGGGTGCTGTGGGCAAGATCGAGCAATACCAAAACATCAGCTCGGTCTGGCACAGCCTGGACGAACTCAAAGCCACGAACAGCGCGCCGCTAGAGCCCCCCATGGTGACGCTGCAAATTTTGGGTGGGCGCAAAGAGAAAATCCGTCCCGGCGATGTGCTGGGCGCACTCACGGCAGACGCCGGTTATGCGCGCGAGCAGATTGGCAAAATCAATGTCACCGAATTCACCACCTTCGTGGCGGTTCAGCGCGACATCGCGCTTGAAGCGATGCACAAACTCAACGCCGGCAAGGTCAAAGGCAAGAGCGTCAAAGTGCGCCTACTGTAAGGGCCTGACAAGCGCCTGAGCATGTGACCCGCGCCTGCTCAGACGCCGCGCAGATTGGCGAAAAAAGCCATGCAAGGGTACTTGTTTTGGTCGCCACCAAGGCCCGCGGCGTCGAGGTGAATTCTTGGCGCTGCTGGCCCAAACTGCCAAGCCAAACTGCCATGCCTTTGGCAACTGAGACCCGCACTGCGGCCAAACCGCTAAAATGCGAGGATAATCTTCCCCTTTTGATCCACCTGTAGGAGCCCACCATGGCCAAAGCATTCCGTACCGAAGCCGAGCGAAAAGCCACCCCCCGCCCGACCCCCCCTAAAGGCGTTTGCTTCACCGCTGGCCATGGCCAAAAGCGCAGCCTAGAGCGTGGTATCTCCACCAACAACAAAAAGAACACGGGCAAGCGTTGCAAAAAAGGCGGCTGATCATCAGCTCCCCAATCAAAACGGCCCTCAGCGGGCCGTTTTTACTTTGGCAAATGCGCCCTCGGTTGCGCGCTATCGGGCGCTGCTAAAGGCAGTTCATCGGCCCCATGTCGGCCCGCACAAGCCAGACCTGACAGTTAGCGCATAGCCCCCTGCACCCCAAGCGCCAACTGCGCGCTTCAACCGGCCGTGATTTTTGCCGCGTCGACCACCACTTTCCAGCGCTTTTGCTCTGCCAAAATAAAGTCGGCGTATTCCTGGGGCGTGTTGCCCACGGCTTGGGCGCTGTCGTGCGCAAGCCGTGTTTGAACGGTGCTGGCGTTGAGTGCCTTGACGCACGCATCGCGAAAAGCTGACAAGATATCTGCCGGCACCTTAGCCGGTGCATTGATGCCATACCACTGAGAGGTCTCGAACCCTGGGTAGCCCAACTCTTGTACGGTAGGTGTGTCGGGCAGGATGGAAATGCGTTTAGCAGTACCCACTGCCAAAACCCGCAAAGCGCCAGAACGGATGTGTGGCATCAGGGCAGGCGTTCCAGCCGAAAAGAATTCAATGCGACCAGCCAGCACATCAGCCAAAGCAGGGCCTGTTCCGCGGTAAGGGATGTGGTCCATCTGCAGACCCACGGTGTGCTTCAAGCTCTCGACCGACAAATGGCCCGCACTGGCGATGCCCGCAGAGGCGTAATTCACTTTGCCAGGACGACTCTTAACATAAGCGACGAACTCTTTGAAGTTGTTCGCCGGCACATCTTTATGCACCACAAACATGTTGGGCACCATCGTCAGCAAGGTCACTGCACTGAAGTCACGATTGACGTTGTAACCGGAGTTGGGATAAATGAACGGGTTCACGGCCAAAGAGCCGATGTGCCCCACGATGAAGGTGTAGCCGTCTGCCGGCGATTTCGCGACATCGAGCATGGCTGGAACACCACCGCCGCCGCCTTTGTTGTCGATGATCACCGAAACGCCCAAAATTTGGTTGAGCTCTTGGCCAACCGTTCGGGCAATGATGCTCGAGGTCCCACCTGGGGCGAAAGGCACAACCAGGCGGATGGATTTCTTGGGCCAATCCGATTTAGCAAAGGCAAAAGCCGGCGACGCGGCAATTGAAGCGGCCATCAAAGATTTCAATACTTGTCGGCGGTTGGTGGTGTGATCCATGGTTTTAAAGTGTTCCTGAGTTTCGCTAAAGCTAGCCGTTGCGGGGTATGAATGCATCTCAAACAAACTCCGCTGTGACAGCCTTTGAAACGGCGGAGGTGCCGCATTCTCGAGCCTTTGATCCGCCCGCAAGCTCAGTAGAAACCCGCGTATTGACGGCTTTCTTGGCCAGCAGAGCGCGCCAGCGTACGGCACCAGCAACATGGACAAAGGCTAAGGCGCTGTGGCGATGGTCGCCAAGTGTGCGTCCACGCCAATGTTCAGCAGCGCATCGCAAGCAAGCGTTTGAACCCAGCAGCAAGCGGCCTGACAGCGGACATCATGGGCAGGCGCTTAATTGCCAGAAACAGCACGGCAAAAGACGCCTCACTGCGCATGAATGGTGAAGCACCAAGGCCATCGCGAGCGGCTCGCTAGGTCGCCAAGAAAGACCCACCATGCAAGGCCTGCATCACAGCCTGTCGGCATCCTGGGGCAGCACGACGGGCGCAGGCGCAGGCTCAACGCTGTCGGGAAAACACATCTTTTCACCGTCCCAGCGCTGGCCGCACCAGCACAAGCCCTGGGCATCAATGATGCAAGTCCCCGTACCACAGCAGCGTTCATCGTCTTGCATCGTCGTTCTTCATATTGCGTACGCTTACAAAAAATGTGTCCGGTCTTTTCGGTCCAAAACGCCTCAAGCGGTCTTGCGCAAGGGCACGGCAAATCCACGCATGACCGCAGGGCGTGCCATCAGGCTTTGGTACCAGCGTTGCACATTGGGAAATTGCGCCAAGTCCACCTGATGGCGCTGGTGGCGCCAGACCCACCCCAAGATCGCGAAGTCGGCAATCGACGGCGCGCCAGCAAAATATTCGTGCTCAGACAGGCGGCGGTCCATCACGCCATAAAGGCGGCTTGTTTCCGCCATGAAGCGGGCCAAGCCATAGCGGCGATCTTCTTCTGAGGCCAAGGCAATGAAGTGATGCACCTGGCCCGGCATCGGACCAAAGCCGCCCATCTGGAACATCAACCACTCCATCACCGCAACCCGTGCCCGCGCATCACGGGGCAAAAATCGCCCGCTCTTCTCGGCCAAGTAGATCAGAATCGCACCAGATTCAAACACGCTGATGGGCTGCCCATCCGGACCCTGCGGGTCCACAATGGCGGGGATTTTGTTGTTCGGACTGATTTGGGTAAAGGCTGGGTCGCGTTGCTCACCGGCGGTGATGTCGACGATGTTGACCTTGTAAGGCAAGCCCATTTCTTCCAGGGCCACACTGATTTTTCGCCCGTTGGGGGTGTCAAAAGCAAACAGTTCAATCGTCATCACGGCTACCAAGGTTAAAGACCGCCCGGCAACAGCGCCCAAAGTCGGATAAAACCATTCTAGGGTCTTGGCAATCGCATGAGGACGCGTGCACCAAAGACAAAGGCGCAAAAAAAAACCCCTGGGAAGGGGCTTTTTTTCAAGAAGGGTTTACTTCTTCTTCTCTGCGCAAGCTTTATCCTTGGCGTTTTCTTTTTTCGTGCAATCGACTTTCTTGTCCATCTTGGCGCCACCGTGGCTGCCAGCAAAAGAAGGAACAGATACCATCATGAAGGCAGAGACAAGGGCTGTGATCAGAAGTTTCATACGGTCGCCTTAAAAAAATAAATGAATGGTGAATTAAATAATGCTCAACAATGTGGCCCGGCGTTCAACGCAAGCCCAACCACGAATTAAATGCTAACGGGCTTTGAATCATTTGTGCTGAAAATGGAAAAAATACAACAACTTCAAACGGGTCGACCTGCATGGCTGGGGCAGGTTCAAACGCTCATGGCAGCTGCTTGCCTGGTCACATCAGCTTGGCCCGCTATGGCGCAAGAGCGCTTCCGACCAGCCGACACCACCGTGGTGCTGCGCGCATCGGTCCATGCGCAAGGCAGTCAAGAAGCCTCGCTGCGTTCGCTTGAAAAAGCCTGGCGTGCACAAACAAACGACTTAGACGCCGCCTTGGCTTACGCCAGGGCTGTTTTTGTGTTGGGTCTAGAGGAAGGTGACCTGCGCTGGTTTGGCTCAGCCAAAGCAGCGCTCGCACCTTGGTGGCAAGCCAGCGACTTGCCCGCTGAGGGCTTCTTTCTCAGGGGTTTGGTTAAACAAGGCTTTCATGAGTTTGGCGCAGGTCTACAAGACATTGACAGGGCCATCGCCTTGGAACCCAATCACCCCGAGTTTTGGTCCTGGCGCTTTGCGCTGCACTTGCTTGTCGCTGACATGGACGCTGCGCATCGGGACTGCGATGACATGGCACGCTTGTTTGGCGATACCGAGGCCAGCGTCTACCGCGCGATTTTGCACTACCGATCGGGCCAAGCACAGCTGGCCATTGCATCACTCAAAGCCATCATGGCTAAAGTCGACTTTCAAGACAAGGACTGGCAAGATTGGCTGGGCTTTCACTTGGGCGAAGCCTACCGCGTGGCAGGTCAAAATGAAGAGGCCATCAAGGTCTGGCGCAAGCAACTTAAAGCCAACACCAAGTCTCACCTGCTGCGGCTGTCTTTGGCGCAATTACTGAACCATCTGGGCATGTCCCGCCAAGCCAGAGAAACCGCTGGCAAAGAACCATCCACTGACGCGCTGCTGATGCAGGCCTTGCTGGCCAGCCGTGGCCTTCAAGACGGTGACGAGCAGCACCTGGCAGGACTTTTTGAGGCACGAACTGCAGCGCAGGCACTTCGCCAAGAGTCGCTCATTGAGCGACCCAAGCTGATTTACCTGATTGACTATGGCAAAGACCTGCAGGCGGGGCTGGAGCTGTCGATTGCCAACTGGAAACTGCAAAAAGAACCGCCAGACGCGGTCTTGTTCGTACAAGCCGCACTCAAGCTCAAACAAGCCCAAGCCGCAGCGCCTGTTCTCGATTGGGTGAAGCAAACGGGTTACCGAGATCCACAGCTTGATCAGCTGTTGCGTGAACTCACCCAGCAGTCAAGCGCAATGGGGGTTCGTCCATGAAGCGCCAATCTGGCACACCCATTGCGCACAACAGGGTCAACAGCATGACCACCACTTTGTCATCACAGCGTACAGCGCTACTTTGGCTTGTGTTTCTGATGAGTCTGTTTGTGTCAGGACAGGCACACGCCCATTCCAGCAGCAACAGTTTTTTAACCCTGAGCGCGCCCGATCAGCGCCTGACGCTGCGCGCTGACATCAACCTGCGCGACATCGACCTGCACTTTGACCTTGACCAGAACCGCGATGGCCAAGTGACTTGGGGCGAGACCCGCGCCCGAGAAGCCGATCTGTCGCGCTGGCTCAGGCAAGGCATTCACCTGAGCGCAGGTGGCACAGATTGCGCGCTGGGCCCCGATGACCTGCAGGCAAGCGAACATGCCGATGGCACCTACCTTAGCGCGCAGTGGGCCGTGAGCTGCCCCGGCCAGGCGAACCTGCCGCACGCCAGCTTCTCGCTGCGCTACGAACTCATCTTTGCGCAGGACAATTTGCACCGGGGCTTGCTGAAGGTTGACTTGCCCAACTTTCAAAGCAGCGCCATCCTCAGCCCAGAGCGCCCGATTGCGCAATTCAACCAGCTCGACAGCGGGGCACTGCGGGTGTTCAGCCGCTACCTGATTGAAGGCGTGTGGCATATCTGGATGGGCATTGACCATGTTTTATTCCTGCTAAGCCTGCTGGTGCTCGCGCCGCTCTTACCCTCACACCAGCGGCTGACCCATTGGCATGCAGTGGCCAAAGTAAAACCAGCTGCGAAGGACGTGTTGGCTGTGGTGACTGCATTCACCTTGGCCCACTCCATCACCCTGGGTTTGTCCGTCCTGCAATGGGTACAGCCACCGGCTGACCTGATTGAGCCGGCCATTGCCTTGTCTGTGGTGGTGGCGGCGTTGAACAACTTGGTGGGTTGGAGCGCCCTGAGGCGCTGGCGCCTGGCTTTTGTCTTTGGGCTGGTACACGGCTTTGGTTTCGCCAATGTGCTGCTCGATCTGGGCTTGCCCGCCAGCGCGCTGGCAGCCGCACTTGGCGGCTTCAATGTCGGGGTGGAGATCGGTCAGTTGGCCATTGTGCTGGTTTTTTTCCCGCTCGCCTGGTCGCTGCGCAACACCGCTTTTTACCGTTGGGTGATCGTCATCGGCGGCTCGCTTGTGATCGCCATTCTGGGCCTGATCTGGACACTGGCGCGTACCGGCGTGTACACGTTCTGAGCAAGGCCTCGCGCCAGCAGGCCCAACAGCCTGGCTCGGCGCAAGCCCTCAGCCAGCGTCAATCGAGTTCAAGCTTCACATCCCTTAGGAAAATCGGCAGGTCGGTCGTGGGCGGGCGCGCTGGCACCTGAAAGAAGAGATCGGCGACAAAGCCGCGGTGATAGCTTGTGTGATTGACAACGTGCATCACCATCTCGGCGCGGGTCATGCAGCCCTGGCCGCCGCCAACGAAAGTGAATTCGATGCGCTCATCGAGTTCGCTTGGCGTGATGCGGTCGCTCCACCCAATGTACCAGTCGTCCAGCGCCTGTTGGGCGAGCCATAAATCCTGTAAGGGCGGATGGTCTGCTGTGTTGCGTGCGGCGTAGTCGTGCGCTTGGCCCTCCAGGTGAGCCTGGAAAATCCGATCGATCACATAGTTGTGGTTGAGCGTGTGCACCATGTTCCTGAACAGGGTTTCGCGCGGTTTGGTCGCCTCGCCCTCAGGCAAATTGGCTACGGCTGCGTAAATCAGTTTGTCAGCCCAGGCGTTGTAACGCGTGAGCGTACGGATCATGCGCGCAAGACCCATCAGTTAAGCCTTCTTGAATGATGCGGCACAAGAATCACCAGCGCAATGCCGCCCAGTATCGCCACCGATGCAAACGCCAGGCGCCAGGTGAGCGGCTCGGCGAGCAGCAAAATTGCGCCAAGCGCAGCGATGACGGGAACGCTCAACTGGACGGTCGCAGCCGTGGTCGCCTTCAGCGCTGGCAAGGCGGTGTACCAGATCGCATAACCGATGCCGGAGGCAAGTGCGCCAGAGGCCACCGCATAGAGCAGGCCAACGGTATCCCACGCTGCAGCAGCGAGTGTTGCGATGCTCAGCGCGGCAGCAATGGGCGCGGCGCGCAGAAAGTTCCCTGCCGTGACCTGTATCGGGTCACCGGCGCCCTTGCCGCGCAGCGAATAGATGCCCCAGGCCACGCCTGCGCCGATCATGAGAAGCGCACTGCCCAGCGGCGGCGCAGCCAGGCCAGGCAGTAGCAGCCCGATCAGTCCGCCCAAGGCCAGCAGCATGCCCGAGATTTGCAGTGCCCGCAGCCGCTCACCGCGCCACAAGCCAACCCCGATCATCGTCGCCTGCACCGCACCGAAGAGCAGCAAGGCGCCGCTTGCCGCTGGCAGGCTCACATAAGCAAAAGAGAAGGCGCCCGCGTAGGCGAACAGCGCGATCGCCGAGGGCCAGTTGCCATCGCCCACACGCCCACCGCCGCGCAGGCGCACGATCAGCCAGAGCACCAAAGCGCCCGAGACCAGGCGCACCGTCGTGAAGCTCGCCGCGTCAATCGCGGTGTGTTTCAACGCGAGCCTGCAGAGCAATGAATTTCCGGCAAAAGCAAGCATTGCAAGTGACGTCAGCACGAGGCTGCGCAACATCATGCGCCGCAGGCAGGTAGCGCTGCTGGCCGCGCATCGTCCAGCAGGACGCGTACAAATAATTCAACCATATTGGGCCCAGTATCGCGCCTTTGGTCAGCCATCAAAATCAGTAAAAACCCGCGGACTTGCCGTTTTCTGCCGTCCACCCAGCGCTTCGTCTCAGCGCATCTGTGCAAGCACTTCCTATAATCAATCGAAGCGCACCGCATGGTGCGTGTTGGCGGTCACTGGCTTGTGCCGTGCACCGTTTTTAACCCTCTACAGGCGCTATCGCGCGAACTTATGACTGCTATTGATAACCGCCCCCGCATTGGCTTCATGCTTGGAGACCCAACAGGCATTGGCCCTGAAGTGGCCATGAAGCTTCTGGCTCGCCCCGAAACGCACCAAAAGGCGCGCATATTGGTGGTTGGTGACCGTCGTATATTTGAACAAACTGCACGGGCTTTGGGCTTTGCCATGCGCCCCGTTTTGGTAGACCCCACTGCGGCCTTTGAATGGCCCGCTGTGGGGTCCGATGACATCGCCATGGTCGATCTGGCCAATATGGACCCGTCCACCATCACACAAGGTGAGCCAGATCCTAAGGTTGGTTACTTGGTTGGTCAGACTTTGCAAGTGATGACAGAAATGGCCTTAAAAGGTCAAATTGATGCGGTTTGTTTTGCTCCGCTTAATAAGGGCGCGATCAACCGTGGCGGCTGGAAGTACCAGGATGAACACGCCATGTTTGCTGACTGGAACCAGCACCAAGGCTATTACGGCGAGGTCAATATCATCCCCATGTTCAGCACGTTTCGCGTGACCTCGCACGTCGCCCTGCGCAAGGCGGTGGACATGGTCGTGCCCGAGCGCATTGAAGGTGCCGTCAGTTTGGCGCACACGGTGCTTAAAGCACTGGGGCATGCCCAACCAAAGATTGGCGTGGCCGCCTTGAACCCCCACGCGGGCGAAGCCGGTCTCTTTGGCGACGAAGAAATCACCATCATTCGCCCCACCTTGGAAAAATTAAGCGCAGCGGGCTTGCATACGGAGGGTCTTTTCCCCTCTGACACCGTGTTTTTAAAAGCCAAAGCCGGTCAGCTCGATGCGGTGGTGATCATGTACCACGACCAAGGTCAGATTGCGACCAAATTGCTTGGGTTCAGCGAAGGCGTGACGCTCACCGGTGGCTTGAAAACCATTTACACCACGCCTGCACACGGAACAGCCTACGACATTGTGGGTCAGAACAAAGCCAACCCGGGCGCCATGATCAAGGCCTTTGAAGTGGCTGTCAACCTGGCTGGGCAGAAGAGAAGCGGCGCTCCCAGTCCTCAACTTCAGTGATCTGCAAGGCCTCGGCATAGGCATGGGCTGACAGGCTGTTGGCCTGCAAGCCGTCAATGTCGCGTCCAAGCAGTCTTTGCATGTTGGCCAAAACCGCATGCCCGAAGCTGGCTCTGGCCAAGGCTGGGAAAATGCCAATCGAAATGCCGGCTGCTGCCCATTGCTCGGGGGCTAACTGCTGCAGTCTGGTGTCAACGCTCATGTTGACCATGCAGGCCGCCGGCACCTGGTCAGCCACTGCACGAATCTGATCGAGCATTGTCGGACTGCTTTTGAGCTCGATGAAAACAGCCTCGGCACCCGCACGCACAAAATCTTTGGCCCTATCAATGGCTGCCTGCAAGCCGTGGGCTGCAGCGGCGTCGGTGCGCCCAATGATGACCATTGGTGTGTCGGTTTCGAGCCGCGCGGCGCAAGCCGCTTCGATGCGCAAAACAGCCTCTTGGTGACCCACCACCTCACGGGCACCAGGCAATTGCGCACAGCGCTTGGGCGTGAGCTGGTCTTCGATGTGAATGGCCGCAACGCCAGCGGCTTCCAAGGTGCGCACTGTGCGCCGAATATTCACGACACTGCCATAGCCCGTGTCGGCGTCACAAATCAGTGGCAAATGGGTGCACTGGTTGAGCCGCGCGAGGTGATCGGCCAGCAGCGTGAGGTCAACCAAGCCGACATCGGGCTCACCCAGCAGACAGGCGGAGACCGCATTGCCTGAAATGTACGCCGCGTCGACTTGAAAGGACTGGATCAGCTTCAAGCCAAAGCCGTCATAGACCCCAGGTGCAAAAATAGGTTGACCCGATTGAAGGGCCGCGCGAAATGACTGGCGCTTTTGAGTAGCAGATGGCATGGTCGAAAGTCCGTGAAATTAAATACTTGCTGGCTTAGTCCGCCGCAACAGGCCAGCCCTTGTTCTGGTCAAGATAAGACAAAAGTCCACCGGCGGCCACAATGCGCCTGAGTACACTTGAGAGCCCAACGCCCTGCCAAGCCGCCTGACCCGCCAAGGCAACGGTGCCGGCAGCCAGATCAACCTCAACTGGCTGGTCGCTTTGGGCCGAGATCGGTTTGGCCATGATCAGGGCCAGACCGTTGTTCAGCGCATTTCTGTAAAACGCGCGGGAAAACGAGGGGGCAACCACCACAACCACACCCATTTCTTTCAAAATTTGCGCCGCTTGTTCACGCGATGAGTTCATGCCGAAGTCTTTACCTGCAATCAACACAATGGGCTGACCCGCCTGACGATAAGCTGCTGCTTGCTCGGGGAAGTTGGCATCGATTTTTTCGAAGGCATGGGCGGCGACAAAGGCATTGTCTTTGCCGGGCATGTACTTCGTCGAGCAATGGATATCGGTGTTGACTTGATCACCGAGCACCATGGTGATTCCTTTGACGATGTTGTTCACAGTTGACTCCAGTTCACATGATCGATCTCGCGCGGGTCGGTGATGACGCCGCGCAGTGCGGAGGCAGCCACGGTGGCTGCCGAGCCAAGCCAGATGTCCGCGCTGTCGTTGCCTAAACGTCCTTTGAAATTGCGATTGGCCGAAGAGATCACCGTTTCAGCATCGCCTGGCGTGAAGTGGCCGGTGATGCTGATACAGGTACCGCAACCAGCAGACTCGAAGGTGGCGCCTGCCGAAACAATGGTTTCAACCAGGCCTTCTTTGAGGGCACGCAAATAGATCTGGCGTGACGCGGGGGTGACGATCATGCGCACACCAGGGGCCAAGCGGTGACCCTTGAGCACAGCGGCGACCTGACGGATGTCTTCCAGACGACCATTGGTACAAGTCCCAACCAAAGCGGCCTGAATTTTTTGCCCTGCAGCTTCTCCCACGTTGATGATGTCATCAACCAGGTGGCGGCGCGCCACTTGCGGCGAGAGCTCACTGACATTGATTGCAAAGGTTTTGGCATAGCGCGCACCTGCGTCTGCCGTGACCGGCTGTGGCTCACGTGCGCCATGCGCCTTGAGCCAATCGAGGGTCTTTTGGTCGGCCTCCAAAAGCGCCGCTTTGGCGCCGAGTTCTGCGGCGTGGTTACACAAGGTCATGCGGCTGTCGATGGACATGGCGCTGACAGCTGTACCGACATATTCAATGGCCTGGTAATTGGCACCGTCTGCGCCCAGATGGCCCAGCATGTACAAGGTGATGTCTTTGGCCCAGACCCCAGGCTGGAGTCGACCCTGGAGCTCAACACGGATGCTCGAAGGCACTTGAAACCATAACTTGCCGTAGGCCATGACAGCCGCCAGATCGGTGCCTTCGACCCCCATACCCAAGGCATTGAAGGCGCCATAGGTCACCGAGTGGCTGTCTGTGCCAACGACCAGATTACCCGAGGTGACGTGGCCTTTTTCTGGCAGCAACTGGTGGCAAATACCTTCTCCAATGTCATAGATCTGCGCGCCTGTTTGCTGTGCAAACGCACGCATTTTCCCGTGTATTTGCGCTGCTTCCAAGTGTGGCGGTGGCGAGTAATGGTCCAACACTAATGCCGTTTTTGTCACGAAATGCAGCGGCGCTTCTTGCATGCGCGCGACCGCTTTCATGGCGCCGGGGGCACGCGCGTCAGTCAGCATGGCGTAGTCGATATCTGCCACAATAAACTCGCCGGGCTCGCACTGATCGAGGCCGGCATGCGCTGAGAGAATTTTTTCAACAATTGTCTGGGCCATTGGGCTATTTCCTGTTAATCATTTTTTCGATATCACACGCTGTGCGATTTATTTAAACCATCTGAAAGCTTTGCCACATGACAAATGACCATGCAATTTTTACGCTGTCGGATATTGAAACCGTATTGTCCCCTGATTTTGAGCCGTGGACAGACACGCTTTTTGAGGGATTTGAACGATTTGAATGTGAGGGCGCTGGCGCTGTCATGCGCGGGGTCAAGGGCGGACAGGGCCCAGTATTGATGCTCATTCACGGCAACCCCTTGACCCATGCCAGCTGGCACAAAATTGCACCCACATTGGCCAAAAACTTCACGGTGATTGCGCCCGATATCCGGGGCTACGGCGACAGCAGCAAACCCGACGGTGGCGCGGACCACGCAGGCTACACATTTCGAGCCATGTCGGAGGACATGGTTGCCGTTGCCAAGCATTTCGGTGTCGAGCGCATGGCCGTGGTTGGCCATGACCGTGGCGCGCGCATTGGTTTTCGCATGTGCCTGGACCACCCTGAGTTGGTGTCGCACTTTGTACCGCTGGACATTGTGCCCACACACAACGTGCTCAACAACGTGACCATGGGTTGGGGTCTGGAGTCGTATCACTGGTTCTTTATGGCGCAGAAGTACCCGTTTCCGGAAAAGCTGATTTGCGGTGATTTGAATTACTACATCCAGTACAAACTCAATAAAAAAGGCGTCGGCCTTGAGATCTTTTCCCCGCAGGCCATGGCCGAGTATGTCCGCTGCACTACACCTGAGCAGATTCATGCGGTGTGCGAGGATTACCGCGCCACGGTGTCGCTGGACCTGGCGATGGACACCGCAGACTTTGGCACGAAAAAAATCACCTGTCCGGTGATGGTTTTATGGGGTAGCAACAGCCACTGCGGGCGTCATTTCAACCCAATGCAGGCTTGGTCAGAGTGGGCGCCGCAACTTGAAGGCTGCGCCATCCCAACCGGTCACTACCCGGCAGAACAAAATCCGCAACTCGTCTACAAAGCCATTTGGTCTTTCCTGGAGCGACATGCATAAAACGCTTACCGCCCAAGCGGCTAAATCACTGATCCACGGCGCCGAGGAATGCGCGCTGCTGGACATTCGTGAGCATGGCCAGTACGGTGAAGGTCACCCCTTCTTGTCCGTACACTGCCCCTATTCTGACTTTGAGCAAAGTGTTCACAGACTGGTCCCCAACACCCACGTGCCGGTGATCTTGATGGATGATGGTGACGGCCTGTCTGCACTGGCGGCGGCGCAGCTGCAGGCCATGGGCTACACCGATATTTCGGTACTCCAAGGTGGTGCGCCTGCCTGGCAGCGCACAGGTTACACGCTGTACAAAGGCGTGAACCTGCCCAGCAAAACATTGGGCGAAATCATCGAGCACAGCGATCACCCGCAAGTCATCACGCCGCAGACGCTGGATGCGTGGCAGCGCCAGGGGCGCGCGTTGCATTTTTTTGACTGCCGCCCGCCCAATGAGTACGCCAAAATGACCATCCCGGGGGCTCAATGCGTACCCAATGGTGAGCTCGCGCACCGTCTGGCCGCTGTGGTCTGCGATGACGTACACCCTATTGTGGTGACCTGTGCAGGTCGCACCAGAGGGCTGATCGGAGCGGCAGGGCTGGGGCGACTGGGTTTGAAAAATCCGATTTATGCCGTTGAAAATGGTACTCAAGGATGGGCGCTGGCAGGCCTGAGCTTGCAGCGCGGCAATGGTCAGCCCGAGATGCCCAAACTCACGGCGGAGCAAACCCACACCAGTCGCCAAAGAGCTGATGCGCTGATCGCGGCTGAAGCACTGCACTGCATCGATGCCACGCATTTTCTGCAGCTGGCCCAAGACAGCAGCCGCACGCTGTACCTGGTAGACGTGCGCAGTGTGGCCGAGTATTCTGAAGACCACCTGCCCGATGCGGAGCATGCCTGGAGCGGTCAGATTGCCCAAGCGGCGGACTTGACCATTGGCGTCAGGCGTGCGCGGGTGGTGCTGTCTGATGACACGGGCATGCGCGCGGCCATGGCAGCGCTGTGGCTGCGCGCCGTGGGCTACGAGGTGTACATCCTGCGCGAGACCGCTTCGAGCGCTTTGCCGGCTGCCTGGCGGCAAAATCGACCGACGTTGCCGCAGGTCAACACTGTGACCCACTTGCCAGTGGCCCAGGTGGCACGCTTGCTACAAGCTCAAGAGATCGGACTGCTGGACATTCGAAACTCTCAAGACTTTCGAAAAGCGCACATCGAAGGTGCCTGTTGGACCAGCCGGGCACGTCTGGCGCTGACGCTGCGTCGCCTGCCCAAAGACCGTGCGCTCGTTGTGCTCGCCAGCGACCCTGTTGCTGCGGCCCATACGGTGCAGGATGTGACCGACCTCGGCTACACCGTCCTGGGCATGGCTGAGGGCGGGCCTGCGCATTGGCAAGCCGGCGGACTCAAACTGGTGGCTTCTGCACAGACACCAGCCGATGCAGAATGCATTGATTTCTTGTTTTTTGTGCACGACCGCCACGACGGCAATCTGGACTCGGCACGCCAGTATTTGGCCTGGGAGACGGGGCTGATTGCGCAGCTCGACGACGCCGAAAAAGCCAGTTTCAGGCTGTCCTGAAAACAAAAGGAACCGGCTGCACCAGAGCAGCCGGTTAGCGTCTAGCCATCAAGGCATGACGCTGAGGGGCAACAACAATCAGGTCGTCAGTAGCGCCGTGAGTTCACGGATGCTGCTCACACGCTCGATGCCGCGAATCATCTCAATCACCTGCTTGGATTTTTGGGCGCTGAATTTGGCGAATTCACAGTTTTCAAGAAACTTCTCGGCCACTTCCTCATAACTCATGGGCATGGCAGGGCTGCCACGGCCAAAGTCGGCACTGCCACGAATGACACGGCCATCCGTGAGTGTGATCGTCAGGATGGTGGTCATTTTGTGAAAGCCAGCGGCTTCTGCCTCAGGGTCGACACCAAAATCCACCTTCTGAATCATGGCTTGCACATCAGGGCGCATGACCACCTCATCGGTGAACTCCGAAAGCCCGGCACGGCGCTCCAGCAACAAGATCGCCATGCAAAACTCCATGGAGAACTTGGCTTGCAATTCATTGGTCGGGCGATGGTGGATGAGTGCGTTGGGCATGTTGTGGTTGGTGCCAACTTTGACACTTTGCACCTGCCCAGGCTTAATGTCATGCGCTTTGATCAGGCGCAGCATCTCGGTCATGCCCGGGTGCGTCAGCGAACCAGAAGGGTGCGGCTTGATGGACACGCCAGGTGAGGAAAACGTCCAAGGCTTGCCCAACATGCCATCAATTGACTTGGGGTCGTAGCCGCCACCAGCTGCGCTAAAGAAACCACGTGGGGCCTCAAGAATGGTCGGCGCGGCAGTCCAGCCAATTTGTGCAAACTCGGCGGCCACAACGCCACTTTCAGATGAACGCCCTGCATGGAAGGGCTTGGTCATGGTGCCAAAGTTTTCGCGCAAGCCAGCGGACTGGCTGCCCGCAATCGACAGTGCGCGCAGCATGGTTTCTTTGTTCAAACCCATGAGCTTGCCAGCTGCACTGGCGCTGGCAAAGGTGCCACAGGTGGCGGTGGCGTGGAACCCTGTCTGGTAGTGACGCGGGTTGATCGCTTCGGCAATCTTGCACTCGACTTCAACGCCGAGCTGATAGGCCAGGAAGACGTCCGCGCCAGATGCGTTGAGCGCCTCGCCTTTGGCAATGGCCGATGGCAGCGCAGGCGCGGTGGGGTGCGTCAGCAGACCATAAACGCGGTCGGCTGCAACAGCCAGCTGGGTGTCGTCGTAATCGTCGGCATGAATGCCAACACCGTTTGCAAATGCAGCAAAGCGTGGAGCGGTTGTGATGTTGGAACCAAAAACGGTGGCTGATCCGCTGGCGATACCCAAAGAGCGCAGGTGTTCGCGCACCAGTTCGCCAGATTTTGCAACAGAGCCTGAAATAGCTAAACCCAAGCCATCGAGCATCGATTTTTTGCCCAGTTCTACGGCGTCCTGAGGCACATCGCTCAGGTTGGTGTTGCACACGAAGTTGGCAACGTAGTCGGTCAGACTGTATTGGTTTAAATCGGACATCCGGTATCTCCACGGTAAGATTGAACAGCAACGAAAGGCAGGTTTATAACAGCTTTGGGAACTAGGGAGCTGAAACCTTTTTTGCACGCTGCGCATCTGCTGCGCCAGCGCTGGCCCGACCAATCGTCAGCCACAGGGCGATCGGGCTCAAGCACAAACAGGATCGCGTGCGAAACGCGCCCTTGACAGCGCGTCCTTGCCGGATTTCTGGCGCACACTGGTGACTGCCGCGTACGCCCACAAAATTCAGGCATCAGGTTTCAATCAAGGCTAAGATACAAGTGGTTGGCTTCGTTTGTGCGCAGTTAGTTCGGCTGTAAATCGACTACACAATGAGGTGAACCATTGCCTTCAGCGACCATTGAAAAACTTGGTGTGCAAGACAGTTAATACTCACCAAAAACCTATCTGGAAATCTCGAAATGTTTAAGTTGGAAACCCAAAAAATTTCGCCCAATCTGGGTGCTGATGTCTTGAACATTGACATACGAAAGCCGCTGAGCTCAGAAATGCTTGAATCGCTTTTAGCGGCTTGGGCAGAGCATCTGGTGCTGCGTTTTCGTGACCAGCCCCTCAGCGACCCCGAACTCCTTGCGTTCTCAAAAAATCTGGGTGATCTTGAGCCCCCCGGCCCCAACCCACAAGGCAAGCCTTACCTGCCCGAGTTCCCCCAACTCAATGTCATCTCGAACATCAAACAAAGCGGACAAGCGGTTGGTGGGCTGGGTGACGGCGAGGCGATCTGGCACTCAGACATGACCTATGCAGCGACGATCCCCATGGGTGCACTGTTGCACAGCATTGAGGTACCGCCAAGCGGCGGCAACACCTATTGGTCCAACCTGTACATGGCCCACGACACGCTGCCCCAAGCCCTTAGAACTGCGATCCAAGGCAAAAAAGCCATTCACGACTCTACCTACAACAGCGCGGGCGTCATGCGTGTGGGCATGCAAGCTGTCACTGACGTATCCAAAGCCCCAGGCGCCCAACACCCGCTGATCATTCAACATCCGCGCAATGGCAAGCACTTGCTGCTGCTAGGTCGTCGACGCAACAGTTACATCTTGGGCATGCCGGTTGCAGAAAGCGAAGCACTGCTCGATGAGCTGTGGGCGCATGCTACCCAAGCCGAATTCACCATGGTGCAAGAATGGCGCGGGGCTGACACCATGGTCTGGGACAACTTTGCCACCCTGCACCGGCGTGACTCCTTCGACCCAGCAGCGCGGCGTCTGATGCACCGTGCGCAGATCAAGGGTTTCGCACCAGTAGAAGCTATGGTTACGGCATGAGCAAACGCATCGCGAAAGTTGAGGTTTTTGGCGTTGAAGTACCCTTGCTTGGTGCTGGGTTTAAAAACGCCTACATCACCAAAACCAAACAGCGCAGTGCGGTGGTGCGGGTCACCGATGAGGACGGCCAAGTCGGGTTGGGCAACATTGACCCCTCGCCTGGCTATTCCGCAGAGACGATCGAGCAGTCACTGCAGGTGCTGGCCGATACCCTGGCACCTGCCGCTTTGGGCCAAGATACCGGCAACATGCATGTGCTCACCGCCCACTTGGACCAACAGCTAACGCACTTCTTGGATGCCAAAGCGGCCATCGAGATGGCGGTCACTGACCTGCTTGGCCGTCGACACCAGCTGTGCGTGAGCAGCTTACTTGGCGGGTCTGTGATTGAAAAAGTAGCCTTCAATGCCTGGATTGGCATTGTGAGCGCCGACGAAGCGGCCGCTGAAGCCAAGCGTTGGTATGACGCGGGCTGGCGGTCCACCAAAATCAAGATTGGCGGGGGCATCCATGCCGACCGTGATCGCGTGGCAGCGGTGCGCGAAGCCACTGATGAAAATTTCAAAATACGGGTCGACGCCAATGCCGGCTATTCGGTTGAGGATGCCATCGCGCTGGGCAAGATGCTCGAGCCCTATCACCTTGAATTGATGGAGCAGCCCGTTGCAGCCCATGACCTTGAAGGCTTAAAGGCGGTGAAGAACGCGGTCAAAATTCCCATCATGGCTGACGAGTCGGTGACCGACTTTGACAGTCTGATACGCATCATTCGCATGCAAGCCGCTGACATTGTGAAACTCAAAGTCATGAAACAGGGGGGGTTTTTGAAGACCTCTCGGATGATGGCCACCGCTGAAGCCGCCGGGCTGGGGGTGGTCATTGGTCATGGGTTTGGCCTGGGCATCAACACCATGGCCGAAATTCTGTTGGCCAGCACCAGCAAGGCCGTCTTGAGCGGTTTGGAGTGCGTTGGCCCCATCAAAACCAGTGACGATATCGTGACGCACAAACTGGATTTGTCCAGCGGCCAACTGCTCATCCCTCATGGCCATGGTCTTGGCGTTACCCTGGACGAAGACCGGCTAGAGCGCTACTGCTTTTTCAAAGCCATTCAAAAAGTCTGATGGCTGCTGGTTAATCAGCTAAAAAAAATAGCCCCTGATCGGGGCCATTTTTTTGTCTGACTCAAGCGCATCAATACCTCTCAAGCATTGTTAGCCGCATTAGCTTTTTTGATCTTCGCACGTACCGTCAAGGAAACCGACACCACAATCAGAATAAAGATGCCAATGGCACCTGGTCGCTCTAGAACGTAGTCGGCGCGGCCACTGCTGATTTGCATCGTTTTGAGCGCCTCATTTTCAAGCAGTCCACCCAAGAGCATGCCCACCACCACAGCCGCTGGCGGGTATTTGTAGCGCGCCAACACCCAACCAATGACGGCAAAAATCGCCAGTGCCACGGGGCCGGCAGCAGATCCGTCAATGGCATAGGCGCCAAAAGCTGCGGCCACCAACACCACGGGAATGAGGTAGCGCAAAGGCACTTTGACCAAGGAACTCGCCAGGTAAATAAAGAGAAAGCCGACGGGAAAGAGCAGCAAACACTGGCCCACATTGCTCAAAATGATGGTGTAGACCACATCCTTGCTTTTATCGATGAAGTTGGGGCCGCCCACCACATCATGCATCGCAAAGGCCGCGAGCAACACTGCCGTGGCACCCCCGCCAGGAATACCCAAGGCCAGCATGGTGGCCATGGAGCCACCCTCAGAACTGCTGTTGGCTGACTCTGCCGCGATCACGCCCTCAATATTGCCCTGACCAAACGAGTCGGGGTCTTTGGAGGTTCTTTTAGCTTCGGAGTAAGACAACAGGTTGGACACAGAAGACCCCACACCTGGAGTGGCCCCAATCAAAATACCGATCGCCGTACCGCGAAATTGACACAGTTTGTGATCGAGTACCGCCAAAAATCCATTGAGCATGCGCTTGGCGCTTAACTTGCGTCCGTCATCGGACTCGATCATGAATTTGGCGTTGACCAAGCTGAACAGTGCGCTGGCAGCCAACAGCCCCATCAGCACAGGCACTTTGGGTACACCATCGAGCAGTTCATTAATGCCCGCGGTGCCTCGCAGGTAGCCCGCTGTGTTCATACCAACCGTACCAATCAAAACCCCAAAAAACCCGGCAATCATGCCGCGCAGCATGCTGACACCAGTCAAGGAACCCAACATCAACATGCCCCAACTGACAACGCCGAGCATCTCCAAGGGGCCCATCTTGATGACAATGTTGGCCAGTGGCACGATAAGAAACATCAACGCGATATAGGAAACCAAAGCGCCCGTGACCGATGCTCCCAAGGCCGCGCCCAGGGCTTCGTTGTGCAAGCCCTTTCTGGCCATGGGATAGCCGTCAAATGTAGTGGCCACAGCCGACGAGGTGCCAGGAATATTCATCAGGATCGCTGGCACGGACCCGCCAAACCCTGCTCCGGTAAAGATAGAGGTCAGAAAAATGATGGCGGGCAAAAACTCCATGTACAGCGTCATGGGCAGAAACAAAGCCATGGCCATGGTGATGGAGATACCTGGCAAAGCGCCAAAGACCAGACCGATGACCAGGCCTGGGATAACCCAGAACCAAGCGTCCAGACCGCCCATCAAAATGGACAAGGCTGCATTTAAAGCGACGAGATCAAGCATGTCGATTACTTCAGAAAAACGTTAGGCATTTGGAACGGCACCAGCAACTGGTAACCCTTGATGATCAGCACCGTTGTGAGCGCAGAGAACAACAACACAATCCACCATCGTCGCTCACCTGTTATCAGCAGGCTGATCGAACAAAACACAAAGACGGAAATATCAAATCCGACGGCAAACAGGCCCCACACAAAAGCAGCAAAGGCCAACATCAGCCCAAATATTTTCAAGAAACTGCTGCGGGTAAGCGGCTCAGGCTGCAGGTCTTTGGGCAATTCAGAGCAGCGCACGCATTGCGGCAAAACAGCCAGCAGCATGACAAGGAAAGCAATGATCAGTGGCTCAACCAACAGCGTATTTTCAAGGTCCAGTGAGGCAGCGCGAAGATCTTGGAGATACCACAGCGCCCAGGCGCCCATGGCCATCACCGTTAGCAGGTGACCCCAATCAATACTCAGTGGTCTGGCCAGGCGTTGGATGTTGATAGGAGGCATGAGCGGCAGTCAAATGAGCGGTAAATAAAACGACAGATGGAACAAGGGCCCGGCTACCTTTCGGCAGCAACGGGCCCGATTGTGACAGTGCTTAGTTCTTCTTGATCAAGTCCATGTTTTGAAAGAGCGTCTTGGAGCCCTTCAAATAGGCAGCTTGGGACTTCTCAGGGCCAAGCCAAGGGTTGGGGTACTTCAGCTTGGTAGCCATTTCGACCCACTTGGGATCTTGCATGGCTTTTTGAATCGCCTCAATCCATTTGGCTCGCACCTCGGGATGTTGTTTGCCAACTGCTGTGGCCAGCGTCCAGCCACGCTGGGAGCCAGGAACCCAGTCAACTTCAAATTTGTTTGCTTTGGCAAGCTCTTCAACCGTGGGGATGTCTTTCCAGTCATCCAGTCGCTCGTCGTTAAAGACCAGCAGCGGCGCAACACGGCCCACCAGGGCAATCCAGCCCTCGGCGCCAACCAAACCGATGTCCACCGTGTTACCCACGACAGCATTACGGGTTGGGCCACCGCCCTTGTAGGTCACGATGCGAACCTGCTTGACATCGATACCCGCAGCGCCAAGCAGCAAACTGATATTGATCAAATCATTGGAGCCC
>CAWUSQ010000014.1:0-120358 GCA_963925275.1 uncultured Rhodoferax sp.
CCGACCCGACTGCCACCTGGGTGGTTTGCCGCTTTGATGGCAAGCCCTACCTGCTCTGTGAAGCGGGTGTGTTCGTCGAGGTCGCGGTGACGGTGCAGGGCATCACGCTCTCGCAGATTCACCCGGTACTGGACGGACGTACCGGCCTATTGACCAGCCCACGGCGTTTGACATTAACACCAGCATTCAGCGGTGCCTTGTCAAGGCCATAGCTCTGCATGGTCTGGGCTTGTACGTCTACGCGGGAGAAGACCTGCCGCAACCTGCGGCGGATGCAGCCAATGATGCGACTGACGATTTCATGCCGGAGCCCACCGTGGTCATCAAGCCGCTTGTACCCACCATCACAGGGCAGCAGCAGCTGGCCATTCAGAAGCTGGTGATGCAAGCTGGTATCGACATGAGCCGCGTGCTGCAACACCACGGCATTGAGCGGCTGCGCGATCTGCCCGTGGCTGATTTCATGCGGGTCGTGCGCTCACTGGAAGGTAGGCGCAAGGCGGCTTAGCCCGTTGGCTTGCTTCTACCTGGTCGGTGCCACCCGCGTTGTTTTAAGCGCCGGGTGTGCACTGACAAAACCGACAGAAGTCTCTGCCGGTGATTTCCCCAATATTTCACTTTATGGAGTCCATCATGGATATGCACGTTGCGTTTTCTTCTACACCCACCATCATTCAACTCAAACAAGGCAGCCAGGAGTGGCTGGACTATCGCCGTAATATGCGTAATGCCAGTGAGACTGCAGCCGTGCTGGGCGTCAGCCCCTGGATGACGCCGTACCAGCTCTGGCTGCTCAAGACCGGACGGACTGAGTCCAAGGCCACCGCGGCGATGCAGCACGGCACAGACATGGAGCCTGCTGCGCGTGCAGCCTATGAGGCAGAAACAGGCAGCATCATGCAGCCCCTGGTGCTACGTGATGGTCTGTACTCTGCAAGCCTGGACGGTATGGATCTGGACGGGCAACTAATCGTCGAGATCAAGTGCCCGTTCCGCGCCCAGGACTCGGAGCTCTGGCGCCAAGTCAAGGCAGGCCAGGTACCAGACCACTACACCGCCCAGATTCAACATCAGCTGATGGTCTCTGGTGCCAAGCTGGCGCACCTGTATGTGTTTGACGGCACGCAAGGCATTCTCAGACCCATGGAGCCGATCGAGCACGCGTTTCAGCGCATTCGTGACGGCTGGGACTGGTTCCAGGTGTTTCTGGATACCGACACACCCCCGCCGCTTACCGACGCCGATACGGTGATGCGTGAGGATAACGACTGGGTGGCTGCTGCAACTGCGTTTACCCAGGCCAAGCAGGCTGCTGATCTGGCTGACGCAGCAGTGGCACAAGCGCGTGAGGCGCTGCTGGCGCTGGCGCTGCATCCAAAAGAGCAAGGCGCTGGTGTATCTGTGACACGGTATTGGAAGGCTGGTGCTGTTAACTACAAGGTGGTGCCTGAGCTCAAGGGGGTGAACCTTGAGAATTACCGAGGGAAACTGAGGGAAGAAGTGCGCGTTACGTTAGCTTAGCTGGCTTGATTCGTATTGATCGAATTGTCTTACATCCGCCCTTACATAGATTCAATAAGAAAAAAGCCTGCTACCTTTTGAGTAGCAAGCTTTCTAATACCAGTAAAGGTTTGGATGGTGGGATGTGCGGGGATCGAACCCACGACAAACGGATTAAAAGTCCGCTGCTCTACCAGCTGAGCTAACATCCCTTCAGGCCTTTAGACCTGAGTTCCAAGCCCGAAATTATAAACACCAATTTGGCTTAATTTGACTTTGAGCTTGCTAATTTATCCAAAATAATACCTGCGGCACATTGGCCAAAGGTCGCGGTGACCGTCACCAAGGAGCCAAAGCCATGACAATTGAGACTGCCGTCACTGTCGATGCCGCACGATGGGTCAGGCGCAGCCACTGCCTCAGCACTGAATACACAACTTAAACCCATTTTTTTACCGTCACGAGGGGCCCCAAACTCACGGCGCAAGCGGTAGCGCAACTTGGCCAACAAAGGGTCATGTGTGACAGCTGACAGATCAGCGACTTCAACGGCATGCGCGCGCCGCTTGCCACCCGCCGCGCCCACCGAGATAAAAACCGTTTGCGTTGATCGTGCCCAGACGGCCATGGCTGTTTTGGCTGCCAACTGGTCACAAGCATCAATGACTGCGTCGACTTTTTTGGGTAACAAGGATGGCCAATTGTCTGGCGTGACGAAGGCATCAACACACTGAACGTCACACTGCGGATGAAATGCGTGAATGCGCTCGCGCATTGCGAGAACCTTGGATTGACCCAAGCTCGCGTCAGTCGCATGAATCTGGCGGTTGATGTTGGACTCGGCCACATGGTCCATATCGATTAAGGTCAGTTGACCAACGCCGCTACGGGCCAAGGCTTCTGCAGCCCATGAGCCAACACCGCCGATGCCCACAACCGCAACATGCGCACGAGCGATCCGAGCAGCGCCCGGCACGCCGAACAAGCGTTCTATACCGCTGAAACGGCGATCATCTGGTTGCGCCATGTGTTGGCAGTCGGGGCGGAGCCAATTACTTCAGTGCAGCGAGTCGCTCTGCAGCGGCTTTGGCAGCCTCAGACTCCGGATACGTTTTGATCAAGTCTTCCAATGTTTTACGCGCTGCCTTGGTATCTTTGAGCTCCAGTTGGCAGTTGGCCACAGATAACAAAGCCTCAGGTCCACGCAGATGCTGTGGATCTTTTGCCAGTAAGGACCGGAAGTTACTGATGGCATTGGGGTAATCACGCAAAGCGTACTGCGCGTTACCTAACCAGAACAACGCCGATGTGACGTAGGGGCTGGCCGGAAACCGGTTGATGAACGCAACAAAATACGTTTGCGCCGTTGGGAAGTCACCCTTACGAAATGTCTCCAGCGCCACGTCGAAGTCGCGTTTTTCCGCTGGACTTGCGGTGAACTCAATGCCGTCCACGGCAACTTTGAGCGGCTCGAGCTTGGTCAGCCGATCCACGACAGCCTGTGTGTCGTCTTTTTGCCTGCGCTGCAAATCCGCCAGCTGTCGCGCAAGCTCTTCGTTGGTGCCACGCAAACCAGCAACGTCACCGCGCAACAATTCAATTTGCCGCTGCAGCTCCAATAGACTTCTGCCCATGGAGGCCGTCTCTTCAAATACGAAGTCTTTCCCAGCCTTGGCGTTGCGTTCAGTCACATCCAGCAACTCAACACGCATGGCATCGACGCGCTGGCGCAACTCCAAAATGGCTTTGCGCGCTTCGTCGTCAGAAAACAGAGCAGCTTGGGCAGCGCCAGACAAAAACAGGGCAGCGAGCAGGCCAGAGCGGACGATTTTCAAGGTAGGTGACTTCATCACTGATAACGGATCTCAGCGCGTCGGTTTTTGGCAAATGCAGCATCATCCGAGCCAACAACAGCCGGTTTCTCCATGCCAAAGCTGACCGACTCCATCTGGGCACGCGAAACACCCAAGATGGCCAGCGCATCACGCACAGCATCAGCACGCTTTTGGCCAAGTGCCAAGTTGTATTCACGTCCACCAGATTCATCAGTATGGCCTTCTACAGCAACTTTCCGATCGTTCTGGCCGCGTAAAAACTTAGCGTGTTCAGCTAAAACGCTTTGGAATTCTGGTTTGATGACATAACTGTCATAGTCGAAATAAATCACCCGAACGTCAGAAGACCCAACGCCTGGTTTGTTCTTATTCAAATCAACCGAGGCGACACCGCTTTTACCAACAGCTGTGCCGTTTGCGCCAGCGCCCGCACCTGCACCGCCAGCACCGCTACCGGACACATTGGTTGCGCTGGCATCGCTCACAGGCACGTCGTTGAGTGGAACAGTTGAGCCACAAGCCACCAAAAAGGCCAGCAAACCACCAGCAGCTAAGTATTTAAACATCTAACATCTCCTCGAATTATTGATTAAAAAAAGGTCCCCAATCGGGCTCACGCACATCACCACTTTGACCGCTCAAGCGCGCTTTGACACGGCCATCTAAGGTAGTCGTCATCAAAGCCTGGCGGCCTTGTTGTCTTGTAGCGTACACGATAAGCTTGCTGTTGGGCGCAAAGCTAGGGCTCTCATCAGCACCTGACTCGCTGATGGAGCGAACCATGCTGCTTGAAAGTTCCATCACTTGCAATTTGAACGCCCCATCTATTCTAGATATATAGGCAAGCCACCGACCATCAGGACTCAAAGCGGGCGATATGCTGTAGGCGCTGTTAAAGGTGACCCGCTCCAGACCTTGTCCTTGTGTTGACATACGGTAAATCTGCGGAGAACCTCCGCGGTCACTGACAAAGTAAATGTATTTGCCATCAGGTGAATACGCTGGCTCGGTGTCGATGCCTCTGGATTGCGTCAGGCGAACAGCCTCACCGCCCCCTGCAGCCAACACAAATAACTGGGAGCCACCCTCACGACTCAAAGTCACGGCAAGGCTCTTGCCATCTGGCGACCACGCTGGTGCGCTGTTAGAACCTTTGAAATTTGCCACCAAGCGCCGCTTGCCCGTGCTCACATTGTGTACATAGACCACGGGCTTTCGTGATTCGAACGACACATACGCCAACTGGTTGCCGTCTGGCGACCATGCCGGTGAAATAATGGGCTCGGGGCTGCTCAGCGCAGACTGCGCATTTTCACCATCGGCATCAGCTACCCACAACTGAAAACGCGTGCCATTTTTAGTCACGTAGGCAATGCGCGTCGAGAATGCACCTTTGTCCCCTGTGAGCTTTTCATACACATAGTCTGCCGCACGGTGCGCTGCAAGCCTCAAATCTGCAGGCCCTACGGCAAAGCTCTGACCGCCAAAGTCCTGGCCTTTAACCACATCCCAAACCCGAAACCGCACGTCAAAACGACCATCAGCCAGTTTGCTCACACTACCAGACACCAGTGCGTCTGCCCCCGCCTGCCGAAAAACAGTCAGGTCAGGCAAAGAACGCTCGTCCAGATTATTAGCGCCGGCGTTGATACCGCGAAATTGCCCGCTACGCTCAAGGTCCGCCAAAATGATGGCCGAAAACTTTTGTCCGGCTTTGTCCTCACCCTGGAAAGGGGCAACGCTAATGGGCAGTTGCGTCAGCCCTACCCCTGAGACCTCAACACGGAATTGGGCATTACCCGCTGAGGCAAAGGCTAATAATGCGCACAAAGCAGCAACTCTGCGAAAAAAATGATTAATCAAGTTCAACCACCTTTTCAAAATGGAACGACCCGCAGGGGCCAAAAAATCTAGACACCCATTATCGCTGCGAAAAATAGGCTCGCCAGTATCTTGCGGCTAACCTTGAGGCCATGATGCACGACAATGGGGTGAACCCCACCGGCGCATCGGCTTCAAACAACGCATGAGTCATCAAACCATTGAGTCCAAGGACAACCCCACCTCGGGGCCCAAAGCCACGCTGGCGCAACGCATCTGGCGCTTGAGCCCTTTTTTCGGACGACTGAAGGGGACCTGGCTTTTGGTTGCAGCGTCGGCCCTGGCTGCTGCGGCAACTGAGCCCATGATCCCCGCGCTGCTGAAACCCCTGCTAGACCGTGGCTTCCAGCAAGGTCAATTGTCGATTTGGACCGTGCCGGCCGCCCTGCTGCTGCTGTTCGGCGTTCGGGGCATAGCCGGATACATTGCCCAACTCGGACTGACCCGGATCACCCATGACGGGCTACTGCGCCTGCGGGCAGTGATGTTTGATCGGATTTTGACCGCCGATCTGAAACTATTCACCGAACAAAACTCCAGTTCACTTTCTAACACCGTTGTCTACGAGGTCCAAAACGGTGCTCTGCTACTGGTTAATGCCCTGCTCAGCCTGGCGCGCAACACCCTAACCACGCTGGCGCTTACCGCTTATTTGTTTTACCTGAACTGGCAGCTCACACTGATTGTTGCAGCCATGTTTCCAGCCGTTGCTTGGGTTATGCGGGTATTGAGCCGGCGCTTGCACCAGTTGGCAAAAGCCAGCCAGAACGCGACTGATGCCTTGGCTTATGTTGTTGAAGAAAATGTGTTGGCGCACCGTGACGTGCGTCTGTACGCTGCACAGGCGGTTCAAGCTGAACGCTTTGCTGGTCTGAGTCTCAGCCTCAAGCGCCTGGCCATGAAGTCAACCGCAGCGGGCGCAGCCATGACACCCCTGACGCAAATGCTCGCCGCCGTCGCCTTGTCTGCCGTGATTTCGGTGGCACTGGTACAAAGCGCTGATGGCAGCTCCACGGTGGGCAGCTTTGTCGCCTTTGTGACGGCCATGTTGATGCTGCTGGCGCCCATTCGCCAACTCGCTGATGTAGCCAACCCCATCACTCGCGGCCTGGTGGCTCTGGAGCGGGCGCTGAACCTACTTGACACCGCAATCGTTGAATCTAGCGGCAGCTATGCCAACAAACGCTCCCAGGGTCACATCGTGGTGAAAAATTTGGTCGTTGACTACGCAGCGTCCTCCACCCCCGCGTTACAAATTGAGTCCTTGACGGTGAACCCCGGCGAAACCTTGGCGCTGGTTGGTGCATCGGGTTCGGGCAAGACCAGTTTGGTTAACGTATTGACACGTTTTGTCGACATTCACAGTGGCCAAGTGAGCCTAGACGGACACCCATTGGAAGAGTGGGACCTGGCGGCTTTGCGCGCCCAATTTGCACTCGTCAGTCAACAGGTGGTGATGATCAACGCCAGCATTGCAAGCAATGTTGCACTGGGTTTGTCAATCGACACAGCACGGGTTGAAGCTGCGCTGCAAGCTGCCAATTTAATGGCGTTTGTCAAGCAACTACCTGAAGGCTTGGACACGGTTGTTGGACACAATGCAACCCAACTCTCAGGTGGACAGCGCCAACGTTTAGCGATTGCGCGCGCCTTGTACAAAGATGCACCCATTCTGATTTTGGACGAGGCCACCTCAGCGCTGGACACCGAGTCCGAGCGTGCGGTTCAAGAGGCTCTGACGCGGCTGATGCAAGGACGCACCACCTTGGTGATTGCACATCGCTTATCCACGGTACACCACGCTGACAGAATCGTCGTACTTGATCACGGGAAAATCGTTGAAATTGGCAACCATGCCAACTTGATACAACAGGACGGCGTGTACGCCAAACTGTACCGTCTGGGCCTGCACGATAGCTCACCCGCTTAGCGCGGGGCGCACAGCCGCTCAGAGCAACACGATGTCGTATTGTTCCTGAACCATGACCCGTTCGCTTTGCAGCGACACTGGCTTGCCAATGAAATCACTCAGCGCAGCCAAATGCTGACTTTCTTCGTCCAGAAACAATTCAATCACCTCGGGTGAGGCCACAACACGAAACTCACGTGGACTGAATTGACGCGCCTCACGCAAAATTTCGCGCAAGATGTCATACGCCACACTGCGTGCAGTTTTAACGATGCCCCTGCCCTCACAAGTCGGGCAAGGTTCACACAGCATATGTGCCAGTGACTCTCGGGTGCGCTTGCGCGTGAGCTCAACGAGCCCAAGTTGAGAATAACCGCCACACATGGTTTTAACGTGGTCACGCGCCAGCTGCTTGCGCATCTCAACCAACACCGCTGCCTGATGGTCCTCGCGCACCATGTCGATGAAATCGACGATGATGATGCCGCCCAGGTTACGCAACCGAAGTTGGCGTGCAATCGCTTGTGCCGCTTCCAAATTGGTTTTGAAAATGGTGTCGTCGAAACTGCGCAGACCAACAAAGCCGCCGGTATTGACATCAACGGTGGTCATCGCTTCGGTCTGATCAAACATCAGGTAACCACCTGACTTCAGATCAACCCGCCGACCCAAGGCTTTGCTGATCTCTTCATCGATGACAAACATGTCAAAAATGGGGCGCTCGCCTTTGTAGTGCTGAAGCTTTGCGCAAGCTGCAGGCATGAACGCCTCACCAAAGCGCTTGAGCGCATCAAACTGTTCCCGTGAATCAAGCTGGATCATGTGGGTGCAGTCATTGACCAAATCGCGCAGCACGCGTTGCAGCAGATTCAAATCCTGGTGCAACAGGGTGCCCGCAGGTTGACTCAGCGACGCCGCGCGTACTTGTTTCCAAACCTTACGCAAGTAGGCAATATCCTCGGCCAATTCAGCATCGCTGGCATCTTCCGCATTGGTGCGCAGAATGAAGCCGCCGCCCTCGCCTTGTGAGAGGGTTTGCATACGCTGGCGTAGGGATTCGCGCTGCTCGGCTGGTATTTTTTGCGAGACACCAATGTGATCGTCCTGCGGTAAAAACACCAGCATGCGCCCGGCAATGCTGACCTGGGTCGATAAACGCGCACCTTTGGAGCCGATCGGGTCTTTGATGACTTGCACCATCAGACTCTGGCCTTCAAAAATCTGTTTCTCAATCGGCGTCAGCGCCGCTTGGCTGCGGGCGGACGAAATGGTCTCACCATCAGCTGGTCGATGCCAGACATCACCAACATGCAAAAAGGCAGACTTGTCCAAGCCAATGTCAATGAAGGCCGATTGCATACCCGGCAAGACGCGCATCACCTTGCCCAAATAAACATTGCCGACAAGGCCGCGCTCAAGCATGCGCTCAATATGCAGTTCTTGGAGCGTACCGCCTTCAACCACGGCAACCCGGGTTTCTTGCGGCGACCAGTTGATCAGAATGTCTTCTTGCATAAGGGTCTAGCCGCGCTGTCGCGCGAGATCAAAGCTTGCAGCCAAAGGTCTGCAGCAATTGCGCAGTTTCAAACAAAGGCAAACCGATGATACCGGTGTAACTTCCATGAATAGACTGAATGTACATGGCCGCGCGGCCTTGAGCCGCATAAGCGCCGGCCTTGCCCATGGGTTCACCGGTAGCGACATAGGACTTGATCTGACGCAATGACATCTCGGTGAAAGTAACACGCGACTGCGACAAAACCTGCGCCCTTTTGCGAACCGTACCCACCGCCACGGCGGTAAGCACCTTGTGGGTTTGGCCAGACAAACTTTGCAACATGCGCACAGCATGCAGATCATCACTGGGTTTGCCTAAAATTTCCCGCCTTAAAGCCACGGTGGTGTCGCAGCACAAGACCGGTGCCAGTGGCCATTTTTTGGCTTTTAGACGTTTCAACGCCGCGTCAAGCTTGAGTTCGGTCACCCGCTGCACATACTGCACGGGCAGCTCATGCGGCATGGCCACCTCAAGTCCCTCGGCATCCTCGTGGGCCTCGGGCAGTAACAACTCAAATGCAACACCCAACTGCTCAAGCAATTGGGCACGCCTTGGGCTTTGGGATGCCAAATAGACAAACGGCTTCATCGCAGCCTACTCTCGGTGATAAGGGTGGTTGGCATTAATCGACCACGCTCGGTAGAGCTGCTCGATCAGCAACACGCGCGCCATGGCATGCGGTAGCGTCAAATCGGACAAGCGAATTCGCTCGTGCGCCGCTTGTCGGAAGGCGGGCTCCACGCCATCGGGCCCGCCAATCACCAAGCTGATGTCATCTCCCGAGAGCTGCCACTCTTGAAGCTTGGCGGCCAGCGCTTTGGTCGTGAGCGTGATGCCTCGTTCATCGAGCACCACCACACGGTTGCCTTTGGGTACAGCGGCCTCAATGCGGGTACGTTCTGCCGCATACAGTGTCTCCAGCGTTTTTGATCCGCGCGGCTCCGTTTTAACGGCCTTGAGTTCAACCTTGATTTCAAAGGGAAAGCGTTTGGCGTAGTCATCCCACGCTGTTTGCGCCCAATCAGGCACGCGCTGCCCCACAGCAACCACGGTCAGACGCACGTCAGGCTCGGCGCGTCACTTTTTTGGCCGGTGCCCTTTTAGCAACCGCTGCTTTACCTGCCGGTTTAGTCGGCGCGTTCACCACCAAGGTCTTGATTCGCTGCTTGCCCGCTGCGACTGGCTTTTTGCCAGTTGCAGGCTTGGCCGCTTTCTCAGCAGCCAACTGCGCTTTTTTCATCATGGCTTTGGTCGGGAATGCCTCATCAATACCCTTCTTTGCAGCACTGGAGCGACGCAAACTCGAAGCTGGCTTACTGATGGCATTGACGGCCTCAGCAGGCTTACTCGACTTGACTGGTGTTGGTTTGGCTGCACCCAACTTCAAGCGCACCGGTTTTTCACCCCACAACTCCTCAAGGTTGTAATAGGTCCGAAAATTGGGCTGCATGATGTGAACGACTGCTGCTCCGCAGTCCACAATGATCCATTCCCCATTGCCCTCCCCCTCGATACGGGGTTTGGCGAAACCGGCCGCACGCACCGCGTCGATCACACTTGAGGCCAATGCTTTGGTTTGGCGATTGGAGGTACCAGAGGCGATGACCACACGCTCGAACAGTGAGGACAAGGCCTCGGTATCAAAGACCACAATGTCTTGGGCTTTGACATCTTCGAGTCCATCCACCACAGCACGCTGCAGTTTTTGAATGTCTTTTTTGACCGCGCTGCTTGTGACAGGGGTGGTTGAGGTAGCAGGTTTGATAGTCATCAGTTGGTTTGGTAGAGGTGATTCTCTGCAATATAACGCGCAACATGCTCGCAGACCAGGGCATTGACCGCCTGTCCGGCAGAAATTCGGTTCCTGATATCGGTTGCGCTGATGTTGATAGCAGGCATGGACAAGCGCCTAAATCGATCAGGATTGGTGGTTTTGATGTCGTAACGACCAACAAACCCTTCGACATTTTCGCGTTCAGCTACGCTAATTATAGCGATGCTGTAAATTTCCGACCAAGACTTCCAGGTATCAAAGGCCACAGCCTGATCGGCGCCGATGATGAGAAAAAGCTTTGCCGAGGGCTGCTGGGCTTGGATTTCTCTGAGTGTGTCAATGGTGTAACTGGGTCCCGTGCGCCGGGTTTCACGGTCATCCACATGCACCTGCGTCAGATCACCAAAAGCCAACTGGCACATGGCCAGGCGGTGTTTTGCCGGCGACAGTGGGCGCGGCTTGTGCCAGGCCTGGCCTGTTGGGATGACATGCAGCGCCTCGAGGCTCAATTGCGTGATGGCAGCCTCCAACAGGCTTCGGTGGGCTAAGTGGGGCGGGTCAAACGAACCACCAAAAATGCCAACGCACGGATGCTGGCCGACCGACACCATCAGAGCCAGTCTTTGCGCACTAAAAAATGCGCGTACAAGGCGGCTTCAGGTGTGCCCGCATCGGGGATCTGTTGGTAGGCCCAACTGGCCAAGGGCGGCATCGACAACAAGATAGATTCACTGCGGCCGCCCGACTGCAGGCCAAAATGGGTGCCGCGATCCCACACCAAATTGAACTCCACATAGCGCCCGCGCCGGTATAACTGAAATGCACGTTCGCGCTCGCCATAAGAGGTGTCTTTTCGCCGCTGCACAATGGGCAAGTAAGCCGTCAGAAAAGCGTCACCGAGCGACTGCATCATGGCCAGACTGGATTCAAATCCGAGCTCAGAAAAATCATCGAAAAACACGCCGCCAATACCGCGCTGTTCTTGGCGGTGTTTTAGAAAGAAGTACTCGTCGCACCAGGTCTTGAAGCGTGGGTATTTGTCTTCGCCAAATGGTGCCAAGGCGTCACGGCAGGTCTTATGGAAGTGCACCGCATCCTCGTCAAATCCGTAATACGGCGTCAAATCCATACCCCCCCCAAACCAACACACCGTATGGCCATTGTCGCTTTTGGCCGAGATCATGCGCACATTCATGTGCACGGTTGGCACGTAGGGATTGCGCGGATGAAAGACCAAGGACACGCCCATGGCCTCAAACGGTGCGCCCGCCAGTTCAGGACGATGGTGCGTGGCTGAGGGCGGCAGATGCGGTCCGGTGACATGCGAAAACCCACAGCCGGCACGTTCAAACACTGCACCGCCTTCCAAAATTTGAGTAACGCCGTGACCTTGTAAGGTTTCGCCAGCTGGCTTTTGCCAGGCGTCCAGTAAAAAGGACTGCCCATCAAGCTCTGCAATTGCGCTGGTGATCTGCGTTTGCAGTGCGCGCAGGTACTGACTAACCCTTTGCGCTGCGCTTGGGCTGGTCGTGGCGTTCATCACGCCCCACTGGCCTTAATGGCACGGTAACCGATATCACTTCGGTACTGCATGCCGTCAAACTGAATGCCTGTTGTCAATTCATAGGCGCGACTTTGCGCTTGACGCACGCTGTCTGCCAGCACAGTGACGCACAATACCCGCCCGCCAGCGCTGCGCAGCCCGTCGGCTGCCATGGCCGTACCCGCGTGGAAAACACAGCTGTCTTCGGTTTCATTCGGCACGCCAGTGATCAGATCGCCTTTGCGCGGCTGCATCGGGTACCCATGCGCGGCCAGCACCACACCCAGTGCAATGCGTCGGTCCCAAGAGAGCTCCACATGATCGAGCTTGCCGTGGGGACCGGGCTCGGTGGCCGCCAACATCACATCCACCAGATCGGTCTTTAAACGCATCATGATGGGCTGCGTCTCTGGGTCACCCAAGCGGCAATTGAATTCCAGAGTTTTGGGTTGGCCTTGGGGGTCGATCATCAAACCGGCGTAAAGGAAGCCACTGAATCGGATGCCATCTTTTTCCATGCCACGCACCGTTGGCAGGATGATGTCACGCATGACACGGGCGTGCACATCAGGCGTCACCACCGGCGCCGGTGAGTACGCGCCCATTCCGCCTGTGTTGGGTCCGGCATCACCATTGAGCAGGCGCTTGTGATCCTGACTGGTAGCCAGCGGCAACACGTTTTTGCCATCCACCATGACGATGAAGCTGGCCTCTTCGCCCGTCAAAAACTCTTCGATCACCACCCGTGCACCACCAGCGTTATGGGTAACACCCAAACGGTTGTCAAGCAGCATGAAGTCGATGGCCTCATGGGCTTGCTGCGCAGTCATGGCCACAACCACCCCCTTGCCAGCGGCCAGACCATCCGCCTTGACCACAATGGGCGCGCCCCTTTGGTCAATGTAGGCATGGGCCAGGGCTGCATCACTGAAGGTTTCGAATTCAGCCGTGGGAATGCCGTGGCGCTGCATGAAGGCCTTCGAAAAAGCCTTGGAGCTTTCCAACTGTGCCGCCGCCTGAGTTGGACCAAAAACTCGCAAATCATGTCGACGGAACTCGTCAACCAAACCTGCGGCCAGCGGCCCTTCTGGCCCGACTACGGTCAAAGCAATTTTTTCTTTTTGCGCCCACTCGCGCAAGGCTGTGGGTTCGGAGATGGCAACATTTTCAAAACGGGCATCGCCCGCCGTGCCGCCATTGCCAGGAGCGACGAAAATCTTCGTCGCTCTGGGTGACTGTGACAACTTCCAAGCCAGCGCGTGTTCGCGCCCGCCACCACCAACAACAAGTATTTTCATGGGGCGTCGTCAATCTCAGCGTTGTGATAGACCTCTTGAGCGTCATCCAAATCTTCCAAGACGTCGAGCAACTTTTGCATGCGCACACCATCTTCGCCGCTCAGGGTGATGGGGTTTTCAGCACGCATGGTCACCTGGGCGTCATCGGGCACCAAGCCCGCGGCCTGCAACGCGTTTCTAACCGCTTCAAAATCAGCCACCGCCGTGATCACCTCCACGGCGCCGTCCACATCACTCAAAACATCGTCAGCACCAGCCTCAAGCGCAACTTCCATGATCTGCTCTTCATTTGCACCCGGTGCAAAAATAAGCTGGCCACAATGTTTGAACTGAAAGGCCACGGAACCTTCTGTCCCCATGTTGCCGCCGTATTTTGAGAACGCGTGTCGGACCTCAGCCACGGTACGCACCCGGTTGTCTGTCATGGTGTCGACGATGATGGCTGCGCCGCCAATGCCGTAACCTTCGTAGCGAATTTCCTCATACGTCATGCCCTCGGCATTTCCCGTAGCTTTGTCGATGTTGTACTTAACGCGATCGGCGGGCATGTTGGCTGCCTTGGCTTTGTCCACGGCCAAACGCAGTCGCGGATTGGCGCTTAGATCGCCCCCCCCTGTACGGGCAGAGACCGTGATCTCACGGATGAGGCGCGTCCAAATCTTGCCTCGCTTTTCATCTTGGCGGCCTTTACGGTGTTGAATATTGGCCCATTTACTGTGTCCTGCCACGGGAAATCCTTCAAAAGTTCGTTACCCTACGCCAACCATTGTACTTTTGAAGCCATCTGGGCTTGCACCGGTCCTGATGCCATGCAATGCGCACGCCCGGTGCTTCGCAGGCCCCAATAAAGCCAAGCACCAAGGCTGGCGCATGCAAACAAGCACTACCAGGCGCGGTCGAACGCAGCGGGGATCATGCCTGCGGCTTGGAGCGGTATATTTGGTGCTCGCGGCCCATGCGCGATTGCCACATCGATCAATGGTTTTTTGTTCTTGGAGATTGAGCAGATGAACATCGCAGACGACCCCATGGTCCACGTTATCAGCCACCCGCTGGTACAGCACAAGCTCACGTTGATGCGCAAGCGCGATGCCAGTACCACGCAATTTCGGACCCTACTCAATGAGCTGGCCATGTTGATGGCCTACGAGGTCACGCGCGACATGCCAACGCATGACGTTGAAATCGAAACCCCTCTGGAAGCCATGCATGCCCAGATGATTGACGGCAAGAAGTTGGTGCTGGTATCAATTTTGCGAGCCGGTACCGGCATTTTGGATGGCATGCTCAGCGTGGTCCCAGGCGCGCGCGTGGGCCACATTGGTCTGTACCGCGACCCTGCCACGCTGCAAGCTGTTGAGTACTACTTCAAAATGCCCCAAGACATGCCAGAGCGCGATGTGATCGTGGTTGATCCTATGCTGGCAACCGGCAACTCAGCCATTGCGGCCATCAGCCGCATCAAAGATTTAAAACCAAAATCCATCAAGTTCGTCTGCCTGCTGACCTGCCCTGAAGGTGTGGCCGCTTTGCGTCAGGCGCATCCGGATGTGCCGATTTTTACCGCAGCCATTGACCGTCAACTCAATGAACACGGGTACATCCTGCCAGGCCTAGGGGACGCAGGCGACCGGATTTTCGGCACGCAGTAAACAGCGCCAGGGTGCGCTAACGCTCTGGGGCAATGCTGTCGGCGTAGTCGTACAAAGCGGCCAGCAGCACCTGAGCAGATTCATCAGCGGTCTCTGCCAAGTTGTCAATTTCATCAAACAAGGCTTCAACTGTGCGCGCACCGCCCTGTGCATCGAGCAAGCGGGCCGCACGGTGTGCCTCCCATTTGTGCTGCTCAGCCTGCGTCAAGGTCTGTGGGAAATTGCGTGCCCGATAGCGCCAAAACAACTCACCCAAACGGTGGTCATCAAACCCGATGCGCGCATGGCCGAGCTCATTAGCAGGCAATTTGCGCAACTCGTTGAGGCGTCGGCGGTCTGCATGGCCGACAAACCCGCCATACAGATCTTCATCAACGTCTAACGCGCCGCCACCGTGTTGGTAAACATCTGACCAGATCGCACTCATGTCGGGTAAAACACGCGCCAGCGTCGCGTTGTGCAACTGCGCGGATACATCGATCTGCCAGCGCTGGGCCATGGCCTCATTGACCACTTTGAGGTTGGCGAACACCATGGGGGATTTATTGATGTGCACGGATTTCACGGCAAGGCGCGTCACGCCCTCAGGCAGGTCCGCTGTGCGCGAGAACAGGCGCAAGCGTATTTGTTCGGCATTGAGATCGGCTAATTCCCTTGGGTCATAGCGCAAGTCCCAGGCCAGCAGTTCGTTGCGGTTACTCGGATGCATGGCCAAGGGCCACATCAAGGCCAAGCAACCGTGTTGAGGGGAGAACATGCCTGACACATGCCAAAAGGGTTTGGCGCCTGACAAGGTGGTGGGCAGTCCCAGCTCTGCAGCCACGCGGTCTTTGCGGTGCAGTCCAAAGCAAAAGTCAAACAAGCGTGGTTGCGATTGTTTGAGCAAACGCGCCAAGGCCAAGGTGGCATACACATCACTCAAAGCGTCATGCGCGCTCTCATGCGCCAGTCCATTGGCCTTGGCCAGATCTCCGAGTTTGAAGCTGGGCTTGCCCTGCTCGTTCAGCGGCCAAACCACGCCCTCCGGCCGCAAGGCGTAGGCGCTACGCACCACATCCAGCAAATCCCATCGACCACAGTCGTTTTGCCATTCTCGTGCGTAGGGTTCAATTAAATTGCGCCAAAACATAAAGCGCGTAATTTCGTCGTCAAAACGAATGGTGTTGTAGCCCACACCAACGGTTCCAGGCCAGGCCAAAGCCTGCTCTATCTGCTCGGCAAAACGGTACTCTGGCATGCCTTTGGCCAGGCACTCTTGCGGCGTGATACCGGTGATCAAGCAGGACTGAGGATCCGGCAAATAATCATTTGCGGGTTGACAGTAGATCATGATGGGATCGCCTTGCAGGTTGAGATCCGCATCGGTGCGCAAGGCTGCAAATTGGGCCGGTCTGTCCCGACGGGTGTTGGCGCCAAAGGTTTCGTAGTCGTGCCACAGAAAAGTGTGTGATGTCAGATCCAAAGCAAGCCTCTACTTCCTGCGCACCGCGCGCACACCCGCGAGTTCAGACACCTGCCCTAAGACCCGGTACAAATGACCAGCTTCAGGCACTTCCACAGTGAACGTCATCCATGCCAGCCCCTTGTCACTGTGGGTTTGCACACCCGTGACGTTCATTTTTTCTTTGGTAAAAACGTCAGAAATTTCACGCAACAAACCTTGCCGTTCACCGGCTTGCACCATCACATCGACAGGGTAAACCGAAGCATCACGTGACTGGCCCACACCCCATGCCACTTCAATCTGCCGCTGCGCATTGCGCCTGAGCATTTCACGCACATTGGTGCAACCCGCTCGGTGGACGCTGACGCCGTGGACGCGGGAAACGAAACCAAGAATCGGGTCAGGGGGCGCTGGTTTGCAGCAACTGGCCAACTGTGTCATGAGCGAGTCGTCGCCCACCACCAGCACCCCGCCTTTAACCGGATTCTTACCCACCCGTGATTTACGCAGCATGGGCGCTTGATCATCAATTGGCGGGTTGACGGATGGGTTGAGCAAGACCTCGATGCGACGCAGGGAAAACTCATCCTTGCCCACATCTTCAAACAAAGCCTCGGCATTGGCAAAGCCCAACTGTGCCGCCAGATCGTCAAGCTTGAAGGCCGTTTTACCCTCTCGTTGAAGCAATTTTTCAACCGCTTCACGGCCCTTGGCCACAGTTTCACGCAATGCCAAGGCGTTGTACCAAGCCCTGACCTTGGTTTTAGCGCGGTGACTGACCAAAAAACCCAGCTCAGGATTGATCCAGTCACGCGAGGGACCACCCTCTTTGGCTGCAGTGATTTCAACGGTTTGCCCGTTTTGCAAAGGCGTGTTGAGCGTGACCAAGGCCCCATTAACCCGAGCGCCGCGGCACCTGTGGCCCAGATCGGTGTGTACCGAGTAAGCAAAATCGACAGCCGTGGCGCCACGCGGCAACTCAACCACGGAGGCCTCCGGCGTGAGCACGTAAATACGGTCGTCAAAAATGGCTTTGTTTTGCGTTCCGCTGAGCTCACGCTCCCAAGCCAACAACTGGCGCAAAACAGCAATCTTGGCGTCGTAAGCACCCGAAGCGGAAACGCCGACATAACCTTTGCTGCCAGCCTCTTTGTAAGCCCAATGTGCTGCCACGCCGTTTTCAGCGTGGTCATGCATGTTTTGGGTACGGATTTGAACCTCCACACTTTGTCCCTGCGCATCACGCACCACCGTGTGCAAGGACTGGTAACCATTGACTTTGGGCTTGGCAATGTAGTCGTCAAACTCGCCATCCACAGCTTCAAAATGGCCATGCACAAAGCTCAAGGCAGCGTAACAATCTGGAACGTTTTGAACCACTATGCGCAAGGCGCGCAAATCATGGAGTTGATCAAAATCCAGTGATTTACCCCGCATTTTTTTAACAATGCTGTAGATGTGTTTGGGCCGCCCAGAGACTTTGACCTCGATGCCAGTTGCCTTCAAGTCTTGTTCTAATTTCAGCCGCAACTGACGAACCGAAGCCTCACGCTCAACCCGCTTGTCGTAAAGCATGCCCGCCACCTCTCGGTAGGTATCGGGTTCCAAAAACCGGAAAGCCAGGTCTTCGAGCTCCCACTTGATTTCCCAAATACCGAGTCGGTTGGCCAGGGGCGCAAATATCTGCAAGGACTCCAAAGCCACACCAGCGGGCGGCGCCACCTTGCGGTCAGCAAAATAACGCAAAGTTTGCAAACGTGATGCCAAACGCAGCATCACCACGCGCATATCGCGCGAAAACGCCAACAACATTTTGCGCACATTTTCGACCTGCGCTGCAGCAAGTTGCGGATTGGACGACGCGCCTGCATCTGCTGCAGTACGGGCCTCCATGGCATGGTGCTGTACACGAACCAGTTTGTTGGTTTCCATCGCCAAAGCGGCGTAATTGGCACCAAACGATTTGGTGATGACTTCCATCGGTTTGTTCAGATGGTTAAAGGCATACACCAAGTAAGTGGCTGCCTGCATGGCCTCTGAGCCGCCGATACCTCGCAAGATGAGTGCGACCCCGTCAGCATGTGCCATGATCGCCTCTGAGGTATCGAGCACCTCACCGACCAACAATGGCTCGGCAAACGCCCTGGCTCGCATGAGCGCATTGACCTGCTCGCCCATCGCACCGGCTGTCAACACCATCACCGCACGCTGCTGATCAGACTCGCTGGCGTTCGCATTCAGAATTAAACTTTTCATGCGCTGATTGCTTGCTGTGTACCAATTAAAAAATCCACCACCACCTGGACCTGATCATCAGGGACAAACGTTGGTGCATGACCGACACCAGCAAACTCGATCAAACGCGCTTGCGGACCACGCTGCGTCATGGCCTGGGCTGTTGCGCTGGACAAGAGGTCAGATTCGGCGCCACGCAGCACGAGCGTCTGCGCTTGGATCTGATCGTAAAGTTGCCAAAGTAGGGCTTCTCCCTGAAGCGCACTGTGTGCATCAACCGCCTTGAACGGCTCGGCCAAGGCTGGGTCATAGTGCAGGCAAACACGGTCGCTGCCATCACCGATTGGCTTGAGATTGGGCAGGGCAAGCTTTAGCCATTGCTCGGACGTGTGCGGGCCAAAGCCACGGTAAACAGCCAACTGGGAAGCTGCAGCGTGTGCAACATTATCAAAAACCTCTGCTTGACCCAGGTAGCGACCAATGCGCTGCAAAGCAGTCCATTCGATCACGGGGCCCACATCATTCAAAACCAATCGACGCACCTTGGCATGCGGTGGCAAATTGGTTTGACCAGCTACCAGCAATCCAATCAAACCGCCCATGCTGGTGCCCACCCAATCCAGCGTACGCGCATTCAAGGCGGCCAAAAGGGTGAACATATCGCCAGCATAAGTTGGGACTTGGTAGGCCAAAGGGTCTTTGAGCCAATCGCTGCGGCCGCGGCCAACCACGTCGGGACACACCACGCACACGCGATCGAATGACGCTTGGCGCAGGGCCGCGGCCAGGATGTCAAAGTCTCTGCCCTGACGCGTTAAGCCGTGCACACACATCACCACGTGACCACACGCCGGGTCGCCCCACTGCCAATAAGCCATGCGGTGGCCACCCAAGGGATCTGGGCAATCGACAAACTTCAAAACAGGCTCAGACATGGTGACCTATGGCGAGATAATGTATTAAAAAGCGTTTGCATGAAGACAGCTTCAGACTGTGACAGCATCGTAATTCAAGTTCACCAGCGATCAGCGTTACAGTAATTGTCGAATTTTTTTATTTTTTGGAGGAAAGTATGCTCAAAGGTAAGACCGCCCTTGTTACGGGTTCTACAAGTGGCATTGGGCTGGGCATAGCCAAAGCCTTGGCTGCCCAAGGTGCCAACTTGGTTTTGAATGGGTTTGGTGATGTTGACGGCCCGAAGGCAGAAATTGCCGCACTGGGCGGTGAGGTGGTCTACCACGGTGCCGACATGAGTAAGCCCGCGCAAATCGAGGACATGATGCAGTTCGCCGCGAAACACTTTGGTCGCGTTGATATTTTGGTTAACAACGCCGGCATTCAGCACGTGGCGCGGGTTGAAAATTTTTTACCAGAGCACTGGGACGCGGTGATCGCGATCAACCTGAGCAGTGCGTTTCACGCCACCCGATTGGCCTTACCGGCCATGCAAGCGGCCGACTGGGGCCGCATCATCAACATTGCCTCGGTTCATGGATTGGTCGGATCTGCCGAAAAGTCAGCCTACGTGGCGGCCAAGCACGGCATCGTGGGTCTGACCAAGGTCACTGCACTCGAAAACGCCACCAGTGGGGTCACGTGCAACGCGATTTGTCCAGGTTGGGTGCTGACCCAAATGGTGCAAAAACAAGTCGATGCAAAAGCCCTCGCACAAGGCGTCCCTAAAGAAGAGATCATCAAGCGCCTTCTGGTTGAGAAAGAGCCGTCGATGCAGTTCACGACGCCGGAAGAACTCGGTGCGCTGGCTGTTTTCTTTTGCTCAGCCGCAGCCAACAACGTGCGCGGCGCAGCTTGGAACATGGACGGCGGCTGGGCCGCCCAGTAAGCCGCGCAAGCGTCTTCCGTAAACCCAGCGCAGGCGCCACCAGCTTCACACCGAGGCAGGCGTTTGACTGAACTGCACCGCATCAATTGCATGGGGCAAATCGCTGACATGCAGGGTGCGTGTCGGGTAAGCAATCTGCGCGCCATGACGCGCCACAATGGCCGCCACTTCCAATAAAACTTTTTGCTTGACCTGATGAAACTCCGTCCATACGGTGGTTCGGGTGAAGGCGTAAATCATGATGTCAACCGATGAAGCCGAAAAAGCCACCAGGTTGACGATCACAGTGTCGGACCCAGCAATGTCCGGGCACTGCTTCAAAAACGAAGTGATGTCAGTGACCACGGCATCTACACAATCCATGTCGTCGTAGCGCAAGCCGATGGTCTCGTAAATGCGACGGTGCGTCATGCGCGAAGCATTCTCCACCGCAATTTGAGCGAAGACGGCGTTGGGCACATAAACAGGGCGTCGGTCAAAGGTTCGGATACGTGTTAAACGCCAGCCGATATCTTCCACAGTACCTTCGATTTGTTTGTCCGGCGATCGAATCCAGTCCCCTACTGAGAAAGGCCGGTCCAGGTAGATCATCAGGCCACCAAAAAAATTCGCCAGCAAGTCTTTGGCGGCAAAACCCACAGCAATACCGCCAATACCCCCAAAGGCCAGCACGCCCGAGATGGAGAAGCCCAGGCTTTGCAAGCCGACCAACACGCCGGTGATGATGACCGAGATGCGCAGCAGTTTGGCAATGGCATCAACAGTCGTTTGATCCACCGACTGGCCGCGCGCTTGGCGCTGCTTGAGCACACTGGCTTGGGCATTGCTGATGAAGCGGATCAAAAACCAGGTGATACACCCAATGACGCCAACCGTGCGCGCCGTTGGCACCAATGTGAAAATGGCCGCGGGTATCTCGCCCTCAGCGATTTGTGCAGCGAACGCCAAGCCAATGATCCACGCCAGCAGCGTCAGCGGCTTGCGCGCAGCACTCAGTAAAGCGTCATCCCAGGGCGTATCGGTTTGTCGCGTTTTGTTTTCTAAACGCTTGAGCAGGCGACGTAAAGAAAAGTTGGTCACCACCACGCCAAACACCACGATGAAGATTTGCAGAGACAAGGCCAGCGCTGGATCACCCCGCGTCAATTGCACCAGCCAGTTTTCAAAAATATGTGAGGACATGTCACCTAAGCATTGGCATCAAAAAGAGCGGCCGCCCGAACACTGGGCAGCCGAACACAAGTAAATTGTAAGAACTCTTAAAAAAATTCGCCCAATCAAGCCATTTTTCGCGCTATAGACCGCAGGAGATCATTGCCAAAATGGCCCAACAGCGCACGCAGAGGCGACAGCGCGGGGTCTGGCGAAAGACCGGCAGCCAAACGCTCAATCTGATGGTAATACCAAGCCGCTTGGGTCTGGTTGTTCAGGCCCCTCCAGTGCATAGAGGCGCTGCTGGGACCCCTATGGCCGCGCCCCAGAACCAAGCCACCCTCTGGCGTTGGCAAGCTGGCCAAGACGTCCGCCATCATTTGCTTAGGAAAATCCGGCTTCAAACAGAAGGGGCGGGCCAAACCGATCAGGTCCGTGTCACCCGATGCCAGAGCCGTTTGCATACCCTGCAAGGTGCGAAAACCGCCCGTCACCATCACAGGCATGCTGGCGCGCGCCTTAATGGCTTTGGCATAGACCATGAACATCGCTTCACGCTCGAGGGTCTTATTACGAAGCGCTGAGGCCTCATGCGTCTTTAAAAATTCGACCTGCTCGTACGTTCCTCCCGAGACTTCAAGCAAATCAAGACCCTCCCCGCTCAATTGACCCACTACCTCCAAGCACTCGTCCAAGGTAAATCCGCCTTGCACAAAATCAGAGGAATTGATCTTGACCGACACCGGGAACATCGAGCCGACCGCAGCGCGCACGCCGCGCACCACCTCGATCAACAAACGCGAGCGATTGACCAACTCACCGCCCCAATCGTCTGGTCTCAAATTGGTGCGTTTTGACAGAAATTGAGATAGCAAGTAGCCGTGTGCCGCGTGAATTTGTACCCCGTCAAAGCCAGCCTGTTGCAACACCTTTGCCGAAGTGGTGAAACGCCGGATGACATCATCAATATCCGTTGGCAGCATGGCACGGGGTTTGCCAAAATTGGCAATGACATTCAACTGAACAGCCGATGGTGCGAGCGGTGTAGATGCGATCAGCCGTGGACACTGGCGCCCAGGATGGCTGATCTGTCCCCACAACTGGCTACCCGCCCGGTGAACGGCATCAGCCCACGCGCGCAGTTCTGGCAAGGCCTTCTCATCCTCCACCACCACGTTACCGGCACGCTCTAGGTAACGTTGATCGACCATGATGTTGCCACTGATTAAGATGGCCGCGCCGCCACGGGCCCAGGTTTCGTACAGTCTTTGGTGCGCGCTCGTAGGAAAACCATGCGCATCAGCCAGACCCTCTGTCATAGCTGTCTTACAAAAACGGTTAGGCACCCGGTATCCGCAAGGTAATTGAAGCGCTTGGTCGATCATCACTGGAACATAGCACAGCCCCCTGTGCACGCCGCGGCATTGAAGCGCGCGCCACCCCATGACGCAGGCTCGAGCCCATCGGACGGCGCAGTTTGTTGACTCACGACCCCGTTTGTTGCGACCCGGTCAATAATGCAGCATGTTGAATTGAGCCCCCACACAGCCTTGCTGCTTGGGGCCATCGATGAAGGTTGTAGCCATGACAAGAGACGATCGAAAAGAAAAAATTCTGGTGGTGGACGATGACCAACGTCTGCGCGATTTGTTACGCCGCTACCTAAGCCAAGAAGGTTTTGAAGTCTTTCTGGCCGAAGATGGCAAGACGCTGACACGCATCATGATGCGCGAAGCCATTGACTTGCTTGTGCTCGATCTGATGCTGCCGGGGGAAGACGGCCTGTCCATTTGCCGTCGCTTGCGCCTTGACAAAAATACCACGCCCATCATCATGCTCACAGCCAAGCGCGAAGATGTCGACCGCATTGTTGGTCTTGAAGTCGGCGCCGACGACTACCTGGGCAAACCATTTAACCCGCGCGAATTACTGGCGCGTATCAACGCTGTTCTGCGACGCAGTCCAAGCGTGGATACGCTCAGGCCAGTCGGCGATGGACAAGAAGTGCTGAACTTTGGACCGTTCAGCTTTGACATGGTAAGAAGAAGCTTGTACCGGGGTGAAGAGCAAATCAACTTGACCAGCGGCGAGTTCAGCATGCTTAAAGCGTTTGCGAGCAACTTGCGTCAGCCCTTGTCCCGCGAAAAATTAGCACTTTTGGCGCGAGGCCGCGCGCTCGAGCCCTACGACCGTAGCCTGGACGTGCAAGTCTCTCGTCTGCGCAAATTGCTGGAGCTCGAACCCACAACACCGCGCTACATCCAAACCGTTTGGGGCGTCGGTTATGTCTTTGTCCCCGATGGCGACTGAGCGTGGCATGAGCTTGTTCTGGCGTACCTATGTTGTTTTGCTACTGTGGCTAGCGGGCAGTGTGATCGCCTGGACCTGCGCATTGCAAGCGTTTGCGCTGGCCGCTACAGCTCAGGCCATAGCCTGGTTGCTAAGCAGTTTGGCACTGAGCGTACTGGGCGCGGCCTGGTTGGCCAGCCTGAGTAACCGACCCATCAAAGCCCTGTCCTTTGCCGCCAGCCGTTTCCAAGACGGTGAATTTCAAGCCAGCACCCTGGACGAAACCGTCAGCAGCCACGAGTTGCGCACGGTCAACGTCGGCTTCAACCGCATGAGCCAAAAACTGGCACACATTGAACACGACCGTGCCGTGATGCTGGCCGGTATTTCGCATGATTTGCGTACACCCCTTGCCCGTTTGCGTTTAGAGACAGAACTCAGCGTGAGCGACGTGACGGCGCGCGCACACATGGTTGACGACATTGAACAGATTGACGCCATCATTGGCAAGTTCATGGACTACGCCCGTCCAGACGAGGCCTCATTAGGCCCTGTTTCGCTCAACGCCACCATAGAGCGCTGCATCAAAACCCTGCATTCGCGCGCTGACATGCGCTTCAAATTGACCTTGCCAGACGCCCTGATGGTGAAAGCAGATGAGGTGGAGTTGCAGCGCGTCATCAACAACCTGCTGGAAAACGCTGCACGCTATGGCAGGTCTGTCGATACCGGTCTGACTTTGGTAGAAATCTCAACAAAAATACAGCAGCGCCATGTTCTTTTACGCATCTGTGACCACGGTGTCGGTGTTCCGGATGCGCAGTTGCAACAGCTCACCACGCCATTTTTCAGGGGCGAGTCGGCCCGTACGGCAGCACAGGGAGCAGGTCTAGGACTGGCCATTGTGGCCAAAACCCTGGCCCGCATGGGCGGCCAACTGGAGTTAAGCAATGCCCCTGACGGAGGCTTGTGCGCCACCGTGATCCTGCAGGCGGCGCACCGGCCTTGGTGACCTAGCCGCTTTTGACGCGTTGGCGAGGCGACTTGGGCATTAGCGCCACAGCGCCTTTGTCACGCGGGGGCAGGCCAGTGTGCTGGGTAAGGAGCTGACCTTTGCGTACCTGGCCTGTCGACGGCAGTTTTCCCGCAGGCGTAGAGTTCTTTTTACGCGCACTTTGGTAAGCGCCGTCACCCAAAGGCTGCCAGGTGGGGATCAAATGGTGCTTGCCGTTACCAATCAGATCAGCGCGACCCATGGTTTTGAGCGCTTCTCTGAGCAATGGCCAGTTGTTGGCATCGTGGTAGCGCAAAAAGGCTTTGTGCAGTCGGCGTCGTTTATCACCCCGCACAACATCGACAACGTCTTCAGCGGCTTCAATGGCACGGCGCACGCCCCGCAGCGGATTGCGTCCCGTGTGGTACATCGCTGTCGCAGTGGCCATGGGGCTTGGGTAAAAGGTTTGCACCTGATCGGCACGAAAGCCGTTTTTCTTCAGCCACACCGCCAAGTGCAGCATGTCCTCGTCGGTGGTACCGGGGTGTGCGGCAATGAAGTACGGGATCAAAAACTGCTTTTTGCCTGCCTCTTGGCTGAACTTATCAAACAGGGCTTTGAAACGGTCATAGCTACCAATACCGGGCTTCATCATTTTGGACAAAGGCCCGGTCTCTGTGTGCTCAGGCGCAATCTTCAGGTAGCCACCAACATGGTGCTGGACCAACTCTTTCACATAGTCGGGACTGAGCACTGCCAGGTCATAACGCACGCCAGAGCCAATCAAGATTTTCTTGATGCCTTTCAAGCTACGGCCACGCCGGTAAATGTCAATCAGCGGGCGGTGATCTGTCCCCAGGTTGGCACACACCCCCGGGTAGACGCAACTCGGTTTGCGGCAGGCCGCTTCAATCTCTGGGCTCTTGCAACCCAGACGGTACATATTGGCCGTTGGCCCCCCAAGGTCAGATATGGTCCCCGTGAAACCCTGAACCTTGTCTCGAATGTCTTCAATTTCACGGATGATTGAATCGGCCGAGCGGCTCTGAATGATGCGGCCTTCGTGCTCGGTAATAGAGCAGAATGTGCAGCCGCCAAAACACCCGCGCATGATGTTGACCGAGAAGCGAATCATCTCCCATGCCGGTATTTTGGTAGCGCCATCATGGCCGCCATTCTCATCAGCGTAGGCGGAATGCGGGCTGCGCGCGTAAGGCAGATCAAAAACCCAGTCCATCTCAAGCGTGCTCAGTGGAATCGGCGGCGGGTTGATCCAGACATCACGCGCCGTTGGCCCTTCACCATGCGCTTGTACCAAGGCACGGGCATTACCCGGGTTGGTTTCCAGGTGCAGCACACGGTTGGCATGCGCGTACAAAACCGGATCCGCCTTGACCTGCTCATAACTTGGAAGACGAATCACCGAACGGTCACGCGGGGGTATCAACAGTTTGCCACTGGGCGCAGGCACTAGGGCCCTGGGCATGAAGGTGATAGGCTGCACCCCAGTCGTCTCGCCCGCGGGCATGACCCCATCGGTCTTAGCGCAACTGCTGCCGCTTTCGCTGGCTTGCTCGGCAGTGGTTTGGTAGGGGTTGACGTGCGACTCAATCCGTCCTGGAAGGTCTACGCTGGTGGAGTTGATTTCGAACCAACCTTTTCCGGTTTCATCGTCTGTGCGGCGCACAAATGCGGTACCGCGTACATCGGTGATGCACTCAACGGGCTCGCGCGCGGCCAAGCGATGGCTCACTTCAACCAAGGCGCGCTCGGCGTTGCCATAGAGAAGCAAGTCACATTTACTGTCCACCACAATGGAGCGGCGAACCTTGTCGCTCCAGTAGTCGTAGTGCGCAATGCGGCGCAGGCTGCCTTCGATACCACCCAGAATGATCGGCACATCTTTGAAAGCTTCACGGCAACGCTGGCTGTACACAATGGCAGCGCGATCAGGGCGCTTACCACCGATGTCTCCTGGTGTGTAGGCATCGTCCGTTCGGATCTTGCGGTCCGCCGTATAGCGGTTGATCATGCTGTCCATGTTGCCAGCTGTCACACCCCAATAAAGGTTGGGCCTGCCAAGTTCTTTGAATGCCTGCGCACTTTGCCAGTCAGGTTGGGCAATGATGCCGACGCGAAAACCTTGCGCCTCCAAAAGCCTTCCAATCACCGCCATGCCAAAACTGGGGTGATCCACGTAGGCGTCACCCGTGACCAGCACAATGTCGCAGCTGTCCCAGCCCAGCGCCGTCATCTCGGCGCGGCTCATCGGTAAAAACGGCGCCGTGGCAAAACGCGAAGCCCAGAACTTGCGGTAACTGTTCAAGGGTTTGGCGGCGCGCGCAAAGAAAGACACGTCAACAGGAGCGTTCATGCAGCAGGGCTTTAAGAAAAAATGGGCAAAACTTCAGGCCTAGAGTGTAAGTTTTTACGCTTGGCAGCACAGACTGCGTGGTTACTGGCGTCCTGCGCCAGCATCCAAGCCTACACAGACAGCTGGCACACCCCTCCCCTCGGCACGGCGCGAGTCGCTGCGCGGGGTGATGTGCTTGGCCTGATATACCCTATCAGTACAACCCTATTGGGTCCAAGTCACACGCAAGCTGCCAGATGACCGTGCAGTGCATAGCACACTCTATTTCATCACCGTATCATGCTTAACAATACCTTTACCATCCACAACGAACAAACAGCTTGAAAGCGCATGACCGTGTTGTCTTTCTTACCCGCTCCTCTCAAAGGCCTGATTGCAAGCAGCTTGATGCTGCTCAACACCTTGATTTGGGTGCCGCTGCTGTTGCTGGCAGCTTTGCTTAAATTGCTCTTGCCTGTTCGCAGCGTACGCCTTTGGATCGATCCGATTTTGCTGCGTATTGCACAGCTTTGGATCGCGGGAAACAGTTTTTGGATGCGTCTAACGCAGCGACTGGACTGGGATGTCCAAGGTCTTGAGCAACTCAGTGCGCAGCAGTGGTATTTGGTGGTTTGCAATCACCGCTCCTGGGTGGACATTCTGGTACTGCAGCATCTGCTGAACCGGCGCATTGCGCTGCTGAAGTTTTTTCTGAAACAGCAGCTGATCTGGGTACCGCTCATGGGTCTGGCCTGGTGGGCGTTGGACTTTCCTTTCATGCGTCGACACAGCGCGAGCTACCTTCAAAACCATCCGCAAGCCCGTGGCCAGGACGCGGCCACCGCGCGCACAGCCTGCGCAAAATTTGCCTTAGTCCCCACGAGCGTCATGAATTTTGTAGAGGGCACGCGCTTTACCCAGAGGAAACACCGCGACCAGGCCTCGCCCTATCGCCATTTGCTCAAGCCCAAGGCTGGGGGTGTTTCTATGGCACTACAAGCCATGGGCGAGAAGTTTGGCGCGGTCCTGGACATCACGCTTTGCTACCCTCAAGGAACGCCGAGCTTTTTGGATTTTTTGCAAGGTCGGGTCGACCAAGTAGTGGCCCGAGTGCACCTGCGATCCGTTCCGCGCGTGAATATCTCAGACGGTCAAGACCCCACGCAGGCGTGGCGGGCTTTGTGTGAGGCCTGGGTCAACGAGCTCTGGCTGGCCAAGGATGAAGAGATCCACGTCTTGCTCCAGCAGCGACCAAATAGCCTTCATCCAAGCAACGATCAACGCAACCCAGAGCGACCATCCAAGATGGCCAAAGGTTAGGTGCTGCTTCGATTCTGACGCCACATTTATCCTCATTCCCAGGCACTGAGGCGCTCATGGCAGCACGCATGGGCATGTCCAGCGGGACAGACCCGCGGCGCGACTTGATCGGCACGGCAAGCAAACACCAATCAACAATCAACAATCAACAATCAACAATCTCAGATAATGACACCGCACCACCGCACCCGAGCTGCAACCTCTCTATGAGATTTTCTCCATGCCATTGATCACCCTTGCACCCGGCTTGACGCTGCGCGATATCGAACGACCTTTGAAATTAAAGGACTTTAAGCTGATTGCGTTTGACATGGACTCCACCTTGATCAACATCGAGTGCATTGACGAAATTGCTGATGCAGTTGGCCGTAAAGCCCAGGTGGCCGCCATCACCGAGGCCGCCATGCGCGGCGACATCAGCGACTTCAAAGACAGTCTGCGCCAACGGGTGGCCTTGCTCAAAGGCGTGACCTTGGCTGACATCGATCGTGTCTACCAAGAGCGACTGCAACTGAGCCCCGGAGCGGCTGAATTGGTGACCGCCTGCAAGGCCAATGGCTTGAAAGTACTGCTGGTCTCTGGCGGTTTTACGCTGATCAGTGAGCGTATCCGTGAGCGACTGGGCATTGACTTCATGCGGGCAAACCAGCTCGAACTCGAAAACGGTGCGCTCACTGGCGGCTTGGTGAGGCAAGCATGGGGCGACATTTGCGACGGCGAAGAAAAACGCCGCACAGTCCAAGCCTTGTGCGCGCAACTGGGCATCGAGCCCCAACAGGCCATTGCCGTGGGCGATGGCGCCAATGACATCCCAATGATGTCTGTTGTCGGTCTGTCTGTGGCCTACCACGCCAAACCTGTCGTGCGAGAGGTGGCCAATGTGTGCATCAATCAGGGGGGGCTAGAGCGCTTACTCGATGTATTTGATACTGATGATTCCCTCAAATCTGAAGACAGTTCTAAGGGCGGCGAAGCAAGCCTTTAAAATCAGTACTATCACACTAACCGAAGTATTTTTAACATGACTCATGTCGTCACCGAATCCTGCATCAAGTGCAAATACACCGACTGTGTCGACGTATGCCCTGTGGACTGTTTCATTGAAGGCCCTAACTTCCTGACCATCGATCCAGATGAGTGCATTGACTGCGCGGTATGTATCCCTGAATGCCCAGTCAATGCCATTTATGCCGAAGAAGATGTACCTAAAGACCAGCGCCACATGACTGCGCTCAATGCTGAGCTGGCCAAATTGCCTAGTTGGAAGGTCATCACCAAGCGCAAGGCGCCCCAGCCTGATGCCGATGACTGGAAAGACAAAACGGGCAAGTTGGACCAACTGGTTCGCTGATCACCCCTACCACCCGGCCCAAACCGTGCTTGAAACCGACGCCCTGGTCATTGGTGCCGGTCCCATTGGACTTTGGACAGTGTTTGAGCTGGGCTTGCAGGGGCTGACCTGTGAGGTCGTCGACACACTTGACGAAGCTGGCGGCCAGTGCGTTGCGCTGTACGCTGATAAGCCTATTTACGATATTCCTGGCCTGCCGGTGGTCAGCGGGAGCGACTTGACGCAGTCATTGCTGCAACAGATCAAACCCTTTCATGCCGGCTTTCATTTTGGGCACCAGGTGAGCGCGCTGTCTCGTTTGGAGGATGGGCGTTGGCATGTTCAGGCTCACGGGGTCCACACTGGTAAAGCGCAGAGCTTTGCCGCCCGCTCGATTTTCATTGCCGCAGGCGTTGGTGCTTTTGTACCCAAATCACCCAAACTTGAAGGTGTTGAAGCCCTCCAAGGTCAACACGTTTTTTTCCAATATCCTGACTCAGCGCCATTAACCGCAGGGAAAGTCTGTGTGTTGGGTGGCGAGCAAGCGGCCGTCAGTTGCGTCTTGCAATTGATCCGAGAGCACCCTGCGCTCACCGTCACCCTTATTCATCGCCGCAATGTTTTAAAGGCTCAAGAGGCTGATCTGTCACGCCTTTCAGCCTTGCAGTCATCTGGCAGAGTTGAATTCGTCATCGGACAGGTCAGCGCCTTGTTGACGTCAGACGCTGCGCCACACGCACTACGGGCAGTTCAGGTCGACACCTCGGAGGGAAATTTGATCCACATTGACGCCCATACCTTGGTGATTCAACAAGGTCTGAGCCCCAAATTAGGACCGCTTGCCGACTGGGGTTTGGCCATGGCGCGCAAGCAGTTGAGTGTTGATCTGGAGACCTTCTCCACCAGCCAAAGCGGCATCTACGCCATGGGCGACATCGTGCAGTACCCTGGCAAAAGGAAACTCATCGTCAGCGGCTTTCACGAAGCGACTCAAGCGGCTTTTGCAGCAGCGGCCGTGCTGCGGCCTGAGCAAAGCCAGGTGCTCCAGTACACCACCAGCAGCGCGCTGTTACAAAAACGTTTGGGCCTGACCTGAGCCAAGTTGAAACTGTGAAAGACCGAAGAAGCTAGCCAAATAGCGCCCCCACGGGCTTAGACGCTGGTCAAGCGCACATCAGTGCCAGCGAGCCGGCGCCACACGGTTGTCTGGCCGCTAGACTTGTCAATTTGGGCCAGTACCTCTTGATGCGCTGTTAACTCTTGCTCACTCGCCCGCAGTACCGGTAAATCAAAGCTGCTCAAGTCCAAAGCGGCTGTGCGTACGCCATCTGCGTCGGGTGTGCGCGTCTCTTCCATCAGCAAAGCGTCTTGGCCGCGCGTCAGGTTAATGTAGACATCGGCCAGTAATTGGGCATCGAGCAAGGCCCCGTGCAAAGCGCGGCTTGAGTTGTCCACCTCAAGACGGTCGCACAAGGCATCCAAGGAATTTCGTTTTCCCGGAAACATCTCCTTGGCCATCAGCAAAGTGTCAGTCACACTGGCAACCAGGCCGCTCAAGGCGGGCTGACCTGTGCGTTTGAGCTCCATATTCAAAAAACTCAAGTCAAACGGTGCGTTATGTATCAACACATCGGCGCCAGCGATGTACTCTAAGAACGCGCTCGCCACTTCCTCAAAACGCGGCTTGTCAGCCAGGAATTCTGTGGTTAAACCGTGCACCTTGAGCGCTTCTTCGTGGCTGTCGCGCCCCGCGTTGAGATAAATGTGCAGGTTATTGCCGGTGAACTTGCGGTTCACCAACTCGACGCAGCCAATCTCAATCACCCGGTCGCCCTGCTCCGCCGACAAGCCCGTGGTTTCAGTGTCGAGAAATACTTGACGCATGTTAAATAACCTTTAATTCACCCTTGATGTAAAAGAGTTTGTTCTCTTTCGATTGACTTTTTTCTAATCGTTTTCAATGATTTTCTTTAGCGTGGTTGATGGTGTACCTGGGAATTTCAATGACCAGGTCTTTCCTGTCCACAATCGCCTGACAACTCAGACGCGACTGAGGCTGCAGGCCCCACGCTCGGTCCAGCAAATCATCTTCTTGCTCCTCTGAGGGTGCCAAAGAGTTAAACCCCTCTCTCACAATGACATGGCAGGTGGTGCAAGCACAACTGAGCTCACATGCGTGTTCAATGTTGATATGGTTGTCCAGCAAGGCCTCGCAAATCGAAGTGCCGCTGGGTGCCGTGATCTCAATGCCTTGCGGGCAGTATTCGGCGTTTGGGAGAATTTTGATAACAGGCATGGTGAGTGGGTCAAAAAGTTTCTATGTTGCGACCGGCCAGAGCCTTTTGAATGCCGCGGTTCATGCGCATGGCGGCAAAATTCTCTGTTCCTTTGGCCAGCGCTTGGGTGATGGCTTCGATAGCGGCGGCATCGTCCAGTGCATGCACTGCTTGCACGGCCTTCATCAACTGGTCTATCTCGTGGCGTTGGCCATCATCGAGTAAATCCCCGTCGGCAGCGAGCGCACTTTGCGTCGCCAGCACCATGCGGTCCGCGTCCACCCGCGCCTCAGTGATCGCACGGGCTTGGATATCGGCTTTCGCCGTGGTGAAGCTTTCTTGCAGCATGCGCGCTATTTGTTCATCAGCCAATCCGTATGAGGGTTTGACTGAAATGTGCGCCTCAACCCCGCTGGTTAGCTCCAACGCCGAAACGCTTAAAAGTCCATCAGCATCCACCGTGAAGGTAACGCGAATACGCGCTGCGCCTGCCACCATGGGCGGAATGCCGCGTAACTCGAACCGAGCCAAGCTGCGGCAATCGGCCACCAAGTCACGCTCGCCTTGAACCACATGCAGTGCCAACGCGGTTTGACCATCAATGTACGTGGTGAAATCCTGCGCTTTGGCCGTGGGGATGGTCTCGTTTCGCAACACGATGCGTTCGACCAAGCCCCCCATGGTCTCGACGCCTAAAGACAGAGGAATCACATCGAGCAAGAGCAAATCCCCACCCGGATTGTTGCCAACCAACTGGTTAGCCTGTATGGCCGCACCCAGGGCAACCACCTCATCAGGATTGAGATTGGTCAACGGCGTCTGACCAAAAAACTCACCCACTGCGTGTTGCACCTGTGGCATGCGCGTAGAGCCTCCAACCATCACCACGCCTTGGATATCGCTTGTACTCAAGCGCGCATCGCGCAGAGCTTTGCGTACCGCAGACAAGGTGCGTGCGGTCAACGCCTGCACCGCAACACCGAGGTCTTCACGGCGCACGGTCTGGCGCAGCTCACCCGTGGTTAAAACCGCTTCAAAGTCGGCCACATCCACCTGGGACAAGGCCTCTTTACAACGCCGCGCTTGCGTCTTCAAAACAGATTTTTCAGCCGGTGTGAAGTTGGCACTTAAAAGGCCGTTGCCGCCCTGCGCCAACACCCAATCAACCAAGGCATGGTCGTAATCATCCCCGCCCAGCGCCGAGTCACCACCTGTGGCAACCACTTCGAACACACCCTGCGTCAGGCGCAGAATAGAAATATCAAAGGTTCCGCCGCCAAGATCATAAACGGCATACACACCCTGGCTGCCATTGTCCAGGCCATAGGCAATCGCTGCAGCAGTGGGTTCGTTGATCAGTCTCAACACATTCAAGCCTGCGAGCTGTGCGGCATCTTTGGTAGCTTGACGTTGCGCATCATCAAAATAGGCCGGTACGGTGATCACCGCACCATAGAGATCATCATCAAAGGTATCTTGAGCACGGTAGCGCAAGGTGGCCAAAATATCGGCACTGACCTCTACGGGTGACTTTTCACCTTGAACAGTTTGAAGGCCGAGCATGCCATCGTGATCGACCCAGTGGTACGGCCACTTGTCAGCGCCGACGACGTCTTTTAAACCGCGGCCCATGAAGCGCTTCACAGAGGCAATGGTATTTTGAGGATCCTGCGCCGCAGCTGCCAAGGCTGCCTGGCCAATTTTCCGGCCACCGTCGGCCAGGTAACGCACGACTGAGGGCAAAATTGTTTGGCCTTTGTCATCGGGCAGGCATTCAGGCACGCCATGACGCACCGAAGCGACCAATGAGTGCGTGGTGCCCAGATCAATACCAACGGCGATGCGCCGTTGGTGCGGGTCAGGGCTTTGCCCAGGTTCTGCTATTTGCAATAAAGCCATGTTGTCTAGGTTTCAATTTGATCAAACTTTTGCTCGACATCACGAACAAAGCGTTCAATGAACATCAGCGCGCGCACCTGCGCTACCGCCTCAGAAAAATTGTGATCAACGTCAATCAAATGGGCCAAGCTCTCCAGATAAGCTTGGCGCGACTGATGCACAGCGCTTTGCAGTTCGCTTAAGTCTGCGCTGCCTGTGGCCTCATCCAAGGTCTCACGCCACTGCATTTGTTGCATCAAAAAATCGGCCTGCATGGCGGTGTTGTTTTCCGCATTTACCGGATGACCGTTGATCTCACACAGGTAGGCCGCCCGCTTGAGCGGATCCTTCAAACGCTGATAAGCCTCATTGATCCGCACCGACCACTGCATGGCCACCCGTTGCGCAGCGCTGCCTTGAGCCGAAAACTTATCAGGGTGCGCCTCACGCTGCAAATCTTTCCACCGTGCATCGAGCTGCGTGCGCTCCTGCGAAAACTGGTGCTGCAGGCCAAAAAGTTCAAAGTCATCAGACTGCAAAGACATCATGTTGTGATTCAATTTTTTTGCTCAGAGTGGTCACAGTCGCGGCCCAAGCAGCTTAGCTTGGGCAAAGTGCATGATCTGCGCTGGCGCAGATCGAGACCATCTACACCCGGAACGACTCCCCACAGCCGCAGCGGTCACGCTCAATGGGGTTGTTGAACTTGAAGCCTTCATTCAAGCCTTCGCGCACGAAGTCAAGTTCGGTGCCATCAAGGTATGCCAAACTTTTGGGGTCTATGATCACCCTGGCGCCATGGCCTTCGAACACCGTGTCCTCGTTGCCGATTTCATCCACATATTCCAATGTGTAAGCCAAGCCAGAACAGCCCGTGGTTTTCACGCCGAGGCGAACCCCCACACCTTGACCGCGCTTGGTCAAATAGCGAGTTACATGCCGGGCAGCGGATTCAGTCAAGGTCACAGACATGGTTTACTTCTTCAATCAGGTCATTGTTGGGTCAGGTTGCTGGCATCAGCGCAGGCACCAAAGGACGGATGCCCGCCAAAACAGCAAGCACCGTGTGATCAGTGTGCTGTGGCTTCGCCGTGACGATCGCGGTAATCCTTGACCGCCGCCTTGATGGCGTCTTCAGCCAAGATCGAGCAGTGAATTTTCACCGGTGGCAGTGCCAGTTCTTCGGCAATCTCGCTATTTTTCAAGGCAGCAGCCTGGTCCAAGGTCTTGCCTTTAACCCACTCTGTTACCAAAGAGCTTGATGCAATGGCAGAGCCACAGCCATAGGTTTTAAAACGCGCATCTTCGATCACCCCGGTTTGCGGATTCACTTTGATTTGCAGTTTCATCACATCGCCGCAAGCCGGCGCACCGACCATACCAGTGCCAACCGTGTCGTCATTTTTTTCAAATGAACCAACATTGCGCGGGTTTTCGTAGTGGTCAACTACTTTTTCTGAATAAGCCATTTCATAACTCCTTAAATAACTGATGCATGCCAAGCCACTGCGGCGAAAGGCTGCTGAGCCGCCTCCAAAAGTGCGCTCATATCAGAGTGATTGAACGCAACCGAGGGAGGAGCGGCACGACGGGTCAAGCGATCAATGCGCCGCCCACTGGATGGCCGAAATATCAACACCATCTTGGTACATCTCCCACAGGGGACTAAGCTCACGCAGACGTGCCACATTGGTTTTGATGGTGTCGATGGCGTAGTCCATCTCCTCTTCAGTGGTCCAACGGCCAATCGTCATACGCAAGCTGCTGTGAGCCAATTCATCACTGCGCCCCAGTGCACGTAGCACATAACTGGGCTCCAGGCTGGCTGAGGTACAGGCCGAACCGCTGGACACCGCCAAACCTTTGATCCCCATGATCAGGGACTCACCCTCCACATAGTTGAAGCTGATGTTGAGGTTATGCGGCACACGCTGAGTCACATGGCCATTGATAAACACCTGTTCAATGCCTTGCAAGCCGGCCACCAAACGGTCATGCAAGGCTTGAATCCTTGTGAGTTCGTGGGCCATTTCTTCTTTAGCAATGCGGTAGGCTTCGCCCATACCAACGATTTGGTGTGTGGGCAAAGTACCCGAGCGCATGCCGCGCTCATGCCCCCCACCGTGCATTTGGGCTTCGATGCGAACACGGGGCTTGCGCCGAACAAACAAGGCCCCAACGCCTTTAGGCCCATATGTTTTGTGCGCTGTCAGACTCATCAAGTCCACAGGCAAAGTAGCCAGATCAAAGGCCACACGTCCGGTGGCCTGCGCTGCATCCACATGGAAGATCACCCCATGTTCACGGCAGACCGCGCCAATGGCCGCGATGTCTTGCACCACACCAATTTCGTTATTGACGAACATCACGCTCGCCACAATCGTGTCAGGTCGGATCGCTGCACGAAATGCGGCCAAATCAACCAGGCCATCACTTTGCACATCCAGATAGGTCACCTCAAACCCCTGACGCTCCAACTCGCGACAGGTATCCAGCACCGCTTTGTGCTCCGTTTTCACGGTGATCAGGTGTTTGCCCTTGGACTGGTAAAAATGGGCCGCGCCTTTGAGCGCCAGGTTATTGGATTCGGTAGCACCCGAGGTCCAGACGATTTCACGGGGGTCAGCGCCAATGAGATCGGCCACTTGCCCACGTGCTTTTTCAATAGCGGCTTCGGCCTCCCAGCCCCAAGCATGGCTGCGCGAAGCGGGATTACCAAAATGCTCCCTGAGCCAGGGAATCATGGCATCCACAACCCGCTGGTCGCAGGGGTTGGTGGCGCTGTAATCCAGATAAATCGGAAAGTGCGGGGTCGCGTCCATGAAATTCCTTGAAAGTCTTAATGTAGTTAGAAAGCTTAGTGAAGTCGGCGGTTACATCTTTGACAAGACATTACCCAATGCAAACACAGAATTGGGGGCGTTTACACGAAAAGGCTTGCTCAGCGGCATTTTCGTTATTGCACGTTTCACGCCGGTTTTTTCCTCCAACTGGAAACCCTTGGCGATTTGCTCATCGACCAACTGTTGCAGATGAATCGAACCCAAAAAATCCACCATCTTGGCGTTCAAAGAAGCCCAGAGGTCATGCGTCATGCAGCGCGCACCATCGCCTAAACAGTTTTCTTTGCCACTGCACTGGGTCGCATCAATCGGCTCATCCACAGAAGTGATGATCTCCGCCACCGAAATTTCGACGGGTGCACGCGAGAGCGTGTAACCCCCACCGGGACCGCGCGTCGATTCAACCAAACCGTTACGGCGCAACTTCCCGAACAGCTGCTCCAAATAAGACAGCGAAATTTGCTGACGCTGACTGATAGCCGCAAGCGTCACCGGGCCGGCGCTCTGGCGCAAGCCCAAATCAATCATTGCAGTGACCGCAAAGCGGCCTTTGGTAGTGAGGCGCATGGCACTCTCCTGACGTTCAGTTATACAGAATTAGCCTTAAATCCGACTAATGTAGTCAAGTATAACAAAAACCTAGTGTTTCACTCGGGTAAGCGTTTTAAAACCCTGCAAACAGCTTCATACGAGTGGGTTGTCAACCCCGGGGGCACCAAAAGCTTGGGCCTTCAAACTGGCCAACTGATCGCGCACCCTGGCAGCCTTTTCAAACTCCAAGTTGCGTGCGTGTTCCATCATGAGTTTTTCAAGGCGTTTGATCTCGCGACCAATCTCTTTCTCGCTCATGTCCTCGACCCGAGCACGAGACATGGCATCGCGCTCCAGTTTTTCGGCCTCCTTGCCCGCTTTCTCGCTGTACACGCCATCGATCAGATCGCGCACCTCTTTGACAATAGAGCGTGGCGTGATGCCCATCGCCAGGTTGTGGGCCACCTGTTTGATCCGCCTGCGTCGGGTTTCCTCCATGGCCCGCGTCATCGAGTCGGTAATTTTGTCGGCGTACAAAATCGCCCGGCCCTCCACATGACGAGCCGCCCTCCCGATGGTCTGGATGAGCGAACGCTCGGAACGCAAAAAGCCCTCTTTGTCGGCATCCAGAATCGCCACCAGAGACACCTCTGGGATATCCAAGCCCTCACGCAGCAGATTGATGCCGACCAAGACGTCGAAAGCACCCAAGCGCAGATCACGAATGATCTCAACCCGCTCAACCGTATCAATATCGCTGTGCAAATAGCGTACCTTGACGCCGTTGTCGCTCAAGTAATCGGTCAACTGTTCAGCCATGCGCTTTGTCAAGGTGGTAATCAGCACGCGCTCGCGCCGCTCAACGCGCATGCGGATCTCCTGCAACACATCGTCCACCTGACCGGTAGCCGGGCGCACCTCCACCTCGGGGTCAACCAGGCCAGTGGGGCGCACGAGTTGCTCCACCACTTGGCCCGCGTGCGCCTGCTCCCAAGTTCCGGGCGTGGCAGATACAAAGATTGCCTGGCGCATGCGGGCTTCGAACTCAGCAAATTTCAGCGGCCGGTTGTCCAGGGCACTGGGCAGCCTGAAGCCATATTCCACTAGCGTGGTTTTACGCGAGCGGTCGCCGTTGTACATGCCACCGAACTGGCCAATCAAGACATGCGATTCATCCAAAAACATCACGGCGTCTTTGGGTAAATAGTCGGTCAATGTGGCCGGCGGCTCACCTGGCGCGGAACCGCTCAAATGGCGGCTGTAGTTTTCAATCCCTTTGCAATGCCCGACCTCGCTGAGCATTTCCAAGTCAAACCGGGTGCGTTGCTCCAGACGCTGTGCTTCAACCAATTTACCGTCGCTGATAAAGGTCTTGACCCGATCTGATAGCTCCAGTTTGATCGCCTCCACAGCACTCACTACTTGTTCACGTGGGGTTACATAGTGACTACTGGGGTAGACCGTGAAGCGGGGAATTTTTTGCCTGATACGCCCTGTCAACGGGTCAAACAGTTGCAAACTTTCGATGTCGTCATCAAACAGCTCAACGCGAATCGCCATCTCCGAGTGCTCCGCCGGAAAAACATCGATGGTGTCACCTCGTACCCTGAAGGTCCCGCGGGCAAAGTCAACATCGTTGCGCTGGTATTGCATGCGCACCAACTGCGCAATCATGTCCCGCTGCCCGATCTTGTCACCAGCGCGCAAGGTCATCACCATCTTGTGATAAGCCTCTGGTTGTCCAATACCGTAAATCGCAGAGACGGTGGCAACGATCACAACATCCCGCCGCTCCAAGATGCTTTTCGTGCAGCTCAGACGCATTTGCTCAATGTGCTCGTTGATCGCCGAGTCCTTTTCAATGAACAAATCGCGCTGGGGCACATAAGCCTCGGGCTGATAGTAGTCGTAATAGCTGACAAAATACTCGACAGCATTCTTCGGAAAAAACTCTCGGAATTCGCTGTAGAGCTGCGCAGCCAGCGTCTTGTTGGGGGCAAACACAATGGCCGGTCGACCCAGCCGCGCGATGACGTTGGCCATGGTGAAGGTTTTACCCGATCCCGTAACCCCCAGCAGGGTTTGAAACACTTCACCATTTTCAACACCCTCCACCAGTTTTGTGATGGCTTGGGGCTGGTCACCAGCTGGAAGATAGGGTTGAAAAAGCTCAAAAGGCGAGTCTGTAAAACTGACAAATGTGCCGGTACTCTGCGCTACGGCAGGGGCTTCTTCGACCTTGGTCAGGCTCGCTTTGGACGATTTGGCACGGGTAGCAGGCATACGCTATGTATCTTGAAGGCGGAAAACCCGACATGTTAGCTGCCTTGCTTGCCTGGCACGAGTTAGCCGCATAAAGTGCCCAAAAAGTCGGCGAGCGCAGATAAAATCAATGCCTTTCACACACCTCGGACACCTTCATGTCACTTCTTTCTGTCGTCGAAATGGCCCCCCGCGACCCTATTTTGGGCTTAATCGAACAATTCAATGCTGATACACACCCCAACAAAGTCAATTTGGGCGTGGGCGTTTATTTTGATGAAACAGGTAAGCTGCCTTTGTTGAAGTGTGTTCAAGCCTTCGAAAAAACCATGATGAACAAGCCAACGGCGCGCGGCTATCTGCCGATCGACGGCATTGCCGCCTATGACGCCGCTGTCAAACATCTGGTTTTTGGTGCCAACAGCGAGCCAGTGACTTCGGCACGTGTGGCCACCGTGCAGGCACTCGGCGGTACGGGCGGACTGAAAGTCGGGGCCGACTTTCTAAAACGTTTAAACCCCGAGGCCAAAGTTTTGATTTCAGACCCCAGTTGGGAAAACCACCGTGGTCTGTTCACCAGCGCTGGATTCACGGTTGAGAGCTATCGCTACTATGACGCCAACACGCGCGACCTCAATTTCGACGGCATGCTCGCTGACCTGAAGGCAGCCGCACCCGGCACCATTGTTTTGCTGCACGCTTGCTGCCACAACCCAACCGGTTACGACCTCACTGGCGCGCAGTGGGACGCCGTGATCGCTGCAGTGAAAGCTGGTGCGCTGGTACCGTTTCTGGACATGGCCTATCAGGGCTTTGCCTTTGGCATTGAGCAAGACGGCGCAGCAGTGCAAAAATTTGTCGCTGCTGGGCTGGACTTCTTTATTTCAACGTCGTTTTCCAAAAGCTTCAGCCTCTACGGCGAGCGCGTTGGCGCCCTGAGCATTTTGTGCGCCAACAAGGATGAAGCCGCCCGCGTGCTGAGTCAACTCAAACTGGTGATTCGCACCAACTACAGCAACCCGCCAACACATGGTGGCGCGATTGTGGCCGGCGTATTGGGCGACCCGCAGTTGCATGCCTTGTGGGAAGAAGAGTTAGGCGAGATGCGCGTACGTATCAAAGCCATGCGACAAGCGCTGGTTGACGGCTTGAAAGCCGCGGGCGTGAGCCAGGACATGAGCTTCATCACGCGCCAGATCGGTATGTTCAGCTATTCTGGCTTGTCCAAGGACCAGATGGTGCGCCTGCGCACTGAATTTGGGGTCTATGGAACCGACACCGGACGCATGTGTGTGGCCGCACTCAACCGCAACAACATTGCGCATGTGTGCGCCTCTATCGCCAAAGTTGTTTGAACGCACCAGCGGCTCCCAACCTGGCGACTGCTGCTTGAAGGCACATCACCAACTCTGGCAAATGGGGGGCAAAGGGGGTTTCACATGCAACAAGACGGCTCCGCCAGGCGGGCGTTGTCGTCAAGTTGATGCCGTGTGGGGCGCAGCATTTTCTAAATCTGCTAAAGAAGGGCTGATGAAGCAGTCAAACTGACTTTCAGCGCCCAATGGTGTTATATTGCACTGCAACAATTTGAGTAAAAGGGTGATGGCGTGCTGTACAACTTATATGAAACCCAACGGTCCCTGATGGAGCCATTCACCGACTTGGCTCAATCGGCGGCCAAGCTGTTTGCAAATCCACTGTCCATCGTCGGCCAGCACCCCTTGTCACAACGTGTGTCAGCAGCCTACGACCTGATGCACCGTCTTGGCAAGGACTACGAGAAACCAGAATTTGGCATCCGTACAGTGGACGTTGACGGGATTGAAGTGGCGATTTATGAAAAGGTAGAAATCAAAAAACCTTTTTGTGAATTGAGACGTTTCAAGCGCTTCACCGATGACCTTGAAACGCTGACCAAGCTCAAAGATCAACCAGCCGTTTTGATTGTGGCGCCCTTGTCTGGCCACTACGCCACGCTGCTGCGTGACACGGTTAAAACCATGCTCAAGGACCACAAGGTTTACATCACTGAGTGGACCAACGCGCGCCTGGTACCCACAGAAGCCGGCGAGTTTGACCTCAGTGACTACGTGAACTACATCCAGGCGTTTATCCGCCATTTGCAAGCGCAGTACGGAAACTGTCACGTGATGAGCGTGTGCCAGCCCACGGTGCCGGTGTTGGCGGCCGTGTCACTGATGGCCAGCCGCGGTGAAACAACGCCATTAAGTATGGTGATGATGGGTGGCCCAATTGATGCCCAAAAATCACCAACCAAGGTCAACAACTTGGCCATGAACAAGAGCCTGGAGTGGTTTGAGAACAATGTGATTTACCGCGTACCCACGCGCTTTGCGGGTGCAGGGCGTCGTGTGTACCCCGGGTTTTTGCAACACACAGGCTTTGTGGTGATGAACCCGGGCAACCACCTGCGCAGCCACTACGACTATTTCAAGGACTTGATCCGGGGCGACGACACCAGCGCCGACGCGCACCGCAAGTTTTACAACGAATACAACGCCGTGCTGGACATGGATGCAGCTTTTTACCTCGAGACCATCCGTGTGGTTTTTCAGGACTTCTCTCTGGTCAAACACACTTGGGATGTGCGCAGCGTGGACGGTCAAATGGAGCGTGTTCGCCCCCAAGACATTGGCGGCACCGCCTTGCTAAGCATTGAAGGCGAATTAGACGACATCTCCGGCTCAGGTCAGACCGAGGCGGTTCATGATTTGTGTACGGGCGTTGAGGCAGCACGCAAACAACACATCGAAGTCAAGGGCGCGGGCCACTACGGCATTTTTGCAGGCAGGCGTTGGCGCGATGTAGTCTATCCTCAGGTGAAGGCCTTCATCAACACTTACCAACCATCGCCAGACCAAGCCCGCAATTCAGCAGCAGCGAAATTGGCCGACACCACACAGGCCTTGCAGGTGGCCATCTCCGATATCCACCCGCAGGCAGAGATCAGCGCTCGCGTGAGTCAGTCAGTACCTAAAACACCTCCCGCCGTGGCAACCCAAGCTGCTCGCAAGAAGACCACTAGCAAAGTGACCCAAGCCGCCGTTGCTAAAAAGCCAACGTTGCCAACCTCTAAGCCTGCCGCACGCGTCAGCAAACGCAGCAGCAGCCCGCGCGGCAAATGACCCCCCTGGCCGCCAGCATTCTGGCGGTGTTGCCGCAGACCCAATGCACGCGCTGCGGGGAACCTGACTGCGCCGCCTATGCGCAGTCAGTAGCCCTCGGGCAGGCGGCCATTAACCAGTGTCCGCCCGGTGGTCGCGAGGGTATTGAGCGTCTTGCCTCACTCACCGGCCAAGCCGTTCAGGTGCTCAACCCGCAGCATGGTTTGGAGGCACCAAGAACAGTGGCTTTCATTGATGAGGATTGGTGTATTGGCTGCACGCTGTGCATCAAAGCCTGCCCAGTCGATGCCATTGTGGGCGCCAATAAACGCATGCACACCGTGATCGAAGCGGCTTGTACCGGCTGCGAGCTATGTTTACCCGCATGCCCTGTGGACTGTATCGTCCTGGAAAATGTCAGTGGTACGGCAACAGGCTGGTTGGCCTGGTCGATGGACTTGGCTCAACAGGCACAGCAGCGTTATGCGCAGCATCAAATGCGCCTGGCGCGAGAAGTGTCCGATCGTGCACGAGGCTTGAAAGCCAAGGTCTCAAGAAAACAGGGCGCGCTAGCCCAAACTCAGGCGGCTACCGCTGAACTTGGCGACGAAGTCCTGACCAAGCGCGCCTTCATCGAAGCTGCGCTAGAGCGTGCCCGGGCCAAGAGATCCAAGGGCTAAGGCGCTGAACGCGCTAACCACTTCGGGTGGCGCTTGCACCAGTTCGATCAAGACACCCTCACCCGCTATGGGAAACGCCTCATTGGCTTTAGGGTGCATAAAACAAATATCAAAACCGGCTGCACCCTTGCGAATACCGCCTGGTGCGAACCGAACGCCTTGCTCAGTCAACCAGGTCACAGCCGCGTTCAGGTCATCAATCCACAAGCCAACATGGTTCAATGGCGTGGTGTGAACAGCCGGTTTTTTTTCAAGGTCAAGCGGCTGCATCAGGTCAACTTCCACCTTGAACGCCCCGTTGCCCATGACACAGATGTCCTCATCGACGTTTTCACGCTCGCTAACAAAATGACCAGTGACTTCCAAGCCGAGCATGTCAACCCAGAGCGCCCGCAAACGCTTTTTGTCCGCTCCACCAATCGCAATTTGCTGAATACCCAATACCTTGAAGGGGCGCTGGCTCATACAAACTCCACGATAGCTTGGTCGACCACCAGGCTCTCGCCTTGGTTTGCCAAAATTTTTCCAACAACGCCATCGGCAGAGGCAAACAGCACGTTTTCCATCTTCATGGCCTCGATCACGGCCACCCGCTCGCCCGCCTGCACCATTTGACCCACTTGAACGGCAACATCCACCAGTAAGCCAGGCATGGGCGAGAGCACGTATTTACTCATATCCGGGGGTGCCTTGAAAGGCATCAAAGCGTGCAATTCGGCCATGCGTCTGGAAATCACCATCAAATCCATACGGGTACCGTTATGCTGTACGCGCAAGCTCAACGGGCTCTTGGGAGTGCCTCGGTCAACCTGCGCGGTGAACGCTTGTCCGTTGACTGTACCGGTGATGCGCACATCGTTCAAACGTGAATCACTATGGATTTCATAGGTAGTGGTGCCAATACGGACACGCGCCAAACCCGCTTGCCCAGTAAATTCTTCCACGTGGACGGGGGTGTAGGTATTTTGACCCCCTTCACGCAACGTCACCACAACATAGTCGCTACCAACTTTGACGCCATAGCCAGGCAATTGGCCGCTCAAACTGGCAGCGCGTTCGCGCGATTTTCTTCGCACAAATGCGGCCAGCGCCAACAGGAAGTCAGGCTGCTCGTGCGCCACATCTTCGGCCTTGAATCCTTGCGGATATTGCTCCGCAATAAACCCTGTATTGAATTGTCCTGAAACAAAGTCAGGGTGGGCCAGTAATGCCGCTTGAAATGGAATGTTGCTGGAAATCCCTCGAATCACAAACCCGTTAAGGGCATCACGCATTTTGGCGATGGCATCGAGGCGGTCTGTACCGTGCACAATCAACTTGGCGACCATGGAGTCATAGTGCATCGGAATCTCACCGCCCTCCTGCACGCCGGTGTCGACCCGGACACCGAATGCATCATTGGGATGCGCTTGGAACATGGTTTGAGGCGGCGACACAAAGCGCACCAAACGACCCGTTGATGGAAGAAAGTTTCTGAACGGATCTTCCGCATTGATGCGGCACTCCATCGCCCACCCCTTGCGCTGCACGTCTGCCTGTTCAAGCGGCAGTTTTTCGCCGGCAGCCACTCGAATCATGAGCTCCACCAAATCCAGCCCCGTGATGCATTCGGTCACCGGATGCTCCACCTGCAGCCTGGTGTTCATTTCCAGAAAATAAAAATGCTGGTCTTTACCCACCACAAACTCCACTGTGCCCGCACTTTGGTAGTTCACTGCCTTGGCCAAAGCCACCGCCTGCTCACCCATCGCTTGTCGCGTAGCCTCGTTGATGAAGGGGCTCGGCGCTTCCTCAATCACCTTTTGGTGACGGCGCTGAATCGAGCACTCCCGCTCATTCAAATACACCATATTGCCGTGGGCATCGCCAATGAGTTGAATCTCGATGTGACGAGGCTCTTCAACAAATTTCTCAATGAACACGCGGTCGTCACCGAAACTGTTGCGCGCCTCGTTGCGACAGCTGGTAAAGCCTTCAAGCGCCTCCTTGTCGTTATAGGCCACACGCAAGCCTTTACCGCCACCGCCCGCACTGGCCTTGATCATCACCGGGTAGCCAATACCCTGGGCAATGTGCACCGCATTCTCGGCCGTCTCGATGGCATCGTTCACACCGGGGATGCAGTTAACGCCAGCGAGCGCGGCGAGCTTCTTGGACTCGATTTTGTCACCCATGGCGGCGATCGATTCGTGCTTAGGGCCAATGAAGACGATGCCCTGCTCTTCCACTTGTTTGGCGAACGCCGCGTTCTCAGAGAGGAATCCATAGCCAGGGTGAACCGCTTGCGCACCCGTTTGTTTGGCAGCGGCAATGATTTTGTCGGCCCTCAGATAGCTTTCTCGGCTAGGGGCAGGTCCGATGTGCACCGCCTCATCAGCCAGCATGACATGACGGGCGTCTTTGTCACCGTCTGAGTAAATGGCCACCGTTTGAATACCCATTTTCTTTGCGGTAGCGATCACTCGGCAGGCAATTTCGCCCCGATTGGCAATCAGAATTTTGGTGAACATGGTTTTACTCCAGGGTTCAGAATACGACTTGCGCCATCGGCTGACACACGAGCGGAATCTCGATCAGCATGGCGTCGAGCGGCGCATTGGCGGGCAGGTTGACGGCTTGGGCACCAGCCCAAGAAGAGGACTTAAGGCAGGTACCCACCGTGACCGAACGAAGCCATCGACTACAGCGCATGGCTTGTGGCTGTTGGGTAGTGCTCACAGCGGAATGTTGCCGTGTTTGCGCCAGGGATTTTCCAGCTTTTTGTCTTTCAACATGACCAGACTGCGACAAATGCGCTTGCGGGTCTCACTTGGCAAAATCACGTCATCGATATAGCCGCGCGCGCCAGCGACAAACGGATTGGCAAAGCGTTTTTTATATTGCGCTTCTTTGGCCGCAAGCTTTTCAGGGTCCGCCTTATCTTCACGAAAGATGATCTCCACCGCACCTTTGGCCCCCATGACTGCAATTTCTGCATTGGGCCAAGCAAAGTTAACGTCGCCGCGCAGGTGTTTGGAGGCCATCACGTCATAGGCACCACCATAGGCTTTGCGCGTGATCACGGTGATTTTGGGAACCGTGCACTCCGCATAGGCGTAGAGCAACTTAGCCCCGTGCTTGATGATGCCACCGTACTCTTGACTGGTGCCTGGCATGAAGCCCGGTACGTCGACAAACGTGATGACAGGAATATTGAAAGCGTCACAGAAACGCACGAATCGTGCGGCTTTGATCGCGCTTTTGATGTCCAGACAACCAGCCAAAACCAGGGGTTGGTTGGCCACGATACCCACACTTTGGCCATCCAAGCGTGCAAAACCGATCAAGATGTTCTTGGCGTAATCGGGTTGCAGCTCAAAAAAATCGCCATCGTCGACGGTCTTCAGGATCAGCTCCTTCATGTCGTAGGCTTTGTTGGGGTTGTCTGGCACCAAGGTATCCAGACTATGGTCTAGTCGACCCGCCGGGTCGCCGCTTTGCCTTAGAGGCGCTTTCTCGCGGTTGTTCAAAGGCAGGTAGTTGTACAAGCGGCGTAGCATCAACAAGGCATCCACATCGTTCTCAAAGGCCAGATCTGCCACACCGCTTTTACTGGTGTGTGTGAAGGCGCCACCAAGTTCTTCGGCAGTCACTGATTCATGCGTCACCGTTTTAACCACCTCGGGGCCAGTCACAAACATGTAAGAGCTGTCTTTGACCATGAAGATGAAATCTGTCATGGCAGGCGAATACACGGCACCGCCCGCACACGGCCCCATGATCATGCTGATTTGCGGCACCACGCCGCTGGCCATCACATTGCGCTGGAAAACATCGGCATAGCCACCCAAGCTGGCAACGCCCTCCTGGATGCGCGCGCCACCCGAGTCGTTCAAGCCAATCACCGGGGCGCCCACCTTCATCGCTTGATCCATGATTTTGCAGATCTTCTCTGCATGGGTTTCGGACAAAGCGCCACCGAAAACCGTGAAATCCTGGCTGAATACAAACACCAGTCGCCCGTTGATCATGCCGTAGCCAGTGACCACGCCGTCGCCAGGAATTTTGTTGTTTTCCATTCCGAAGTCTGTGCAGCGGTGTTCCACGAACATGTCCCACTCTTCAAACGTACCCTCATCGAGCAAGACGTCCAGGCGCTCGCGGGCCGTCAATTTGCCCTTGGCGTGCTGCGCTGCGACACGCTTTTCTCCGCCACCCTGGCGGGCGAGTTCACGTTTTTGCTCTAACTGTTCAAGAATTTCATGCATGGTTATATCTTTCTCAAAGTCTGTCAGCTCGCCGCTCAAGATGGCTTAGCGCTTGTCGGATCTGGCGCGTTCAAATGGGCTTCCAGAAGGATTCTGGCAGCCGTAGATGCCGCCAATCGACCAGTCAAAACCTCCTGCGTCAACTGGGGCATCAGCTCTTGCACGACCGCTTGCTTGTGAAAGGCTTGTTTGAGCCCGGCCTCGATACGCGCCCACATCCACGACAGCGCCTGCGTTTGGCGTCGTTGAGTCCACCGGCCATTGGCGCTCTGCAAGGACTTGAACTCAAGCACCTTGCTCCAAAAGACATCCAAACCGTGGCCCTGCAAGGCACTGATCTGGACAACTTGTGGGTGCCAGACCCCTTGCGCATGGTCATGTAAATCATGATGGCCGTGCAGACCAATCAAACGCAAGGACGAGACGATATGGGCCTGCGCCCGGGTAGCAGCCGCGTGGTCAATGTCGGCTTTGTTGATCACAACCAAGTCCGCTAATTCCATCACGCCTTTTTTGATCGCTTGCAAATCATCACCCGCATTGGGCAGTTGCATCAGCACAAACATGTCCGTCATGTTGGCCACCGCAGTTTCACTTTGGCCCACGCCCACGGTCTCAACAATCACCACGTCATAGCCGGCGGCCTCACAGACCAGCATGGCTTCACGGGTTTTTTCAGCGACACCACCCAGAGTGCCGCTGCTCGGGCTGGGCCGAATATAAGCGTCTGCATGTACCGAGAGATGTTCCATACGGGTCTTATCACCCAAAATAGAGCCGCCCGAAACGGTACTTGAGGGATCCACGGCCAATACCGCAACACGGTGTCCCAGACCAATCAGGTACAAGCCCAAGCCTTCGATCAAGGTGGATTTACCCACACCAGGTACACCGCTGATACCCAGGCGCAAAGCACGTCCACTGTGGGGTAGCAAGGCGGTTAACAATGCATCGGCCTGCGCCCGATGATCAGCGCGCGTGGACTCCAGTAGGGTAATGGCCTTGGCAATGGCGCGCCTTTGTCCCGTGCCACTCGTGTTGGTGATGGCCTGAACACTGGCCAGAACGGCACGGTCAGGCGCGGGTTCAACAGAATTTGGTGTCGTCATGCAAGCGTCAATGCCTTAAGCCCATTTCAATAGCGCGCCAGGCCCTAGCCCAACGCCTTTTTGATTTGCTCTAGAACGTCTTTGGCGCTGACCGGAATCGGCGTCCCAGGTCCGTAAATACCCTTGACGCCCGCTTCATACAACATGCCGTAATCCTGCCTCGGAATCACACCGCCCACAAAAACCACGATATCGTCAGAACCTTGCCGTTTGAGCTCTGCAATGATCGCTGGCACCAGTGTTTTATGGCCAGCTGCCAAGGTGGACACGCCCACCGCATGCACATCGTTCTCGATAGCTTGTCGCGCGCATTCTTCAGGCGTCTGAAACAAAGGCCCCAGGTCCACATCAAAGCCCAAGTCGGCAAAAGCGGTGGCGACTACTTTGGCGCCACGGTCATGCCCGTCTTGCCCCAGCTTGGCAATCAAAACGCGGGGACGCCTGCCTTGTGCTTGCCCAAAAGCATCGATTTCAAGTTTTAACTGGTCCCAACCTTCGGCACTGTCATACGCGGCTGCATACACACCGGTCACCTTTTGTGTATCGGCACGATGGCGCCCAAAGGCTTGCTCCAACGCGTCGCTGATTTCACCCACGGTGGCACGCAGGCGCACCGCTCGAATGCTCAAGTCCAGTAAATTGCCAGTGCCTGACTCAGCCGCATGGGTGAGATCAGTCAATGCGCCAGCCACCGCAGCGCCATCACGGGCTGCGCGAATGGCTAACAGGCGCGCAATTTGCCCTTCACGCACGGCCACATTGTCAATGTCTCGGGCGTCAATCAAATCCTCACTGACCAAACGGTACTTATTGACGCCAACAATCACATCCTGGCCGGAGTCAATGCGTGCTTGTTTCTCTGCCGCAGCGGCTTCAATTTTGAGCTTGGCCCAACCTGAATCCACAGCTTTGGTCATGCCACCCATGGCCTGCACCTCTTCAATAATGACCCAAGCAGCGTCAGCCATGTCCTGCGTGAGCTTTTCCATCATGTAGCTGCCAGCCCAAGGGTCAATCACGTCAGGAATATGGGTTTCTTCCTGAATGATGAGCTGGGTGTTGCGGGCAATGCGCGCGCTGAACTCGGTGGGCAGTGCAATGGCCTCATCAAAGCTATTGGTGTGTAAGCTTTGGGTACCGCCAAATACAGCAGCCATGGCCTCAATCGTGGTACGTACCACGTTGTTGTAAGGATCTTGCTCGGTCAGGCTCCAGCCACTGGTCTGGCAGTGCGTGCGCAGCATCAGACTTTTTGGCTTTTGGGCACCAAAGTCTTTCATGATGCGGCACCACAGTAATCTGGCTGCGCGCATTTTGGCGACTTCCAAATAGAAGTTCATACCAACCGCCCAAAAGAAAGACAGCCGCCCTGCAAAATCGTCCACATCCATGCCCTTGGCGATGGCAGTTTTGACATATTCCATGCCGTCGGCCAGGGTGAACGCCAACTCAAGCGACTGATTGGCACCGGCTTCTTGCATGTGGTAGCCACTGATGGATATCGAGTTGAACTTTGGCATGTTTTTGGCCGTGTACTCGATGATGTCGCCAATGATGCGCATGGACGGCTCAGGCGGATAAATGTAGGTGTTGCGCACCATGAACTCTTTCAGAATGTCATTCTGAATCGTCCCCGATAACTGCTCTTGTGAGACGCCCTGCTCCTCTGCAGCCACCACGTAACCGGCCAGCACCGGTAACACCGCGCCATTCATGGTCATTGACACGCTGACTTTGTTCAATGGAATTTGATTGAACAAAATTTTCATGTCTTCCACAGAGTCGATCGCAACGCCCGCTTTGCCTACGTCCCCCGTTACGCGTGGGTGATCACTGTCATAGCCACGGTGCGTGGCAAGGTCAAACGCAACACTCACCCCTTGGCCGCCAGCCTGCAGCGCCTTTCGGTAAAACGCATTGGACTCTTCTGCCGTGGAAAATCCCGCGTACTGTCGAATCGTCCAAGGACGAACCGCATACATCGTGGCCTGCGGCCCACGCACATAAGGCTCGAAACCGGGCAAGGTGTTCGCGTAGCGCAAATCCTGGGTGTCAGCAGCGGTGTACAGCGGCTTGACCTCGATGCCGTCTGGCGTCTTCCAACTCAAAGCGCCCACATCCCCACCTGGCGCCGATTTAGCGGCGGCCTTGGTCCAGTCTTCTAGTGTGGCCCGCTGGTAGTCTGTTGTCTGTTTGGTCATGGCGTGTCGTTTGAAGTGAAATAGCCTGTTGAAGCAGGTTCAATGGCAAGCATAACGCGATTGAAACAGGTGGATTTGATCTTGCTTGCAGTTCGCACCGATTGTATTATTTATAATTATTAATTCAAAATATTGCGCGGGGCTTACAATTTCACCATGGCCGCACAGTTCATCGCAAGCAAAGCACTCTACCAAGAAGTGGCCGAACTGTTGCGCCAGCGCATTTTCAGCCGCGAGCTCGAACCGGGCACTTGGATCGACGAACTCAAGCTGGCCGAGGTGTACGGCATCAGCCGAACCCCACTGCGCGAAGCGCTTAAAGTACTGGCCAGCGAAGGGCTGGTGACCATGAAGGTGCGCCGTGGCGCCTATGTAGCAGAGGTCTCCGAGCGGGACCTGCAAGAGGTGTACCACCTGCTCGGCCTGCTCGAGGCCGATGGGGCTGCAGACGTGGCACGACAGGCCACTGACAGGCAGCTCCACGAGCTGCAAGCCTTGCACCAACAGTTAGAGCGCATTGCGCAAGACACACCACCAGACCGCGAGCAGTTTTTTGCGGTGAACCAACAATTTCACCAGCATCTGCTCGACATAGGTGATAACCGTTGGCGTCTACAACTGGTGACTGACCTGCGCAAAGTCATGAAGCTCAGCCGTCAACACTCCCTGCTCAAAACAGGCCGCATCGCCGAATCGCTGGCAGAGCACCGTTTGTTGATGCGCGCCTTGGCGGACCGCGACCCCATAGCGAGCCGCCAGTGCATGCAAACGCATTTCGAAAACGGTTTAAGCGCGGCAATCTGAACTTCGGACGTCCAACCGGTCGCAGGCCCTGCCCCTTGCCCGTCAGCTCACAGGTGCGCAGCCGCAGTGATTCCCCAAATGGCACCATCCGGCCCGCGCACTTGGATGCTGAGCCGCCGCATTAAAATCCAGCGATCACGCCATCACTGCGCGGGTCAGCTGCCCCAAGATACAAACCATCAGCCTGACGGACAATGGCCCCAGCATGGCCCATGGTGTCACTGAAGTCCGGGTAGATTTCCACATCATGACCGGCCTCTCGCATGCGCTGCATGGTGGCAGTATCAAATCGATTTTCAAACTTGAGCGTGGTGGTGTCTTGGCCCCAGGTTTTACCCAGCAACCACCGCGGCGCGCTGATGGCATGTTGCAGGGGCTGACCATACATGGCGTAGCGCGAAAAAACCGCCGCCTGACTTTGCGGCTGACCGTCACCACCCATGTTGCCGTAGACCATGTGCCGGCCATCGTCAAACCGGGCATGTGCGGGATTAAGCGTATGAAAAGGCTTCTTGCCAGGGCTGATGACGTTGTGCGACTTGGGGTCCAATGAAAAACTGGATCCTCGGTTTTGCCACAACACACCTGTGTCTTGCAAAACAACGCCCGCCCCGAACTCCCAGTAAACGCTTTGGATGTAACTGACCATGCGACCGGCACTGTCGGCCGTTCCCATCCAAACCGTGTCACCAGGAATCGGCTTCTCTGGCCAAGGCAGTGCTGTGCGCATATCGACTGCCGCCGCGCATTGGTCGATGAACGCGTCCGACAAAAAATAGGCCGTGTCGGACCCGCGCGCGGCCATGACATCGGGGTCCGTGATGTGGCGGTTACGCACCAAGAAAGCCTGCTTGGTGGCTTCAACCAGGCCATGCAGGTGCTCAAAACTCTCGGCTTGTGTGATCTGGTGCCGCTCGCGCAAGCGATCAAAGATGGCCAGTATCAACAGCGAGGCCAAGCCCTGCGTCGGTGGCGTCATGTTGTAGAGCCTGGCGCCACCCACACGCACGGACAAAGGCGCTACCAGCATTGCGCGCTGGGCGCTGAGGTCAGCCAAGCGCACCGGACTGCCCAAACGCGCATGCTCAGTGGCCATGGCTGCTGCAATGCCACCGCGGTAAAAATCGTCCAAACCTTTGGCACTCAAGGTCCTGAGGGTTTGGGCCAGCGCAGGGTATTTGCGCAGTGTGTCAACCTGAGGGATGCGGCCATCATTCAAGAACTGCGAGGCGAAGCCGGGCTGGTGACCCAGTTCACCAATGAATTTACTGGTGAAGTTGACTTGGCTTTGAGTAACCGGCGCACCTTTGTCTGCGTAGAAAATCGCGTCTTGCAGCAAGCGTGACAATGGCAACTTGCCACCCCAGCGCTGGGAATGATTCAAGGCTTCGATCCACCCAGAGACAGCGCCTGTGCTGGTGTTAGCGGCCAAAGGCCCCCGACCCGGAATCGCAGTCAGACCTTGCTTGGTGTAGAAATCAAGCGATGCCATTTGAGCGGCGCGCCCACAGGCGTCAATGCCAACAGGGTCCTTGCCTGGCTCAGAAATGATCCAAAAGCCATCGCCGCCAATGGAGTTCATGTGTGGATAAACCACTGGTATGGTCGCGGCAGCGGCCACCATGGCTTCAATCGCATTGCCGCCCTCGCGCAGCACAGCAACGGCGCTGTTGGTGGCCAAATGATGGGGCGCGGTGACCATGCCGCGCGGCGAAGTGAGTGTCTGTCGCACGATTAAGCCTTGTTAAATGTATTGACGGCGGCACGCAGGGCCTGGGTGTAGCAGGCCATAGGGACCCGAACAATCCCAGCTCCGATTTGACCAACCCCGGCCTCTTTGTGCGCAATGCCTGTTGTGACCACTGGGCGAATGCCCGTGTCCACCACCTTGCGAACATCCAAGCCGCATGGAGCCCCTTCGAAATCCAAGGCTGGCAGGCTAAGGGCCGGATTTTTGGTCACGGTGATTTCATACATTTCCTTGCTGTAACGCACGGCGTCACCAACGGTCCCACCCGCTAGCAGCGTCAGCGCTGGCGATGCGGCAAACGAACAGCCACCAAAGCCTGCGGTCTCGGCGATCGCGCTGTCGCCAATATCGGGGCAGGCATCTTCTTGCTTAAATCCTGGGAAAAACAGGCCTTTTGGCAAATCCGACTTTGCACAGAACCACTGCTTGCCCAAACCGCTGACGCGCAGCCCGGTTTGCGTACCGTTACGCGCGGTCGCAGTGACCACCGTCGAGTACGCAACGCCATGGGCCGCGTCCATGATGGCCTTGCATGACACCATGGAGAAGTTGAGGAAAAACTGAGAGGTCTTGGCTACAAAATCCAAGGTTTGCCGAATGTGGTCCTGCGTGACGCTGCTTCGCTTGAGATCCAAGGCTGCCAGGGGAACGGCAAGCGTCATGAAAAACAGGGCTGTTGACGCGGCGTTGCGGCTGTGCACCTCATCGCCCATTAGCAATGCCTGTGACTGAATCGCCTTGAGGTCGATACCGCCAGTTCGGTCAAAGTCGTGCCGAACGGCCGCTTTCAAGACTGGCGCCAAAACGCCTTCGAACCATTTCAAACGTTGAATCACATCGGGGCCATTGGCGCCAAAGCGTAAACACCGTCCGATGCCTTCGTTGATGTTGGTGTAAGCCTTGTTGCCAGTTGCCGATCCACTGGTGTCGACGTTGCGTACGCAAATCAAGGGCATGGACGGGCTGATGATCCCTGTCATTGGCCCTACTGATTGGAAATCATGGCACTGGGCAAATTCAACTTCGCCACGCTCCAACAAATGACGCGCTTGTTCGGGCGTATCTGCCCACCCCTCATACAAGACCGCGCCAATCATGGCGCCGTGCATGGGCCCACACATGTCACCCCAGTCCACCGGCGGCCCCGCATGCAACAGCAGGCGAGCCCCTTTCATTTCGGACCAAACGCCGTCGGCCCTCAGGGCAATGTCTTCCCACATTGGGCGCGCATTGATGATGCGCTGGGTTGCAATTGCGTTGGCTTGCTCGATGCGTGGGTCGTTCATCAGCTGGGCAAGCGACCAGGCCAACGCGGGGTCAGCGTCACCTGGTGGTTTCCAATCAATGGAACTAATTTGTCCGCCGTGCGAGGCAATGCTGGCGTTGAAACCGTCAATGCCGACATTGATCACCCCGGGGACTTGCGCGATGAGCTTGTTAGATGTCAGGAGGTCTTGAGTTGAAAGGGTAGAGTTCATAGTCAATTAGCGTTGGTGATTGCGGTCAACATGCCCGCTAGGATATCGAATCCGGAGCTCGAGCCCAATTGCTCCAGATCGTCACAGGCAGCTTGCATGGCTTGGCTTTGACCAAGTGCCAGTGCCTTCATGAATTGATGGGCTGGTCGATAGCCCTGACCACGCATCAGGTCACCCATCAGCGCTGCGCTGATGGGGTTGGTTGCCGGCTGCTTGGGGTGTTGCGCCAAAACCTGTAGGGCATCGGAAATTTGGTGTAAGCGCTCAGAACTGCGCCAGCCAGGCAAGTGTCCAAGACTGAACAGCAAGCCACCCAAAAAGTCGTCGCCGCTGGGCGTGAGGCCTGGACCAAGCCCCAGTAGCCGCTGGCACGCCAGGAGCAAGGCGTCAACATCGCTTGTCCGCAGCGCGTTGGCCACTGCATCAAAACGTCCCGCCGTGGCTTCAAAAGGAAACGGGAGGGGCTTGCTCAGGAACCACAGCATCAGCCCCTTCGGGCGGTCAATGCACAGCGTCTGCGCACACGCTCTCAAGCCGGCCAGGTTATCAAAACCTTGCGCCACCATGGCAGGTGGCTGCCACGGCGCGTACACATTCCTTGGATGGTCCACGGTGACCGCACCCGTCCAGACCACCCGCCCATGCAGATAGGCGAACGCAGTGGCTTCGAAGCCAGCGATTTTTTTAAATGAAAATGCGTTGCAGCCCATGAATGAATGTTGGTTTATGGCTTGGCGTTCCTGCACGCTAGCGAGTGATTCGCGTACCTGCCCGACCCATGAGCGCCTCGAAGGCTTTTTCAAGCGAGGTGATGATCACAAGCCCATCGCGATTAGCTTGCGGCGAGTCCTGCAAGAAGGTGACGGCCGCCTCAATCTTTGGCCCCATGCTTCCGGCTGGAAAATGCCCATCAGCCGCATACTGCTGAGCCTCCAGCAGTGTCATGCTGTCGAGCCAACGCTGCGTGGGCTTGTTGAAATCGAGCGCGACACGCTCAACCCCAGTGAGCATGATGTAGGCGTCTGCATGCAGGTGTGCTGCCAGCATGGCGCTGGTCAGGTCCTTGTCAATGACTGCTGGCACCCCTCGCAGGCGTCCGCTGTCTTGAATGACCACAGGAACACCCCCACCACCGCACGCAATCGGTAAAACACCCGCCTCCAACAAAGCATTGATGGTTTGCAGATCAAGGATTTTTTTCGGTTTTGGGGAAGCCACCATGCGGCGCCAACCGCGCCCAGAATCCTCAGCAAAATACCAACCGGTTTGAGCTGCCATCTCTTTGGCCTGCTGCTCAGAAAAGAATTTTCCCACGGGTTTGCTGGGGTGCTGAAAGGCCGGGTCAAGCGGGTCAACCTGCACCTCAGTCACAACGCAAGACACCACAACATTCATGCCGTGCTCATGCAACACGTTGGTGAAGCTTTGCTTCAACATGTAACCCATACCACCCTGGCTGTGAGCAACACAGACGTCCATGGGCATGGGCGGCAACTCAGCCGCCGTGCGTGCCATGCGGTACAGAATGTTGCCAACCACCGGCCCATTGCCGTGGGTCAACACCAACTGCCAACCAGCACGAATGATCTCCACGAAATGACCGCAAACTTCGCGCATCAGTTCAAGCTGTTCATCTGCGGTGCCCTGGATGGTGGGCGGGTAGGCCGCGTTGCCGCCCAGGGCCACAACGACGCGTCGACGCGGGATGTGTGTTATCACGACACCCACTGCCCGGCCAACCAAGCAGCACTGGCGCTGTTGGGCGCCAACACCATGCCCGCGGCAAGCAGCTGCACCTCTTGCCGGGATAAAACCTGCGGGTCAGCTTCAGTGCCACACACAAAACCCACTACCGCCAAATGCCTACCGCCCCGCTTGGCAATGGCTTTGGCCTGGGTGATGGCTTTAGCCAGTTCACGTGCTGGGTCCGCATGCGCTCCCCAGCCGATGACAACGTCCAGCAAAATAACCCGAACAGTCGGATCCGCCGCCTCTATCAACAAACGTTCGATGCGCGCGGCTTGGTCGATCATGGGGTGCGGGCGTCCCACCGTGAAAGCATCGTCACCCAGGTCAAGCGCCGTGTGCTCAAGGCTATTTTGGCGTGGGTTGGGCAAATCAAACGCTGCATCGATCGCCACGTTAGACCACACCTTCATACCCCTTGTTTTGGACCAGATAATTTGTGCTTCGGCAGCGTAAGTACCACCTGAAAAAAGTGCTCTGAGGTAGCGCTGCGTGCTGGCAAACCTGGGCAGCTTCGGTATCGGGTAATCGGACTGACGAGCAACACCCTTGGGCTCAGCCAGCCTCTGGCCTGGTACGGCCCGCAGTTTGCGTTGTTGTTTGGCCAATTTCACCGCCATGGCAGCACAATCGACCAGCGTATCTGCGAAGTGAATGTGTTTGGATGCCGATTGCGGCGAACTGCCCAGAAAAGCCACCACCGCCGGCTTACCTGCTGCCACCAGCGCAGCCAACACCTTCTCAAGCACCTCAGGCGCTGGCGGCTTGGAGACAATGGCCAACACATGGGTCTGTGGGTCCGCTGCCAGCAGTTTGATGCCTTGCAACATGGTCGCGCCCCCCACTGCGGCGTAGACATCGCGCCCGCCCGTTCCAATCGCGTGACTCACACCAATGGCGTGGGTCGCGCCCAGACGATCAATTTGCGTGGTGACCTCTTGCAAACCCGTGCCAGAAGCCGCTACCAAGCCGATATGGCCACGGCGAACCACGTTGGCAAAGCCCAGCGGAACGCCGCCAATCATCGCTGTACCGCAATCGGGCCCCATCACCAAAACGCCGCGTCTGGTGGCTTCAGCTTTAAGCATAACTTCCTGCTCGAGAGGAACGTTGTCACTGAACAGGAAAACGTTCAAGCCTTGTTTTACAGCCTTGAGCGCCTCTGCAGCAGCGTAAGCGCCTGGGACCGATATCTGCACCAAATTGGCCGCCACAGCCTCTGAAGACCAGCGTTGCAAACCCATCGCAATGGTTTTCGCTGCAAGCTGTGTTTCAAGCCCATCAGCGCCTGCGCTGCCCGCAATTTGGTTTTGACCGCTCAGCTGCGCGTGGCACTGCTGGACGGCGGTCTCGCAAGCCTGTTGGTTATGCGCTTGAACCACCACCATGATGTCACTGGGGCCTGCGTCCTTGACTGCATCTGTCAACAGGCCGGCTTCGCTCAGAATGTCTTTATTGGCGGGATTACCCATCTGCAGCGTCGCATTGACGATCTCTGGCATGCTCAGCAGGCGCTGGGCGACACGCATCAGCGCGACAGAGTCCTTGTACAGGTTGGGCTGAATAAATGCGATGGTGTAAGGATTTTGGGACATGAAGGTATTAAAAAGTACTTGAATTTTTGTATACACTTTCTATCATATCTCCGAAATTCAACTGCACAAGCCCACCATGACACCAAACCTGCCGTCTCTTTCGACTCTGCGTGATGCCCACAGCGCTTTTGACGAATTAAATCCGATCCCACGGCTGCTCATGGGGCCGGGGCCCATCAATGCAGATCCGCGTGTGTTGCGAGCGATGTCATCACAGTTGCTAGGGCAATTTGACCCGCAATTTCGACGCTTTATGCGAGAAACCATGGCGCTGTACCGTCAGTTTTTTGAGACGCAAAACGACTGGACATTTGTTTTGGATGGCACCGCACGTTCGGCTATCGAAATGATGATGATGTCGGTGCTGGAGCCGGGCGACAAAGTGCTGGTGCTCAGCTTTGGCCGGTTTGGACAACTATTAGATGAAATCGCGCAACGCTGCGGCGCAGAGGTTCAGGTAATGCAAGTGCCATGGGGCACTGTGTTCACCCTGGCGCAAGTGGAGGTCAAGCTCAAAGCGTACGCGCCGAAATTGCTAGCGGTATGCCAGGGAGACACCTCGACGACCATGCTGCAGCCCTTGGAGGGTTTGGGTGCTTTGTGTCATCGCTACGGCGCCATGCTACAAGTGGATGCTACCGCGTCCTGTGGCGCAACACCACTGCCTGTGGACGCCTGGGAGATCGATGGTGTCACCGCAGGACTGCAAAAGTGTTTGGCTGGGCCTTCTGGAGCGGCGCCCATCACCTTGTCTGAGCGCATGGCGCAAACCATCTACAGGCGCCGTCACATCGAAGAAGGCCTGCAAGCTGCAGATTACAAACCTGGATTGGGTAAGCGCATTGCCTCCAATTACATGGACTTAGCCATGATCATGGATTACTGGAGTGACTTGGGCCTGAATCACCATACAGAAGCGACCACCATGCTGTATGCAGCGCGTGAATGCGCCCGTATTTACTGTCAAGAAGGTCACGCTACTGCCTTTGCCCGTCACACTAACATGTCGCAGGCCGTCGTCGCAGGCGTAGAGGCCATGGGTTTAACCGTCTATGGCGACAAAGCCAACAAAATGCCCAATGTGACCGGCGTGCTCATTCCGGCTGGGGTACATGGTGACCGTGTCCGAAACGCCTTGCTCAATCACTTCAACATTGAAATTGGTACCAGTTTTGGCCCCCTGCATGGGAAAGTTTGGCGCATCGGTGCGATGGGCTACAACGCTCGCCCCGACTGTGTCTTACAGACCTTGGGCGCCCTGGAGGTCGTGCTGGCAGCAGAAGGTTTCTCGTTCACCCGAGGATCCGGTGTGGATGCCGCCTACCAATCTTTTGCTCAGAACAGTGCCTTACCTGGGTAAAACCTAAGCATACGCATCACAGCCGCTTAGCATTTTTTTGAGGCGCATGTCTGTTATTGGCGAGGTGACTAAGTGGGTATAGCGCTGTTGTTGCGGCCCCATTCATGGAAGCTTGTGGCAGAGGACCAATGCTTGTTCGGAGCGATCTTGTGTGATGCTGCTTGTGATCCTGCTCTATCCAATGTCCGAGGATGAAGTCCGGCATCGTGGAGCTGAATGTGGCGGCGTAAGGGTCTGGCCTGCCCGGAGGGGATCGAACCCCCGACCCACAGCTTAGAAGGCTGTTGCTCTATCCAACTGAGCTACGGGCAGAGATCTCGAAAGTAAGATGGTCGGGGCGAAAGGATTCGAACCTTCGACCCTCTGGTCCCAAACCAGATGCGCTACCAGGCTGCGCTACGCCCCGACCCAAGGATTGTAAACCGTCACACCACCGATACTCGCGCCAACTCGATGAAATTTACCCCCTTGAGGTCTTATTTTTTTATCCGTCCTATGACGTACCAGCTATGCCAGCAGAAACAGCGCCAATCCCTTACTTAAAAGTCGACCAAGGCTTTCCACCGGTTAGCCAAGCTTGGGGGGCTAACACCCCTGCTCCCGGACTTTTGTGTGTTGGCTTGGATTTGTCTGGTGACAGCCTTAGCCAAGCGTATCAGCGAGGCATCTTCCCTTGGTTCAGCGAAGACCAACCGATTTTGTGGTGGAGTCCAGATCCCCGTATGGTGCTTGAAATCGACAGGTTCGTACTCAAGGCATCGCTGCACAAAGTCCTCAAACGCTTCGCCCGCGATCCCCGATGCGAGATACGGATCGACTCAGCCTTTGAACAGGTCATGACTGCATGCGCCGCCAAAACGCGACCCGGTCAAAATGGAACCTGGATTTTGCCGGCCATGGTGCAAGCCTATTGCGAACTGCATGCACAAGGCCAAGCCCACAGTGTGGAGACCTGGATCGATGGGCAATTGGTAGGTGGCTTGTACTGCGTGGCGATGGGCAAGGCCATATTTGGCGAGTCCATGTTTTATCGGCGCAGCAATGCATCCAAGATTGCCTTAGCGGCACTGGTGGCCATGTGCCGCGCCCAAGGCGTTGTTCAAATTGACTGCCAGCAAAATACCGCCCATCTGGCGTCAATGGGCGCCCACAATGTACCGCGTGATCAGTTTTTACAGGTGATGACAGCGCAGCTTCAAGAAGCCTCTTTGGATTGGTTTTTTGACCCCGTATACTGGCAAAATTTACGCGACTAACCACTCCAATACACCGTGACACTGCAACTAGCCATGATCCCTGAAGCGTTGCAGTATTACGCCACCGCGCCGTACGACTGCAGTTACATCGAAGGCCAAATTGCACGCTCCCAGGTTGCAGCACCAGCTGGTGCCATTCAAAACGACGCCTACACAGCGCTCATTCACCAAGGCTTCCGACGCAGTGGTGCTTTCATTTACCGTCCGCAATGCGACCGGTGTCAGGCATGCCAGTCCATTCGACTACCGGTGCTGCGGCTGTTGCCTAACCGAAGCCAGGTGCGCGCCAAAAGGCAGCATGGCCACATGCAGGTGAAGGTATCCAAGCCGTATTTTTCCGCCGAGCACTACGCTTTGTATGCGCGCTACCAGTCTGCAAAACACACAGGCGGCGGCATGGATCACGACGATGCCAGCCAGTATGTTGAATTCCTTGTCAAATCCAACGTTGACACCATGCTGATCGAGTTCAGGGAGCCAGCGCCCGACAACGGCCTGGGTGTTTTGAAAATGGTCTCAATCGTAGACAAGTTGCAAGACGGCTTGTCTGCGGTCTATACCTTTTATGACCCGACACCAGGTCAAAGCCTTGGCACCTACAACGTGATGTGGCAGGTCGAACACGCCCGATCCTTGGGTCTTGCACACCTCTACTTGGGCTACTGGATCGAGAACTTACCGAAAATGTCCTACAAAGCCCGCTTCCGACCTGCAGAAATCCTGCACAAAGGGCAATGGCAAGCGCTTTGAAACGCAAAGGAGTGTACGGATTCGACAGGCCAGACGTCACATTGCATCGCCGATTCACCTCACCATCTTTCACAAAGTAAAATACCATTCCAAATAAAGAACAATTGAAATGACAAAAGCAGACCACAACGTGCCAGGTAGCCCCTCCGTTCAGGTGATCGAACGCATGTTCGCGCTGCTTGATGTGCTCGCATCACAGGAAGAAGCCATCTCCTTGAAAGAAATCAGCGCCCGCACCGGGCTGCACCCCTCTACATCGCACCGAATCCTCAATGATTTAGCCACCGGGCGTTTTGTGGACCGTCCCCAAACTGGCAGTTACCGCCTGGGTATTCGTTTGCTTGAACTGGGTAATCTGGTTAAAAATCGCCTCAACGTCAGGGATGCGGCACTCGAACCGATGCGCGACCTGCATAGGCAGATTCAGCAAACAGTCAATCTCAGCCTGCGCCAAGGTGATGCCATCGTTTATGTGGAGCGCGCCTACAGCGAGCGATCAGGCATGCAGGTGATTCGCGCCATCGGTGGCCACGCCCCACTTCACCTGACATCTGTTGGCAAATTATTTCTCTCCGTCGATGAGTCACCCAAAGTCAGTGCTTACGCCAAACGTACCGGCTTGACGGGACAAACTCGCAACAGCCTGACCCAATTGCCTGCACTGGAGCGCGAACTGAGCAAGGTACGCCGAGACGGCTACGCGAAGGACAATGAAGAATTGGAATTGGGCGTACGCTGCATGGCAGCAGGCATTTTGGATGACCAAGGCAAACTGGTCGCAGGCCTGTCCATCTCAGCGCCAGCGGGGCGACTCGATGAAGCTTGGTTGCAAAAACTTCAAGCAACAGCCCAAGAAATCTCTAGTCGCTTGGGTTACCGACCGACCTTAATGAATCCTGCAACAGCACTTCGGAGCTAAATAAACCGGGGCTCAGCTTCCCCGCAGCAAGACTTGGGCATTGGCCAAGGCCGCGGCGGCTGCCGCATTGCTACTGGACTCTACCCAGCGTCTAACCCGCTCGGCATCACCAATGCGACTGAGTTTACCGACCGAGTCGAGAAACACCATGATCAACTGCCGACCAGCAACCTTGGTTTGCATGACCAGGCATTGGCCAGCCTCAGATATATAGCCTGTTTTTTGCAAGCCAATATCCCAGCGTTCGCTGTTGACCAAACGGTTGGTGTTATTGAACTGTAGTTTCTGTCGACCAACAGCGACCTGGTACCGCGGCGAGGTGGTCAATTCACGCAAAAGAGCATGGTTAGAGGCAACGGTTACCAACTTCACCAAGTCCTGTGCACTGGACTGGTTGAGGCTGGACAGGCCCGTTGGCTCAACATAATGGGTATTGAGCATACCGATTTCATGTGCCTTGGCGTTCATTAAATCAGCAAAGACAGACAAGCCGCCCGGGTAGGTCCGGCCCAATGCGTTCGCAGCACGATTCTCACTTGACATCAGAGCCAGATGCAGCAGTTCACCACGGCTCAAACGCGTACCCACCCGCAAACGGGAACGGCTGCCTTTCTCCGTGTCAATATCATCCTTGGTCACGGTGATCATTTCATCCATTGGCAAATGGGCTTCACTGATGATCAAGCCAGTCATCAGTTTGGTAAGCGATGCAATCGGTAAAACGGCATCACCATTCTTGCTCAACAAAACTTCGTGCGTGTCCTGATCAACCACCAGTGCGACGTTGGACTTTAAATTCAGTGGATCATTCGTGCGGTCCAGCCCTGCCAATTGGCCATAAGACGCCTTAGCAGGAACAATGACCGACACGGATTTGGCACGATGCCGTTTGACTGTGCTGACCTTGGCAACCCGACGCTTGGATGAATTTGCCTTGCTCCCATTCTGGGTAACTTGAGCATCCGAGGAAGCCGCATGCACCAACGCCATTGGGGCAAAGCTCATCATGGCAACCGCACTCAAAATGCAAACCCATATTCGAGACCGTTTGCATCTTGAAAAGTCTGAACAATGTGGCATTACCATGACCCCTAAACCTTGTCGCAAGGCGTGCAGTTTAAACACAAAAGTCTCACAACAACAAGTACTTGCGAGACTTTCTTAAACAAATTACAAAAATCAGCCTTGGGCAGCGACGCGTTTCGCCTGGCTTTCAAGCTTATTGAGCGCACTCAGGTAGGCTTTCACCGACGCCACAACGATATCCGGGTCAGCCCCCACACCATTGACGATCCGCCCGCTGTTTTGCAAGCGAACGGTTACTTCGCCCTGGCTCTCAGTCGAACCACTGATGGCGTTGACAGAATACAAAACCATCTCCGCACCACTTTGGACATTGGCTTCAATGGCTTTTAAGGAGGCATCAACCGGTCCATTACCGTTGGCACTGGCACTGATCTCTTGCCCCGCCATGGTTATCACGACGGTCGCGTGGGGCAACTCACCAGTTTCACTGTGCTGAACCAAGGACACAAAGCCGTATTTTTCCTGGCTTTGGGCCACACACTCTTCGCTCACCAAAGCGAGAATGTCCTCATCAAAAATTTCGCTCTTGCGGTCGGCCAAATCTTTGAACTTCATGAAAGCATTGTTGACCTCAGACTCGCTCTCCATGGCCACGCCAAGTTCTTGCAAGCGCTGCTTGAACGCGTTTCGCCCGCTGAGCTTACCCAACACAATTTTGTTCGCACTCCAACCCAAATCCTCGGCGCGCATGATCTCGTAGGTATCGCGCGCTTTGAGTACACCATCTTGATGGATGCCAGAGGCATGCGCAAACGCGTTGGCTCCGACAACCGCCTTATTCGGCTGCACAACAAAACCCGTGGTCTGGCTGACCAAGCGACTGGTGGCGACAATCTGTCGGGTGTCGATGTTGAGATCCAGGTCAAAATAATCTCGACGGGTTTTAACCGCCATGACGATCTCCTCAAGCGCGCAGTTGCCCGCACGCTCACCCAAACCGTTGATCGTGCACTCTACCTGGCGTGCACCACCGATCTTGACCCCAGCCAAGGAGTTGGCAACCGCCATACCAAGGTCATTGTGACAATGCACAGACCAAATAGCCTTGTCACTGTTGGGAATACGCTCTCGCAAGTTTTTGATGAACTCACCGTACAACTCGGGTACTGCATAGCCCACGGTATCGGGCACGTTGATCGTCGTGGCGCCTTCGGCAATCACGGCTTCAAACACGCGACACAAAAAATCGGGATCGGAGCGGTAAGCATCTTCTGCACTGAACTCAATGTCGGCCATCAGATTGCGGGCAAACCGCACGGACATCTTGGACTGCTCGAATACTTGCTCGGGCGTCATACGGAGCTTTTTTTCCATGTGCAAGGGGCTGGTCGCCAAAAACAGGTGCAAGCGCCCCGCATTGGCAGGCTTAAGCGCCTCAGCAGCGCGCGAAATATCACGGTCGCTGGCACGTGCCAAGGAGCAGATGATCGAGTCTTTAATGACTTCAGCGATGGCTTTGATGCATTCAAAGTCACCATTGGAGCTGGCCGCAAAGCCTGCTTCGATCACATCAACCTTCAGGCGCTCAAGCTGGCGCGCAATGCGCAGCTTTTCATCACGCGTCATGGACGCTCCGGGCGATTGCTCACCATCACGCAAGGTGGTGTCAAAAATCACTAATTTTTCAGCCATTTCCATACTCCTGGGTTGATCACCTGCAGCGCTCGAAATTTGTTATCGACAACAAAAAAGCCCGCTGCGCTGGCAAACGGGCTTTTAGGGTTGATGCAGTCAGACGCTAACAACTCCGCCCGTAGGACGTTAGTAGCAGCGCTAGATTGGATGATTGCATGACATCAATATAACACAGCCGCTTCCCTTGGGAGCTGCCACAAACCCCTGTCCACACAAAATTTAAAATCATGCGGGCGTTCACTCGTGTAAGCCACGCTCTTCGGGTTCGTCCGTCGACGTACTGATCAAGCTGGTCGGCACACCCTTGGCGCGACGGCGCAGGTAAACCACATAACCACTGAAGCCGTATGCCAAAAACATGCCAAACATCACGATTGGAGGATCTATATTGATCACGGCAATGCCCAGCACAATGAGCACGATCACAATGAACGGCACGCTGCGCCTGAAATGAATTTCTTTGAAGCTGTAAAACGGCACATTGGTCACCATCGTCAAGCCAGCAAAAAGGCTTAATGCAAACGTCGGCCACGCCAAATCTTCACCAGACCATCCCTGATCGGTCATCACCCAGATGAACCCTGCCAGCAAAGCGGCTGCCGCTGGTGAAGGCAATCCTTGAAAATAGCGCTTGTCCACCACACTGGTGTTCACATTGAAACGCGCCAAACGCAGGGCTGCGCAAGCGCAATAAACAAAGGCTGCAATCCAACCCCACCGACCCAAACCCTTTAAGGACCACACATAAGAAATGAGTGCCGGGGCAGCGCCAAATGACACCATGTCCGACAAGGAATCCATCTGTTCGCCAAACGCACTTTGGGTTTTTGTCAAACGCGCAATCCGACCATCCAAACTATCGAGCACCATCGCGACAAAAATGCCACTTGCAGCCAGATCGAAGCGCCCGTTGATGGCCATCACGACCGCATAGAAACCAAAAAACAGGGCTGCCAATGTGAATAAATTAGGCAGGATATACAGCCCTTTTCGTGGCATTTTTCCCGCGCCCGATGAAGCATCTCCATCACTGTGTGTCACCTTATCGCCATCCATGCATCCGACCTTTTTAGTATGAAGAATCATCATAACAAAAGGCCACCGAAGTGGCCTTTTGTCGAGGAATCCAGCTCAGTCAATCAGTTACGCGTTTGATCGACCAACTTATTTTTAGCAATCCAAGGCATCATGGCGCGCAGTTGAGCGCCGACAACTTCGATGCTGTGATCAGCGGTATTGCGACGCCGGGCCGTCATGCTTGGATAGTTGGTACGGCCTTCCAAGATGAACATCTTGGCATAGTCACCATTTTGAATACGCTTCAGTGCGTTTTGCATGGCTTTACGGCTTTCGGCATTGATGACTTCAGGGCCGGTCACGTACTCGCCATATTCGGCATTGTTGGAGATCGAGTAGTTCATGTTGGCGATGCCGCCCTCATAAATCAGGTCAACAATCAGCTTGAGTTCATGCAAGCACTCAAAATACGCCATCTCAGGTGCATAGCCCGCTTCGACCAGGGTTTCGTAGCCCATCTTGATCAGCTCAACAGCGCCGCCACACAAGACAGCCTGCTCACCAAACAAGTCGGTTTCGGTTTCTTCCTTGAAGTTGGTTTCGATGATGCCGGCTTTACCGCCACCATTGGCCATGGCATAGGACAGTGCGAGGTCGCGGGCCTTGCCGCTGCAATCTTGATGCACAGCCACCAAGTGAGGAACGCCGCCGCCTTGGGTGTACGTATTGCGAACTGTATGGCCAGGCGCCTTGGGCGCGACCATCCATACATCCAGGTCAGCACGGGGAATGACCTGGTTGTAGTGCACATTGAACCCGTGTGCAAAAGCCAATGACGCACCTTTCTGGATATTGGGCGCGACGTTGTTGGTATAGACCTCAGCAATTTGCTCATCAGGCAACAAGATCATCACTACGTCAGCGGTTTTCACTGCGTCATTGACTTCCATCACGGTCAAGCCAGCTTTGCCAACCTTGTCCCATGATGCGCCACCTTTGCGCAGACCAACCACCACTTTGACACCGCTGTCATTGAGGTTTTGAGCGTGCGCATGTCCTTGGCTACCGTAACCGATGATGGCAACTGTTTTGCCTTTAATCAGGCTCAGATCACAATCTTTGTCGTAAAAAACTTTCATTCATTTCTCCGTTAAAAAAATTAAACCCGCAAAATCCGCTCGCCACGACCAATGCCGCTGGAACCCGTGCGTACCGTCTCGAGAATGGCACCACGCTCAATCGCATCCAAAAAAGCATCGTTTTTTGACTGGTCACCAGTGAGTTCAATGGTGTAGCTCTTTTCTGTCACGTCGATGATGCGCCCGCGAAAAATATCCGCCATGCGCTTCATTTCTTCACGCTCTTTACCCACCGCACGCACTTTCACCATCATCAATTCGCGCTCGGTGTAGGCGCCTTCCGTCAGATCGACCACTTTAACCACCTCGATCAGGCGATTCAAATGCTTGGTGATTTGTTCAATCACGTCATCCGACCCCGTAGTTTGGATCGTCATGCGCGACAGACTAGGGTCCTCTGTAGGCGCCACCGTCAGGGACTCGATGTTGTAACCCCGGGCCGAAAACAGGCCAACCACACGCGATAAGGCACCGGGCTCGTTTTCTAAAAGTACTGCAATGATGTGTTTCATGATGTTGGACTCCTCATTTCGCTGCCCTCCCCTGCAGGCGGTAACCCCCAGGCTTGGCAAACAATAGATTCGTCTGATAAAAAGGTTTAAAGGTCTTCAGCGCTGAGCAGCATTTCTGTAATGCCTTTACCAGCCTGAACCATTGGGAACACGTTTTCCGTTGGGTCGGTTCGAAAGTCCATGAACACCGTGCGGTCCTTGAGTTTGCGCGCCTCGCGCAACGCGGGCTCCACGTCATCAGCATGCTCAATCAACATGCCCACGTGGCCGTAGGCCTCGGCCAACTTAACAAAATCGGGCAAGGCATCCATGTAGCTGTGACTGTAGCGGCCCTCGTACTCAACCTCTTGCCATTGACGAACCATGCCCAGGTAACGGTTGTTTAGAGACAAGATCTTGATGGGTGTGTTGTACTGCAAACAGGTAGACAGCTCCTGGATATTCATCTGAACCGAGCCCTCCCCCGTGATGCAAAACACTTCACTCTCAGGCTTGGCCAGCTTGATCCCCATGGCGTATGGAATGCCAACACCCATGGTGCCCAAACCACCTGAATTGATCCAGCGACGCGGCTGGTCAAAGCGGTAGTACTGCGCTGCCCACATCTGGTGCTGCCCCACGTCCGACGTGATGTAGGCATCTACGTCTTTGGTCATGTTCCACAGCGTTTCCACCACATACTGGGGTTTGATGATGCCCCCAGTACCGCGGTTGTACTTCAAGCAGTCTCGCTGACGCCACGCCTCAATGCTGTCCCACCAGGCACCCAATGCATCGGTGTCAGGTCGCATCGCACCCTCTTTGATCATGGCAATCATTTCGGTCAGCACTTCTTTGACATCCCCCACAATAGGGATGTCCACCTTCACACGCTTGGAGATACTGGATGGATCAATGTCAATGTGAATGATCTTGCGTTCGTTTTGCGCAAAGTGCTTGGGGTTGCCAATCACCCGGTCGTCAAAACGGGCACCAACGGCTAACAACACATCGCAATGCTGCATCGCACTGTTGGCTTCAAGTGTGCCATGCATGCCCAGCATGCCTAAAAATTTTCTGTCACTCGCCGGGTACGCACCCAAACCCATCAAGGTGTTGGTGCAGGGATAACCCAGCATGTCCACGAGCTCGCGCAGCTGCGCCGATGCATTGCTCAGCAGCACACCGCCGCCGGTATAAATATAAGGTCGCTTGGCTGCTAGCAACAACTGCAAGGCTTTTCGAATCTGACCGCTATGGCCTTTGCGCACCGGGTTGTACGAGCGCATGTGAACGCTCTCTGGGTAACCGTTGTAAGGCACCTTCTTGAAGGACACGTCCTTGGGGATATCCACAACCACCGGACCGGGCCGGCCGCTGCGCGCGATGTGAAATGCTTTTTTCATGGTCTCAGCCACGTCGCGGGCGTCCTTGACCAAGAAGTTGTGTTTCACAATCGGGCGTGTGATGCCAACGGTGTCGCACTCCTGGAACGCGTCCAAGCCAATCGCGTGCGTGGGCACCTGGCCTGAGATGATCACCATCGGGATGCTGTCCATGTAGGCCGTGGCGATGCCGGTGACCGCATTGGTCAGCCCTGGGCCAGAGGTGACCAAAGCCACGCCCACATCGCCGGTAGCCCGTGCATAACCATCGGCTGCGTGCACAGCCGCTTGCTCGTGACGTACCAAAACGTGTTGAATGGTGTCTTGCTTGAAGAAGGCGTCGTAAATATGCAACACGGCGCCGCCGGGGTAGCCCCAGACGTACTTAACGTCCTCGGCTTGCAGCGCTTTTACCAATATTTCTGCGCCACGTAATTCAATATCGGGGGCATTTGAGCCTGAGTCGAGGCTGGCCGCCTGCACAGCGGATTGGGATGCGTTTGCCGCCAAAATGGTTTCGGCTTTTGTAATTTCCATGATGAACCTTTGTGAATTTCTCTAACGAAATACCTTGGGTGCCTCTTCGTAAACACTTGTGGTGTGACATCGAGACTTGGGGCCAAAGCCATGAGCGTCATGATGCGAACGCCGAACTTTGACCTGTTTGCCTTTACCTGCAACGCGTATTATCGCACTGCAACAACACGGTCCTTCACACTGGAGACTGAATAATTTTCTCTTTGGCCGACCGGCTTAAGCTGGTGCCAAGCTGTTTGCATATTCCCAGCAAGCACCAAAAACAGGTCATCGGCCAAGCCCGGCATACCAGTGATCAGCGAGAATCACCTCTTATGACCAAGAGAAACAACTTTGAGCAACAAGCGGCCAATGCCCAGGCCCCCAAACTGATGCGACGCATGGCCTGCTGGTTGTATGAGGGCATGCTCTTGTTTGGCGTTGTTTTCGTTGCAGGCTACCTGTTTGGCGCCCTGACACAAACCCGCAATGCCCTGCACAACCGCCATGGACTACAGGCTTTTGTTTTTGTGATCTTCGGCATTTATTTTGTCTGGTTGTGGTCTAAAAGCCAGACCTTAGCCATGAAAACTTGGCACATCCGGGTTACCGACCTGTCAGGTCAACCGCTGAGCCAAGGTCGTGCACTGCTTCGTTATGTGTGGAGCTGGCTTTGGTTCTGGCCACCACTGATTGCCTCGTGGTGGTTCGGGCTATCGGGTGCTGAGGCACTGGTCATTGTGGTCGGCTGGGTGCTCTGCTGGGCCATCTTGAGCCGCTTGCACCCGCGCCAGCAGTTCTGGCACGATGCGCTGGCAGGCACCCAGTTGATGGACAGCCGCCCACCCACGCTGGGTAAGACTTAGATAGCCGAATCGTCGAGCTCTCCGGTACGGATACGAATCACGCTTTCGATCGTGGTGACAAAAATTTTGCCATCACCGATCTTTCCCGTTTGCGCGGCCTTGACGATCGCGTCCACACAGCGTTCCAAGTCTTCGTCCTTGACCACAACCTCGATCTTCACCTTGGGCAGAAAGTCAACAACGTACTCCGCACCCCGATACAACTCCGTATGCCCTTTTTGACGACCAAAGCCCTTCACCTCAATAACCGTTAGGCCGTTGACGCCGCACTCGGCCAAGGCCTCGCGCACTTCTTCAAGTTTGAACGGCTTGATGATGGCGGTGATTTGTTTCATAGCTTTCTTTCTCTCAGGTTAGTCAAACAATGGCCTCTTAATGGCACTTCGGGCAACTCAAGCCCTGAATCGGTTGGTTATAGGATAACGCCAATCTTTACCAAAACTGCGATGCGTTACCCGAATGCCCACTGGGGATTGCCGACGTTTGTACTCATTGATTTTGATGAGTGAGGTCACACGCTCCACATCTGCACGGTCAAAACCACTGGCCACAAGGGATTCGATGCTCTCATCGTCTTCCATGTAGCGCGCCACAATGGCATCCAAAATCTCGTAGGGCGGCAGGCTGTCTTGGTCTTTCTGGTCTGGCCTTAATTCAGCACTGGGCGGTCGGGTGATGATGCGCTCGGGAATCGGATCGCTACCCGTACCGTAGGGATCATTTTGGTTACGCCAGCGCGCCATGCGAAACACCGTGGTTTTCGCCAAGTCTTTGATCACAGCAAAGCCACCGGCCATATCGCCATACAAGGTGCAGTACCCGGTGGCCATTTCCGACTTGTTGCCCGTGGTCAGAACAATGCTGCCAAACTTATTGCTCAGCGCCATCAAGATGGTCCCACGGATGCGCGCCTGAATATTTTCTTCAGTTGCATCCTCCCCCAGACCGGCAAAATCACCTGCAAGCGACGCTTTGAAGGCCTCGAATTCGGGTGCAATCGACAGTTCGTCGTAACGCACACCAAGGCGAGCAGCCATTTCACGGGCGTCAAGCCAACTGATGTCCGCTGTATAGGGCGACGGCATCATCACAGCGCGCACCCGATCAGCGCCCAGCGCGTCCACCGCAATAGCCAGCACCAGGGCCGAGTCAATACCGCCAGACAAGCCCAACACAACACTGGGAAAGCCATTTTTCCCGATGTAATCGCGCACGCCAAGCACCAGTGCAGCCCACAGATCGGCATCGGCACTGCGCTCAGGCGCTACCGGGCCGTGCAATGCCAAACCATGGGTCTGGCGCTGCACCTCGACCATCAACTGGTCTTCTACAAAACTGGCGGCACGCGCGGCCACTGTGCCATCAGCATTGAGTGCGAATGAATGTCCCTCAAAAACCACCTCGTCTTGGCCACCCACCAAATGCCCATAGACCATCGGCAGACCGCAATCGAGCACGCGCGTTCTCATGCGCGCTTCACGCTCGGTACCCTTGCCCACGTGAAAAGGCGATGCGTTGATGACGGCCAGCAGCTCAGCCCCGGCCGCAGCCACCTCGCGCGCAGGCACATCAAACCAAGCGTCTTCACAAATCAAAAGGCCCACCTTCACCGTGCACCCAGGCTCACCTGCTTCAAACACACAGGGCGTCTGGCCGGGCGTGAAATAACGCCGCTCATCAAAAACCTGATAGTTTGGCAATTCACGTTTGAAATAACTTGCAATCACCTCACCGTGGCGCACCACACTGGCCGCGTTGTAACGCGCATTGACGATAACTGATCGACTGCGCAACTGGGTGCCCACCGGGTGGCCCAGCACCACACACAAATCTTTCAACCCAGCCAATGCAAGGGCAATCACTTTCACAGCATCATCACAGGCTTGGGTGAAAGCAGGCCGGAAGAAAAGGTCTTCCGCCGCGTAACCACAAACGGACAGCTCAGGCGTCAGTACCAGACGCGCGCCGTCCTCGTAAGCCGAGCGCGCGGCGTCAATGATTTTTTGCGAATTGCCCGTCAAATCGCCAACAACCAGATTAAGCTGGGCAACAGAAATATTCAAAGTCATGAAAAGTAGTCAGAAATGCTGAACAAAACGATGCCAGATTGGCCGCACGATTATGGCATTCGGGTGCTCGATTCGCTGTCGGGTGTAGACGCTCACGATTGGGATCAATTGTTGTTGATGCAAGCGCATCCAACCCCCTTCATGCGCCACGCTTACCTGAGTGCGTTGCAGACCAGCGGCAGTGCCGGTGTGGAAACGGGCTGGACACTGCGCGTGTTTCTTCTGGAGCAGCAATCCAAGCTGCTCGCCGCTACCGTTGTGTACGTGAAGACACACTCCCGCGGCGAGTATGTGTTTGATCACGCTTGGGCCAATGCCTATGCGCAGCACGGCTTTCACTACTACCCCAAGGCGGTTTGTGCTGTGCCGTTCACGCCGGTCACTGGCAGCCGCTTGCTGGCGCATTCAGCCACCGACCGACTTCGCCTGGCGCAGGCACTTATTGCCTGGACACACGCTGAAAAGCTGTCTGGGCTGCACGTGCTGTTTGCCTCAGATGAAGACCTTTTGGCCTGTACATCTGCGGGCATGCTGACGCGGCAAACTGTCCAGTTTCATTGGAACAACAGCCCAACACCGCATGCCAGCTTTGGCGATTTTTTAAGCACGCTGTCACAAGAAAAACGCAAAAAAATTCGCCAAGAACGCCGCAAAGTGGCGGATGCAGGCGTCACCTTTCGAGCGCTGCACGGCACTGCTATTGAGCCCGAAGACTGGGCATTTTTCTACCGCTGCTATGAGCGAACCTATTTGGAGCATGGCAACCTGCCGTATTTGAATCAAGGCTTTTTTACCGCCATGTCTGCACGCATGCCCGAGGATTGGCTGCTCTTCATCGCCCTGCGCGAGGGCCAAGCCATTGCCGCGAGTTTGATCGCAGTCAATGCAAGCTGCCGCACCAGCCATCAAAGCCCTGACGGGATGCCTGGGGTAGCTTACGGGCGCTATTGGGGTGCGCTTGAGCGTGTCGATTGCCTGCACTTTGAGGCTTGCTACTACCAAGCACTTGAGTGGTGCATCGCCAACGGCTACCAGCGCTTTGAAGGCGGCGCCCAGGGTGAACACAAGCTGGCCCGGGCCTTGATGCCGGTGACCACGCACAGCGCGCACTGGCTAGAGCACCCTGATTTCTTTGAAGCGGTCGACCACTACTTGGTGAGCGAGCGCGCCGGCATACAGGCTTATGTCAACGAACTTCAGCAGCATAGTCCGCTGAAAGCCAACCTCCATCGGTCTGCCGACTGACCAAAGGCCCTTACTTGCTCAACAGGAATTTTTTGTAGTTAGCAATGCCGTTTTCAATTTCTTTGTGGGCTGCTTCTGGGCCTTCCCATCCCAAAATTTTGACCCATTTGTCAGCTTCAAGGTCTTTGTAGTGCTCAAAGAAATGCGCGATGGTCTTGAGGCGCATAGGACTCAGGTCTTCGGGCTTTTGCCAACGGTTGTACAGGGAAATGAGCTTTGGGATTGGCACTGCGAGCACTTTTCCATCCATGCCTGCCTCGTCTTCCATGTTCAAAATTCCGATCGCGCGGCAAGTCACAACAACGCCTGGAATCAAAGGCACAGGGGTGATCACCAAAACGTCCACAGGGTCACCGTCGCCACTGATGGTTTGGGGAACATAACCGTAGTTGGTGGGGTAATGCATGGACGTGCTCATGAAACGGTCCACAAAAATGGCATGCGTCTCGTGATCTACCTCGTACTTCACAGGGTCGGCATTCATCGGGATTTCGATGATGACATTGAATTGCTCGGGTGCCTTGAGGCCAGGGGTCACGTTGTCTAAAGACATATTGGATCGCTTATTGGGGAAAAGTTAAAAGAAACACTACGGGTTTTCCCCTAATTCTACCGATTCGCTTGCTCCAAACCTTGCAAAGCCATTGCAACGTAGTAAAGTCCGCCCGTTGGCCAATCGCCGCTTCGATGCACTGTTCTGGTGCCGAAAGAGTGAGGAAGCAACGCAACGGTGGTGCCGTATGCGTTGCACCGCTACCTCGCGAATCAACAAAACAGGAGTCTTTTTATGTCTGGTAACTCGGCGCTGATACTGGCCATCGTCTGCGGACTGATTGCGGTCGGCTATGGATTTTGGGCCCGCAGCTGGATCCTCTCTCAAGATGCGGGCAACGAACGCATGCAAGAGATTGCACAGGCTATTCAAACTGGAGCGGCAGCTTATTTAGCTCGTCAGTACAAGACCATTACCGTGGTCGGTGTGGTGCTGGCGATCTTGATTGCTGTTTTTCTCGATGGCTTGAGTGCCACAGGTTTTGTGATTGGCGCCGTGCTCTCTGGCGCTTGCGGCTTCATTGGCATGAATGTTTCGGTGCGCGCCAATGTGCGTACCGCGCAGGCGGCCACCAAAGGCATTGGCCCCGCATTGGACGTCGCGTTTCGCGGCGGCGCCATCACGGGCATGTTGGTCGTTGGCCTGGGGCTCTTGGGCGTGACTGGCTTCTTCTGGTTCCTGACTGGTAACGGCAACCTGACGCCCGACAAGAACATGGCTGAGTTACTCAACCCTTTGATTGGCTTTGCGTTTGGCTCATCCCTGATCTCTATCTTTGCACGTTTGGGCGGGGGCATCTTCACCAAGGGCGCAGACGTTGGCGCTGATCTGGTTGGCAAGGTCGAAGCAGGCATTCCCGAGGACGACCCTCGCAACCCGGCGGTGATTGCCGACAATGTGGGCGACAACGTGGGTGACTGCGCCGGCATGGCCGCTGACCTGTTTGAAACCTATGCGGTCACGCTGATTGCGACCATGGTGCTGGGCGCCTTAATGGTCGGTGGCGCTGGCACCAGCGCGGTGATTTACCCGCTTGCCTTGGGTGCGGTGTCAATCATCGCCTCTATCGTCGGTTGCTTTTTCGTCAAGGCCACGCCTGACATGAAAAACGTCATGCCAGCGCTCTACAAGGGCCTGGCAGTGGCTGGCGGCCTGTCTTTGATCGCTTTTTACTTCGTAACCACCTGGCTGATGCCCGATAACGCCATCACCGCCACAGGCAGCCAAATCAGACTGTTCGGCGCCTGCGCGGTCGGCCTGGTTTTGACCGCCGCATTGGTGTGGATCACAGAGTACTACACGGGCACACAGTATCCACCAGTACGTCATATCGCAGAGGCATCTACCACCGGCCACGGCACCAACATCATCGCCGGCTTGGGCGTGTCCATGCGCTCGACCGCATGGCCAGTGCTCTTTGTCTGCTTGGCCATCTACACGGCTTACGCGCTGGCCGGCCTGTACGGCATCGCTATTGCAGCCACATCCATGCTGAGCATGGCCGGTATTGTGGTGGCACTGGACGCCTACGGTCCTATCACGGACAACGCCGGTGGTATTGCTGAGATGGCTGAAATGCCGGCCTCCGTGCGCGACATCACCGACCCGCTGGATGCTGTGGGCAACACCACCAAAGCGGTCACCAAAGGCTACGCCATTGGTTCAGCCGGCCTGGCCGCATTGGTACTGTTCGCGGACTACACCCACAAGCTGGATGCGTCAGGTGCGCACATCACCTTTGATTTGAGCAACCCGATGGTCATCATTGGCTTGTTCATTGGTGGTTTGATTCCTTACCTGTTCGGCGCTATGGCCATGGAGGCCGTAGGCCGCGCAGCAGGCTCTGTGGTGGTTGAAGTGCGCCGCCAGTTCCGTGAGATCCCAGGCATCATGGAGGGAACCGCCAAGCCCGAATACGGCAAAGCCGTTGACATGCTGACGACGGCGGCCATCAAAGAGATGATGATCCCGTCCCTGCTGCCTGTGGTGGTGCCAATTTTGGTGGGTCTGGTACTCGGACCGGCCGCACTTGGCGGCTTGCTGATGGGCACCATCGTGACGGGTTTGTTTGTCGCTATCTCCATGTGCACCGGCGGTGGGGCATGGGACAACGCCAAAAAATACATTGAAGATGGAAACTTCGGTGGCAAAGGATCAGAAACCCACAAGGCAGCGATCACTGGTGACACCGTTGGCGACCCCTACAAAGACACGGCCGGCCCTGCGATCAACCCCTTGATCAAGATCATCAACATCGTGGCCTTGTTGATCGTGCCAGTGATGATGAAACTGCACGGCGGCTGAAGTCAACCCACTTCGCAGGCCTTACCAAGTCGTAAGGCCTCAAAAGCGCATGGTTTTGCCCATGCGCTTTTTTTTCGCCTGCAGACAGCTTTCTGCAAGTTAAGTGCCAGAACGGACCTGGAACAATAGCGCGCATGCCTGTTCTCCTGCACGCCACCCTGCTGCCCTGTTTTGAGCTCCGACAAAGCCTTGTCTGGGGCCTGGGCTCAGCACCGTTTGTGCCGAGCAAAGGCAAACGCAAGGCGCTATCGATGCCAACCCCTGGCGCGACGATTTCACATGAAACAAAAAAGCCGCAGCTTATTCAATCAAAGCAACGATTCGCCATCCTCGCGTTTGGTCTGTTACTGGTCCACAATTTTGCCGCTTGCTTGTGGCGCTTTCACCATGAACACACGCACAATAGCGGCATGAAAAATGTGTTGTTTGGACTGATGGTGTTGCTGCTCGCTGCATGCACCAACTTGCTTCCCCGCGCCGTCGATACCGCTTCACCCTTCCAAAGCTTTAACGAAGCGCGCGCGGCCATTGAGTCTTTGACGCCAATGCAAAGCAAAACCGAAGACCTCGTGCGCCTTGGACTTGACCCCTTGCAACACCCCAACACCCGCATCCTGACCTATGCCGACGTACTCAGGCGCTTTCTCCCCAGCAACCTGATTGAGCGCAAAGACCTGGATCCAGGCGTGCTGGCTTGCCTGCAGGCGCGCGAAGCCTGCCGCGGTTGGGAGATCCATGCAAGCAAGGTCTCTCGCAAGCGTACCGGTAGTTTCTTTATGGACTTCACCAATTTCAAGCGCCGCACCGAGACCACCGGCTGGCGATTCAATGGGCTTGTTCTTTTGATTGATGAACAGGTCGTTTATCGGGCTTGGGGCGGGCAACCCAAAATCACTGAACTCCAGATCACGACCAACCCTTTAGGCCCACTCCAAGACATCGGACCTTCGGTGGTGACCGATCGTTGATAGCCGTATCTTGCTTCCAAGACCCGCGCGAAACCGTTGCGCTGCGTGGTGCTATGCAGAACATGCCAGAATCACACTTTTTCAGATGCTCCTATGACAGAACGCGACACACACCGTGTAATTCCGCTGCTTGATGCCCGCACTAGCCTGCCTTTGCCAGGGCGACTGGCTGCCGGCGAACAAGCCACGCTCGGCGCAGGTCGTTTAAGTGACCAACGAGGACGGGCGCTGCGCGACTTGCGCATCAGTGTCACAGACCGGTGCAATTTTCGTTGCAGCTACTGCATGCCCAAAGAAATTTACGACAAGGATTACCCGCATTACCTACCCCATGCGTCCTTGCTGTCATTTGAAGAAATCACGCGTGTTGCCAGCGTGTTCATCACACATGGTGTACAGAAAATTCGGCTCACTGGGGGTGAGCCTTTGTTGCGCAAGAACCTCGAGCAGCTCATCGAACAACTCGCAGCACTGCGCACACCAGAAGGTTTGCCTTTAGACCTTACCTTGACCACGAATGGCTCCTTGCTGGCGCGCAAGGCCAAGGCGTTGAAAGAAGCTGGCCTCAAACGCGTAACCGTGAGTTTGGACGGCTTGGATGACGCTGTTTTTCGCCGCATGAATGACGTGGACTTCCCTGTGTCCGACGTGCTCGATGGTATTCAGGCTGCGCGTGATGCCGGCTTGGACGCCATCAAAATCAACATGGTGGTCAAACGTGGCACCAACGAAGACCAAATTTTGCCGATGGCGCGCTACTTTCGAGGAACTGGCATGGTCTTGCGCTTCATTGAGTACATGGACGTGGGTGCGACGAACGGCTGGCGCATGGACGAGGTCATGCCCTCATCTGAAGTCATTGCGCACCTGCAGCAGCATCTGCCGCTCGTGCCACTTGAAGCATCCCAAGCCGGTGAAACCGCCGCACGATGGGGTTATGCAGATGCCAATGGTCGTCACGACCCCTCTTTGGGAGAAGTTGGTGTCATCAGCAGTGTCACTCAGGCGTTCTGCCATGACTGCAACCGGGCACGCCTGTCCACCGAAGGTCAGCTCTACCTGTGTTTGTTTGCCGAGCAAGGCTATGACCTGCGCCAACTGGTTCGAGGTCAAACCGATGACACGGCCTTGTCACAGGCAGTCATGGACATTTGGCAAGGCCGCAAGGACAACTATTCTGAGCAGCGTGGTCACTTGCCCAAGGAAGCCGGAACGCCTGGGCGGCGCATCGAAATGAGTTACATCGGGGGATAAGCGTGATTGAAAGAAACGACATAACTGCAGTAATTTTGGCCGGTGGGCGTGGCTCGCGCATGGGCGGCGTTGACAAAGGTCTGCAAAACTTCAACGGGCTACCGTTGGCGCTGCACACCCTAACGCGCTTACAACTTGGCAACGGGGTCGGTGAAATCATGGTCAATGCCAACCGCAACCTGGGCGCCTACGAGTCATTTGGACACCCTGTTTGGCCCGATGCGCAAGCTGACTACCCAGGCCCCTTGGCTGGCTTTCTCACGGGGCTTGAGCATTGCGAAACGCCCTATCTGCTGACGGTGCCATGCGACACACCCATGCTACCGCTGGACTTGGCATCCCGCCTGGCCGCCGGTTTGGACCACAGCAGTGCCGACATTGCCATGGTCAGTGCGCCTGAGCAGGATACAGACGGCAACATGCACCTCAGAACACAACCTGTTTTTTGCCTTATCAATGTGGCGCTGTTAGAGAGCCTGATGCAATTCATCAAAGAAGGTGGGCGCAAGATTGACGCATGGACTGACCAGCATGCGACTGTGGTGGTGCCGTTTAATGAAGCGGGCGATGAGCCCAAGGCTTTTTTCAATGCCAACACCCTGGCCGAGTTGCAACAACTCGAAGCCAAAATGCCATGAAGTCGCTGGCAGACATTGCCGCTCAGCTCGAAGGCTATGACCCGCAAGCCTTGAGCGCCGAGGCGGTTGGCCGGTTTTTGCACGAGCTGGTCAGCCCAGTCACCGAGGTGCAAACGCTTGCCATTTTTGATGCATTCGCACGCGTGTTGGCACACGACGTGATCTCGCCCGTGAGTGTGCCGCCACATGACAACTCGGCCATGGACGGTTACGCTTTTGACGGCTCTCAAATGCTGGCCGGACACAACCTAAACCTGCACGTCATTGGCACCGCCATGGCTGGCAAGGCTTGGCGAGGTGAAGTGACCGATGGGCAGTGCGTTCGGATCATGACGGGCGCCATCATGCCCGAGGGTCTGGACACCGTAGCACCTCAGGAGCTGTGCCGCGTCGAAGGTGACCGTATCAGTATTGCCAGCAACATGCTGCGCCCCGGCGACAACCGCCGACTCATGGGAGAAGATCTGATGCTGGGCAGCGCCGCCTTGCAGCAGGGCCAGGTTCTCACACCAGCCGCCCTCGGACTGCTCGCCAGCCTTGGGCTGCCCAAGGTGACGGTTCGTCGCCGCCTCAAGGTGGCTTATTTTTCCACTGGCGATGAAATCTTGAGTTTGGGTGAGACGCCGCGTGAGGGGGCCGTGTATGACAGCAACCGCTACACCGTGTTTGGCCTGTTGACACGTCTGGGCTGCGACATCCTGGACATGGGGGTGGTGCCGGATCAACCTGATCATCTAGAGGCGGCCTTCGTACAAGCAGCTGAAACCGCGGATGCCATCATCACCAGCGGCGGCGTCAGCGTGGGTGAGGCCGACTACACCAAGGCCATGATGAAAAAACTCGGCGATGTGGCCTTTTGGCGCATCGCGATGCGACCAGGTCGCCCCATGGCGGTTGGCCGTATCAATCGGGACAAACTACCTTCCCAGGGCAAGGGCTCTGCGATCCTGTTCGGCCTGCCTGGTAACCCCGTCGCGGTGATGGTGACTTTTTTGGCTTTTGTACGCCCCGCCCTGTTACGCATGATGGGCTGCCAGAGTCAATCGACCCCCTTGTTGCAAGCCCGTAGCCAAGAGGCGTTGCGGAAAAAAACCGGTCGAACCGAATACCAACGGGGCATGGTCACGCGCGGTGCTGATGGCTGTCTGCAGGTCAGTGCGGTAGGCAACCAAGGCTCAGGAGTCCTGAGTTCCATGGTGCAAGCAAACGGGCTCATCGTGCTGCACCATCAGCAGGGTAATGTGAACCCCGGCGATTTACTGGATGTGATGATGTTTGACGGGGCGATCTGAATCGTGACACCTGAGCGTTATGTGCAAGAAAAAGCAGCCGCCTCGGGTAGCAGCTTTTACTATGCCTTCTTGTTTCTGCCGACACCCAAACGCGCCGCTATCACCGCTTTTTATGCCTTCTGCCGTGAAGTGGACGATGTGGTTGACGATATCCAAGAGCCTGGCGTCGCCGCAGCCAAACTGGCTTGGTGGGAAGCTGAAGTCACTCAAGCCTTTGCTGGCGAACCCAGCCACCCGGTGACCCGAGCGCTGTTGCCGCTGGCGGCTGACAATGGCATCACGCAGCAGCACCTGCTGGCCATCGTTGAGGGCTGTCGCATGGACCTCAACCAAACCCGTTATTTGGACTACCCAGGTCTTGAACGCTACTGTCACTTGGTAGCGGGGGTCGTGGGAGAGGTGGCGGCCAACATTTTTGGGCAGCAGCAGGCCCAAACCACGGCCTATGCCCATGCACTGGGGCAAGCGCTGCAGCTCACCAACATCATTCGCGATGTGGGTGAGGACGCGCAGCGCGGGCGCGTTTACCTCCCACTCAATGATCTACAAAGCCATGGTGTGACCGTGCAAAACATACTGGAGCGTCAATATTCTGATCGCTTTACGGCACTGATGCGTTTTCAAGCTGCACGCGCGCACCGCTTGTATGCGCAAGCACTGGCGCTGCTGCCCGACGCTGACCGCCGTACCCAAAAACCGGGTTTGATGATGGCCAGCATCTACCGCGCCTTGTTGATCGAGATTGAGCGCGCTGACTTTCAAGTGCTGCATCAGCGCATCAGCCTCACGCCACTTCGAAAATTTTGGCTGGCCTGGAAAGTACAGGCACTGGGGCGCTTGTAAGCCCCGCACCCAGCATGTCAACATCCAAGCGTGTTGCGGTCATCGGTGCGGGCTGGGCCGGTCTGAGCGCCGCCATGGCCGCAACAGATTGCGGTCACCGCGTCAGCGTGTTCGAGGCCAGCAGCCAACTGGGCGGCCGAGCGCGCAGTCTGCCAGTAAGCCTACCCAATGGTGAGACGGTGTGTCTGGACAACGGCCAGCACATCCTGATTGGCGCCTACCACCGCACACTGGCATGGATGCGCCGCATGGGGCTTGAACGCAACGACGTATTCCACGACATGCCCTTGGCCCTGGTGTTTCCTGATGGCAAGGGCTTGCGCCTGCCTAACTGGCCCCAGCCCTTGGATGCGCTGGCGGGTGTCTTAACAGCGCGCGGCTGGTCGACGGCTGACAAGTGGTCGTTTCTGCGCACCGTACTGGGCTGGCGCTTGCGCGGCTTCACCTGTGACCCTGATACCACGGTGATCACCCTCTGTCAGGACTTGAGCCCCCGTTTGTTAGCCGAAGTGATTGAGCCGCTGTGTGTCTCCGCACTCAACACCCCAGCTGAGTGCGCCAGCGCCAGCGTGTTCCTGCGCGTGCTGCAAGACAGCCTACTGGGTCCTGGCGACAGTTCACACCTGTTGTTACCCACGACCGATCTGGGCATGCTGCTACCAGAGCCGGCCCAGCACTGGCTTGTACAGCGCGGCGCCCAGGTGCACCTGGGCCGTCGCGTCACAACACTGATGCACAGTGCAGACAGTTGGCTGGTAAACGGGCAGTCCTTCGATGCCGTTATTTTGGCCGCCTCCGCATCCCATGCTTTGTCACTCCTCACCGAAACCCAGCGGGGTATCGAGCCAACCTTGTATCAGGCGCTGGCTGACTGGCTGGCGCGGGCTGGCGCACTGCGCTTTGAAGCCATCGCCACTGTTTACGCATGGGCCGCCGATGCGCAGCTCTCAAGCCCTCTTTTGGCACTGCGCAGCCACCCAGTGAGCGCGCCGGCGCAGTTTGTGTTTGACCGCGGCCAACTCAAAGGGCCACCCGGTCTGCTGGCCTTTGTCGTGAGCGCAAGTTGTGGCACCAAAGAGGCGCTGCAAACAGCGGTGTTGGAGCAAGCGCAGGCACAGCTCGGCTTGAAACTCCTAGCCGTGACGACGGTCGTTGAGAAACGGGCAACGTTTGCTTGCACACCGGGCTTGGTGCGCCCATGGGCACAGGTTCTCCCAGGCCTGCTTGCCTGTGGCGACTACATCGATGGCCCCTACCCGGCCACACTGGAGGGTGCAGTGCGCAGCGGTGAAACAGCGGCGCTCCTGCTCGGATAGCACCCATGACTGGGTCTGCCTGAAAGCCTGAAGCCCAAAGCCCGCTAGACTCATTGCTCTACATCTTACGAACAACAAGCTATGACCGCACGATTTGCGACTGAACCCCCCTACCAACACGGCCAAGCACCTCGCTGTGCCGTGCTGTACTGCAATCTTGGCACGCCCGACAGCCCCAGTACTGCTGATGTGCGCCGTTTTCTCCGTGAATTTTTGAGCGATCCGCGTGTCGTTGAAATTCCGCGACTGATTTGGCTGATGATTCTGCACGGCATCATCTTGCGCTTTCGTCCGGCCAAGTCGGCAGCCAAGTACGCCAGCATTTGGACGCCAGAGGGCTCGCCGCTGAAGGTCTGGACCGAGAAGCAAAGCAAGCTGCTGCAAGGCTGGTTGGCACAGCGTGGCCACCATGTGCAGGTGCGCTACGCCATGCGCTATGGCAGCACCTCAATCGCATCACAGCTCGATGCGCTACACCAAGAGGGCACTACCCGCGTGCTGATCGTGCCCGCTTATCCGCAGTACTCGGCGACCACCACCGCAAGCCTATTTGACGCCGTTTATGCATGGGCGGGGAAAACCCGCAACCTGCCAGAACTGCGGTTCATCAACCATTACCACGACGACGCTCGCTACATCGAGGCGCTGGCGTCCAAGGTACGCCAGTACTGGCAACAAAATGGCCAACCCGACTTGCTGATGATGAGTTTTCATGGTGTGCCCGAACGCACCCTTCACTTGGGCGACCCCTACCACTGCGAATGCTTCAAAACAGCCCGGTTGCTGGCCCAGGCCCTGTCGCTCAAAGCAGAACAGTACAAGGTCACTTTTCAATCTCGACTGGGACGTGCCAAGTGGTTGGAACCCTACACCGACGCCACGCTGATTGCGCTGGGCAAACAAGGCCTTGGGCGGGTTGATGTCATTTGCCCAGCCTTTACCAGCGACTGCCTGGAAACTCTGGAAGAAATCAACATGGAAGGGCGCGCCGAATTTCTTGTAGCGGGCGGCAAAGAGTTTCACTACATCAGTTGCCTCAACGACGACCCTGGCTTCATCACGGCCCTTTGTGCACTGACTGAGCAGCACCTGCAAGGCTGGCCAACCACAGTGGCACCAGAGCCTGCCAGTCTGGACGCCTCACGTGCTGCAGCCAAAGCACTGGGCGCCAAACATTGAACTGGTCCGCACAACAGCGCACCACGTGTGCATAAGGCATGGAAAAAGTACGCATCGATAAATGGCTGTGGGCCGCGCGGTTTTTCAAAACCCGCAGCCTGGCTGTTGATGAGATCGACAAAGGGCGGGTACTGCTCAACCGCACCCATGTCAAGCCAGCGCGGGAGGTCAAAGTCGGCGATGTCATTGAAGTCACTAGCCTCAACAACGCGCGCACGGTGACGGTGTTGGCCATCAGCGACAAGCGTGGTGGAGCGCCCATAGCCGCCCTGCTCTACCAGGAGTCACAAGCATCGATTGCAGCGCGCTTGCACGCCGCAGAGCAGCGCCGCTTAGCACCCGAGCCCGCACTGTCTCTGACTGCGGGGCGACCAACCAAACGTGAGCGCCGCGACACGGACAAGTTGCGCGGGACCCAGTGGAACGATCGCTGGAGCGCTTCGATTGACTGAGCACCAAACAGCCCCAAAGCAAGTACAGACCCAGACTAAATTGACCGATTTCTTCAGCATCCCATTGAAATAAAAAAACCGCCCGAAGGCGGTTTTTTTAATGGTAGACCGGGCTCACTTACCGCCGGGAATCTTACCTTCTACGCCCTTGACGTAAAAATTAAGTCCACTGAGAAACTTATCATCAGCCGCAGTATCCTTGGCAATTTGGACCTTGCCAGTGTTGTCTGTGATCGGACCTTTCCAGATCACAAAACTGCCATCAGCCAGGCCTTTTTTGACGGCTTCGACTTTGGCTTTGGTGTCAGCTGGCACATCGGCGGCCATGGACACGATGTCGATCGCGCCCTCTTTCACACCCCACCAAGAATGGCCGCCGCCCTTCCATGATCCATCAAGCGCTTCCTGGGTCGCCTTGATGTAGTAAGGACTCCAGTTGATGATGGCCGACGCCAAGTGGGCTTTGGGCCCGTAAGCCGTCATATCGGAATCCCAACCAAAAGCGCGTTTGCCTTTGCTCTCGGCAGTCTTGAGCACTGCTGGGGAATCGGTATTTTGAAACAACACGTCCGCACCGCCATTGATCAGGCTGGTAGCAGCTTCGGTTTCTTTGGGTGGATCAAACCATCCATTCACCCAAACCACTTTGGTTTTGACTTTGGGGTTGCTGGACTGCGCACCCAAGGTAAAACTATTGATATTGCGGATGACCTCAGGAATTGGAATTGACGCCACCACACCCAAGGTGTTGCTCTTGGTCATTTTTCCAGCAATCACACCCGCCATGTAGGCGCCTTCGTATGTACGGCTGTCATAGGTGCGCAGGTTGTCGGCCTGCTTGTAGCCTGTGGCGTGTTCAAACTTCACGCCAGCGTTGTCAGCCGCTACTTTCAACATCGGGTCCATGTAGCCGAAAGTGGTGCCAAAAATGAGCTTGTTGCCCTGGGAAGTCATGTCGCGGATCACCCGCTCGGCATCTGCAGATTCCGGCACATTCTCTACGAACGAGGTCTGTACTTTGTCACCAAATTCTTTTTCAATGGCTTTGCGGGCGTTGTCATGGGCAAATGTCCAGCCGCCATCACCCACCGGCCCGACGTAAGCAAATGCAATTTTCAAAGGCTCTAACTTGGCGGGCGCGGGCGCAGTCGCCGCAACCGGTGCGGGCGCTGGCGCCGGCTCCTCTTTTTTACCGCAACCCACGAGCGCAGCAGAGGCCACCGCACTCAGAGCCACAGCTTTGAGCAACGATCGCTTGTAGAGATCTGTCATGTCTAATCCTTCAAGAAAGTTAATGAAAGGGAACCCGAAAATTGAATTATGAACCGGCGCGGCAAAAAATCATCAGTTACCTGGGTAAAAAGGTTTTCCAATGCTCGCCGGCATATTGATACGGATCCACTGCGGATTGCGCGAAATCAAAGCCAGAACCACCACCGTAGCCACATACGGCAACATGCTCAAAAACTGACTGGGGATTTCAACGCCCATACTTTGCAAATGAAACTGCACCATGGTGACGCCCCCGAACAAATAGGCACCCAGCAGCACACGCGTGGGGCGCCAGGTCGCAAACGTGGTCAGCGCCAATGCAATCCAGCCTTTACCAGAAACCATACCTTCCACCCAAAGCGGGGTATAGATCACGGACAAATAAGCACCGGCCAAGCCACACAAAGCGCCTCCTGCCATCACCGCCAACAGCCGAATTTTTCGCACTGGATAGCCTAAAGCATGCGCGGACTCTGGACTCTCACCGACACACCGCATCACCAAGCCCACACGCGTTCGGTACAACAAGTAGGCCAAGCCCAGCGTCAGCGCCATGGCCACATAGACTAAGGGGTGCTGGCGAAACATGGCCACGCCCAGCCAAGGGATATCACCCAAAACGGGTACAACAAAATGTGCTCTGGGCGGGATCGTTGCCTGCACAAACCCCGACCCAACGAAAGCCGACACGCCGGCGCCAAACAGCGTTAAAGCCAAACCCGTTGCGTACTGGTTGGTATTGAGCCAAATCACCATGACCCCGAAAGCGGCGGCCAAAGCAGCACCCACGAACATGCCAGCAGCAAAACCTAACCAGTCGTTGCCACTGCCCACCACCGTGGCAAATCCGGCAATGGCGGCACACAACATCATGCCCTCTGCACCCAGATTGACAACGCCCACCTTTTCGTTGATTAACAGTCCTAGTGAGGCCAGCGCCAGCACAGTTCCCGCATTCAAGGTGGAGGCCAACAGCAAGGCGTAGGATTCCATCAAGCCCTCCACTTCAAACGGTAATACAACAAGGTGTCACAGGCCAGCAAACTGAACAACAACATACCTTGGAAAACACCTGTCAACGCCCGGGTCAAACCCAGGCGTGACTGCGCCATTTCACCGCCGATATAAAACATGCTCATTAAAATACTTGAGAAAACCATACCGACTGGATGCAAGCGCCCGACAAACGCCACAATGATGGCGGCAAACCCGTAGCCTGAAGGCACATAGGGCGTGAGTTGACCAATAGGCCCTGCCACCTCCAAAGCACCTGCCAGCCCGGCGCTCGCACCTGAGATCATGAGCGCCGTCCACAACGCCTTGCGCGAAGAAAACCCCGCAAAACGTGCAGCCGCCGGTGCCACGCCGCCCACTTGCATGGCAAATCCTGCGCGGGTGCGAAACAAAAATACCCACAACAGACCAACCCCCGCCAACGCCATCAGGACGCCAATGTTCGCCCGCGATCCCGTGAACAAGCGGGGTATGCGGGTGATCGCATCAAAGTTCTTACTCTGCGGGAAATTAAATCCCATGGGGTCTTTCCAGGGACCCGCCACCATGTAGCCTAAGAGCTGAATCGCCACATAAACCAGCATCAGACTGACCAAAATTTCATTGGCATTGAAGCGATCTCGCAGCAGCGCAGTCACGCCCGCCCACACCATGCCACCCAAAATACCAGCCAACAAAACCGCCAACACAATCCAGGCACTGCTGTTCCCATCTGCACTCAGCGCCACGCCGCCCGCAAAAATTGCACCCAGCACGTACTGACCTTCAGCACCAATGTTCCAGACATTGGCGCGAAAACACACAGCCAGCCCCAGTGCGATGATCAATAAAGGTGTGGCTTTTACCAGCAATTCACCCAAGGCGTAGCCATTGCGAATCGGCAGCCAAAAAAACATTTCCAAGCCGCGCAAGGGATCTTTTCCCAAGGCTGCAAATAAGACAACACCCACCAAAACGGTGAGCACCAAGGCCAGCAGGGGTGACGCGTAGGTCCAAAATACCGAGGTCTGGGAGCGGGCTTCAAGCTTGAGCATGCGTCGCCTCGCTCTGCGCAGCTGCCATCGTCTGCAAACGGGATTGCACATCAGCATCCCATAAACCACTCATCCATTCACCAATGGTCTGCACACTGGCTTGGGCAACAGGTACCGACGGGGACAAATAACCGCGCGCCAACACGTGCAACCGGTCACAGACCTCAAACAACTCGTCCAATTCTTCACTGATCACCAACACCGCACAGCCCGCGTCACGAAGCGCCAAAATTTCACCCCGAATCAGTGCCGCCGCACCGATATCCACGCCCCATGTGGGCTGCGAGAGGATGAACACGCTGGGTTGGGCGTCTATTTCACGACCAACAATGAACTTTTGCAGATTTCCGCCCGACAGCGACCGGGCGCTCGCATCAGGACCGTTGGCTTTGACGCCAAAGCGCTCGATGATGGCCTGCGTTTTGGCTTTGAGTGCGCCCACACGTATCCAGCCACCACCCAAGCTGGGCCAAGCCAGCGCTTCCTCACGGGTTAGCAAGAGGTTATGTGCCAGAGACATGCTTGGTACCGCGCCACGCCCCAGACGATCTTCAGGTACACAGTGCATACCCAGGGCACGACGCTTGCGCGGCCCTAAACTCGAAACATCACAATCGTTGATGCACAAACTGTTCGCAGGGCTGCGCATATCCTCACCAGACAGGGCCAGCATCAACTCTTTTTGACCATTGCCGGAAACGCCCGCAATGCCCACAACCTCAGCCGAATGCACTTGGAGCGATATATTGGCCAAATCCACACCGAACTGGTCCGCCCGCGTCAAACTTAAGTCTCGCACCTGTAAGCGCACCGCGCCGGGAGCTCGGTGGTGATGCGCCAAGGCTGGCGGCTCTGCGCCAATCATCATGCGCGACAGAGATGCATTGCTTTGCACAGACGGATCACACACACCCGAGACCTTACCGCCACGCAACACCGTGCAGGCAGTGCAAAGGGCACGGATTTCATGCAACTTGTGACTGATGTACACGATGCTGCAACCGGCACTGGCGAGTTGGCGCAGAACCAAAAACAATTTCTCTACGGCCTTGGGGGTCAGTACGGATGTGGGTTCGTCCAGAATCAACAACGTGGGCTGGGTCAACAGGGCGCGGATGATCTCCACGCGCTGCATTTCGCCCACGCTCAAGCTGTGCACGGGGCGTCCTGGGTCTATGTCCAAGCCATACTCAGACGCGACGCGCTCAATACTTTGAACAACTTGCTGCAAACTCAAGTCAGCACGCAGACCCAGCCAGACATTCTCGGCAACGGTGACCGTATCAAACAGGCTGAAATGCTGAAACACCATCGCCAAGCCTAAGGCACGGGCCTCTTGCGGGTTACGGATCTGTACCACCTCACCATTCACCCTGATCTGACCTGAATCGGCCTTGACCGCACCGTAAATGATTTTCATCAGAGTGGACTTGCCGGCGCCGTTCTCACCAAGCAATGCATGAATTTCACCAGGCATCACCGTCAAATCTACCGCATCATTGGCGAGCACACCAGGATAGCGCTTGGTGATGCCGCTGAGTTCCAGTCGGGGTGTGGCCATGGAATTAAGGGCTTTCGTCAGCACCGGTGCTGGCGCCACTCAGGCCCAAGACAGGGCAGGAAAACAAGGGGCCAGTTTGAAGCAAAATCATGGCCTATTGTTGCCGAAAATCATGGCTCCAAAACCGGCTCAGCACAGTATGTGCCGCAAGGACAACAAATCGGCCAGCCCACAGCCCAAGACCCCACATCAACACGCAGGCAATACAGTCAAACGCCAGCCACAGCGCGCAAAGCCTGAGGGTTGATCACATGCAAAACACGCCCGGTTCCACTGATCAAGCTTTGATCTCGCAGATGCCGCAATACCCGGGAAAAAGTCTCGGGGGTAATGCCCAATTGGGTTGCAATACTGCGTTTACGCTGTTGCAACTCAACCGCCAAGACGCCCTCTTCCTGCCGGACAGCATGACTTAACAGCCACTCAGCGCAGCGTGATTCGGCGTCCTTGGCCAGCCGGCTAATGGCAAACTCCGTCTGCCGGCGATGGGACAGCGCCAAATCGAGCACCACAGCCCATGCGGGCTTGGACATGGATCCCATCAATTGCTTAAACTCGATGACGGAGACACTGCGCACCAACAGACTGCTGGCTGCCACGCCATCGACCAGACCCGATTCATCCAAAACAGCTGAACTGGCGTCCAGCCAGCATGGTCCCTCAAGTACGCCGATCTGATGCACAAGGCTTTGGCCATCCAACACGCCCAGGGCCACACGCCCGCTCTCGATGAAATGCACCGACAGCGGGCGTGTGCCGCGACTCAAGACGACCTGTCCCGCTTCAACAGCACTCGCAGCTGACTGTGAATCTAGGCTTGGTACGTTGTACATGGACGCAACTGTGCGGTTAAAGCCGAGTCAGAACCTTGAGACACATCAAAAATTTGACAGAAAATGGGCCTCTACCCCTTACGCGGATCAACCATGAAGACTCTGTTAATCAAAAATGCGCGTTGTATTGCCACGATGGACCATGAAGATGCCAGCCAATGCGCCGAGTTACATCAAGCATCCATCCTGATACGTGATGGACGCATCGCAGCCACAGGCCCTGCTGGCGAAATGCCCACTGAGGCTGATGAGGTGATTGACGCCAGCCATCATTTGGTCACACCCGGCTTGGTCAACACGCACCACCACATGTTTCAAAGCCTGACGCGGGCCATTCCCGAAGTGCAGAATGCCGAGCTGTTCTCTTGGTTGAGCGGGCTTTATCCGATCTGGACGGGCCTGACACCCGAGATGGTGCAAGTCAGCAGCCAAGTGGCCATGGCTGAGCTCTTGCTCAGCGGCTGCACCACCAGTAGCGACCACCTCTACCTCTACCCCAATGGCATTCGGCTTGATGACAGCATCGAGGCAGCCCATGCCATTGGCATGCGCTTTACCGCCACGCGTGGCAGCATGAGCGTTGGTCAAAGCAAAGGCGGGCTTCCCCCCGACGTTTTGGTCGAGGACGAAGCCTTCATCCTGAAAGACAGCCAGCGCCTGATCGAGCGCTGGCATGATGCCAGCCATGGCGCCATGGTCCAAATCGCCTTGGCACCGTGTTCGCCTTTCAGCGTCAGCCGGGACCTGATGCATGCATCAGCCAGCCTGGCGCGCAGCCTGGGCGTGCGCATGCACACACACCTTGCTGAAAACGACCATGACGTGGCGTATACCCAGGAAAAGTTCAATTGCACCCCAACACAGTATGCGCAGGATCTTGGGTGGCTCGGTGAGGACGTGTGGCACGCACACTGCGTCAAGCTCGATGATGACGGCATCACCCGTTTTGCCAGCAGCGGCACCAGCGTGGCACATTGCCCTTGCAGCAACATGCGCCTTGCCAGCGGCATCGCGCCAGTGCGTCGCATGCTGGATGCCGGCGTGACAGTTGGATTAGGGGTAGATGGCAGTGCCAGCAATGACGGTGCGCATATGCTCGGAGAGGCGCGCCAAGCGATGCTGCTGGCACGGGTTAACCGGGCCATGGCGGCTGCGCAAACCTATACCGATGCCAGCGGGCAGCAACGACAACGCTTTGGCTGCGACAGCGGCTCGGCTGAGATGTCAGCCCGCGAGGCACTGGCGCTGGCAACCCGAGGCGGTGCCAAGGCGCTGGGACGCGCAGACATCGGTCACCTGGCAGTGGGCATGTGCGCCGACTTGGCGCTGTTTGACCTCAACACCTTGAACTTTGCTGGCGGCGCGGTGCATGATCCGATCGCGGCCCTGTTACTGTGTGCCAGCGCGCAGGCTCACTACACCATCGTGAACGGGCGGGTGGTGGTGCGTGAAGGTCAGCTGAGCACGATCGACTTGTCACCATTGCTGGCCCAACACAACGCCATGGCCCAGCGCTTGTACAACAACCGCGCCGGCTGAGCCTGGCAAGTTTGTTTATTCGCCCAGGTAGGCCGCGCGGACCTTCGGGTCTTTGAGCATGCTCTTGCCATCACCGCTCATGGTGATCAAGCCCGAGTCCATCACATAGCCGCGGTTGGCAATGGCCAGGGCACGGCTGGCGTTTTGCTCCACCAGCAAAATGGTCACACCCTGTGCATGCACATCTTGGACAACCTTAAAAATGGTATCTACCATGATGGGCGACAAACCCATGGACGGCTCATCGAGCAGCAGCACTTTGGGTCGGCTGATCAAGGCCCGCCCCATCGCCACCATTTGCTGCTCACCGCCACTCAAGGTACCAGCTAGCTGGTCTTTACGCTCCTTGAGCCTGGGGAAAATACCGAACACTTTTTCAATGTCGCGCTGAATTTCTTCTTTGTCAGTGCGGATGTATGCGCCCATGAGCAGATTTTCCATGATGGTCATGCGGGTGAAAATACCCCGACCTTCGGGCACCATGGCCAGGCCCTGTCGGACCAGATCCCAAGGGCCTTGACCACGAATACTTTTGCCCCTGAACTCGATGTCGCCATCATTGATTGGCAAGGAGCCCGTGATGGCTTTCATGGTGGTGGTTTTGCCAGCACCATTGGAACCAATTAAGGACACCAACTCCCCCTCGTGCACCTCAAAGTCCACCCCTTTAACGGCTTGAATACCGCCATACGCCACTTTAAGGCCTTTGATTTTGAGTAGTACCTCAGCCATGTTCAATGTCCCCCTGTGCCCAAATAGGCTTCAATGACTTTCGGGTCGCGCTGCACATCAGCTGGCGTGCCCTCAGCAATCTGTTTGCCATAGTCGAGCACGGTCACGCGGTCACACAAACCCATCACCAGTTTGACATCATGCTCAATCAATAAAATGGTGCGGTTGTCGTTGCGAATCTTGTCGATCAGCTCGCGCAGCTGAACCTTCTCGGTGCTGTTCATACCGGCAGCGGGCTCGTCCAAGGCAATGAGTTGTGGGTCAGTGGCCAGGGCACGGGCAATCTCCAAGCGGCGTTGGTCACCGTAGCTCAATGTGCGGGCTTTGAAGTCGGCCAAACGGCCAATGCCAACGTATTCCAACAACTCCTGCGCACGACTGGCAATTGCGGTTTCTTCGGCCTTGAAACTAGCGGTGCGAAAAATAGCACCCAACAGACCTGAGTGGGTTCGCACATGGCGACCGACCATCACATTTTCCAAAGCCGTCATTTCAGCAAACAAGCGGATGTTTTGAAAGGTGCGCGCGATACCGGCCTTGGCCACCTCATGCACCGCGGTGGGTTGGTAAGGCTTTCCTGCCAACTCAAAGCTACCCTCATCGGGCGTATACAAACCGGTTAAAACATTGAAAAAAGTGGTTTTACCCGCGCCGTTTGGTCCAATAAGGCCATAGACCTGACCGCGCTGAATTTCGATGCCGACATCACTGAGCGCCTGCAAGCCGCCGAAGCGTTTGGACACGCGCTTCACATTAAGGACTATTTCTGTCATAGATTTCCTTCAAGCTTTGCTGGCCGCACGCGCCCAGTGGCAGCGGCAGTCCCTTTGTTTATTCATGGCTGGTTAGCGCTGAGTGACTTACCGTGATCAGGCGCTGGCCACAAGCCACGCGGGCGCAGCAGCATGATGCTGATCATCGCCAAAGCAATCAACAATTGGCGCAAAATGGCAGAGTCCAAGCGGCCATCGGTCATCTCCTGCAAGGGTCCTGCCACATAGCGCAGAACTTCGGGCATGGCTGACAACGCTACCGCACCCAAAATCACGCCGGGCAAGTGCCCGATGCCACCCAACACGACCATGGCCACAATCATCACCGACTCCATCAAACTAAACGATTCGGGGGAGATAAATCCTTGGAACGAGGCAAACATAGCGCCAGAAACTCCGCCAAATGTGGCGCCCATACCAAAAGCCAATAGCTTCATGTTACGGGTATTGATGCCCATGGCTTTGGCTGCAATTTCGTCTTCCCGTATCGCCATCCAAGCGCGACCCACGCGCGACAGCTGCAAGCGGTGCGATATCACCACACTGAAGACCACCAACACCAAAAACAAGTAGTAATACAAGGTGACCGATGGCAATTCAAAATCCCCGATGTCGATGCGCTTGCTCATGCTCAAGCCAAAAATGGAGATCGCGTCGATCTGCCCCAGGCCCTTGGGACCGTTAGTGATGTTCACGGGGTGGTCCAGGTTGTTCATGAACACGCGGATGATTTCACCAAATCCCAGCGTGACAATGGCCAGGTAGTCTCCGCGCAGGCGCAAGGTAGGTGCGCCCAGCAACACCCCAAACAACCCTGCCAAAGCCGCCGAAGCCGGAATGATGGCCCAAAACGGCATGTGTAAGCCATCAGGAAAGAATGCTGCAATGAGTGGAAAGGTCTCAGTCAGATGCGGCGACGCCAACAGCGCATACATGTATGCACCAATGGCAAAAAACGCCACGTAACCCAAATCCAGTAAACCCGCGTAACCCACCACGATGTTCAAGCCCAAGGCCAACAACACATAGAGCAAGGCCATGTCGGCAATGCGCACCCAGGCGTTACCAAAGTTTTGTAGAACCAGTGGCACCAATAACAGCCCCACGGCCGCTGCCAAAAACACGATGAGTTTCTTTTGCTTCATGTTCTGCCCCGCTTCATGCCCGATCGGCCACGCGTTCGCCCAACAGCCCTGATGGGCGCAGCGTCAACACGACGATCAAAACGATAAAGGCAAAAATATCGGAGTAATGACTACCCAACACACCACCGGTCAAGGCACCGATGTAGCCCGCGCCCAAGGACTCAATCAGTCCCAACAACACCCCACCTACCACGGCGCCAGCCAGGTTGCCAATGCCACCAAACACGGCGGCAGTAAAGGCTTTCAAGCCGGGCAAAAAGCCCATGGTGTGCTGCACCGTCCCATAGTTGGCAGCCAACATCACACCCGCCACAGCGGCCAGGACCGCACCAATCACAAACGTCGCTGAGATCACAAAGTCTGGTTTCACACCCATCAAGGCTGCAACCCGCGGATTCTCCGCCGTGGCGCGCATGGCCCGGCCCAAGCGGGTGTAGTTCACCAGCCACATCAACACGGCCAGGGTGAGCACAGTCGTGGCCAAGATGATGATCTGCGTCAGCGTGATCACGGCACCACCAATTTCATACGGGACGGTGGGCAGCAAAAATGGAAACGGCTTGTAATTGGGTTTCCAGATGATCATGGCCAAGGTCTGCAGCAACAGTGACATACCAATGGCGGTGATCAGGGGCGCCAGACGCGGACTGTTGCGCAGCGGCTTGTAAGCCAGTTTTTCAATCACAAAATTCAAAGTGGCTGCAACCACGCAGGCGATGATCAGCGAGATCAACAAGGTCAACCAGCCAGGCGAGCCGGGCATGGCCTCTTGCATCATGCCGATGACCGACCAGCTGGTCAGTGCACCGACCATCAAAACCTCACCGTGCGCAAAATTGATCAGGCCAATGATGCCGTACACCATCGTGTAGCCCAAGGCCACCAAGGCATAGACACTGCCCAACACCAGACCGTTGATGATCTGCTGTAAAAAAATATCCATATATTCAACTCCGGTGGGTCCAGCTCAACGTTGAAGCACGCTGCACTCAGCATGTGACGGGTTTTCAAACCCCAAGAGAAAAACATCCACGCCGCATTGGTAAACACCACAAGCGGCATCAAACGCTTATAGAAGTCTGATGAAACAAGGGCCGACACCAAAGCATAGACGATCCGATAAAAAATGGATTTTACACAGGCGAGGACGTTCGAACCCACACCGCGAGCTGCAATCAAGATGCTGGCTGGTTACGCCGCTTCAAATCGCGCAGCTTCTCAGCAATCTTGATTTCCAGCCCGCGTTCCACGGGCTGATAAAACACCGGAGCCGACACACTGTCTGGCCAGTAACGCTCACCCGCGGCAAAGCCATCGACCTCATCATGGGCATAGCGATAGCCTTTACCGTAGTCCATCTGCTTCATCAGCTTGGTTGGCGCATTGCGCAAGTGCATGGGTACCGCACGCGTACCATCTTTCTGGACAAAAGAGCGCGCCTCTTTAAACGCTTTGTAGAGTGCATTGGACTTGGGCGCTACAGCCAAATACACCACGCATTGCGCCAAGGCCAACTCGCCTTCGGGCGCGCCCAAACGCTCAAACACCTCTGTGGCATCCAGTGCCATGCGCAAGGCCCGAGGATCCGCCAAACCGATGTCTTCACTGGCGATTCGGATCAAACGCCGCGCCACGTAACGCGGATCCACCCCGCCGTCGAGCATGCGCACCATCCAATACAAAGCGGCGTCGGGGTCGCTGCCGCGCACGCTTTTATGCAGCGCCGAAATCGTGTCGTAAAACTGATCACCACCTTTGTCATAGCGGCGCATGCGCTCGCCCAAAACCTTCAGCAACCAGGCATCAGTGATGACTTCACACCCCTGTTGCGCGGCCGCCACCCCAACCGTCTCCAGCGTGTTGAGCAAGCGACGTGCGTCACCATCGGCATAAGCGACCAAACTCTCGATGGCCGGCGCTTGCAAGGTGGCCAATGCCTGAAGCTCAGCGGCCAAGATCACAATGCGGCGCAAGTCCTCGTCACTCAGCGCCTTGAGCACATAGACCGCTGCGCGTGACAGCAGCGCAGAATTAACCTCAAAGGACGGATTCTCCGTGGTCGCCCCAACAAACGTGAGCAAGCCACTTTCCACATGAGGCAAAAAGGCATCTTGCTGGCTTTTGTTGAACCGGTGCACTTCATCCACAAAGACCAGGGTTCGCCGCCCCGCCAAGCGGGCTAATTGCGCTTTATCAACCGCTTCGCGGATGTCCTTCACGCCGCCCAAAACTGCACTGATGCTGATGAAATCGGCATCAAAAGCGTGGGCCATCAACCGGGCAATCGTGGTTTTCCCGGTGCCAGGAGGGCCCCAAAAAATGCAGCTATGGGGCTGGCCAGACTCAAAGGCCAGTCGCAAAGCGGTGCCCTCACCCAAAATATGTTGCTGGCCAATCACCTCCGCGAGCTTGCGCGGGCGCATACGCTCGGCTAGCGGTTGTTGAGGCGAGGCCGGCGTCACCATGGTCTGAGTTTCAAACGCGGCTGTTTACTGTTGAAGCACGTCAACACCCGCTGGTGGCGTGAACCTGAAACCAGCAGCGGACAAGCTGGGATTGACCTGAAACTGCGCAAACGTCAGCACCGACCGCTGGCCAAAGCTGTCATCAATCTGCAGCACCTCCAGCGTGGGCAAGGCTTGCCCCGTGGCATCAGCCGCAAGCCTGAAGCCCATGCGCACGCTGCGCAACTGACCATCCGTGGCAAGCGGTGTGGCCTGCACCCACTGCAGGCCATTGGCGTCGGGTGCGGCGATCAAAACAAACTGACTTTGCAATGCGCGCAGATCGGGCGCTGAGGCAATCAAAGCCGCTGGCGTATTGCCTAAGGCACTGGCCTGTTTGCGGGCAGTGACCTGCTGGAGATCATGGTCATACATCCACAGGGTTTCGCCATCGGCGACCAGTGTTTGCGCAAATGGTTGGGCATAGTCAAAGCGGAAACGTCCCGGGCGCAAAAATGCAAAGGTGCCGCTAGAGATTTTGACTCGCGCTGGCGAACCAGCGCGTGAGGGAGCCGTCACGGTTTGCGTGAAAGCAGCCTGGCCCGATTGCACCCGCGCCGCAAAGCGCTCAAGACTTTGCAGGCCATTGGCCTGGGCCAACGCACAACAAGCCGACAAAACCAAACACAGGAGTTGCTTCATGCTGGCTTAACTTTGTTCGCGCGCGGGCACCAGAATCTCGCGCTGACCACTGGTACTCATGGCGCTGACCAAACCTGCTTTTTCCATGTCTTCGACCAAGCGCGCCGCACGGTTGTAGCCAATCTTCAGATGGCGCTGCACCAGCGATATGCTGGCCTTGCGGTTTTTGAGTACCACCTCCACGGCCTGGTCGTACATCGGATCTTTTTCGCCACCAGCATCCTCAAGTGAGCCATCCTCACCCTCCACGGTGCCGCCCTCCAAGATACCTTCGATGTAATTGGGCTCTCCTTGGCTCTTGAGGTAAGTGACCACGCGATGCACCTCTTCATCGCTCACAAATGCGCCATGCACACGAATCGGTAGACCTGTACCACTGGGCATGTAGAGCATGTCGCCCATGCCCAGCAAGGCCTCGGCGCCCATCTGGTCCAAGATGGTACGGCTGTCAATCTTGCTGCTTACTTGAAACGCAATGCGGGTGGGGATGTTGGCTTTGATCAAGCCAGTGATCACGTCCACGCTAGGCCGCTGGGTGGCCAAAATCAGGTGAATGCCAGCGGCACGCGCTTTCTGCGCCAAGCGAGCAATCAGCTCTTCAATTTTCTTACCCACCACCATCATCAGGTCGGCCAACTCGTCAATCACCACCACGATGTGGGGCAACCGTTGCAATGGTTCGGGGTCCTCTGGGGTCAGGCTAAACGGGTTGCCGATGAGCTCGCCCCGGGCTTTGGCCTCGTCCATTTTGGCATTGAAGCCGGCCAGGTTGCGCACACCCATTTTGCTCATGATTTTGTAGCGTCTTTCCATTTCTGCTACACACCAAGTCAAGCCATTGGCGGCTTGGCGCATGTCCGTTACCACTGGGCACAACAGGTGTGGAATGCCTTCGTACACTGACATCTCCAGCATCTTGGGGTCAATCATCAACAAGCGCACGTCATGTGCTTCGGCCTTGTAGAGCAGACTCAAAATCATGGCGTTGATTCCCACCGACTTACCCGAACCGGTGGTACCAGCAACCAGAACATGCGGCATTTTGGCCAGGTCTGCAACGATGGGGTTGCCAATAATGTCTTTGCCCAAGCCCACGGTGAGCAAAGATTTGGCTTCGTTGTACACCTTGGAGCCCAATATTTCAGACAGCTTGATGGACTGGCGCTTGGCGTTGGGTAACTCCAAGGCCATGTAATTTTTGCCTGGTATGGTCTCGACCACGCGAATCGACACCAAACTCAGTGAGCGCGAGAGGTCTTTGGCCAGGCCCACAATTTGCGAGCCCTTCACGCCAGTGGCTGGCTCAATTTCATAGCGGGTAATGACTGGGCCCGGTTGCGCTAAGACCACCCTCACTTCAACGCCAAAGTCCTTGAGCTTTTTCTCAATCATGCGGCTGGTCATCTCCAGCGTCTCAGGCTCCACAGTTTCTTGGCGCACGATGGCATCGTCCAACAAATCGACCTGCGGCAACTTGGTATCCACCAACTCGGAGAACAAGGGCTTTTGGCGCTCTTTGGCCACCCGCGGGCTCTGAGGAACATCGATCAGCGCAGGCTCGATCACCATCACCGATTTGACATGCTGTTGTGCCTCCTCCTCACGCTCCTCTTTTAAATCCAGCGCGCGGGCTTGCGCGGCCTGCTGGCCAAAAACCCTGTCTTCCTCGAGTTCGCGGCGCTCGCGCTGCGTTTCAATCCTGGCAAACAACCAAGCCCCTATGCGCTCGGCCAGATGCGTCCAAGAAAATCTGAACACCAAGGCCGAACCCAGCACGCCACCCACAATGGCCAACAAAGCAGCACCCGAGAAACCCAAGCCCCGCACCGCCAAAGGCCCCAGCAGATAGCCCAAAACGCCACCACTGTGGTTGGGCAGCAAGGATTCATAACTGTAAAAACGCGTCCACTCTAAGGTGGCGCTGGCGCTGCACAGCAGCAGCAAACCGGGCCAAAACACCCAGCGACTGCGCAGGGACATGGCAAAACCGGTGCGCGCAGTGCCATCAGGTGGACTCAAAAGGTCATGCCCGCGCAGCCAGCGCGCCACCACCGACAGCCACACGCGCAGGCCAGCTGCCACACACCACCACACCGAAAAACCCAACAGGTAGTAACTGATATCGGCCAACCACGCACCCAGGCGCCCTGCCGCATTGAGTGTCTTGAGTCCAGCACCCGAGGTAGACCAGGCCAGGTCCGAGCCAGCGTAGGTAAGCAAGGCCAAAACCCAAAAGGCCATCAGTGCCAACCCACCCAGCAAGGCCAGCTCGTCGGCAAACCGCTTCCAGCCGGCACGATCAGCCCCGTTTTGCGCGGGCTGTTTTGATTTCAAGGTATCGAGCGTATAGGTCATGAGTCCGATTGTGGCTCGGCGCACCCCTTCACCATGAAGGTGGATTGCGTTCCAAGCATAATTCGTTGGTTAAGTTTGCGCACGCATCGCATGCAGCGCGGCCACTGCCGAACGGCACCGCGCCTGAGCATGCAGCTGCCAATGGTACACGGCAAGCCAGCCTCTTGGGTGGCAGCAACCCTTTTAGAAAGATGACATCATGAGCACCAACCGCCACGCCAAAGTTTTGATTTTAGGTTCTGGTCCCGCCGGCTACACCGCCGCCATTTACGCGGCACGCGCCAATTTGCAGCCTATGCTGATCACCGGCATGGCCCAAGGCGGCCAACTGATGACTACCACCGAAGTCGACAACTGGCCGGCCGACGTTGATGGTGTTCAAGGTCCTGACCTGATGCAGCGCTTTTTAGCGCATGCAGAGCGCTTTAACACCGATATCGTGTTTGACCACATCAACCAAGTCGACTTTTCCAAGCGCCCTTTCACCTTGATCGGTGACAGTGACAGCTACACCTGCGACGCCTTGATCTTGGCCACCGGCGCCTCAGCCAAGTACTTGGGTCTGCCTTCTGAAGAGGCTTTCATGGGGCGTGGCGTATCGGGCTGCGCCACCTGCGACGGCTTTTTCTACCGCGAAGAGGTCTGCTGCGTGGTGGGTGGCGGCAACACCGCCGTGGAAGAAGCCCTGTACTTGTCCAACATCGCCAGCAAGGTTTACCTGATTCACCGACGCGACAAGTTCCGTGCCGAGCCCATCATGATCGACAAGCTGATGGACAAGGTCGCATCTGGGAAAATTGAGCTGAAAACCTTTGCCACGCTGGATGAAGTGCTGGGTGACGCCAGCGGCGTGACCGGCGTGCGAATCAAAAACGTCAAATCTGACGCAAGCGAAGACCTCACACTCAAGGGCTGCTTCATCGCCATTGGCCACTCACCCAACACCGATCTCTTTAAAGATCAGTTGGATATGGAAAACGGCTACATCATCACCCAAGGTGGGCTCAAAGGCTTTGCCACTCAAACCAGCGTGCCCGGCATTTTTGCCGCCGGTGACGTGCAAGACCATGTTTACCGCCAAGCCATCACCAGTGCGGGCACCGGCTGCATGGCCGCTTTGGACGCCCAGCGTTTCTTAGAGCAGAGCTGAGTCCGCCCAGGGCGGCTGTAGCTTGCCCCTCAGAACAACTTTCCTGAGCGCTCAAAACCGGCCAAAGAAGCCATAAGCGGGCTATAATGCACGGCTTTTTCTGCCAAGCCCCGAGTGGGCTTCAGCGCAGTCAGTGGGTTACCGCCACCCTTTTTTTTGGCGAGGTGAGGCCTGGGGCAACAGTCTCGGGCCGTTATTGATCGGAGTGTCCACATGGCACGCGTATGTGAAGTCACGGGCAAAGGCCCCATGGTCGGAAACAATGTTTCCCACGCAAACAACAAAACCAAGCGTCGGTTCCTGCCGAACCTGCAATACCGCCGTTTCTGGGTTGAATCAGAAAACCGTTGGGTGCGTCTGCGCATTTCCAACGCCGGATTGCGTTTAATCGACAAAAACGGCATTGATGCCGTCTTGGCAGACCTGCGCTCGCGCGGTCAAGCCTGAGCAATACGCTGAACGGGTTCTCAACCCGTCAACAACCAATTAAAAGGAAGCATCATGGCAACTAAAGGCGGACGCGAGAAAATCAAACTGGAATCCACCGCGGGTACCGGTCATTTCTACACCACAGACAAAAACAAGAAAACCATGCCTGAGAAAATGCTGGTCAAAAAATTTGACCCCGTTGCTCGCAAGCATGTGGACTACAAAGAAGTTAAGCTGAAATAAGCTCGAACCATCTGACCACCGTCGGTTGGTCAGATGGCAAGCCTGTGCAAATAACAGGCTCAGTAGCGTCAACTACTTGGCGCTGACCGAACTAACAAGGCTGCGCTCCAAGCGGCTATCAATTAGCCGGTCCAGTGACTAGCGCACTTGCCGATATGCTATGGTTTGCAAAAACGCGCCACATTGCATGCTCTTAACACAGACGTCTTCACAGCCGCCCGCTGGGGCAGTCAGACTCACTTTATCTGACGAGTCCTTTGGCCAACAGTTGTTGATGTTGCTGCGGGTTAATGTGTGGCTGTTTTTACTGATTCTGGCCCTTGGCATGCTGCTCCCAGGGGTGTCCAATCTGATGACCAACATGAAAGCAACGATGGGCTACGCAGCCATTTGTTTTCTGCCTTTTCTGATCAGTGCTGATCAGAGCCCAGCGTGCACCAGGCCTAGAGAACATCGTGAATCTTAAAGTAGACATCATCGATACGGGCATTGGCATGAACGAAGCAACCTTGCATCGCCTGTACCAACCCTTTATGCAAGCCGACGAAAGCAGCAGCCGCATGTACCAAGGAACGGGCTTGGGGCTGTCAATTGTTCACAGCCTGGTTCAAAGCATGGGCGCGAGCATTCAGGTAACAAGCACACCCGCGGTCGCACCACCTTCACGCTGGACTTCTGCTTTGCGATCGCGCAGGCTGGTGACGCGCACACGCCGCTGCAGGAACTGCCCCAAAGCGCCGCGGCCCGGTCACACTTACCGCCCCCCAAACTGTTACAGCCTCACGGTTCGGCCACGTCACCAACCGCCGCGCACGCACCAGCAGCCGCACCGCCTGCCCGTGCAGCGCCTATTGTTCCAACGAAAAAAGCCCCCCATGCGTTTACGGCTGAAGCGCCCCTGCATGGGGCACAAGTGGCCGTGGTGGATGACCAGCAGTTGAACCGCAGGATCGCGCGCTTGATGCTGGAAAAAGCAGGTGCCACTGCGTACGAATTCGAGGATGGTTCGGCCTTGCTGAACGCGCTGCGCACGCCACTGGGCGATCAACTACACGCCGTGTTGATGGACTTACAAATGGAACCCATGGACGGACTACAAACGACTCGACTGATTCGCGCAGAAACTCAAGCCAGTTGGCACACCCTGCCCATCATCGCCATGACGGGTAACCTCATGGAAGAAGAGAACGTGGCTACCGAAAAAGCCGGCATGAACGGCTTCCTGTCCAAACCCCTGAACTACGAAACGTTCATTGAGCAGCTGCGCATCGCACTGAACAAAACCCCCTAGCAAGACACACAGCGGTGTTCACGGCCCCTCAGGTGGGTCAGCTACTCACACCCGCACAGAGCGCAAACGCAGCGAGAACTCTTGTAAGACGGCAATGCCACTGGCCTCTGCACGCTGACACCAAGACTGCAGGTCTAACACCAACTGTTCGCGTGTTTGAGAACGGTTTTGCCACATTGCACGCAACTCTTCACGCATCAGCACCATTTGGTCCATCGCTGGCAAGGCGGCACGGGCCAAGGCCAGTTTGGGTACCACGGCGGCCGGCACGACCTCGGTATCACGATGTAGCCAGGCTTTGGCCGCCCGCACAACGCCGTCATCCGCATGCCGCGCTTTCAAGTCGCTGATCTCTGCTCTCAAGGCCTTGCGCATGCCCTTGGCATAACCCGCCATCAATTCAAAGCGGTTATGGATCAAGGCTTCAAGTGTTTGCTCGTCAGCCACTGCACGTGTTGCGCCGACCGACACCCGCGGTGGGCGCTTCTTGACTGTGGCCAAGCCCATTTTCTGCAATGCACTGATGTACATCCAGCCAATGTCAAATTCGTAGGGCTTGACTGACAAACGCGCAGACGTGGGGTAGGTGTGGTGGTTGTTGTGGAGTTCTTCACCCGCAATCAAGATACCCCATGGCGAGACATTGGTACTGGCATCTGGGGACTCGAAATTGCGGTAACCCCAATAGTGAGCCGCCCCGTTAATGACGCCAGCGGCCATCAAAGGCGTCCAAGCCATCTGAGCCGCCCAGACGGTCAGACCCAAGACACCGAACAACGCCAAATCAATCACCAACATCAGGGCAATACCCAAATTGGCCATGCCTGCATACACATGGCTTTCGACCCAGTCATCGGGGGTTCCGTGACCAAATCGTGAAATCGTTTCTGTATTGGCCGCTTCTGCACGGTACAACTCATAACCGCACAGCATCACCTTCTTGATGCCATGAACCTGAGGGCTGTGAGGGTCTTCAGCTTGTTCGCACTTGGCATGGTGTTTGCGGTGGATTGCGGCCCACTCTTTTGTCACCTGACCCGTCGTCAACCAAAGCCAAAACCGGAAAAAATGCGAGGCAATGGGATGCAGATCAAGCGCACGGTGCGCTTGGTGACGGTGCAAAAAAATGGTCACACTGATCATGGTGACGTGCGTCATGGCAAGGGTATACAGCACCAACTCCCAGGTACTCAATTCCCAGAAACCGTTACTGGCCCACTGTAAAAACCCGTTCATCATATGCTTGTCTCGCTGGTTATTTGTCTCATCGCCGCTGCCAAATGGCAGCAAAAAATCCATCGGTATGGTGCCGGTGCGGCCACAGACGCAAAAACCGACCGCCTGCCTCGCCGCCACTGCACAAATCAGCCGCCTGTTCCACCTTCAAACCTTGCAAGATCTCAAGCGCCGACATCGGCTCGAAGTCTGGGTTGGCTAGCGAAAAAGCCTCGGCAATGGCCTCGTTCTCTTCGGGCAGGACACTGCAAGTGCCGTACACCAAGCGACCGCCCGACTTCACCAAACGCGCGGCACTTTGCAGTATGGCGCTTTGTATGCGTGCCATGTCAGCCACGACTTTTTCGTCCTGGCGCCACTTCAAATCAGGACTGCGGCGCAAGGTACCCAAACCACTGCAGGGCGCATCCACCAACACCCGGTCAATCTTGGCGCTCAGGCGCTTCACGCGATCGTCTCGCTCATGCGCAATCGCCGCAGGGTGTACATTGGACAAACCACTGCGCGCCAAGCGCGATTTAAAGGCATCAAGCCGACCCGCTGAGGTGTCAAACGCATACAGGCGACCGGTGCTGCGCATGGCCGCACCCAAGGCCAGGGTTTTACCCCCCGCACCGGCGCAGAAATCCACCACCATTTCGCCGCGCTTGGGATCCAATAGCATTGAGAGCAACTGTGAGCCTTCGTCCTGAACCTCAAAATCACCGCGCTTAAAAGCCTCGGTCTGACTCAAAGTAGGCTTGCCTGCAATGCGCAAACCCCAGGGGGAATAAGGCGTAGGGCGTGCTTTGATGCCCAGTAGCGCCAGCGCTTTTTGCACATCATCGCGCTTGGCTTTGAAGGTATTGACACGCAAATCAAGGCTGGCGGACTGGGTCAAGCTCTCTACCAACGGCCAAAAGTCGTCTCCCACCTGTGCTTTGAGGGCTTGGGCCAGCCACTCGGGCAGGTTGTGACGGTGGCGCTCCATCAGATCCGATGGCACAATTTTGTTGCACTGCTCAAGCCAGACTTTTTCTTGGTCGCTCAAGGCGCCACTCAAAAAGTCGCCAGGCCCGTAAAAGCCCAGAATAGCCAGCCGGCGCTCACGCGGACCGCTCCCCGAGGGTGCAAAGTGGTCAAACAACAGCTTTTTACGCAATACGGTGTACACCGTTTCGGCCATCGTGGCACGCTCGCGCGGACCAAAAGAGCGGTGTTCTCGAAAAAAACGCGCGACCACCGCATCGGTCGGATGGTCAAATTTGAGCGTCAGACGTACCAGCTCTGAGCAGGCATCCAACAAGGCTTTAGGGTGCATAGTCTTTGATTGTCCCATGCGCTTGGGCTTTCACGGCATGATTGCCCCGAAAAAACCTTTTACACACACGCTTAAAAAAGTGATCGGCTGCAATAGCTGTTGCGCGTGTCAAGCCCCGCCCGTGCCCTGCCCCAACCAGCGTGCTCAGTCCTCGTCGGCGTTGGCGTCAACAAGCTCTGGAAACAGCACCGAGGTGAACCCAAACTGGGTGAAGTCGCGCATGCGCATGGGGTAGAGCATGCCATCGAGATGGTCGCATTCGTGCTGCACCACGCGCGCATGAAAGCCATCGACCTCGCGCTCAATGCGCTGCCCAAATGGATCAAAGCCGCTATAGCGAATGCGCTTGAAACGCGGCACCATGCCGCGCAGACCAGGCACAGACAAACAACCTTCCCAGTCATCGACCAGCTCAGGCGCTGCGCCATGCGAACCCAGCGGTGTGATCACGGGGTTGATGAGCACGGTGCGCGGCACGGGCGGTGCCGAGGGGTATCTCGGGTTCAGCATCCCCGTGCCAAAGATCACCAACTGCACATCCTCGCCAATCTGCGGGGCGGCCAAACCAGCACCATTCTCAGCGTGCATGGTGTCAAGCATGTCAGCCACCAACAAATGCAAGGCATCGGTGTCAAACTGGCTGACTGTTTGCGCTCGGCGCAATAGCCGCGCATCACCCATGCGCAAAATCTCACGAACCGCCATGATTTGTCTCCGTTAACAGGGCCAACAGGGCCGCTTCATCCAAAACAGGCAGTCCCAGCGCCTGGGCCCGCTCGAGCTTGCTGCCAGCTTCGGAGCCAGCCACCACATAGTTGGTTTTTTTGCTGACCGATGCCGTTACTTTGCCCCCGACGGCCTCGATGCGGGCTTTGGCGTCGTCACGGCTTAGTGTGGGCAGGGTCCCCGTCAACACAAAGGTTTGGCCACTGAGCGCAGTCACCGAGGCGGCCAAGGGCTCACCTTCCGGCCAGCTCAAACCCACCGCGCGCAATTGCGCCACCACTTCACGGTTGTACGGCTGGGCAAAAAAAGTATGGATGCTATGCGCCACGATCGGCCCCACATCTGCCACCGCCAGCAAGGCGGCTTCGTCGGCATCCATGATCGCCTGCATTGCGCCAAAATGTCTTGCCAACGCCTTGGCTGTGGCCTCGCCTACATGCCGAATCCCCAGGCCGTAGACAAAACGTGGCAGCGTGGTTTGTTTCGATTTTTCGAGCGCATCGACTACGTTTTGTGCAGACTTTTCGGCCATCCGATCCAAACCCGCCAAAGCGCCCAAGCCCAAACGGTAAAGGTCTGGCAAAGTGCGAATCACGCCGCTGTCAACCAGCTGCTCGACCAGCTTGTCACCCAAGCCTTCAATTTCCACAGCGCGGCGCTGGGCAAAATGCAGCATGGCCTGCTTACGCTGGGCCGGACAAAACAAGCCGCCGGTGCAGCGGTAATCGGCTTCATCGGGCTCGCGCAGCGCCTCGCTGCCACAAACCGGGCAGGCATGCGGCATAGAAAATGCCGCCGTACCGTCTGGCCTTTTGTCGACCAGCACCGACACCACCTCGGGAATCACATCACCTGCACGGCGTACCACCACGGTGTCGCCCACACGCACGTCTTTGCGCCGAGCCTCGTCTTCGTTGTGCAAAGTGGCGTTGGTCACGGTGACCCCGCCGACAAACACGGGCGCGAGCTTGGCCACGGGCGTGAGCTTACCGGTGCGACCCACTTGCACGTCAATGGCCAGCACCGTGGTGAGCTGCTCTTGCGCCGCAAATTTATGCGCCACAGCCCAACGCGGCTCGCGGCTGATGAAGCCTAAACGGCGCTGCAACGCCAAGCTGTCGACCTTGTAGACCACGCCATCGATGTCAAACGGCAACTGCTCGCGCTGTCGGCCCACCTCATTGTGGTAGGCAACCAGGCCACTGGCGCCATGCACTTGGCGCACCAGACTGGACACCGGGAAACCCCAGTTTTTCAAGGCATGCAACAGCTCGTAATGGGTGGCCAACGCGGGGCCGCCAGCATCGCTCGGGGTACAACGCCCCAGCCCATAGGCAAAAAAACTCAATGGCCGCTCCGCGGAGATAACAGGGTCTAACTGGCGCACCGCGCCCGCCGCCGCATTGCGCGGATTGACAAAAGTCTTTTCACTTCTAGCACCGGCGGCGATGCGCGCGCGCTGACGGGTATTCAACGCTTCAAAGTCGTCACGGCGCATGTACACCTCACCGCGCACTTCCAACAGCGGAGGCACTTCGCCTTGTAAGCGCAGCGGAATCTGCCCTACGGTGCGCATGTTGTGCGTGACGTCTTCACCGGTCTCGCCGTCTCCGCGTGTAGCGGCCTGCACCAGCACACCCTGCTCGTAACGCAAGCTCATGGCCAGACCGTCAAATTTAGGTTCGGCCACGTAGGCTACTGGCGCTGCGCCCTCACTTAGTTCCAGCTCTTTACGGATGCGCGCATCAAACTGCTCAGCCCCGCCTACCCCAACGTCGGTCTCGGTGCGGATGCTGAGCATGGGCATGGCATGGCGCACAGGCGCAAAAGCCTCCAACGCCCTGCCCCCTACACGCTGGGTGGGCGAATCCGCTGTCAGCAGCTCCGGGTGACTGGCCTCGAGTGCCTGCAACTGGGCAAACAAGCGGTCGTACTCGGCGTCAGGGACGCTGGGCTCATCGAGCACGTAATAGCGGTGTGCATGGGCGTGCAGGATTTCACGCAGCGCGGCCACTTGCACCTGAGCAGTGTCAGGTTCAGGCCCTGCAGGCGCCTCGGATGCAAAGAGATCCAGGTTGTGGGACACGAATGGTCAGCCCTTCAGGCAAACAAACGGCGCGCCAGGCTGGAGCCCGCGGGCAAACCATGCTGATCAAGCCGGTCATAAAGCTGTTCGATGTCAATGGCAATCTGGTCCAAAGCCCCATCGCTCAATGCCATGCCGCGGTCATCGGTGAGCGCACCGTCCATGCTTTGAGCCAGTGCTCGAGCAGCCGTTCGCATGCGCTCAAAAGCCTGTTCTTCACGTGCCACATGGGTCACATCGAGCGCCAGCGTGCACGTGCGCAAGGCCGACTGATCCAGATCGTCTGACAAGGCTGCCTGGGTATCAAAACTTAAGCTCAAGAGGCTGGGCTGACCCTGAGTGCCCGCTGGCAGGACCAGTCTGCCAGGCATAGGGCCGACCACGAAACCCTCGCGAGCCGCCATTTGTTGGATGTAGCTGGGGCTCCAAGCGGCCCGTTTGGCACGCAGCTCAAAGCCCAGTTGGGCGTCGTGTTCGCTGGCAAACTGGTCTAATTCGCGGGATCGACTGACTTCACCACGCATGTCAGGGAAATCGGGGGTACCACCAAAGGCATCACAAAATGCCTGCATCTTCACCACAAACTCGGAAAATTCGATGTCGTTGATTGGTCCTGCGCGGTTTGCCAACTGCAAGCCTGCCTGCAGTTGGGTGTAGCGCGCACCACTTTGGGGGAATTCCCATGCACCGGTGCTGGCATTGAGCGCATCAACCGAAAACGGTTTACTGCCCACCCGACGCGTACTTGGCATGGCAGCCAGAACAGCTTCCCCCGAAACTGGCGCATCCAGGGCAATAGGCACCACGCTGTCGAGTAAGGCGTCGAGCAAGGGCTTTTTCTCTTGCGCAGAAATGGCCAAATGGTCAACCTCGAGCAGATCCATAGCCTGAAGGTCGGACTCTGACAAAGTGGGCTCACGGTCCAGCAAGGGGGCTAATTCAGGCGCGGGCTCGGCTTGACGCGGACGCGTCTTGCGCGCCTGCCAGCTGTTGTAGGCAAACATGCCAAGCAAGACCAAACCACCCAATAACAGCAGACCAATCTGCATTTGACTCATGTTCAAGACTCCATATCAGCCATCGTCAAGGCCGCATCCATGTCCACCGCGACAATCCGCGAAACACCCTGCTCTTGCATGGTCACGCCAATCAGCTGCACCGCCATTTCCATGGCGATCTTGTTGTGACTGATGAATAAAAACTGCGTTTGTTTGCTCATTTTTGTAACCAATCTGGCGTAGCGCTCGGTATTGGCGTCATCCAAGGGGGCGTCGACCTCGTCGAGCAAACAAAACGGCGCCGGGTTGAGCTGAAAAATCGCAAACACCAAAGCGATAGCCGTCAAGGCTTTCTCACCCCCAGAGAGCAAGGCAATCGACTGGTTCTTTTTGCCAGGTGGCTGCGCGATCACCTGCACGCCTGAGTCCAAAATTTCATCGCCCGTCATGACCAAGCTGGCGTTACCACCGCCAAACAGTTCAGGGAACATCTTGCCAAAGTGCTCGTTAACCATGTTGAAGGTGCCCGAGAGCAATTCGCGTGTCTCCGCATCAATCTTCTTGATGGCATCTTCCAGGGTTTGCATGGCATCAGTCAGATCAGCGCTCTGGGCATCCAAGAACTGTTTGCGCTCACGCGCCGTGCTGAGCTCATCCAAGGCAGCCAAGTTAACCGCACCCAGGGCTGCAATCTCCCCGTTCAGGCGATCAATCTCTGCGGGCAAGCCGCTCAAGCGCACGCTATCGTCGGACAAGCTGGCCTCCAAAGCCAGCAAATCCACTTTGGCATCAGTCAAGAGCTGGGCATACTGCTCAAAACCCAGACGTGCAGCCTGCTCTCTGAGCTGAAAGTCAGTGATGCGTTTGCGCAGGGGTGCCAAGGCATGCTCGAGCTGCAAGCGGCGCTCGTCGCTGGCGCGCAATTTGGCGCTTAAATCGTTGTAGTCATTGCGCTTGGTAGCCAACTGCGCTTCACGCTCCAGCTTCACTGCCAAGGCGGCTTGCAGGCCGTTGACCGAGGCTTGGTCATCCAATTGACCAAGTTCTGCCTGAGCAGAGCCGATATCGGCCACCACACCGTCGACCTGTTGGCCAGCGGTTTGCATGGCGCGGGTGAGCTCTTCACGGCGTGCGCTCAAGCTACGCAATGAAAAACTGGCCTCCTGGACTTGGCGCTCCAAGCCACGCTGCTGCACACGGGTCGCGTTCAGGGCACTGTCTGCACCCAGCACTTGGTCGTCCAAGCTGACATGGCGCTCTTGTGCATCAGCAAGCTGGTTATCGAGCTCTTCAAATCGTAGCTGTGCAGTTTCACGGCGCGCTTGCACTTCATCCAGCGTATGGTCCAGCTCCTGTAAATCAGCAGTAATCTTGGCGCCACGCTCTCGCGCTTGTTCAATCGCTTGAGCCAACTGCAGCGCCTGAACCTGCAGCGTGTGGGCAAGCGACTGTGCCTCGGCGCTCTCACGCCGCACGCTTTGGAGCTGTTGAGAGGACGCGCTGTAGGCTGCTTCGCAGCGTGCAACAGCGGTGCGGGACTCTTGCGCGATGAGCTGTTGCGCACGCAGTTGCTTGTCGAGATTTTCGATTTCCTGGGCGCGCGCCAACAAACCAGATTGCTCAGAATCCGCAGCGTAAAAACTCACGCTATTGGGCCCAACCGCATGGCCGCTTGGCAAGTAAATGCGCTCACCTGCGCGCAGCTTGGCGCGTGCAAGCAGCGCCTCCTCTAGGCTGGGTGCGGTGTAACAGCCGTTTAACCAGTCGTGCAAGACCGCCATCTGAGACGCATCTGGCAGCTGCAACAAATCAGCCAAACGCGGCAAGCCGCCGATGGCAGCTGCGCCGCCCGCTAAGGGTGGCGTATAAAAAGCCAGCTTGGTGGGTGGCGCATCTTGCTCGAAGGCGCGCAGCAGCTCTAAGCGACTCACCTCCAGCGACGCCATGCACTCCCGCAGTGCCGCCTCTAGCGCACTTTCCCAACCTGGCGTAATGTGCAGCCGCGTCCACAAACCTTGCAAGTGGTCCAGACCATGTTTGATCAACCAAGGCTGCAATTTGCCATCGGTTTTAACGCGCGCTTGCAAAGCCTTGAGGGCTGCGCTGCGCGCCGACAAGTCGGCCAATTTAGCGGACTCAGCACCGTTGGTTTGCTGCGCCTGGGCCCGTTGGTCATCGAGGCCGGTCACCTCCGCCTGCAGCTCACTGACCTGCTCTAGGGTTTGTTCGGCATGTGCCTTGGCAGCGGCCCACTCATTTTGCAAGGCCGTGTGGCGCGCCTCATCGGGTGCTGCCATGGTGTTGCGGTCCTGCACCAAGCGCTCGCGTCGTGTCTCGAGTTGGCGGGTTTGGTCATCCAGCCCGCGCTGCTCTGCTGCCAGAACCCCAATGTGTTGCTGCACTTGCGTGACCAGATTGCGCTGTTCTTGGGCCTCCCGCTGCGCCAGACGCAAGCCATCTTCTAAGGCGGGAACACCGCGCCCCAACTCGTCGAGTTGGGCCTGCAACATGCCAGATTGCTCACCCCCGTCGAGCTCACGTGCGCTCAAATCTTCGATTTCTTGCTGCGCCTGCTCACCCCGGGTCTGCCACTGCACTTTTTGTTCGGCCAAAGCCTGCAGGCGCTGGGTCACGCGCTGGCGCCCCTCGACTACAAAACGGATCTCAGCTTCCAAGCGGCCCACTTCGGCACTGGCTTCGTACAAGCTGCCTTGCGCCTGGTTCACATGGTCGCCGCAAGCGTAATGTGCTTGCCGAACGGCCTCAAGCTCGGCCTCAATATGGCGCAAATCGGCCGTACGCGCCTCCAGCGCATTGACGGCCTCTAGTCCTTCGACGCGTACCGTCTCTTGTTCACGCTGGCTTTCGCCGCGCTTAAGAAACCAGAGCTGGTGCTGCTTCAAACTGGCGGCTTCGCTCAAGTCACGGTAAAGCTGGGCTACCTCTGCCTGCTTCTCAAGCTTTTCCAGGTTGCTGTTGAGTTCACGCAGAATATCTTCGACGCGGGTCAGGTTGTCACGGGTATCACTCAGGCGGCTTTCAGTCTCGCGGCGGCGCTCTTTGTATTTGGACACACCCGCGGCTTCTTCCAAAAACAAACGCAACTCTTCAGGCTTGCTTTCAATGATGCGGCTGATGGTGCCCTGACCAATGATGGCGTAGGCACGTGGCCCAAGACCCGTACCCAAAAACACATCCTGCACATCGCGCCGGCGCACGGCTTGGTTGTTCAGGTAATAACTGCTGTTGCCGTCACGCGTGAGCACGCGCTTCACAGCAATTTCGGCAAACTGGCCCCACTGTCCACCGGCACGGTGATCATCGTTATCAAAGACCAGCTCGACACTGGCGCGGCTCGCTGGTTTGCGGGTCGCAGTGCCGTTAAAGATCACATCCTGCATGGACTCGCCACGCAACTCTGAGGCCTTGGACTCACCAAGCACCCAGCGCACGGCGTCCATGATGTTGGATTTGCCACAGCCGTTCGGCCCCACCACACCAACCAGTTGCCCGGGTAGCATGAAATTGGTAGGGTCGGAAAACGACTTGAAACCAGATAATTTGATGGAGTTGAGACGCACAGCAGTCGCGAAGTCATTGAATCAGATTCGAGCCGAACGGTCTGTCGATGTTCCCAGACCTGAACGACCAAAGCCAGTAGAGATGATACCGCGCCAAGCTTCATGCAGCTATGGGCGGCACGATAGGCCGCCATTAAGCGCAATACCCATATGCCAGAGTGCATTTGGGCGACACGAGCATTGACCGACACCGCCCACTTCAAAAGCCAAGTAAGGCAGACCTAGAACCTGTGGATGAAGCGGGGCAGCCTCCCGCACTGGGCATCGACTGGCCTAGAGCGCACTGGGTCTGCACACATGATCGCAAGGCGGCGGACCCCGCACACCGCTACAGGGCCGCCCGTGCCAGCGCCATCACCTCATGGGGTGACGCGGTTTTCAAGCTATGGTCACTCCAGACACGGCGCCAGTGGCGCGCACCCTTTTGGCCATGGCGAAGACCCAGCATGTGGCGGGCAATCGCATACCAAGGGGTCTGGTGTTTTGCCCACTGCGCTTGCATATAGGCCACCATTTGGGCTTCGATGTCATCCCGCGATGGCCCACTAGCCGAAGGCGCTGCTACCGCGTCGTTTGCAGTAAAGAAAGCCGTGTCCCACTCTGAGAGCCAATAGGGGTTGTGGTAGGCCTCGCGCCCGAGCATGACCCCATCGAGGTGCTGCAAGCAAGCCTGCACTTGATCGGTGCTTGTCAGCCCACCGTTGAGCACAATGGTGAGCTCAGGAAAATCGCGCTTCAAACGGTACACCACCTCGTAGCGCAGAGGTGGCACTTCACGGTTCTCTTTGGGGCTTAAGCCTTTCAACCAGGCGTTTCTCGCATGCACGATGAAGGTTTGACAGCCGGCTTGTGCCACGGTGGCGACAAAGTCGCGCACAAAATCATAGTGCTCAGTTTTGTCCAAGCCAATGCGGTGCTTGACGGTCACGGGCACATCACTGACTTCGACCATAGCCCGCACGCAGTCGGCCACCAACTGCGGCTCATTCATCAAACAAGCACCAAACGCACCGCGCTGCACGCGCTCGCTGGGACAGCCGCAGTTGAGGTTGATTTCGTCATAGCCCCAGCTGGCGGCCAACTTGGCACAGGCGGCCAAGTCCGCCGGTTCACTGCCACCGAGCTGCAGCGCCACAGGGTGCTCTTCTGGGTTGTAATCCAAATGCCGGGCCACATCACCATGCAACAAAGCGCCGGTGGTCACCATCTCGGTGTACAACAGTGCGTGGCTGCTGAGCAGTCGGTGGAAATAGCGGCAATGACGATCCGTCCAATCCATCATCGGCGCAACGCTGATTCGAGGCCTTGTAAGTTTTTGATTTAATTGAATATTTGACACTGTAAAAAATCACTATTTGTGCCTAATGGAACAAAAAGTGCACACGAATTGCACATGATGGCCTCATTCTCGCAGTTACCGGCAAGGAAGTGGCGCGTACAGGCACACAAAGCCGGTATCTATAAAGCCGCATCCTTCAATTTGCAAAGCGAGGCTAAAGCATGGGCAGCGTCCATTGAAGTTCAGGCACAGCACATTAAGTTTTGGCGTCTATTAGCAGAGCAAGCGGTCGCCCACACCCAATTTAACTTGGGCTGTCTCGGCTTCGCACTGGACGCCGGATTTGGCAACGCATGGGTCAGGAGCGATCCTGATCGTAGGGTTGCAAGGCCCGGCACGGACCCAGAACAGTCATCATCACGATGCCGTCGCGCAAGGCGCGGCGGTGCTGAAACATGCGATGACGCGCACGGCCCCGCTGCGACGGTCTGGGTGGCCGAATGGCCCCGATCGCAGGGTCGGACTTGGACCGCGCGGATTCAGGCTTACGTGCCAATGCAGGCACAGGTCGCATCTCAGGCGCCGGTTTCGCTTCTGGCGGCCGCCCCCAGTCGCTTTCCGTCAGCGCGAACGGGTTGTCCTCTGGGCCCGGCTGCGGCATACCCTGTGCGGCAGCGACCTGCTGCTGGCGGCGCCGCTGCTGCGCGCGCGCCGCCAAGAACTGCTTGAACAGGTTGAAGCCGATGATGACCAGGAACAACAGGCCATAGATGAGCAGGTTGTTATCGCGCATGTTGGGCCCTTCGCCTTACTTGCGCGACTGGGGAGGTTCTTCCGGCGGGGCGTCCGCAATCTCGTTGCGCATGTCGGTATCAGCCTGCAGGTTCTTCATCCGGTAGTAATCCATGATGCCCATATTGCCTTGGCGGAAGGCTTCGGCCATGGCGCGCGGCACCTCGGCCTCGGCCTCAACTACGCGGGCTCGCATTTCCTGCTCCAGCGCTACTGCCATTGCACGGCGCTCCTCGGCCTTGGCCTGTGCAATCTGCTTGTCGGCGTCGGCTTGATCGATCTGCAACTTTGCGCCGATATTGGCGCCGACGTCGATGTCGGCGATGTCAATAGACAGTATTTCGTAGGCCGTTCCAGCGTCCAGGCCCTTACTCAGGATGTGCTTAGAGATATGGTCGGGATTTTCCAGCACGCTCTTGTGGTTGGCTGCCGAACCGATGGTGCTGACCATGCCTTCGCCCACCCGCGCAATGATGGTCTCTTCGCCGGCACCACCAACCAGGCGGTCGATATTGGTGCGCACCGTGACGCGCGAAACAACGTGCAATTGAATACCGTCCTTGGCCACTGCAGCGATGCGCGGTGTTTCGATCACCTTGGGCAACACCGACATCTGCACCGCCTCGAGCACGTTGCGCCCGGCCAAGTCGATCGCTGCCGCGCGGTTGAACGGCAGCGGAATACTGGCCTTGTCGGCCGAGATCATCGCGTTGACCACCCGCACGATATTGCCGCCGGCCAGAAAGTGCGCCTCCAGGTCGTTGAGGGAGACATCGACGCCGGCCTTAACGGCGCTGATGCGCGCCGTCACCACCACATGCGGCGGCACGCGACGCAGTCGCATCGCCACCAGCGTGAACAAGCCGACATAGGCGCCGGACGCCCAGGCTGCGATCCACAACGGCACCGGAACCAGATACAAGACAAACGCCAGCGCGGCGACGATCAGAATGATCAAGCCAAAACCTCCAACGAGGCCACCTTCTATACCAATCATTTATTGCTCCTTTCAGGGGCTTCATTGATCCGCTTTACCACCACCCGGTTGCCATCGACGCGCTCGACGACGACAGCTTCTCCCGGATCGATTAAAGGCCCATTAGACACCACGTCTACACGCGCGCCGTCAATTTCCGCAATCCCCGCCGGATGAAGGGGAGATACAGCGACGCCCTCCCGGCCTAGCAGCCGGTGGTCACTATCTGGCGCCGAGGCATAACCCTGGTCTGCTTTCAGGCCAGTTTCGAGCACCAGCCTGCGACCGATAGGCGAGCGCGTCATGAAACGCAGCAACATCAGGCTGGCAAGGATTGCGAACAGCAACGAGAACATCACCCGCATTGCCACCAGCATCACCAGTTCCGTCGTATTGCCATGCCCCACCATGCTCAGCACCAGAGCGGCCAGGATACCCAGGACCCCCATGGCACCGGCGATGCCAAAGCCGGGTATCACGAAGACCTCCAGCGCCAGCAACACCAGCCCAGCCGTCGCCAGCAGCAACTCCTCCCAACCTGCCAGCTGCACGATCCAGTGGCCCCACAGGATCAGGCCCAAACTGGTGACGCCCAAGGCGCCGGGCACGCCGAAGCCGGGCGTGCGCAACTCGATGATGATGCCCAGCAGGGCCACCGTCATCAGTATTGAACTCACGATCGGGTTGGTCAGCACGCGCACCAGTTCCTCGGCCCAGTTCAGCTGCGAGCGCCGGATCTCAGCTCCGGCCAGTCCGACGGCGACCAGGGCCTCCTCAATCGTTTCGGCACGGTGGTCTGCCACCTTGGCCTTGAGTGCCTCCTCAGTGGTGAGCGTCAGCAGCTTGCCCTTGGCGATCAGGCCGGGAATGACCACGTCTGCGTCCACCATCGCTTCGGCCACCTTCAGCGGCCGCTTGCGCGCCTCTGCGGTGGCACGAAACTCCTTGCGCACATAGGAGACGGTCTTTTCCTCGACCGGCAAGGCCTCTTTGGCTTCGCCGCCAATCTGCACCGGGGTGGCTGCTCCGATCGTTCCACCGCTGGCAATGACGATGTCTTTTGCCGCCAGGCTGATCAGGGCGCCGGCCGAGATGGCACGCTTGTTGATGAAGGCGATGGTGCGCACCTTGCTGCGCAAGAGTGTGTCGCGGATCTGTACCGCGGCGTCGACGCGCCCGCCAAAAGTGTTGATGTCCAGCACCACGGCCGCGGCATCGGTGTCTGTTGCCTCGTCGATCACCCGCTGTACGAAAGGCGCCAGGCCAAGATCGATGGTTCCAGTCACTGGAACGACATACACCATCAGTGGTGGCTTTGCAAGCAGCGCATCCTGCTGGGCCGAGGCAGGCACCGCGCCCGTAGCCATCAACAACCCTAGAAAAATAGCTGCAAGTCTCATGTTGTTCTTCCTATTGATGCACGCAGTCTACGAGACATCACTGCTGCACACTTGATTTGCGTCAAGCTAGGGCTTAAGGGTTGGATGCTAGAGTTGGAGAAAAAAAGGGAGTAAGAATCAAACGTCTGAAATTTGTTTGACTAGGATCTGAAGTAAGGGAGTCTATGAATCCACCACCGGGCGCCAAGCGCGAAATTGCCCGTGAAGAGCGTTTCAACAAGATCTGGACGCACGAACTCAACGATGTGTTCGCCGACGTGGCACCCTACTACGACCGCGCTAACCATATCGCCAGCTTCGGATTGTGGGGCTGGTTTCTGCGCCAGTTCATGGCGACGGTTGAGATCAAACCGGCAGAGCGGGTGCTAGACGTCTGCGCCGGCACCAACGCCATCGGCATCGCACTACTCCAACGCGAGCCGACACTCGAAGTGCACACCATTGACCGCAGCGCTGCGATGCAGGAAGTTGGGCGTCAACGTGCCCAGGCGCTTGGCTTTCGCGTCCAGAGCGTGATCGATGACGTACACACTCTGCCGTATCCGGACAATTCATTTGACTTCGTGACGCTGCAGTTTGCCTCGCGCCATCTCCGCATCCGCCGCGTTACCGCTGAGATCAGGCGCGTACTCAAACCTGGTGGACGCTTCTACCACTGCGACATGCTGCGCCCCGGCAACCGGGCCGTGGAAAGACTGTACTACGCCTACCTGCGTTTCTCTCTGTGGTTCACGAGCTACGTATTTCGTAGCGGGTCCGCGGCACTCAACTGCAAGAAATACTTCGTCGAGGCGCTGCAGATGTTCTATTCGGCACACGAGCTCAGCGACATGCTCAGGGACATGGGCTTTCAGGAAGTTACTTCACGCACGGTGTTCTTTGGCATGATCGGTTTTCACCGCACCGTGAAGTCGCTTGCAGATTGAATCGGGCCAACACTTTGATCAATGTCTGTGGCGATGAACATCACCCGATCTGGGGATTTGTGCGCTGAAAGTCATACTGGTCAAGTAGGCGAGATTCACGTCGGCGCAGAGGATTGGCAAAGCGTGCCTGCGAACGTCAGCAGGCTCGGTGAGCTGATGGGCATTGACGTGCATGTGTTGCCAGGCAATGGGCACATACTGGACAAGGCGTATGTGAGTGGTGTGCTCGATGGGTGGTTGCCCTGCCCTGCTTAGTTCAAAAAAATTTGAGTGCACACAGATTGCACACGAATCCCTTGAAACCCTTAAATAACCTAGTTATTCATACCAATCCATCATCGGAGCGACAGAAATCATGTGTTTAGAAATTTGGGACTATTTTCTCACTATATCAAGCGCTTAGATCACTATTTTAATGTTTTATTGAGCACTGAAAAGCACCTAATGTCGCGTTTGGTTCAGTTGAAAAATCCAAGTTTGGCATGTCAGAACTTCAGGGCTTACAACGTGCCAACGACAAAAGTACCGCCGCCCAATCGATGCCAACTCAGTTGTAGAACCATGACACGTTTGAGTAAGGACAAAAAATACGCCAAGTCAACATGGCCCACAGCACGGTTCTGAAGAGCTCAGGCGGGGGTGTGCGCGCCGTGCATGCGTGTGCGACTGAAGGCCAGCAGCAGGGCCAGCCCTGCGCCACCAAAGAACGCTCAGTCAGGGTGCCCCTAGCCCAGTGATTCAGACCAGTCAATGAAAAGCGCAACCAGATCATCCGGGCGCTGAATCGACGACAGGTGGCCGCAAGGGTCTAGTACTTGCGCACGTGATCCTGTCACACGCTCAGCCATGGCCTGCATTTCGGTAGGGGGGGCTGCGCCATCTTGCGCACCGGACACAAAGCAGGTCGGAACCTGCATGCCAGGCAGGCGATCCCACAGGGCCATGGTTTTGATGGCTTCAACGCAAGTAGCAAAGCCAACCGGCGTTGTGCGCTCGATCATGGCTTTGACGCCCGCCATGGTCTCAGGCTGAGCCGCCACCACATCGGGCGCGAACCAGCGCTCCAAAGTAGGCTGAGAAATGGCTGCAATGCCTTCCTCGCGCGCCTTAGCGACGCGCATGTTCCAGGCGTCGATACCAGCCTGATCAATGCGAGCGCGGCTGTTTGAGACCATCAAACCCGAGAGTCGCTCTGGGTGATCAAGCGCGGTTTGCATGCCCACCATGCCACCCAGGGAAATACCCACCCACCAGACCTTGTCGGCCTGCGCCGCATCAAGCACTGCCAATGCGTCGGCAGACAGATCGGCCATGCTGCTGAGCTGATCAGGACTGCTACTTTCACCGTGACCGCGGTTGTCATAGGTGATCACTCTGTATTTGGCACTGAGTTGGGCGATGACAGCGTCCCACATGGTCCAGTCTGCTGCCAATGAGTTGGACAACAGTATGGTTGGCCCAAGAGACTGCCCATGGCTACGCCAAGCAATGCGTGATCCATTGGGTCGGTCGATGAAATGAGAATGAGACATAAGCCACCTTAAATTGTTTTACGTATCTAAAAGCATGCGCT